>JAUNVJ010000004.1 GCA_030537695.1 Tissierellia bacterium
GGATCAATGGGTTTTTCTTCTGGTTCATCCGGTTCTATTGGAGACTGTGGCTTTGTAATTTTACCGATATCTTTTAAGACACGGATACACAGATGTGGAAAATTTCCTCGATCTGAGGCAATTCCTTGTATTTCATCAATATGATCTCCTACTTCCAAGGGAAGTTTTCCATTTTTTCTCATATCATATATGTAAAATTTAACATCCCCGGATTGAGCTAATTTCCGAATTTCTGTACCTTCTTCCAAAATTTTGATATTTTGAATGGAGACGAAACGACCCAGTTCCTTTTCAATTTCTGACGGATCAATTTTCATTGGTGACACCGATATTCTCTTCCCTAATGTTTTAAAATTTTCTTCCCCGTCAATGGACAAATAACCCACATTATTCTTAGGTTTCCATCTTAATTTGCCCTGTACTTCTACTTGGGAGCCCACCAGATACCGTCGATTTTTAAAATTCGTAAACAATAACTCAATTCCACCGGTACTATCTTCCATAAAGACATCTGAAGCTTTTGCCGTAATCCAACCCCTTAATCGTGCCACTGTATATTCTTCCTGTTGTTTTAATTCTTCAATCGTCATCAGTTCTGCAGTCATTTCTTCCTTTGCCAGAATCCTTCCCCTTCCAATAATGAGTAGCAGCAATAAAAGGATAATCCAAACTTTTCTTCGACAATTTACCATTATAATCCTCCCTTTCAACAATTTCTTTTACCAAATCTTCACCTTCTTCTTAACACCCAAAGGGTAAATAGAAAAACTAATACATAAAGCAATAGATATATGAAAACTTCCATAGCCAGTGATTGCCTTGGAATGGATAATATGCGTAAAATTCCGGAAGGTCCTAAAGATACTAATATGGTCAAAACTATAAAGATGATCCACATTTTTATCACCTCAACATAGAAAAAGGAAGAATCGAACGATTCTTCCTTTATTATACTATTTTTATACTTCGTTTTGGTGATTGATTTTAAAACGAATTTTCTTTTGAATCTCACCGATCACAAGAGGGATAAAAGCTCCCACCAAAACGACCGTCCATTCTTTCATATCCAAGTCCACCAATTGGAAGGCTTGGTTTAAGAATGGTACATAGAGAACCAGTAGCATCAAACCGAAGGAAAATAAAGTGGCCAATACTAGTTTTTTATTTGTAAAGAAGCCAATGTCAAAGAGGGTTCGATCGATACTTCTTGAAGAATAAGATCGCAATAGCTCTGCTATAATCAAGGTGGTAAAGGCCATGGATCGAGCCATGGAAAGACCATGACCTGTTTCTCCATACCATTTGATTCCTATAAGATAGGCCCCTAATGTACCTATTGTAATAGCGAGAGATTGAATGATGACAGTAATTTTAATTTCCTTATCCAAAATCGGTTCATCTGGATGGCGAGGCGGTTGGTTCATAATCCCCTTTTCACCCGGTTCAACTCCTAAGGCCAATGCCGGAAAGGAGTCCGTTACCAAGTTGAGCCATAATAGATGGATGGGAATCAAGGGAACCGGTAGATCCATTATAATAGCAAGGAGAACGATCAAAACTTCTCCCAGATTACAAGAGAGAAGATAGGTGACGAATTTTTTAATATTAGAATAGATTATTCGTCCCTCTTCCACTGCATGGACAATGGTGGCAAAATTGTCATCGGTTAAAATGACTTCCGCTGTATTTTTAGCTACATCAGTACCTGTAATTCCCATGGCAATTCCAATGTCCGCTCTCTTAATCGCCGGAGCGTCATTGACACCGTCACCTGTCATAGCTGCAATATGGCCATTTTCTTTTAATGCTCGTACAATTTGAACCTTGTTTTCCGGTGAAACTCGGGTAAATACTCGCTTTTCCTTGACGATTTCCCGAATTTCTTCATCCGTCATATCATTGAGCTCACGACCCATTATCGCTTGATTATCATCGGTGGCAATTCCTAATTCCTTGGCAATGGCAAGGGCCGTTTCAAAATAGTCTCCGGTGATCATAATGGGAATAATACCTGCACTTTTACATTCTTCAATAGCCACTTTCGCCTCTGGACGTGCCGGATCGATCATTCCCGTCAAGCCTACAAAGATCATATCTTTTTCAATGGTTTGTGATGTCCTTTCTTCCGGCAATTGATCCAGGGAGCGATAGGCAAAGGAAAGGACACGCAGAGCACTTCTAGCAAAAGAAGTGTTGACTTTCATGATTTCATCAAAAATTTCTGGGGTCAATTCTTCTATTTTACCGTCGATTAAAATACGATTGCATTTCGATAGGATCACATCTGGAGCACCTTTCGTAAAGGAGAGCACCTCTTTGTTGCCCTGATGAAAGGTAGTCATCATTTTTCGTTCCGAGTCAAAGGGAATTTCTGCAATGCGGGGAAAATCCTCATTGAGTTTCGATACGGAAAGCTTCATTTTTTCGGCAAAAGTCAATAGAGCTCCTTCTGTTGGGTCTCCGGTAATCGTAGCCGTCTCTTTTTCAATGCGTAAATCGGCATCATTGGTCAATGCGGCAATCCTTCCTAAAAGTTCCAAATCCGTAATTTCATCTCGTTGAATTTCCCGATCTTTTATTTTTAAAACTCCTTGAGGCAAGTATCCGGTACCGGTAATATCTATAATTGATCCATCTACATAACCCTTGACTACCGTCATTTCATTTTGAGTTAAAGTTCCAGTCTTATCGGAACAGATTACCGTGGTGGTGCCCAATGTTTCCACCGCCAATAGTTTTTTAACAATGGCATTTCGTTGAGCCATCTTTCCCATTCCTAGGGACAAGACGATGGTTACAATGGCAGGAAGTCCTTCCGGTACTGCAGCTACTGCCAAAGAAATGGAGGTCATAAACATTTCCAATAATTCATGATTATGGAGCAAGCCCACTACCAATACTACACCACAGATCACCAGAACTAAAATCCCCAAGGTTTTGGAAAGTCCTGCCAATTTCCGTTGGAGAGGAGTTTGTTCTCGATCCACTGTTGCAATCGAAGTGGCAATTTTGCCGATTTCCGTTCCCTTTCCGGTTTCAATCACCACTCCCTGTCCTCGACCATAGGTGACAATTGTCGATGAATAGGCCAAATTTTCCCGATCTCCAATTTCTCTTTTTTCCTCATAGGTTATTTGAGCATTTTTCTCTACAGCGACAGATTCTCCCGTTAAGGAAGATTCATCCACTTTCAAATTGCTAGAAGAAATTAAACGCAAATCCGCTGGGACAATATCTCCGGTTTCCAATGCCACAATATCTCCCGGGACCAATTGTTCCGAATCAATTGCTTCAATCTCTCCATCACGAAAAACCTTAGCCTTGGGAGAACTCATTTTTTGAAGGGCGGCAATGGCTTCTTCCGCTTTCCCCTCCTGATAAAGAGATAATGCTGCATTGACGATGACGATGGCGATAATAATCGAGGCATCCAATCGCTCCCCCACATAGTAGGATACAATGGAAGCACCTATTAAAATCAAAATCATCGGATCCAAAAATTGATCCTTCAATTTGTCGATAAATGGTTTCTTTTCTTCTTTTTCCAGGGCATTGATACCGTATTTTTCAATGCGTTTTTTTGATTCTTCTACTTGTAAGCCGGTTTCTTTTGTTTCCAGCTGAGCCAAAGCTTCCTTTGGCGTCAAATTATACCAACTCATATTCCACCTCTTTTAATTTTTTCCAATGCATAAAAAAAGCCGGTGCCTATTAAAGCACCGGTCTTGCTTCCTATGGACAGGTCTTCAGCCGGGACTATGCCGTATTGACGACTGAAGATAATAGCTACTCCCCGATAATAAATAACTATACCATGAATTCATTCGAATTTCAATTTATGTTTTGTAAAATATTTTCTTGAAACGAGGAGATCATCTTATCGATTGAAAAAATAATTTTTCAAGATCAATACATCTTTCCGATCGGAAAAAAAGTATAGATTCAAATATAAATTATTTCTTTTCCTCTCTTTTCACAAGAATAAAATTTTAAAACAATGGAAGAATTCAAGGGCTTATCTTTCTTAAAATCCAAAATAAAGGTCATTTTCTCACAAAAAGATCGATAAGTTTCAATTCTTAAATATTTACGGTTTCAATTTCATAACCATCTATGGGGATAAAAGTGCTACAGCGAACTGTAACACTTTTTAAACTATTTTTTCTTAGGTTCCAATTTTTCTTTGCCTCCCATATAAGCTTGTAGGGGAGCAGGAATTTTTAAGCTACCATCTTCTTGTAATAAATTTTCCAAATAGGCAATTAACATTCTTGGTGGAGCCACAACAGTATTGTTCAGGGTATGGGCTAAATAATTTCCATCTTTTCCACGAAGACGAATATTTAAACGTCTCGCTTGAGCATCGCCTAAATTGGAACAAGATCCCACTTCAAAATATTTTTTCTGACGTGGCGACCATGCTTCCACATCCAAAGATTTTACTTTTAAATCCGCCAAATCCCCAGAGCAACATTCTAAAGTACGTACGGGAATTTCCAAGGAGCGGAAGAAGTCCACAGCATTTTTCCATAATTGATCATACCAATAGGGGGAGTCTTCCGGTTTACAGATGACTACCATCTCCTGCTTTTCAAATTGGTGAATTCGATAAACGCCTCGCTCTTCAATACCATGGGCACCCACTTCTTTACGGAAACAAGGGGAATAAGAAGTCAAAGTCAATGGCATATCTTCTTCCGGATTAATCGTATCTATAAATTTACCGATCATGGAATGTTCACTGGTTCCAATCAGGTACAGATCTTCTCCTTCAATTTTATACATCATATTTTCCATCTCTGCAAAACTCATAACTCCGGTAACTACATTGGAACGAATCATAAAGGGTGGAATATAGTAGGTAAATCCTCGATCAATCATAAAGTCTCGAGCATAGGTCAAAATGGCAGAGTGGAGTCTGGCAATATCACCTTTCAGATAGTAAAAACCGTTTCCGGAAGTTTTTCTTGCAGCATCTAAATCAATGCCGTCAAAAGCTTCCATAATATCAATATGGTAAGGAATCTCATAGTCAGGAACTACCGGTTCCCCAAATTTTTCCAATTCCACATTTTCACTGTCATCTTTTCCCAAGGGAACGGTGTCGTCCATTATTTGAGGAATAACCATCATCTTTTGACGAAGTTCTTCTTGCAACTTTCTTTCGTCTTCCTCCAACTGTTCTAATTCTTCGTTGATTGTTGCAACCTTTTGTTTCGTCTCTTCCGCTTTCTCAAACTCCTTCTTTTGCATATAGCCGCCGATTTCTTTGGAAATTGCATTTCGCTGGGCCCTCAGCTCATCACCCTTGGTTTTGGAAGCTCTAAATTTTTCGTCAATTTCAATGACTTCATCAACTAGAGGAAGTTTATCTTCCTGGTATTTTTTTCTTATATTTTCTTTCACTATTTCCGGATTTTGTCGGACAAATTTAATATCTAACATGTTTCCTCCCAAATTTTAATATTTTTCATAAAAAAAGAGCCTTCTCCTCCCAAGGGACGAGAAAGCCCGCGTTGCCACCCTAATTAACCAATCGGTTCACTTTATACTAAAGACTGAGGAGTGGATTCAATATTTAAAAGTACAGATTCTCACCAACCATCTGTTCGCTGATAACCTTTAATATATTTACTATTTCCTGTAAACGTCTTATGAAATTACTTAAAATTATATCATATTGACAGATTATTTCAACTCTTATCTATTACTGAGTGATCTTTTTCACTTTAAAATAAGCAAAGGAATTGTGGATTTCATAGCGTAATACGATATAATCTCTCTTTAAAATTTGAAGGAGTTGCTGTCGATTATATAGGGGTTGTATAAAAAGACCATAGTCTTTATAAACTCGTCGAATAAAAAAATCCGCCCGATTATGTTCTCCCTTGATATAGGTGCATCCTAAGAAGATCCCATCCACCTTCAGTACCCGTCGTATTTCAGAAAGGGCTCTTTCCTTATTGGGAAAAGCATGAATTCCGTTTAAGGAAAAGATCATATCAAAGCTTTCACGCCCATAGGGAAGTTCCGTAACGTCTCCTTGCTCAAATTGGATATTATGATCCCTATCTTTTACCTTTTCCCGATAAAGGTTTAACATATGTTCTGAATAATCCAGACAGTGGATTTCTGCATTTTTCAATTGACTAAATTTTTGATAGGTAAAGTCTCCGGAACCACAAGGTACATCCAATATCTTCCCTTTAAAATCATTGGGAATTTTTGACAATAATTTTCGGTCATAATTTTCAAACACGTCTTGACTCCAAAAGACTTTGTTATACAGTCTTTGGTACCAAGTTTCACTTTTCAGCGAACGATCATAAAATGCTTTTTTAGCTTTCTTTATTTTTTTCGGAAAACTTTTCTTTTTTTCTCTTTTCATTTTACCACCTATTATGATTATACAATGACAACTTATCGACTCCTGTAAAAAAATTATCGTAATTTAGCTTCTTATCTCCTTAAAAGTCCTATCATTTTCTTACCCCTACTTGGATAAAATACGCATTTCTCATAGTAAGTTATCGATATTATTCCCATGGAAAACGAAAGACTCTTCCCATCCCTAATATTTTAAAAATTCCTTTCAAACTGGAAAATTTGAGAGATATCATTGTTCATCATTTTGCTTTGAACTCTTCTGTGAACGCATTTGCAGATTCCACCGAAGCTCCTCAGATTGTGGACTACTTAAACTTGGAGTCCTTTCCATCGGCTGCCTTTCCATTCCATATCAATTTCGTTGCAAAAATCGAAAGGATTATAGGAATCTTTGGATCCTTGTCCTTATATTTAAAACCATTGTCTACTACATTTTAGATTCCCCTGAGCATGACAAAAGATGGTAACAATCGCATTCAATATCGCCTCTATTCTTAGTTTGACAATTATAGTCACTTTCTCCGGCAAACATCGTGAAAAAGTCAATTCCTCATTATGACGGCATAGTAGAAAGAACCGGCGATTTACTCCGGTTCTTCTTTATATCTCAATACTGTTTTCTTTGCATATTCCATAAATTTTTCCATTCCTTCCGTGAGTTTGGCATCTTTTCTCATTGCCAGACAAATGCCCCAAGGAAGGGGGTTATCTTGAAATTCCAATATTTTTAAATTGTCAAAATGAATCCGCCTCACGATGGGATAGGGAAGAATACTAATACCTCCCCGTTTCGATATCATTTGACAAATAAAATCCCATTGGTAACTTTGGGCCAATATAGAAGGTTCAAACCCTTCCTGGCGACATCGTGTTATAATTTCATTGTGTATTTGATATTTATCATCTAATAAAATAAATTTCTCATCTTTCAATTCATTTAAACATACTTGATCTTTTTTTGCCAAGGGATTTTCTCGATTGACTACTATGGCATTTTGAGACTCTTCTAATATTTCGATTCGTAGCAAGTCATCGGAAATGGGATACTTTAGAATGGCAATATCCAAACTGTTTTCTCGTAACATTTTATGGAGAGTATTTCCACCGGCCTCTACGAAATGAAATTGAATCTTCGGATATTGTTGTTGAAAATCATGAATCAAAGTTTCAAAATAAGCTTCGGTAATAAGCGATGGAATGCCAACCATTAACCGATCTCTTTTAGAATATAATTCATGATACATTTCATTGACACGGTTTTCGATTAAAAGGAGCAGCTCTTCTCCTTTTTCCAGTATGTATTTGCCGTCTTCTGTCAAAAAGATTTGATTTCGTTCCCGTTTTAATAATTGAGTATCCAACTCTTGTTCCAAATTTTTAACAGCTTTGCTCAATGTGGATTGGGATAAATAAAGGTCTTCACTGGCTCTGGTAAAGGATTTGGCTCGAACCACTTTTATAAAATATTCCAAATTTTTTAAATTCATTCTTTTCTCCTTATAATTCATCGATAACTATTATCTTTTTATAAAAAAGTTTAAGATTAGAATTTGAAATTTTAATGTATTAACCATTACAATTCTTCGGATTTTTTACTTAATGAATATTTTGTATATTCCATAAATTCTTCCATCTCCCGGGTGATGATCTTATCTCTTTGGACGGCCATACCCACATTCCAATCAAATTTGGGGTCACTGATATCCACATAGACAATATCCTTTATATCAAATCGCTTTAAGATGGGTTTGGGTAAGATGCTGATACAGTTTTCATCTCGAACTTTTTCGATAATATACTCCCATTGATAACTCTTTCCTACAATATGTGGATCAAAACCTGCTTCCTGGCATTTTTCAATGATCTCATCATGTAATTGAAAATTATCATCCAAAATAATGAAATTTTCATTTTTTAAATCCAATAGAGAAATCTCTCTTTTCTCTGCAAGAAGATGATCTTTCGGTAAGATGACCACCGGAGTTGAAGCCACCAAAATGGTGGACTCAATTTCCTCTTCCTCCACCGGAACTCTTAAAATTCCGATGTCAATCGTTTCATCCTGCACCATCCGTTGAATCGTTTTGCCTCCGGCTTCGATCACTTGAAAAAGGGTGTCAGGATAGTTCTGTTTAAAATTATACACAATGGGACCAAAATATGAGGTGGCGATGATCGGTGAGATACCTACGATTAAGTGGCCGGTGATTCTTCTGATCTCTTTTTCCATATCTCTTGTTCGACTTCCTATTAGTAAGAGAAGTTCTTCTCCTCTTTTTAGCACCACTTCACCCTCCTTCGTAAGGCTTATTTGAGTGCCAGAACGATTTAGTAAACGGCAATTTAGTTCATCTTCCAGTTTTTTTACCGCTTTACTGATTGTCGATTGGGACACAAAGAGATCTTCACTAGCTTTTGTAAAGGAATTGGATCGTATTACCTGTATAAAGTATTGTAAGTTTTTTAAATTCATACCATCACCTCTATAATGCTTTAGTTTATTATAATATAAAAAGGTGAAAAGAAATAGATATTTTATATTATTCCTGCAACATTCTTATCTTACTATACGTATATCCAATTCCACCTATTTTATTTATTTTTTAAAGATCCCTTTATCTTTCTCTGAATTTTATCCTAAAAAACAAAAGAACTTTCTATTTTTCTCCTTTCGGTATAAAATAGAGAAACAGTACATGGAAGTACATGGAAAGGATGACAACCAATGAAAGAATTTTTATTACAACAAGGAGTCGATCCTCATTTATTAGAAGAGGTGGATCAATTTCTTACATTTTATAAATTAAATGAAGATTTAAAATATCGAATCCCTATCCCGAGATACCGATATTACGGAAAAGAAACATGGAATAAAGCCATTGCCGGTATCTTGACGGGAAATCATATCTTGCTTTCCGGTCCGAAGGCTACGGGAAAAAATGTCCTGTCGGAAAATTTAGCCTATCTCTTTCAACGACCTCTTTGGACAGTTTCTCTCAATATCCATTCCGATCCTTCTTCCCTAATCGGATCGGATACTTTTAAAGATGGTGAAGTCCAGCTAAAACCGGGACCAGTCTACGAAGCTGCCACGACGGGAGGCTTTGCCGTCTTTGATGAGATCAATATGGCAAAAAACGAAGCCCTCTCCGTAGTGCATTCCGCTTTGGACTATCGTCGAATCATCGATATCCCCGGCTATGACCGAATCCAACTTCACGAAGCCACTCGCTATATCGGAACTATGAACTATGGATATATCGGTACCAGAGATTTAAATGAAGCTTTGGTATCCCGATTTTTAGTAATTGATATGCCTACGATTACGAAAGAGGATCTCACCCATGTAATTCGTGAAAATTCACCTTTAAAAAAGGAATATATTCCTCTTTTCGTTCAACTCTTTTTGGATTTAGAAGAAAAATCCTTAAATTCCGAAATTTCATCTAAGTCCATTGATTTAAGAGGACTTTTAGCTGCCATCCACTTGATGGAGCGAGGACTTTCCATCACCAATGCTTTGGAAATGGGATTGGCGGACAAATCCTTTGATTCCTATGAAAAAGATATGGTAATGGATGTGGTTCATACCCTTTTTTCTTCCCATATGAAACCGGGTGAGCTTTTTGATTGATACCAATCGATTAAATAATATTTCTTGGACAGTAGCGGAAGATTATTCTCCCCAATGGGATGAAATTTTATTTCCTAATCTTGACCGATATACCGCCGCTTTACGTGGTTTTTTACATCGAAGCTTCCAAATGGAATTGTTTCAAGATTTTTTTCAAGAATATGTGTTAAAACTCAATAATCGTCAAGAGCTTTTAGCCATTGCTCGAGTACTTTTCGATTTTCTTACCAAGGAGGACTTATTAAGCCTACGTCCCGGCGTCCGTTATTTTAGACAAAAACATATTGAAACTTTTTTAGAAACTTTGAAACATGGAAAAATTACCTTGTCTTTGGAAATTGAACAAGCTTATTACCAATTGGAACAGGGAAAGATTCCAAGAGCCAGTCAAACCACCCGACAACTCTTAGACGATATTTTCGCCTTTGACGAAAAAGATAGCTACCGCGTATTGACATTTCTTCAATTTCTCTACGATAAGTATTTCCATTTGGAAGAATATTTACCTCCCGATAAAAAAATCCGATACCGAGAGGCTAAGAAAAAACCTGGAGAAATTTTATCCAAGAAAGCGAAAAGTACCACTCGTTTTTTAGAAGAGGAAGATTTGGAAAAATACACCATCGGCTCTGCAGAGTTTACGGAATTATATCAAGAAGAGGAGGGACAGCGGCTACCGGAAGAAGAAAGTAAAGCCGTGACCTTTCCCGATCAGGATATTTATCAAATTGCAAAAAAGCACTATGGCATTGAAAAAATTCCCCGTCACCATGTGATGGCCTTGGAGAGGGAGCTTGCCACCGGCATCCATGAAGGGATTCATTTTTATTTTGCCTCTGGCGAATTTTCCGATAAAAACTCCTATTTTTCACAACGAATTCAAGATAATTATGAAGAAAATATCAATTATTATAACGAAAACTTCCTGCTCTATGAACGAGGTATTCGAAAATTAATGGAAATTATTAAAAATTCCCTCCTTCAGGACAATGAAGATGAAATCCTCCGTTCCGATACGGGAAAAATAGTCCCAAAAGATCTGTGGAAATACATCTACTTAGGGGAACGACGGGTGTTTGAAAAGGTGCAAAAATTCGACTCCAAGGATCTCTATGTGGACATCTTATTGGACTCCTCTGCCTCTCAGGAAGAACGAAAAAAGGACATAGCTACGGAAGGCTATATTATCGCTTCCGCTTTGACCCGCTTAAAAATTAAGACTCGAGTTTGGGGCTTTAATAATTTTTACAATTATCTTATCCTTCGAAAATACCGAGATTACAACGATTCTCAAATTAAAAATACGGAAATATTCAAATATACCCCTTCTGGATCCAATCGGGACGGTCTGGCGATTCGGCTGATCCGTCACTTGATGGAATCCTCTCGAGATCAACGACGGATTTTAATCATTCTCTCCGACGGAAAACCCAATGACGAAATCCATCTCAATATCGTCGGTTCCAGAAATTTGGAAGGACAGGATTATACCGATGATACAGCTATTTTAGACAGTGCCCGAGAAGTTCTATTCACTCGCCTTCGAGATATCAATCTCTTTGGCGTCTTTACAGGGGAATCGGAAGATATTTCCAAAGTGAAAAAAATTTACGGAACGGATTTTGCCTATATTACCGATATTTCCCGTTTTCATGAAGTGGTAGGTATTTTTTTAAAAACCTTCGCTCCGAAAATACAATAATGAAAAGACGAAAAGCCCGAAAGCCTTTCGTCTTTTTTAGATTATTTTTTCTTTAGTTCTTTTACACTTAAAAAAGTACAAAGTCCAATTAGTGTCGTAACTGCCAAAGCCATCACCCCATATTCACCGAGGCGAAAGGAAATGAAAGGATCGTGATTTAAAGCCAAAGTCCACAAACCGTTAGGATATAAATAGGCCAAAGGGCGAAAGATGTTTTGAACACTGAGAAAAAAACCACCCAATGCTATAATAATAGCCAGGCCCACCGGTATCCCAAAGGATTTTATCTTTAAGGAGAGATAATTTTGAATGGCGATCATCTCTCCACTGATAAGCACGATCCCCATAATGATCCTTACCAGTTCCCAAGGGAAGGGCTTTTGAAATTGAAAGATCCATCGTCCCATCACATAGTATAAGCCGATGAGATACACTTAAATTAAAAAAACAAAGAAGAGGGCCACAAGATCTTTCGATACAATAAATGTTAACGATTTTTGGGGCATGGTCAAGAGATGCTTTAATTGACATTGATGTTCCATATTCTAAAGATAGCTGCAAATAACACCGATAATAACGGGAAAAAAGAATATCCCATAAAAGAAATAGATTTGAGTCCACAGAGAATACCATTCTCTGGTTAAAATTTCGATATTATTATAATAGTTAAACCCTCCAAAGAGAATGGATATAAGGGGAATGACCAGGAGGGGTAAAAAAACTCCGGATTTTTTTAGTTTTAAAAATTCACAGGATACGATCTTCATATTATTCACCTCGCTTTAACGGTTTTTGATAACCGATCCACAAAAAGATGCTTCCTAAAAGGATGGAACCTAAGAGGGGAAATAGGGGGAGAGAATGGAGTTCCTTCATAAATCTTTCCCCTACAGAAATGTAATGAACATTCATTAAAAATCCCATCCATGAAAAGGGCAGAAATTTTGATAGCCATTGTGGCAAAAAAATCCCGATGATACCTGCCAATCCTTCAAGAATGGAAAGAGAAAGATTGATCAGTTGATTGGAAAATTTTAAAGCGATCAGGTAGTGAAATCCCATATACATATAATGAATGGATAGAATGGAGAAAAAACAAAAGATCAATCTCCATGAAGACAGTCCTTCCAAAGATCCTTTTTGATGAAATAGGAACAGAATCGCTCCCCATTCCAACACTTGATAGAGAAGATATTTTAAAAACAAAAGAATAAACTTACCCCAAAAAATTTTCCCATAGGATATTCCCACGGAAAATAAGACCTTCCACATATCATCCTGATCTTCCATTTCCACTACCCGAGAGGTCAAAGCAGCCACTATAATGGGACTGATTAAAAGCTTAAATAAAATGTAATTGTCCAAAGCAAGATAATAGGCATACTCTTCATCGGGAAAGCTACTCTTTAAAACTTGAGCCAACAAAGGTAGCAGAGATGCAATAAAATAAGCCATAAAGAAGATAAAAATCTATTTTCTCCTGTACTTCTCTTGTTCCAAGAAAATCATATTCATCTCTAGAGTGCCCCCTTCCCGGTCATGGAAATAAAGACTTCTTCTAGTGATTTTTTCTCCTCTTCTATTCGATAGAGTTCCACACCTTGTTCTATTAAAAATCGAGCTTTCCGACCAATCTCTTGATCACTTACGGACTCCAGGAAAACCCCATTTCCTTTATAATTTTCCGCCGGAAGTTGTAACAAATCCATGACCTTTGAATCATCTGACGTTTTTAAAATAATATGAGGTGGTTGTTGCTCTTTAAATGTTTTTAAACTTCCGTCAAAGAGCAGTTTCCCCTGATGAATCACCCCAATATGAGTAACCATTTTTTCGATTTCATCCAATATATGAGAAGAAATTAAAATCGTCATCGGTTACTCTTGAGGAAGGGATTTGATCAACTCTCGAATCTCTTCCATTCCCATTATCTTTTTATCCGCCTTGGATGGATGGAAAGAATAACAGGAAGGAATTCTAAGCGGTGGGGACGACTATGTGGTCAAGCCCTTTGATCCTGATGAACTTTTGTTAAAAATTATTGCTCTCTTACGACGAAGTTACCCCTGTGAATTGAAAGAAATCGTTTCATTTTCAAATGTGTCTATTGATTTTTCCAAAGGGATTATCCAACGAAAGAAAGATGAGATCCCATTGACGGCAACGGAGTTTAAAATTTTAAAATATCTCTATGAAAATAAAAATCACATTGTTACCGTGGAAGCTATTTTGGAAAGAGTTTAGGGTAACGAATACTTTGGTTATGAAAATACACTTATGACCCATGTCTATCGAATTCGGGAAAAATTAGAACCGGATCCTACTCATCCTCAAATTCTATTGACCGCCCGAGGACTGGGTTACAAATTAAAGGTCGATAAAAATGTTTAAATATTTGAGTAAAAATATCTTAAAAGTATTGATTTTCTTCTTACTGCTTTTTTTACTGACTATCGGACTCATTGTAGGCACAATCCACTATAAATCCGGGAGGATACCTCATCAAGAGTATTCTCCTCCCTACTCCGTCTATAAATACATTGTCTCACAAAAGAAAACATCTTTTTTCCGAGGAAAGGTATCCAACTACTTAGACAAACAGAATATTTGGCCTTCATTCTCAATGAAAACGGAGATGTGATTGAAAAGCACAGGACACCTTCTGAAATTAAAGACCATTACCAACTAAAAGATGTGGTTCGTTTTATCCGATACTATTTAGAAGATTATCCCGTCTTTACCTATATTGTTGATAATAAAATTCTGGTCCTGGTTATCCCATTGGCAGTTACGACAAGTTGGCCATTAATTATTTCAATGCCGATTTCTTCTTCCATACGATAAAGAGTCTTCTGCTGATTATTCTCTTGGATATTTTTCTGATCCAGTTATATTATCTCCATTCTAAAAAAAAGATCTTTCAAGAATTCTCCCCTATTCGTCAAGGGATTTTCTCTATTGGAGAAGGCCAGGAGCATTATATTGAAGAAGATGTTGAATTGGTGGAAATCAAACAAACCATCAATCGAGCTTCCCGTTATATGACTCAAATCAAAGATCAAAGACATCAATGGCTTCGAGGGATTAGTCATGATATAAGAACTCCTCTTTCAAAAATACAGTGGAGTACCTTGACTTTAGCCTCTCAGCTCCCTGAAAATTTTCATTTGAAAAAAATTCAAGAGGAAATTAACCGTATTAACAATATGATACAGGATCTGAATTTTACCATCGCTTTGGAAGAAAATAATTATTATGATAGTTTTCAAAGGGAAAATATCTTGGGATTGATGCGAAAGTTGATAGCCAAAGCTTCTGACAGCAATCCCGAGTATTCTTTTGAGTTCTATAATTTATTACCGACACCGATGTATCTGCTGATAAATCGTCATTTGATGGAACGAGCTGTTGAAAATATACTGCGAAACAGTATCCTGCACAATGATCCCTGTAAGATTGCCATCTACTTGGAACGAATGGGAGATTTGATCTCCATCACCATCGAGGATAGTGGAAAGGGGGTCGATTCTGAAACCCTGGCTCGACTCAATCGCAATTACCGAAAGGAAGATACCGGCATCCACGGTCTGGGACTTTTAGTCGTCAAACAAATTATTGCCATTCATCGGGGAAAAATTGAGTTTTCCAATGGTTCCTTAGGTGGTCTTCAAGTTAATATCCAACTTCCTCTTCCTAAAAATTAAATCTTTCCAATAAAAAAGCATGGTTCTTTTAGAATCATGCTTTCTTATAATTCTTGAAATATTTTATGTCTTAAAATTTTATCGATTAACAATACTGCCAAGAGCTTATCGAAATAATCGGTACATACCTGAGTGACAAAAACAGCGACAAAATCTCCAACGCCCAATCCTCGCAAGAATTGAACGATATAGGAAGAACCGGAAGAACTCATCGTCCCAAAGAGATAGGTGACGATAAAAGCTCCCACAATGGATGCCGGCAATGAGAGAACAATAGTCCACAAGACCTTTCCCTTCCAAGTGGAATGGATCAGTCCCGGCAAGATGCCCGCTAATATTCCCAGTACGATTTGAACCGGCATAAAATAAAGAGAATAGGAGTCAAAGATTCCGTTGATAAGAGAAGTTACCAGTCCTGCCAATGCGCCAAATTTCAGTCCGAAGAGGATTCCGCTCATAATCGTGCCCACCGAGTCAAAATAAATGGGCAGTCGCAACAAAAGAGCGACCCAGGCACCGACAAAGTTCATGGCCACTGCCATGGCCACCATCGTCAACTTCTTAGTATTGGAACTCATAGAGATAACTTCCCCTCTTTTGTTCGATGGCCGGATGATCCCCGAACATAAATTTTAAATAGGAAATCATAGCCTCCTTGGCATCAATGGTCTCATAGATCAAAGCATTGGGTTTCTTTTTATAAAAATGGTATTCATCGACAATCAACATTCCCATTGCCTTCCCTTCCGTATCCACTTCACAATAATAGGCAGAAGCAGTAAAGAGTTCCGGACAACGATCCACCAACATGGTCACCGGATCATTGATGACAGATCCGATATTCTCCTCATATTCCCAATGAAAATCCATATAGAAATTCGTCAGCTTTTCCACCAATTCTCCTGTGTTGGGATCCATACGTTTCATAAAAGAAATCATGCTGGGAGTCAGTAAAAATTCTCTGGTGATATCCAGTGGAACGATCTCCAAAGGCCGTGGAAGATGTTGTAGGCAGTAATCCGCTCCATGGGGATCCACCCAGTAATTGTATTCCGCCACCGGGGAGCAATTTCCATGGGATTTAAAAGCCCCACCCATGGAGATGATGCGAGCCTTTTCAAAAGCTTTCGGATCTTTTTGCAAAGCAGTGGCAATATTCGTTAAAGGGCCCAAGGCAAAAATCGTCACTTCTTCCTTTGTCTCTTTTAATGTATCAATGATAAAGTCGATCCCGTCCTTTCGATACTCGTACTCTTCATAGTCCAGGTAGGTTTCACCGAAGCCGTCTTCTCCATGGGTCTCCTTGGCATCCACAAAGGGACGAACTAAGGGTTTCGTAGTGGCCTTATAGATGGGAAATTTCTTTCCTAAAACTTTAGACAATCGAAAGAGATTGATCAAACCTTGATCTGCATGGACATTTCCCGAAACCAAAGTAATGCCTAATATTTCATACTCTTTAATAGCTTCCGCAAGAAGGATGGCCAGGGCATCATCAATGCCGGGATCTGTATCAATTATAATTTTTTTCTTCATGTATACCTCCATATCATTGGAGAACTAGTTTTTTATACTTGGAGTTCTCGAACAAGTTTACAAAGTCAACTATTATATTATAATAAAATATCGGATGGAACAATTCTTTTTCTTTCAAATAGACAGAAATTTCAATTCTAGGGTATAATAAAAATAAAGAAGGGAGAATCAAATGAAAAAAATTATTTTAGTTTTTGCCTTAGCCTCCTTATTTCTTCTGAGCAGCTGTGGTAAAAAAAATGAAAATATCGACAATGGAGAATCTACTTCCAATACCCAAGAAGTTAAAGATCCCAGCTTGGCGGAATTGAGCTTTGAAGACTTTTCTTTTAACACCATGACTTTGGAAGGAGAAAAATTGGCCTCTGAGGATTATTTTTCTCAAAGTGCTTTGACGATGGTCAATGTTTGGGGAACTTTTTGTCCACCATGTATCCATGAAATGCCGGATCTGGCGAAGTTGCATCAAGACTATGAAGAAAGCGAATTTCAAATTTTAGGCTTGATCATCGACACGACGGTAAATGCCGCCACCAATGTGGAGGAAGCGGAGGAAATCGTCAAGTCCAGTAATGTCACCTATACGAATATTTTAGTCAGTCCCAGTTTGGAAGAATATCTCTCCAATTTCCAAGCAGTCCCCACTACTTTTTTTGTAGATGCTCAAGGCAATGTTGTGGGAAATGCCTACAAAGGTGCTAAAAGTTACGATCAATGGAAAGCAATCATTGATGAGACTTTGACCCAAGTTCAATCGTAAAATTGATATGATCTAAATTTTAAGACAGTGTTAAAACACTGTCTTTTTATATTCCATTGAAGAGATCTCCATTTTTTATAGATCTTTTTCCCATTGAGATTTTCATCCTTTGCACTTCAATAAATTTGTTGAAATTCATAAAAAAAGAAAGCTCTTGCTTTCTTTTTTACATATTCCGACTCATTCTTTGATATCTTTCAATATTGGAATCGTTTAAAAATTCATAGGCATTGTTGACTTTTTGAAACATTTCCTTTGCATTGTCCGCCTTATTAATATCGGGATGGTATTGTTTTGCCTTCTTCCGATAGGCCAACTTAATTTCATATTTATCCGCCCCATAGGCTACACCTAGAATATCACAAGCATCTTCATACTGTTGCTTAAAAGACATGCCCATATTTTGGTAGCTTTGTTGCTGTTGATACCCCCCATAATTACCCTGTTGATACTGGCCTTGATTGAAGTTTCCATTATTCATCTGTTCAAAGAAATCGTCAAAATCCCCGAAGGTCCAAGTAAATGTGCTCCCTCCAAAGTTTTGAAACCGACGATTCCATTCTTCTTCCTGTTTCTTTCGCCGCTCTTCTTCTTCCTTCCGTCTTTTTTCCTCTTCCTTCACCCGATATTTTCGTCCATATTCGGAAAAATCTTCAAAGGCATAATTTTTACCTAGGAGATAGTGATCCGCCCGATCATAGAAAAATTCCGTCGTCACATAATGGGCGTATTTTAAGTAGGACACGGCAATCTTTCCGATAAAGGGTACCAAGATTGCCAAAGCGATGACGGTCATTAAAGGGGGGTTAAAGATCATCGCCCACAAAAAGGGATTAAAGAAAAATAAGAGAAATAAACAGCCACTAAAAGAGATCAACAGTCCGAAGGCATGTTTAATCGATGAAAATACTTCCACTAAAATATTGACAATGGCAATTAAGAAAGTTAAAAAAACATCGACTATTTTTCCAACTCCCTTATACAGATATCCGATAATTTTATTCATAGTGACCTCGTTTCTTGTATTCCTGCAGCTGTCTCAAATCTTCCAATTCCAAATCCTTTTCATTGGCGAGAAATTCCAAATGATGGGTGAGTTCATGAAATAGTGTTTCTTTCAGCTTTTCCCGAAGTTCTTCATGGGTCAGAAAACCGAACATTTCCATAAAAGAACCATAAAAAATAGTAATACTTCGACCCAGTATACTCCGCTCATATTGACCTAAAACAATTAAGTCCTTTCTCTTTGCTTTTGGATGGTATTTGATCTCTTCAGATATTAAAATTCCTCCATTTAATCCTTTCAAATACTTTGCAGGAATTTCATCGTATATATCATTTAATATTTCTTCCACTTCATCTAATCGATCAGGGTGAATCATGGTATTCCTCCTCAATAGTAATATTATACGAAATAGTCAGAGTTTTCGAAAGGATATTTCCATATTTTATCAAATATTCTACGAGTATTTCCAAAAATTTTCCCTTTCATTGACGAAAAAACCTCAAGACTTTGAATTTCTTAAAAGTCTTGAGGTTTTTCTTATTTCATCTTTGTAGTGTTGTCTTGAATGTGACAACTTTTACAATCGACATTGTCACTACAACCACAGTCACAGGTGCCTTTTTTCATTACATGACGCACCGCCATCACTAAAACAAGGACAACAATTATTCCTATAATCCAATTAATCATTTTATCACCTTATTTCTCATGAGCTATTTGATTGGAAACTCTTTCTTTTGTTACCTTGGCATACTTATTAGGTCTAAAGATTAAATAGAGATAAACGATTAGAACGACAGTGGCAATGGCTGTCCAAATCGTAAACGCTTCTCCCAATACGAAAACTCGTCCGAATTGATAGATCATCAGAGCAATCGTATAGCTAAAGAGCATTTGATAGCCGATAGCAAACCAAAACCAACTCTTGGAATTCATCTCTTCTCGTATAGCACCAACCGCAGCAAAACATGGAATCGTCAATTGGTTAAAGAACATAAAGCTCATTGCCGATACAGCTGTAAAGTTGGACGCGATAAATTGATTTAAAGATCCGTCTCCAGGGGCCACATCGCTTCCGATTCCCGCAACGACTCCATAAGTTCCGACCACTACTTCTTTGGCTATTAATCCGAGAATGGTTGCTACTGTAGCCATCCAATCTCCAAAGCCCAATGGTGCAAAAATGAAGGAAAGTTTTTTACCGACCCAGGAAAGAATTGTATCCGTTGCTTCCGAATCAAAGTCGACAAATTCACCATGGACGGAAATATTTTGTAAAAACCAAATGACTACCGTACATAAGAGAATAATAGTACCGGCCTTTATAACAAAGGCTTTACAACGGTTCCAAGTTGCCTTGAAGACATTGTAGGCACTAGGAGCATGATATTCCGGAAGTTCCATGACGAAGGGAGCCGGATCCCCGTGGAATCTGGCGGTTTTCTTTAAAATAATACCGGAAATAATAACAGCAATAATTCCTCCGAAATACCAAATAGGTGCGTACCAGAAGCTTCCCCCTAAAAAGGCAGCAAATAGAGCAATGATTTCAGTCTTAGCTCCACAGGGCATAAAAGAAGCCACCATAATAGTCATGCGACGGTCATTGTCATTTTCAATGGTTCGAGTTCCCATAATTCCGGGAACAGAACAACCAGTTCCTATTAATATCGGAATAAAAGATTTTCCCGATAAACCGAAACGTCTAAAAATACGATCTAAAATAAAAGCAATTCTTGACATATAACCGATATCTTCCAAAATAGAAATCAATAAAAATAATGTGGCAATAACCGGCAAGAAACCCAGGACTGCTCCCACACCACCAACAATACCGTCAACGATAAGAGAAGTCAGCCATTCTGCAGTTCCCATGGAAACGAGGAAGTTTTCAACCCCTCCTCCGATAATCTCTCCAAAGAACACATCATTTGTCCAGTCGGTAACGGGACCTCCTACAATTGTAACGGCCAGCCAATAGACTCCTACCATAATTAATACAAAAATCGGCAAGGCCAACCAACGATTGGTGACCACTCGGTCGATTTTGTCCGAAGTTGTCAAACCGGCACGTCCTTTTTTTACGGTCTTTCTGGTCACATCGGTAACATAGCTATAACGCTCGTCGGTAATAATACCTTCTCCGTCATCATCGTATTTTTCTTCTGCTGTCGATATAATTTTAAGAACTTTATCTTTTTCTTCACCCGTTAAAGGATACTGTTGTTCAATTTTATCGTCTTTTTCAAAAAGTTTAATGGCAATCCAACGTTTTGCCGGATCTTCTTTGATAGAACTGACGCCATTTTCGATCTCTTGAATCCACTTTTCAATTTCTGGTGAGAAAGTGGCAATGGATTCATGGGGTTGTTTTGCTTCTTTTTTGGCAACTTCTATCAACTGATCGATATTTCGATTTTTTAAGGCCGAAATTTCAACCACTTTGCAATTTAGAGCCTTTTCCAGCTCTTTTGTATTGATGGTATCGCCATTTTTTTCTACCACATCCATCATGTTTAAGGCAATCACCAGTGGAATTCCCAATTCCGACAATTGTGTGGCAAGGTATAAATTTCGCTCAATATTTGAAGCATCGACAACGTCAATAATTACGTCAGGATGCTCTTTTAATAGATAATCTCTGGAAACCACCTCTTCCAATGTATAAGGTGATAAAGAATAAATTCCCGGTAAATCCGTAAAGAAAATTTCGGGATCTTTTTTATATTTTCCTGTCTTTTTCTCAACAGTTACCCCAGGCCAGTTTCCCACATATTGATTGGAACCAGTCAGATTGTTAAACAGTGTGGATTTTCCACTGTTGGGGTTTCCTGCTAATGCAATTCGAATGCTCATATTACTCCCCTTTTATTATTTCACAGTACTTCTTCAATTTCGATCACGTCAGCATCTTCTCGACGGATACTCAACTCATAATTCCGAATATGGATTTGTACCGGATCACCAAGAGGTGCCACCTTTCGTATGTACATTTCGGAATTTTTCGTAATCCCCATATCCATGATTCTTCGTTTCAAAGGACCTTCACCACGAATCTTTTTGACGCGATAGGTCTTTCCTACTTCCGCTTGTCGCAAAGTCATTTTTTCATCTGCCATATCTTCTCCCCCAATATTTATTACTTGATGTTTACGATGATTTTTTTTGCAATATCTTTTCCGATTGCTACTCGAGAATCTTTGATATTGACAATTAAGTTACCATTGTTTTCATTAACTACGGTGACTACAGCCCCCGGCGTAAATCCCAAATTGACCAGATGGCGATCTTGATTGGTGCGATCGGATAATTTTTCTCGAATTTTTATAATCTCTACTTCAGTATGAAGTGGAACCATCATCAAGTTCAAATCTTACACCTCCAGCTTTTGATGAAAACATCAGAAAGATTCATCTTTTACAAAATTTCTCTTTCCGATTTCTTATCTATACTGATAATTAATCTTGTTTTCTAGAAATATTATATCATAATATTTGAAAAAGAAAAGTGTTATCAATTAGTTTTTTTAAATAATATTTTTTTCTCAATTCATTTCCTTATTGATTAAACTATAATTATTTCTCATGTCAGCTTAGATTATAGTCTTTTTAATATATAATTTTTTCTTTGCATATTTTTATTCCTCAATAATTTTCTTCTTATCCATAGATTATTTGCTATATTAACATTCTAAAAAAATAGTAATTATCAACTTTTGTCGCTGGAGGATATTTCCTTATTATGCATGAAAATTCATTCATGTATGAATTCATATCAGTGGTTTCACCATTCAATTTAAAAAGCTTGAATTTATCTTTAAAATCAAGTTGATAAATATTTCTTAAAATCTTATATTATTCCATAGAAAAAGATCGGATAGCTATCCGATCTTTTTATGGGAAACTTCTTTTTCTTCTCGTCTCTTCCAACGGAAATTTACGTCGCATTTCGTCTACGAAATCTCCTTTAATATCAAATGTCATAAATTGTTCTTCAACCCCCAAGTCCACCAATATATCACCCATGGGACTAATAATATTGGAATGACCATAAGCATTTTTCGATAATTTATCGTCTCGGGCTATGCTAGAGGTAATGAGATAAGATTCCGTATCCACTGCTCGAGCACGACAGAGTAAATCCCAATGTGCTCGCCCCGTCTTTAAAGTAAAGGTGGAGGGAACGAAAAATCCTTCTGCCCCAAAGTCCACCATGGTTTTAAAAATTTCTGGAAAGCGTAAATCATAACAAATGGCCAATCCAAAAATGCCAAACTCCGTTTCAAAGACGCCAATACTTTTTCCTCCTGCAATGGTATCCGATTCTTGAAAATTTTCAATATCAAAAAGATTCACTTTTGAATATCGATAGATTTCTTTTCCATCCGGTTGAAAGACATAGGAACGATTATAAACCTTTTTTCCTCCTTTTACAGGAATGGATCCCCCTACCAGGTATATTTTATTATTCCTGGCAGTTTCTTTCATGGCAAGATAACTGTCTTCGTATTCTTCTTCCGCAAAGGTCGTAAAATAAGAGTTTTGATAGGGGCAGTTCCACATTTCCGGTAAAACCACAATTTGAGCTCCTGCTTCACTACAATGGCGAACCATCTCTTCCATTTTTGCAATATTATCATTTTTGTCTCCCTTTGAAGACATTTGAACAATACCCACTTTAAAATCTTTCATATTTCCCTCATTTCAAAAAGGTGACTCCAAGAACGACGGCACCTAATAGAATTCGATATACGCCGAAACCTTTAAAATTGTGATTTCGAATATAATCTAAAAATCGTCGAATGACGATAACAGCAACAATATAGGATACAATACCTCCTAAGAGAATTAAAAACCATTCATAGAGAGAAAAACCAAATCCTATTTTTAGAATTTTCAAAGTCGTTGCCCCCAACATCGTGGGAATGGCCAAATAAAAAGAAAATTTAGCCGCTGCCATTCGAGAACAGCCTAGAATCATTGCCCCGATAATCGTTGCGGCAGATCGAGAAGTACCCGGCACCATGGCAAGACATTGGAAAAAACCGATGAGTACTGCCGTCTTTAGAGTAATATCATCAATGGTCTCATAGCGAAATTGCTTATCCTTTTGCCAGGATTCCATAATAATTATTATAATTCCATAGAAAATCAAAGCTATGGAAACAGTCACCTCATTAAAAAGATATGCGTCAATCATATCGTCAAATAGAAATCCTAAAACGGCGGCTGGTAGAAAGCCTACAATAATCTTGGCCCAAATTCGCATCGTTTTCAAATCTCGGTATTTAAATTTTTCTTTTAAGCTCATTTCATCATAATGTAAGAGGCCTGCGCTTTTAATCTTTCCCTTAGCAATGGGATTGAGATCGTAAAAATAGAGATAGACAACGGCGAGAATAGCTCCCAACTGAATAATTACGCCAAAAGCATTGGCAAAAGATGCCGATCTTAAATGGAGCACCCGTTCTGCCAATATCAAATGACCGGTACTGGATACCGGTAAAAATTCTGTTAAGCCTTCAATAATTCCTAAAATAATAACTTTTATAATATCCATAATTCACCTCAATTGGAACTTATTATACCACAATCTTTAAAACTTGAATATAAAAGGAAAAAGGTCCGCTAACAAGGAATTTAAAAATACTTCATGTCCTGCAATCGAAGGATGGATATTAAATATCAAAAGGTAAAGTATTTCCTTATATCACGGAGTCCTTTATTTTTCCAATCATTCAATGGGCAAAACATAAGTTTCTTAGACCTTATCTTAAGTCTTAATGCCATTGGGCTCTATCCCTTGATCAAAAATCGTCAAAAAGCCATTCCCCATTCTAATACATGCAGCTTTAATTGTCGTTTCAGTTTTGACTCTTTATCTTTCAGAGAATGACAGAAATAAAAAACCTCGGGCTTTTAAAAGACCCGAGGTTTTTTTATTTCCGATTGAAAAAATTATTGTAAGGCTTTTGCAATTTCTTCGGCAGCCCAATGGTCTACAACATCATGAGGAAGAATGTCTTTTTTCTGATCTTCTATTTTCCCCACTTTATTTAATATCACTACCACTTCACTCCGTGTAATCTTATCCTTCGGTCGGAAATAACCGTCTCCGTCCCCTTGAATAATTCCTTGAGTATAAAGCCATTCAATAGCATGTTTTGCCCAGGAATCATCAATGTCCTTAAAGTGGAATTCTTTCATTTCTCTAGGTTTCCACTGTAATAGTCTTGTGATTAAAGAAGTAAATTCTTCTCTTGTAATTTCTCGTTCTGGTTGAAAACTTCCGTCTTCATAACCTTGAAGCAATCCCAAAGTGGCTAAAAGTTTAACATCTTCTGCATACCATTGATTGCTCTGGATATCTGAAAAACTTCTATTTCCCTTCACTTCGGTTTCAATCAGTCGAGATAACATGGAAGCAACTTCTCCGCGAGTGATCTTTAAATCCGGTCGGAAACTACCGTCGGGATAACCTGAAATGTATCCGGATACTTTTTTCAATTTAAAGAGCTCTATTTCTTTAGCTTCTTCTTCCGAGGCTTGCTCTGCAGACGGTGGAAGACTGTTCCAGTCGAAACCATTAGAAGAATCCTCTGATGCAGGTGGTATCACTGGCTGATCTGGCTGATCTGGTTGATCTGGCTGATCCGGCTGTACCGGTGGCTGAGAAATTTCATTCCATAGTGGAATTCGTACTAAAACCGGATCATGGTCAGAAACACGACCGTCTTTTTTATGAAACTCACTGTTGATATTTAAAATATCCACATCTTTGTCATTCATCAGTTTTCCTAAATGGTCAGAGACTAAAATATGATCCAGTATTTGAGATTGTCCTTGATAGACATAGGAGTACTGCTCTTCCGGCGGCAGAAGTTTAACCGTATCTGTCAATCCTCCCTGTTCTAAAATTGTAACTGTGTTGGAAAATTCGTAATCGTTTAAATCACCCATTAAAACAATATTGGCTTTAGGTCTTTGAGCATAAATTTTTTGGACAAAATTTCTGAGATGTCTTGCTTGAGCATTTCGTTGAATTTCAGAATTTCGTTCCACCGGTTGGATCGGTCCAATGATTGGCGGATCTCCACGCTTGGAATTCAGATGATTATTTAGTACAATCAATTCTTCTCCCTTAAATTTTCCGTCAATTACCTCAAACTCCGCCACAATGGTTTTTCGAGAGCGATCAAAGGCTTCATTGTCAATGCCCAATACGCCGGGATTGTAAAGAAGTTCATTTTGGATAAAGTCTGTATTTTTATCATTGGGACTTTCCAAGGTCTCTTTTATTTTAATTTTATCTTTACGGTATAAAAAGACCGGTCGAATATTGGAACCCGGTTGACCTCCATCCAGATTTCCCGGTCGAGGATCAATATTAACTGCATCGTATTCATAACCCAGTTCCTTTAATGGTTGAATTAATTTTTCCAAGGTAATATCAGCTGCTGTAATTCCTTCTTTATCTTCTTTCCCATCATTATCTTGAATTTCCACCAATCCAATGATATCAGGTACCAATAATTTTTCTACAATATCTTGAGCCAATTCCGGTCCACGGGGATCCAATCCATTGAAGTTCTCTACATTATATACTGCTAGATAGAGATGGTCCTCATCCCGTTGAAATTTTGGAATGCTGCGACGGGCATTTCCCTTAATCAGTTTCGGCAGCTCTGCTCCATGGGTAAAGATTTTCGGTGAACTGAAAGAGTATCCCATAATACCCATAATATCGCCATCAAAGATATCTCCCGGATGGGGACTGAAAGTTCCAAACCACTCTTTTCCATGAGTCAAGCTCCGATCATTGATCGTTAAAATTTCCGGATTTTGTTGATCATAATAGTACTTTACTCCTCCATTGGCCGTCCGCACTCCTTCAAACCCTTCTCCTTGATCGGGAAGAACGGCAATATCTCCATGTTCCTCTTCTCCGTTGAGAACCAGTGGATTTTCCAAAAGGACCAACATATTTTCCCGAGACTCATAATAGTCCATGGCATAAGACTCCGGTTCCAAAACCACATTGCCAATGGTCCGAGGAGTAAAGGTCTTACCTTGTACCGTTTTTGGAATCTCATGAAGATGGATCACTTCCGCCAATTCTCTTACATCATGAATTTTCTCATCTAAAATTTTATGATGAGTCATATTTAAAGTGGTGGTCAACATTTGGTCATCCCAACTGGCAAAGGCCACTTCGTCCACATATCCTTGAACTTGAACTTTTTGTCCTACCTTAATATCTAAATTCTTCGTCTTTGTCTTGATATAAAGTCCTTCCGACGTTCTCTTGTCGCCGTCTCTCTCCTTTAAGGGAGTGGAAATATAAAAACCGTCATTGTATCTTTTATCATTGGAAATAGAAGTGATAATTCCTGAAGTTTGTACAAATTTTCCCTTCACTGGAGATTCAAAGGTATTTCCTTGGATTTCATGGATTTTATATACCAGAGCCAAGGGAGTTTCCGGTTCTGAAATCCCTTTAATATCGTTCTTTCCACGAATGTTGATTTGCGGATTTTCATTGTGCGAATTGGCAATCCCTGTCACTGATTCTATCGTCGCACCTGGAGCAAAATTAAGTTTCGGATCTTTTCGCATATCATAAAGATCAAATTCTATATTACCATCCTTTAAGGTATAGACCCTTCCGTCACCGGTCTTCTTTTTCACTACCTCAAGGTCTTTCAAGATCACCAATTGATCCTGATAATTCATCAATTCCGATGGAGAGATTTCTTTCGGCTTAATATCAAAATTTACTGTGATCTCTTTAATATTCTCCACATCTTCAATTACTATTTGTTTTTGTCCATAGTGTACTCCGGTCTTACCGGTGATCTGATAACTTTTTCCAAGATTCAAGCTAGGAAAGGGCTGTCCCTTGGGGAGCTTGAAATATAACATAATCCCATCGGTCTTATCTTGAATAAATCGACCCTTATTGGATACGGCGGTCATCTCTCCTTCAATCGTGACCTCTTCTTCCAAGGGTCGTTCTTTTGCTTTCTCTATGGAAATCTTTGAAGCTTCTCTTTCCTCCAAAGCATAGGGTGCTGCCTCCTCGTCAGATTTGGAAATCTCTGTCTTTTCTCTTTTTTCTTTTGGCTTATCCACAACATAGCCTTTCACTACAGTGGATTCTTGCCCATATATTTCCGCCACTGTCGACAGGGGCAAAATTATAATGGATAAAACAATAAGAAATGCTGTCTTTAGTTTTTTCATAAAATACCTCCTGTTTAATAGGATACCATATTGTGAAATTGTTTTCATATCAAATTCCTTAAAAGATCATAATGAATCTTTTGCGTTGCGAAATCCTTTTCTCTTCCTCTCATTATCATTTTTTATAAAATTTTCAAAGACTCTTTCCATTGTCAAGATATTTGGTGTATATTAAGAACAGGTGATATTATGGCAAAAATCAGTGACTTATTTTTAGGTCTGGAGACAGGTGAAATCCAAGATTTTTTAGAAAAAAGCAAGGCTTTTACTGAAGAAATGGAGGAAGGAGATGCTGTATTTTTACAATCGGACATTCCAAAATATCTGTTTATCCTCCAGTCCGGTGCCGTTGTGGTGGAAAATATTGACGAAAATGGGAAACGAATGGTCGTCAATGTCTTTCATGAAGAGGGAACGGTATTTGGAGAGGTCTACCTTTACATTGATCGGGACAGTTACGACTTTAGTTGTTATGTTCAAAAAAAGGCTAGAATTCTTAAAATTCCAAAATCTGCTTTGATGTTTTGGAAGGAATATAATGAAGTTCAACAAAAAATTTTAAATAATATGCTTTTGATTTTATCTCGAAAATCCTATTTTCTCAATCAAAAATTGTTAATGGTCCACTCCGTCTCTCTTCGAGAAAAGTTGGCAAAGTATATTCTTCAAAATTCTGAAGGAAAAGAAGTTTTTCATATGGCTTTGAATCGACAGGATCTAGCAAATTACCTTGGGGTGGCTCGGCCTTCCCTTTCCCGTGAATTGAGTAATATGCGCAATGATCGCCTGATTGAAGTGAAAGGATCTACGATTTATTTCAGTCGAGAAAAATTAAAGAATATCCTATCCCGATAATGTAAACTTATTTTTTGATATGTAACGATTGTTACGGTAATGCCTTCTAAAATTTCCTATGATGAGTATAGATGTGTGATGGAATATAGGAGGTATATTATGGAAAATAAAATGTTTTGTTACCAATGTCAAGAAACAGCCGGCAATAAAGGATGTACAGTACGCGGGGTATGCGGAAAAACTTCTGAAGTTGCCAATAAACAAGACCTGCTTATTTGGGTCACAAAAGGGCTTTCGGAAGTCACCACCCGACTTCGAGAAGAAGGAAAGAAAATTGATCCTAAGGTCAATCACTTGGTTACTTATAATCTCTTTACGACGATTACCAATGCCAATTTCGATGAAGATGCAATCGATCAACGTATTTTGTTGACTTTAGATACAAAAAAAGAATTACTTTCAAAATTAGATCATTCAGAGAACTTGTCATCAGTTGCCACTTATTATACGAAGGATATGGATGCTCTGAATAAAAAATGTCAACTCGTAGGCGTTTTATCCACTGCCGACGAAGATGTTCGAAGCTTGCGTGAATTGACCATATACGGATTAAAGGGTTTAAGTGCCTATACGAAACATGCCAATGCTCTATTGGAAGAAAACGAAGAAGTAGATGCTTTTATCCAAAGAGCCTTGATGCAAACAATGGATGACAGTCTTACTGTTGACGATTTAGTAGCCCTCGTCCTTGAGACGGGAAAATACGGTGTGGAAGGAATGGCCACTTTGGATACAGCCAATACCAAAGCCTACGGAAATCCTGAAATGACTTCTGTCAATATCGGAGTCGGTAAAAATCCAGGAATTTTAATTTCCGGCCACGATCTAAGGGATATGGAAATGCTTTTGGAACAGACCAAGGGAACCGGTGTCGACGTCTATACCCATTCCGAAATGCTTCCGGCCAACTATTATCCCGCCTTTAAAAAATATGATCATTTTGTAGGAAATTACGGTAATGCCTGGTGGAAACAAAAAGAAGAATTCGAAGCTTTCCATGGCCCGATTCTTATGACTACCAACTGTATCGTTCCACCTAAAGACAGTTATAAAGACAAACTATATACCACAGGGGCAGCGGGATATCCTGGTTGTAAACATATACCGGGAGAAATTGGTGAGTCTAAAGATTTTTCCGAAATTATTGAACATGCAAAACAATGTGAACCACCAAAAGAAATTGAACATGGTGAAATTGTAGGAGGATTTGCCCATCATCAAGTGATGGCCCTAGCAGATCAAATCGTAGACGCTATTAAAACCGGTGCTATTAAGAAATTTGTCGTAATGGCCGGTTGTGACGGAAGGCAACGAAAGAGGGATTATTATACGGAATTTGCTGAAGCATTGCCTGAAGATACGGTTATTTTAACTGCCGGTTGTGCAAAGTACCGTTATAATAAATTAAATTTAGGAGATATTGGTGGAATTCCCAGAGTTTTAGATGCGGGACAATGTAATGACTCCTATTCCCTAGCAGTGATTGCTATGAAACTTCAAGAAGTTTTCGGTTTAGAGGATATCAATCAACTTCCCATTATCTTTAATATTGCTTGGTATGAACAAAAGGCCGTCATTGTCCTCTTGGCATTATTAGCTCTTGGGGTTAAAAATATTCATCTAGGACCCACTTTACCCGCCTTCCTATCTCCCAATGTTGCCAAAGTATTGATTGACAACTTCGGCATTGCTGGAATTCAAACGGTGGAAGAAGATATTGACCTTTTTTTCGGCAACGATGAAGAACCAGAATCCGATGACATTGCCCATAAGACTTTGGCGGAAATTATCCAGGAAGATCCTAATGCCATGACTGTCTTAATGAATTTAGGAATGCACTGTATGACTTGTCCTGCTTCTCAAATGGAAACATTAGAAGAAGCTTGTATGGTTCACGGATTGGATCTTGAAATGGTAAAGAAAGAGTTGAATCGATAAATGAGCTTATTTTTGGGGCATATCCACTATTTGATGTTTGACAAGATCAAATTTCAGGAACAATTGATAAATAAACTTCTTCACTTCACGTCGCAAAGGGAAGAATTGGAAAATGAACTTGACGCTTTAGGTGCCATCGAAGAGGGATCCTTGGAGGAGATTATAGATCCTTCCAATATCCATGGATGGTTGCAAGAGCGTGTCATTCGATCGGAACGACGATTGGCATTGGTTTGTCAACAATTGATAACAGAAGGTCAATCGGAAAAAATACTTCAAACCGGATACCAAGTAGGTGAAGAATTGGATTTTTCAGGGAATGCTGCAGAAGCATATACCATCATGACCCAACATTTTTTGGACGGCATGCCATGTGACGGTGCTTTGCGTCCTTTGGTTCTGGAAGATGATGAAGTTGTTTTACAAGTGATTACGGATCTTCATCGACAGTATTGGAAGGAATCCACTATTTCCCTCTATTGGGAATTGCGATCTCAGTTTATGAAGGGCCTTTTAAAAAATACAAAATACCAATGGATTGAAAAAGATCATCCAATCTATGAAATTAGGTGAAATATGTTTACAATCGACGTTTTAGAACAGGAACATGAAGAAATTAAAAATTTCGTCCAAATATTGGAAGAAGAATGTATTCGAGTGATGAATGGAAATGAAGTGCGAGAGGATTTCTTTCGCGCTTCCATCTCCTTTATCCGTGAATTTGCCGATGCTACTCATCATAAAAAGGAAGAAGATATCCTTTTTAAGTATATGTTGGAGCAACTTGGCCCTTTGGCGGATAAGTTAATTCGAAATGGAATGCTGATGGAGCATCAAATGGGCAGATATCACAATATGCAATTGGAAGAAGCTTTAAATCACTATGTAGAAAGTCCCAACGATAAAGATAAACTTCAAATCATTGCACATGCTATGGGCTATGCCAATTTGTTGCGATCCCATATTGAAAAGGAAAACACAGCTGTCTATCCCTTTGGGGAACGGTCTCTATCCGATGAGTTAAAAAAACAAATCGATGAAGAGATGAAAGAACGCATGGAAGAGGACAAAAAAGATCAGGCTAAAAAAGAAGAACTTTTAAAAATAATCTATTCATAGAAACAATTATATCCCATTAGAAACAGACCTTGCCTTGGAAAAACCCACAAGGTTGAATAACAATCTGACGGACGAAAGTTCGTCAGATTTTTGTTTAGGGGTATTTTAGATTGTGGATATTTTACTACTTCCTTTACATTCTCTTCATCCTCCTATATATGCGTATTGTTGTAATTTATTCTGCATCGCCTTTATCCATCCAATGATAGTCATGTTTTGTTTTTCGATATCGGAAAAGTTACTTGACGATGAATGATCGAAACGGTTTTCTCTTTCAAACATCTTTTGAAATCTCTTCGAATTCTTTCATAAATCTACATAGGCAAAAATTGAATTTGTCCTTCGATCGAAGTAAAATTCTTTGAACCTTTTTTATTGTATCCATCATTATTACTAAGTTTTGATAAGACTTTCCCCTTGATTGTTTTATGATCTTAAAACTCGAGGTTTACAGATCGGATAGATCCCTGTAGAGATCCCAATATGCTTCTTTACATTGAATTATTCTATTTTGATCCCTCTGTAGTATTTCAATTTTGTGACATTGACTATTGTCTTTCCATATGAATCAAGAGTTTTACGCTCCGATTCCTAAATTTACACTTATTCTTTTGATAAACTTCTATAACAATTTCATCTACGGTACTCCCTAATGATTTGATTGGTGTTTTTTGCTTTCATTGATTCTTTGGAAGCATTTTACAAATATGAAATACTTCTGTTAAATAAATCCAGTATTTGTCCCTATCCTTAATTTTTATCCTGATTACGGATCTTTGTTCTTCTCCTTAAATCATACTGCCAAGACATATGCATAAATTTTTAAAAATCTATAACAATAAGAATCTCTCTTGCTTTGTATCCCTCTCCAATTAGTGAACGTTTTTTTCATTCTTTTGTTCCAAAGTTTCGAATCCTTTCAAGTATTTATTTTAGCAAGAAGTCCTTCCGATCCCAGTTTTTTGTGACGATCTTTTCCCTATCACGATGTCTTTTAAGAGTCGATTCCCTTTAAATGAAAAAGCTCTAAAGTCGGGAAAGAATTCATCCATTCCAATCTATAAAGACAGTCCTTTTCAGATTCCAGGGATTTCTATGATTATCTTTTCGATACCATCCTTTCATCGATCCTTCTCTTTATTAAATATAAAGAATCTATAGGATCTCCACATAAAATCCATCTCCTTCATTTATAATAGAGATAGATGAACAAATCATAGTGAAAGTTGGTGAATGTATGGCATATAAAATATTATATTTAGAAGATGACGAAACCATCAGTGAAGTGATTTGTGAATATTTAAAAATTGCAAATTACCAAGTCACCCACTGTCTCACGGGCAAAGAAGCTTTGGAATCTTTTGAAAAGGATCAATACCATTTGGTCATTTTGGATATTATGGTCCCGGACGTAGATGGTATGGAAGTATTAAAGCAAATTCGGAAAAAGAATGCATCCGTCGGTATTATTATGGTATCCGCTTTAGGAGATGAGAAAACGCAGTTGGAATCTTTCAGTTTGACTTGCGATGACTATATTATAAAACCCATATCGGCCATACTTCTGTTAAAGCGAATTGAAACCATTTTAAGACGGACAGTAAGTCCCCATCAGCAGAGACTTCCGGGACTTACCATTGACAAAGAAGGATATACCTTTTATGAAGATGGCAAAAAATTACCCCTTACCTTAACGGAATACTTGTTATTGGAAGCTTTTTATGAAAATCCTCACAAGGTCTTCACTAGAAATGAACTTCTCTGTCGAATTTACGGAGAGGACTATTTCGGTTCTGATCGGGTGATTGATTCCCATATTAAAAATTTACGAAAAAAAGTAAGAAGAGATGTGATTCTCACTGTAGTGGGCTTAGGCTATCGATGGAGGGATTATGAAATTAAATAAAAGAATATTGATTTACAGCTTCATCTTAGGAGGCATTATTTTGGTTTCCTTTGTAGCATACAGTCTATTTCTGCTCCCCGGCCTATATGTGCATTCCGTCAACGAAAAGTGGAAAAAAGAAGCGGTGGATATCCATGAACAATTTGTAAAAGAGGGAAGTTTTAAAAATATAAATCCTATCAATTGGCCTTCTACAACTGCTTTTAAATTTACCAAGGACAAGGAAACCATCGAAATTCAAAACGCCCAAGGAGAAATTCGACTTCGCTTGAAAGATCCAAAGCTCCGTACTCTTTACGAAAATTTTTACTCCGACATGGATCAAAGGATGTTGGGAAATCAAGTGGAAATGAAGACCCATTTAAGAGAATTGGAGCAATTATTTGGAAATCTATCCAATCAAGTGGACTATGAAGGGAAAAGCTTTCAACGAAAGGATTTGGAAGCTGTGATGACCCAGGAAGTTGAGCCGTTATCAGGAGATCATTCTTATCTCATCAGCATGACCATGGAAACGGGGGACAATTATGTGATCTATATGGGCATTACTCAAAAAGGCGATGACTATTACATCACCTATTTGCCTACAATTATTGCCGACTTTACCGATATAATTCCGGTGATCCTTCAATCCCTTCCCATGGCGATTCTATTTATCTTTCTTGTCCTTTTCTTCTCTTCTATGATCTTTTCAAGTAGAATTACAAATCCAATCCAGCAATTAGCACGAAAAACAAGACAGTTAAACGATTTGAAAAGCTTGGAGTCCCATAATTTAATAATAGACCGTCAAGATGAAATTGGCGATCTCAGTCGAGACATTTCAGAGCTCTATCATCGTTTGAAATTTCAGTATGATCGGTTGGAGGAAGAAAATATAAAGCGACAAGTACTCCTTCGTGCAGGCTCCCATCAGTTACGTACTCCGATTTCCGGAAGTCTTCTCCTTGTCGATGGAATGATTGAAAATGTAGGAAAATTTAAAAATCATGAAATGTATTTGAAAAAATTGAAACAGAGACTCCTAACGATGGAAGAGATGATCGAAAAAATTTTACTGTTGGATTATTCAGAAAATCTCCAATTTCAAAAGATTGATGTCAGAGAACTGATTCACCCCATCCTTTCCATATATCAAGAAACCTATGACATTCCTGTCCAAATTCATGGAAATGCCATTTGGTACAGTGATATCAACCTATTTCAACGTCTTTTGGATAATTTAATTTCCAACGCCTTTAAACATGGCGGTACAAAAAGCACAGTTGACATTTTAATTGGGGAAGATGAAATTCAAATTACCAATACTCATTCCCATATCCCCGAGGAGCTTCTTCCCAATATTATGGATCCCTTCGTCTCCAAAGATGAAAAAGGCCATGGACTGGGACTTTATCTTGCCAATTATGACGGACAAAAATTAGGTTATGACCTGGTGCTGAAAAATGAAGGTGAAAATGTGACAGCCATTTTGAGGAGGAATTCTGATGCAAATTGATTTTTTACAAGTAAATTATAGGGGAAAACCTGCCCTGACCATCGATACTCCTATTACTTTTCAAAAAAATGATCGGATCGGTGTCATTGGTTCCAACGGAGCCGGTAAGACCACCTTAGTCAAAGCGCTCTTGGGGCTGATTCCTTCGGAAGGACGTTTTGATTTGGAATTTGATCCCCGAGAGATTTCCGTCCATCTCCAGTTTAATGAATATCAAGATTGTCTACCGATTCGAATGATTATGGAGTTGATCTTGGATTCCAAACTGGAACAACATCCTCTCGCAATGGAACTGATTGACTATTTTGACTTTCGACATTGTTTAAATAAAAAATATTCTAAAATGTCCGGAGGGGAACGACAAAAATTAACTCTCATTCTGGTCCTTGCCGAGGATAATCCTTTGGTGTTTTTTGATGAAGTGACCACGGGATTGGACTTTACCACCAGAATGGATCTGATAAAACTAATGTCTAAATGGTATCAGGAGCGGGACACCACCCTCTTCTTTATTACTCATTATTACAAAGAGATTGAAAATATTGTCAATAAATTGCTTATCTTAGATCGAGGAAGAGTCCTGGCTTGGGGTGATACTCAGGCTTTGTTTCGAAAGTATTGTGGTGAAAGTTTGATTATTTTAAATAATAAAGTAGAATATAAAAAACTTTTCAAGGACTTCTCATTATTGGATACAGCCGAAGATAAAGTAGTCCTGTCTCCCACAGAAGATGAAGTTCACGAAGTTTTGAAAATTTTAGAAGATCATCGCTTGGAATATGTGCGAAGCCGAATGGATCTTGAAGTTCTGGTGGAAGTCATTATGGCAAAGGAGGGAAGTAGAAATGAATAGAAAATTATCGTTACAATACATCGTCTACGAGTTAAAGATTTTATCCGCCAATTGGTATATTCCCTTTTTCGGAATCGTCTTTCCCATTGCTCTGACTTTACTTTTAGGTTTTTCCATCTTTTCGGAGATTCCTCTGAAATACCTACCCGAAGCCAAGTTGAAATTGATGTTGACCAATGTGCAGATTGTCATTCTCTCCATCTTTTTATTGGGCCATGGTGCCATCTACTCTTTGGAATTGGAGAAAAACATTCCCTTAAGATTGGAACTTTTTGGAATCCCAAAACATGTAATTTTACAAGGTAAAATCATAGCTCAAATGATCTTCTGCATAATCGCTCTCATATTATACTTTGGTCTTACCTATCTTTTTATGGGATATCGACTTCCCACTTTGGTAGGAAGTGCTATCGTGGTCCTTCTTATATTTATCCTCGGTGTTTTATCCTTACTCTTTGCCCATGGAATTTGCAATGCCATCCGAAAATTCAATGCCACCTATGGAGTGCTTATGGCTTTGTATTTTTCCACATTGATCCTTAGTGGAGGAATGGGGATCCGTACTTCAGAAATGCCTCAATTTATACAAGTTATTTCCAAGATGATTCCCTTTTCCTATATTGGTGATGATTTTACTTCACTGTGGTTGGGAAAATCCATTGCCTGGGCTCCTTTTATACAATCTCTTATTTTTTACGGATTGATGGGCCTTCTGATTGTAGTTCTATCCTTTCAAAGAAAGAGAATTTAACGGATCATTATCCTTAAAATATAGCACTTCCAAGATCAAAAAAAGGAAAGTAGTCTTTCCTTTTTTAATGTACATATTTTCTTGTTTCTGCTATACTAAAGGGTAAAAGAACAGGAGTAAAACTATGACTTTTCGTTTGTTTAAAAATCATACCCATCCCCTCGATGCCCGTTGGAATTTAATTACCAATGATCAGGAAATCATCGATCCTTCTTGGGAAGATATTATAAAGGCATTGGCCAATGCCCATGAAGGGGAAGGCCTTTTTGTGACTTTAGAATCTCTTCTCAATGAAGAAGGGATCAAAGTACTACAAGCCCTAGGTCGAAATGAAGGCGGTATGAAATACCGTCTTGAGGCAATTCCCTGCGATCTAAAGCCGGAAATTTATTATTGTAAAGAGGATCTCTCCTTTGAAGAAGCGTTGAATTATTATCAAGAGTTCTTCCAAACTCGTCATATTGACCGTTTCTCTTACTGGAGAAGAGAAGAATTATAATTTTTAAATTTCTCGCAGTATAAAATCTGTGGGAGGAATCAATGATCTTACTTTTGGATCTTCAAAAATTCTTTGAGGATCTTTTTTTATTTCCATCATCCCCTCTTTTAACTCGTCAATCAATGCTTCCATACTCTCGTTACTCATCAAGGGATGGTGAAAGCAAAAACGAAGGACTCTTTCTTTCTTTAAGCTTGTGGTCAGATAGGCGAAATTTTTAAGGGCCAGTCCCCTTTTTGACAGATAGCTTTGAACTTGATCCCAATTTTTTTCTTCCACTTCCTTTGGCTCGACCCGAAGGTTGACAATACCCATTTGAGGACCGGTGATAATTCGTACATCGTCTATTTGAGAAATCCTTTCGGCAAATTTTTCGCCATTTGAAAGACAGCGATTAATACCTTGACGAATCCTTGCCAATCCCAAGGTTTGAAGCGTAAACCAAAGCTTGACTCCACGAATGGGGCGAGTCATTTCCAATCCCATATCCCAAGAATTTGGAATTTCATCTTCCTGATCCAAATCTTCAATATATTCTCCTTGTGCATGAAAAGAAGCAAGTAAGCTTTCTCGATTTTTTACTAGTAAGATCCCACAACCATAGGTTTGAAAAAGCCATTTATGACCGTCCCAGGTGATAGAATCACCTCGATGAATCCCTTGAATCAGATCTTTTTGATCCGACAAGATCATGGAAGCGCCATAGGCTCCATCAATATGAAACCACAGATGATACTCTTCACAAATGTCAGCTAAAGAATCCAAAGGATCTACAGCACCTGTATTGGTAGTGCCTGCTGTTCCAATTACCAAAAAAGGAATGCGATCTTCTTTTAGATCCAATTGAATCTTCTTTTGCAAATCCGCAGGATCCATTCGATATTGATCATCAGTTTTTATCGATATGATTTGATTCGGCTGGAAGCCTAAAATGTGAGCCCCCTTGGATACAGAAAGATGGGCTTGATGGGAAGCATAAATTCGTCCCTTGGAAAAATCCCCCTTTAATTTTTTATTTCTAGCAATTACCATGGCCAATAGATTGGACATGGAACCACCGGAGGTAAAGACGCCCCCTCTTTTGTCCCCGAGATTTAATAATTTCCCTAAAAAATCCAAGGTTTGTTCTTCAATCAAAGCAGGCCCCGGAGAAATTTCTCCACTTCCACCATAGGGGTTTTCAATGGCATTAAAAATATCCCCCAAAATGGAATAAGGTGTTACCGCATCGGGAATAAAGGATAGATAATGGGGATGATTCGGTCGCCATCGATGAATATATACCTTCTTCATTAAAAATCGCAAAGTTTCTTCTGCAGAATTTGGAGTTTCGGAAAAAACTTGGCTTCGAATTTCTTCTTCATCCTCTAAAGGCAGTCGGTCATAGGCACCTCGACAATGGAAAGAATCCTCTGTCAGTCCACTCAATTCCCCCACCCAATGGGGCAAATATTTATTCATTACGTGATAAAAGTCATTCCAATTATATATATTTTTCATTTATATCCCCCTTTTTCTGTATTATATCATGAAGCATCTTTAAAATCGTTAAGTCCTTTTTCCTTATTGCAAAAGAATCGATCTCTATCCAAAAAAATTCCAAATATTTGCTTTTTTCCATTTTTTCTAAAGTTTTACCCTTTGTAAACTTTTTTCTGTCTTCTATATTCTTCTATTTCTTTATTCTGATAAAGATCCATTCCTACGAATTTTATTTATACAACTCCTTTGTACTTCAAAGTCCCATAGTTGCAAACGAAAAGAAAATGACAACCTTTTCCTTTTTTTAATGAATAATTGGCTTTATTCGATGGTTCTTTGATCTCAATTGACTTCTATTTAATATACTATTTTATATTTTTTACGTAACGTAAATCATTTCTATAGGTGATCTGGTTTTTCCATAAAATTATGGCAGAAAAGTCTTTTGGAAAGTTGACTTGTAATTTCAAAAGTTATACTATTGATGAAACATCTTTCTGGATAAATCATGAAAGATGTAAATTTTAAAAGGAGGAAAATGATGAACGCTATTATTTCATTATGTTTTATTTTCGTCGTCTATGCCATTGGTGATATCATCAGTGTCAAGACAAAATCCATCGTCTCCTCACTCTTTACTTGTTCCGTATTGTTTTTAATCGGATTTTGGTTTGGAGTGCCGGCAGATTTGTTTCAACAGGCCAATTTATTCCAAATTGGAGCTGTCATTATACCCGTACTTCTTGTTCATATGGGTTCTATGATCGATTTGGAACAAATTAAAGCCCAGTGGAAAACCTTAATTATTGCTTTTGCTGCAGTAATTGGTGTTGCCATTACCGTATTGGGTGTGGGACAATTCCTAGTAGAACGTGAGGCTGCTGTTATTGCGGCTCCCCCCATCGCCGGTGGAATTATTGCCGGAATTCAAATGAGTGAAGCTGCCAATACCATTGGTCGTGAGGATCTAGCCGTCCTTGCCACATTATTAGTCGTAATCCAAGGTTTTGTCGGATATCCCATTGCTTCCATTTGCTTGAAAAAAGAGGGACGACGTGTTTTAGAACAATACCGTTTACAAGGTGGGGATTTTCATGAAACTCTTGCAGAAGACAAAGTAGAAAAGAAAAAATTAATCAGACCTCTTTCTGAAAAATACGTAGGCAGTAACCTCTTAATTGCTAAGACGATGATTATCGGAGTGTTGGCAGTGGTTATCTCTACGAAGGTCCAAGAGGCTGTAGGTTTTAATTTATTGGATAAAAACGTATTGGCACTTCTCTTAGGTATTTTATTTTATGCCATCGGTTTTTTAGACAGTTCCATTTTGATCAAGGCCAATGGTTTCGGATTTATGATTGCTGCATTGATGGCTGTTATTTTTGCCAATCTCTCAACAGCAACACCGGAAATGATCGGATCCCTACTTCCGATTATCGTAACTACTTTGGCACTAGGTACCGTTGGAATTTTAGTCTTTTCATTTATCGTTGGAAAATTATTAAATGTGTCCAAATACATGGCCACCGCCATCGGGATTTCTGCTCTATTCGGATTTCCGGGAACCTATATTATTTCTCAAGAAGTTTCCAATGCTCTTGGGGAAAATGAAGAAGAGAGAAAAGTCGTATTGGACTCCATGTTACCACAAATGTTAGTAGCAGGATTCGTCACAGTTTCCATCGCTTCTGTCATTCTTGCCGGTATTATGGCACCGATGCTATAAGCATAAACGAAGGAGGATCTTATGGATTATAAAAAAATAATCGAAGATAATAAAGAATATGTACGTCAGTTAAGAAGATATTTTCATCAGTATCCCGAACTTAGCTTTGAAGAAGTGGAAACGACCAAAGCAATTGCAAAGGAATTGGATAAATTGGGAATCGACTATGAAATCAATCCGGAAAAGAATACAGGAATCGTTGCTACGATTTGTACCAATCCCAATGGAAAACGGATCATGCTTCGAGGCGATATTGATGCATTAAATGTTACTGAAAAAAATGACTTTGATTTCAAATCTAAAAATGAGGGAAAAATGCATGCTTGCGGTCATGATGGCCATATTGCAATTTTATTGGGAGCAGCTAAAATCTTGAAAGAAATGGAAGATCAAATTGACGGAACCGTCTATTTTGTTTTCCAACCGGCGGAAGAAGTCGGTCGTGGTGCTCAATATATGATTAACTTTTCCGACTGGTACGAAAAGACGGATGCTGTTTTTGGTGGCCATGTCTGGAGTGGATTGGAAACCGGCAAGATCAATTGTGAACCGGGCCCTCGAATGGCAGCTGCCGATATGTTTACCATTAAAGTTCACGGAAAATCCGGCCATGGTGCTCAGCCTCATCAGACAGTAGATGCTACCGTTGTCGCTGCATCTTTAGTTATGAATCTGCAAACTTTGGTTTCCAGAAAATATAATCCCTTGGATGAATTGGCAGTAACCATTGGAGCCTTGCAAAGTGGTCAACGCTTCAATATTATTTCAGGAGAAGCCCATTTGGAAGGAACGATTCGATACTTTTCACCTGAAATTGCAAAGACAATTGAAGAAAATATGAGAAATATGATCGAACATATCTGTGCCGCATACGGTGCTACTTATGAATTTGATTACCATTATATAGTGCCTGCAACGATTAATGATGAACAAGCTGCCGAATTGGGACAGCGTACCATTGTGGAAGTATTAGGTGAAGATGCTCTTAGCTATGTGGAAAAGACCACCGGTGGAGAAGATTTTGCCTACTTCATGAAAGATAAACCCGGTGCATTCGTCTTCGTTGGAACCAATAATCCGGAAAAAGGTGCCGACTATGCCCATCACAATGAACGTTTCAATATGGATGATGATGTACTATCTGCAGCGTCTATGGTCTATGCCAAATATGCCATTAATTATTTAAATGAAAATAAATAAATAAAAAGAGCCTTAAGGCTCTTTTTTTATGCCTCCAATCCCCTTTCTTAAAATTTTATGATAAATTCAAGGGATAAATATCATTTTTCTTCGTATTGTCCAATGATCTCATTGATGTTAAAAGACTTTATCAACACCTGTTTCATTGTCCCAATTCCAAAAATAAATGATTAATTGCTTTCTTTTTGTGCCCATAACGACTTTTTCCATATTTCATTTAAAATCTTGAAATAGTTACAATCTGTTAAAAATCGTTTAAAACTGTACTAAACGGGAATACATTAACTATCAGACAAATTAATTGCTTACAAGTAGGAAATTATGAATCAAGAAAAAAATAATTTTTGGTCCCGCCATTTACATTTAGAAGCGGGATTTAATTTATCATGGGGAGCAGTGATTGCCGGTGTCGTCACATTTTTTGCCGTTTTTTTACTGTTCTCATTAATTACATCCGCCATTGGATTAGGTACTTTGGATCCCACATCTTCCACTCCATTTCACGGAGTGATGGCGGGTATGAGTATCGGTACGATTATAACTTTGTTGATTGCTCTATTTTGTGGTGGTTTCGTTGCTGGATTGGCTGCTAGAAAAACCGGTCTTTTGCACGGATTTTTAACTTGGGCACTATCTCTGGTACTATCCTTCTTACTATTGACGATGGCCACTTTCAGTGCCTTAGGAGCAGCCGGTAGAGCTGCAAGTTCTGTCGCCGGAGCTGTGGGAAATGCAACCGGATCTGTGGCTGGTGGAATCGGCAATATAACCACCAATGCTTTGGAATCTTTAAGTGATGAAATTGATATTGACAAGAGTCAAGTTAATGAAGAAACACAAAAGATTTTAAGAGATACAGAAATCGAGCAATTACAACCGGAATACTTGGAAGCACAGTTAAACGAAGCCAAGAGTGAAACAGCTCAAGCTGCTAAAGACCTTGCCGTAAATCCGGAAAATTCCGATGAAATTATCAATAATTTGACAGCTTCCCTACAGGAAAAGATCGATAATATTTCCGCAAATGTAGACCGTGACGCCGTTAAAAATGCCGTTGCGAAAAATACAGATCTAACAGAAGCTGAGGCGGATGAAGCAGTAGACAATGCCATTGCCGGAATTGAACAAGCACAAACGGAAGCTTCCCGACAACTTGAAAATGCCAAAATCAAAATCGAAGAAACGAAAACTTCTATCGAACAAGGTATTGAAGAAGGACGAGAAGCTGCCGATGAAGTCACAGATAAAGCGTCCGGAGCATCGGTTATGTTATTTGTCGGTTTAGTTGTTGGAGCTGCCATCGCCTCTTTCGGTGGAATTATCGGTTCTGCCAAAACAAGAGAAACCATTATCCAAGAATAAATTGTATTCCTTTGACTATAAAAAATCTCGAGTACCTTTTAAAGGTACTCGAGATTTTTTATAGCTTATATGCTTCTATCTTAATAGAAATATTCTTTCTCCATTTTTGAACAATTTATATTTTCCTTGGGTATGAAAGAAAAAAGGAGGTAATGAAATGAATCATCCAATACTCTTAGTCATTTTAGCCATTGTCATTTTAATAATCTTTAAAGGAGGCCTTATGCAAAAAAACAGCATCTCCTACGAAGAAGCTGAACAATTGATACAAGATGAAAAAGCTCTTGTCGTCGATGTGAGAAGAGCTGATGAATATGCTCAAGGACATATTCCCAATGCCAAATTGATTCCTTTGGATCAAATTTCCACAAGGGCCGAAAAAGAACTCAAAGACAAGGATCGCCCTATCATTTTGTATTGCCGTAGTGGAAATCGAAGCAATCAGGCATTAAAAATATTGGAACATCAAGGATATACTCATCTATATAATTTAGGAGGACTCCATAAATGGAAAGGTAAAATTCAATAGGATTTCTTCTTGTAAACTTTAAAAACCCCATATTTAATGGGGTTTTTTTGGAGCTGAAGACAGGAATTGAACCCGCAACCTACTGATTACGATTCAGTTGCTCTACCAATTGAGCTACTTCAGCAAAAGGTTTATGAAATAACTATACCCTTCAATCCTATTTCTGTCAAGAATAAATTGACAGAAAGCTCAATACGGATCGTCACCATTTATTTACGATTGTTTCATTTTTTAGGTAGTGTATAATAGAATTGAAGGAAGGTCAATGAATCATTACAGGAGGAGGATTTTATGAATGTTTTATTTATCGTTTTGAATCATGAAAAACATTTTGATGCCTTATTGGAAGCATTTAAAGAACATGCCATCCACGGTGGAACGATTTTAGAAAGCCAAGGTTTAGGTGTTGCTTCCGCTGAAAATCTCAGTGGCATGAACTATGGTTATTTGCGTCATATCTTAAATGAAGGACGACCTTATAACAAAACACTATTTCTGATTTTAGATGATGAAAAAATGGATCAAGTTAAAAAGATTGTACGGGAAGTAACTGGTGGAATCGAACGAGAAAACCAAGGAATTATGTTTAATTTTACCTTGGACAGTTTTGAAGGATTAACGAAATAGAGGTTGATGATACTTGAATCACAGTTTATATTATATTGCATTGATGTTATTGGGAGGTCTTATTTTTTCAAAACTTTTGGCAAGAATTAAATTTCCCCAAGTTACGGGATATTTAATTGCCGGTTTGGTCATCGGACCTTCCGTTTTAAATTTAATTCCTGCCGATTCCCTACATTCTTTGGATATTATCAATGATGTGGCTTTGAGTTTTATTGCATTTTCGATCGGCAATGAAATGAAAATTAAAAATTTAAAAAAAATCGGTCCTGCCATTTTAATCATAACCCTTTGCGAAGCATTGGGAGCTTTCTTTTTAGTCTCCATTGGTACTTATTTTATCTTTCATGAATCATTGGCTTTTTCCTTAGCCTTGGGTAGCATCGCCTGTGCAACAGCACCTGCCGCTACTCTTATGGTGATTCGTCAATATAAAGCAAAGGGAGAACTGGTGGATGTTTTGATTCCCGTGGTAGCTTTAGACGATGCCGTATGTATTGTCAGTTTTGGTATTGCATCTACTATTGCCATTTCTTTAATATCGGGGCATGCCTTAAATGTTTCCGGGATGATTTTAATTCCCCTTTTGGAAATTGGTCTAGCCATTGTCATAGGAGTCGTCATAGGTTTTTGTGCAATATTTTTTATGAAGAGAATTCGCAATGACAGTGAGATGATGACATTTATCCTTGCCGTTATCTTCTTGGGCACAGCTCTAGCTTTGCACTTTGATGTTTCCGCTTTGCTAACTTTAATGGTGTGTGGGTTTTTAATAGGTAATTACACGACCAATCCAATGCGCTATATTACATTAATCGACTATGTGACCCCTCCCATTTTTGTCTCTTTTTTCGTTATTTCAGGAGCGGATCTTAATCTAAGTAGTCTTCGTGCCGTTGGATTCGTGGGAATCTATTACATTTTAGCCCGTGTTGTGGGAAAATGGTTGGGAGCCTATATCTCTACCCGTTCCACTGGTTTTTCCAAAAATGTACAAAAGTATTTGGGAATCACTTTAATTCCCCAAGCAGGAGTTGCCATTGGACTTAGTTTAATTGCCAGTAAGATCATTCCCGGTTCCCATGGGAAGATGATTCGTACCACTATTTTAGGGGCTACTTTCTTTTATGAGTTGATGGGACCTCTTTTAGCAAAAATTGCCTTAAAAAAATCCGGTTGTATTGCATCGGAAAAATAAAAAAAAGACCTTATTCTCTTGATGATAATAAGGTCTTTTTTATTATATATCAATTTCTTTCCAATCAAAACAATTTTGATTTCAACATTTTTCTTCTGACGGTTTCTCCAAGACCAGATATCCAATGGGAAATCTAGAAGGGATATAGGCCTTTTCAATGATATTCCAATCTTTTTCTAAAAAATACTTCTGATAATGCTCATAAGTCCAATGATGGAAAGTTTCCACACCCGCCCATTTCATCAATTGATTTTGTAACTTTTGTCTCCATGTATCTTCTCTTAAAAAAGTTGCTACGATAAATAGACCGTCTCTCTTTAGAATCCTCTCCACTTCCTTTATGGCACTGTCAGCATCTTCTAAAATATGCAGAGCATTAGCCATAATGATCAGATCATAACTCTTCTGCGGTTTCTCAATTTTTGTACAGTCAAGAATGGAATATTTTATATCCATGCCTTGACATTTTTTTCGCAACTGATCAAGCATTTCCTTGGAATAATCACTGGTTTCAAAATCGAAAAAATGATCGGCTAAAATCCTAGTTAACATTCCCGTTCCAGCACAAAGTTCCAAGGTCTTTAACCGAGGATCTCTTTTTAAAATTCTCTTCCCCACTTCCTGATAGGCAGCATTTTCTCTTTCTAATAATCGATCGTAGATATCAGCAAATTTTCCCCATTTTTCAGGCCCTTTGTCCAATACTTCGATCTCTTTGCTTTTTTGAAGGGCCATGGCCAAGAGGATCAATTGACCCATTAAAATCGGTAAGAAGTTTTTTATTTCCAATGTTGTAAAACCAAGATTTAAACATCCATGAATCACCATACACTGAAAGAGACTACCTTGCATCTTCAGTACAGCAAGAAAAATACCAGCTATGACGGTCGATATCAAAAAGGGAAAAAAGGGAATTCCCCTTTCGAAACCAGGGATAAAATACAGGGGTAAATGCCACAATCCCGAAATTAATCCGATTGCTATTGCAGAAGGAAGAAGAGGAAATATCCGTAAAAAAGAATCCAACAGAGTACCTCGCCAAAACAGCTCCTCATTTCCTCCCCAGAGAAAAATCATGACAAAGATGGTAGCCGGAAGATGAGCCAAAGGGATCTTTAGCTGAAATTTCGAGCTTAATCCAAATCCTAAGATCAAAAGACCTAAGAAGAGAAAGAAAATTGAATTTTCAGCCGATTTCCCAAATATCCAGACTTTAATATCTTTCAGATAAGTACGAAACTTCTTATCTTCCACATTTCTGTTCCTGCTAAAATGGAGGATAGCCACCAATGAGGGAATACTTCTTCCCAATAGAAATAATCCCTTAGCCACTATACTATGAAAGTCAATCCCATCTATTTTTGTAACAATCGCCAAAGGCCAAAAGAAGATCCAGCTGATGATAAAAGTTTGAACAATCTGCTTTGTCAATCTATATTTCATTTTTATCCCTTCTTTCTCTTGTCCTGCCATCGTCACATCATTGCATAATCTACTACTTCACCAAAGTCGATAATTTAAAAGATTTCCATCAAGTATTTCACCATCTTCCATAAATCACAAAGATCGATCTCCCGATAGAAAAAACGGCCCAAGAATGTAAAAGGATAAATTATTTCAAAAAATTATAATTTTTTTTGTATTCCTTCCATTCCTTGAGTGGAGTCAAATCCATAGTCCTCCAAATAATTTCCTTGACGATAATCTTCATCGGCAAGAGCTCCTCCAATCGTCACCAATGCGGAAATATGAGGAACTTGTAACCCTGCTACATGAGCCAGACGTTCCCATAATACTAAACCGATGGAAATATCTTCTTGAAAATATCGGGATTTGACAGAAGTAGGACCCATAATATCTCGAAAAACCGGGGATGTGTTAAATAATTCCTGTAATTTCTTATCCGGTTCATAGGCAAAATATCCTGAGTTAAATCGACTTTCTATTTCTCCTTCCAGCTCATATCCATATGCTCTGGCAATGGCACGTCGTTCTTCAGCCACTTTCCGCATCAGTTTGAGAGTGTGTTCAGTAATTCCTTCTTTATACAGATAAAACTCTCCATTTGAATAGTCGATTCGACCAGTGTTTAAAACAGAAGGGGCCGGATGAACTTCCGGATTGGCATTTAATAAAAATATGTGTAGGACATCTTCCCCTTTTTCATATACGGGATAGAGTTGATTGGCAATACTATGCGCTTCTTCCGTTCGTCCCTTGGGATATGAGCTAATATAGAGACGTTTGACACGAAGAGATAATTCAATCAAAGCCTTGTCCGGATAGGCTCTGGTTGCATAAGGTAGTGAATTGGCTTCTGCAAAGAAAAAATTGGTTTCAATATCCATATCTTTAATGGCATTTAAAAAGAGAATGGAAGCAAAACAAGCAGACAGATTAAACAAAATCATTTGATCCGCGGTGATAAAGGGAGCCACTTCTCGCGCATATTTTGCTATCGCAAGACCCGGCAAAGTAAAGATGATAACATCTGCATCCTTTACGGCATCTTCCGGATTACAATGGATATCTATTCCGTCTACAACGAAAGTCCCATCTTTTTCTTCCACTCGAACTGGTTGTCCCGGTAAAATCTGTTGATATCTGCCAAAATTTTCCGGCATCGTATAGACCTTGACTTCAAAGCCTCGGTTTAATAAATCAGCTGCTGTTGTCAATCCTCCATGACCTGCTCCGATGACAGATACCTTTTTTACTTTTTTTACATGATTCATTCCATACCTCCCTATAAGATAGATTCCATTTGAATCTTTTTATAAAAAGACAAAAATATTATCTTACGATATATTTTACATGATATATGAATTATTTACTATTCATTTTCCAAATTTAATGCATCTTATAAAATAATCGATTTTATGAGAATCAATTCTTTATCATCTTAAATAAAAAGTACATGAGATTTTAAAATTATCACGGTCATTGCATCAAAAAGGAATCCTTAATTTTAAAATGATCTTTGTATTGAAAATCTATTTTCGTTGGATATATTCACCATGCACTGGGATAAAATTTTTCCTATTCAGTTTTTCACATTATTTCTATTTTGACATCTACAGACTGGAGGTTTAAAAAACTTCTAATTTTTTCAATCCCTCTATCGAATGTCAGATAAAATATCGGTTTGACAAAGGAATGAAGATAAAGATTTGCAATAATTCCTAAAGAATATTCCGTTGATCTACATCCTTGCCATTTAAAATCCATCATTTCATTTGGATCGTCTTTTCCTCAAACTCAGTTGAGGAGTTTTGGCATCGACGGCATTTGTCACTGAATTGCCATGACAGCTCCATATTGACATTTGAAGATATGAATTTTAAAATATCGGGTGAAATCCTGCTTCTTTCCAAACTTGTACTCCATTCACTTTCACCTGAACTTGTTCCTTTAAAAATCTTCGGTCAAAGATGGACTTCTCTTTTTAGAGAAAAAATGTCATCAAACCACAAATTTTTGTGATTTCTTATTTCATACATTCTTCCTTTCCCTATGATATACTTAAAAAAAGGAGGAAAATTATGGACTCATGGAATAAACGAATTGCTTTTTTACAACGATTGGAACAATTAAAATTAGTGGAACGAGCCAATATGGTAGTGGGAGGTAACCGTCCGGAAAATTCAGCAGAGCATTCTTGGCATGTGGCCATGATGGCTTTGATATTAGCTCCAGAAATAGCACCAGATGTGAATCTTCTCACAGTTCTTAAAATGCTTTTAATCCATGATATTGTAGAAATAGAAGCCGGAGATACTTTCATCTATTCGGAAGAAGTGGCTTATCAGGAAGAGAAGGAAGAAAAAGCTCTAGAAGTCTTGGCTCAAATTCTTCCTTTAAAACAAGGAGAAGAATTTAAAAATTTATGGTATGAATTCGAAAAAATGGAGACTAAAGAAGCTCGTTTTGCCAAGGCCTTGGATCATTTTCAACCGATTATGAATTATTATCAGGTGGGAAAAATCTATACTGATCATGAGCCGGTTTCCATTGAAAAAGTCATCGAAAAAAAAGCATGGATTCAAGAAATCTCCCCTCTCCTATGGGAAACCGCTCTTCAGTATATTAAAAAATGTAAAGAACAGGGATTATATAAATAAATTCAATTGTGGGATCGATCAATCCTTCCCTTTTTTAATCTCAATTCCTAATACACTGTCAGTTTCCTTGAAATTGTCATATAATTTCCATTACGCTTTTATTAAGAAAAGCAATATATGGGTAATTGATAAAAGAGGAGGGATCTTATGAATTCAAATTTAGTATGCCCTAAATGTGGTTCTTCGAATGTCAAACCCATATTGTGGGGACTACCACTAGATCCTGTCGATGAAAATCAATATATTATCGGTGGATGTTGTATGGTTCCAGAATTGGATCATGGTTGTCTCGACTGTGATTATCGTTGGGGAATGACAACTTTTAATCCGGAGGATATTAAAGAAATTATATTTTTAGAAAAAGATTTGGAGACGAAGAACAAAAAAAACGTCATCGTATCACTTCCCCGAGGATTGGCACAAAGTTCTTGTGGAAATACATGGATCTTGACAGATCGTCAAATTCGAAAAATTCGAGAGGAAATTCTACCGCCCATTCTCCGTCCCCTATACATGGAACCCTATAGTGATCATCGAACAAGCACTTTATTTATTAAAGCCTTTTTGCCCGATGGCCGATTTATAAAAACTCAAGTTGACGTTCCGGGAGAAGGGTTGGGTCAAATTTATCACGGAATTTTCGGTACATTTGAAGAAAAGTAATGATAGATGTATTTAAAAAAACCACAGGTGGCTCTTGCGAGGAACCTGCGGTTTTTTATTGACAAATTATTTTAAGCTGATGATCTCCTTAAAAAGATCTTTCGAATCTCGAATTTTCTTTTCATTACCAAGCACTGCCATAAAGTTTTTATCCATGGCCTGCTTTAAGACAGGAGCATAAGCACGAAGCTGCTCCAAATCCGTCTCCATTGCTTCCTTCTTCGATTGTTCCATTTCTTCTTCAGTCAATCCTGTAATATAACGGGTTAAATTTAATTCTCCCTTTGCCGGATCACTGAGTAAAGGATCAAAAGTATTCATGGAACCGATGATAAAATTAGTCAGATCCTCTTGGGATAATTCTAAATTTTCTAAAAATTCAGGCAGTTGATCATAGACCTCTATCGTGCGATCTAAATTTGGATCTCGATAGGAATAAGTCACCATATCGCCGGCCCGGTTAAAGGAAATACCCGCACCGTAGGCGCCTCCTTTGGCACGAATTTCATAATGCAAATAGGCAGAATTTAAAATATTTGCCAATACTGCCAAAGCTCCGTGAAACTCATGACCTAATTTTTTCAAACTATACCCTTTGGAAACATACTGAACATTAGATGTCGTATAAAACCCTTGATTTTTAGCATTTTCTTCAAATACATACTCTGCTTTTTTACGATCTTCATTCGGCAATGTAGTAACAAATTTTTCCACCACAGGTTTTAAATCCTTCAAATCTTTTTCATCGCCGGTACCATTAATAATCATGCCCCCTTGATGAAAGACCTTTCCATAGACATGGTGCAATTGAGCAGAAAATTCTTCCCAACGATTGTCAAAATCCGTCATTAGATCTTTAAGATAAAAGTAAATACCGAAGCCGGAAATCTTTTGCTGATAGTCGGCTACCGGACTAAAATAGGATCTAGTGACAGATGAGATGATTCGATGTCCGTTTTGAAGGAAGGAAGATTCCATATTGGACTTTATTTCCAACAGGACTTCTCGAACTCTCTTTTTTTGATCCAATAAGGATCGATGGACAATTTCCTCCAATAATTCAAATCCTCGACCTGTCTTATCTTTTAATGCCTTCATATGAATATTCAATCGAGGATAGAAGGTGGAGCTGTCCTGGTGATCCACATAGAGTGTCGGTCCAAAACCAATCCCTCCCGTGGCCTTATAAATTTCGTTATTCAACTGATCATAGGAATAATTTTTCGTATCTACTTTACCCAATAACAAGGTCAAAAGAGTCAGTACTTCAATTTCTTCCTGCAAAAGATCATCCATATTTAAAGATAAAATATAGTAAATAATGGAATTGGTAGGTTGTGGATTTTGCAAGTAGATCTGTCCGTTGATCCGATCTTCTATCATTGGATAGACGGGAATCTTGGGGCTGATATCCGACAGCTCCAAAGAAGGAATGGTCTTTTTCGCTTCTTCATCATCTTCTGTCATTTGGAAGGCAATCAATTGCTGGTTCTTTTCAATCAATTGTTCAATTTCTACTTCCGTTAAAGAGTCTTTTAGCTTTTGTAATTTCTCTTCCACCGTCTTTTGAATCTTTTCATTTTTATTCAACTCCGGTCGCGCTTCCAAGATTAGAGAATAGGGATTTTGTAATAATTTTTCTTCGATATACTTTTCCACAAAATTGTTTTCAATTTCTTGATGAATAAATTGGATGGTATCGTCAAAAGATAGGGCATCCAGAGGAGATTTTCCGTAAAGCCAGGAATCCAAAGCACGAGCATAGTAAATAATTGCCTTTTGAGCACCTCCCCCTTCTCGGAAAACAAATTCAAAACGAGATAATGTCGCCAACAAAAGGTCCCTGTCAATCCCTTCTTGAACTACTTGTCGTAACGTGTTTTCAACGATTTCTTTAAACTCTTCCACTTTATCGGCATTCGTATTCTTTACGACTATAGAGAGATCCAAAGTTTTACTGGAAGAAATTTCACCATAGATATCTTCTCCAAAATCCCGTTCCAAAAGAGCTCTTTTTAGAGGCGCCGCCACAGCGTCGATTAAAAGCTCTGATAAAAAATTCCTCATAAAAAGATCCAATTTATTATCAGAATGACCGATGCACCAGGAATAAGCCAAATAATCCTTGTGCTTTCCCATTTCCTCCTTGGAAGCAGAATAAGTGATCTTTGCTCTCTTTTGCTCCTGAAATGGTTCATTGAGAAGAATCTCAGAATCCACTTTTTGATAATCAAAATGACAGAGATACTCTTGATCAATGTATTTCATCGTTTTTTCCATATCCATATTTCCATAGAGATAGATATAGGAATTGGAGGGATGGTAGTATTTCTTATGAAAATTTAAAAATTCTTCATAACTTAAATTCGGTATTTCTTGAGGATCTCCCCCGGAATCCACGCCGTAGGATGAATCCTTGTGTAGATTGAAAGTAATACCGTCACTGACAATGCTTTCCGCTGAAGAATATACGCCTTTCATTTCATTATAAACGACACCATTATAGATAATCGGATCTTCTTTTTTGGTCAATTCATAATGCCAACCCTCTTGTAAAAAGATCTCTTCCACTTCATACATTCTCGGATAAAAAACCGCATCCAAGTACACATCCATTAAATTGCAAAAATCTTTTTCATTTCTGGAACTAACAGGATAAATGGTCTTGTCCGGATATGTCATGGCATTTAAAAATGTCTGCATGGAGGACTTGATCAAATCCATAAAAGGTTCTCGAGTGCGATATTTTCGAGAACCGGACAACACACAGTGCTCCACAATATGGGCAACACCATCACCCTTTGTAGGAGGGGTTCGAAAACCGATGCCAAAAGCCTTATTTTCATCGTCATTTGCCAAAGTCAATACTTGGGCCTTTGTCTTTATATGTTCATAAACGGTACAGTTCGATGCCACCTCGTCAATATATTTTTCTTCAATGATTCTATAATTTTTCATTTCTTTTCCTCCTTTTTATATTATACCTTATTCCAAAGAAGGACAAAAGCCACCTCGCTCTTTCCATTAAAGAAAAGCTGCCTTGCAATATTTGAAAGCAGCTTTTATAAAGTATGTTTAGCGATGGTAAAATCTTTTTAAAGTGATTCCTTTTTCAAATGATTCTCAAAGTCTAAGGTGTATTTTTTTACTAATGGACCCAGGACAACAATTGTAATTATATTGGGAATGCACAAAAGACCCAACACCGTATCCATCAGTTCCCAAACCAACTCTGATCTTGCGATACAACCGAAAAAAGTCAATATGACAAAAATATATTTATAATAGGACGCTTTTTTCTCACCGATCAATGCCGTCAATCCTAAAGTTCCAAAATACCACTGAACAGAAACGGTAGTAAAGGCAAATAAAATCATAGAAGCTCCCACCAAATATTTAAAGAGAGGAAAGACTGTTTCAAAGGCATACATTGTCAGCACATTGGACGGATAGGATTGTAAGTCGATGCCACTGACCAAAATGGAAAGAGCCGTAATTGTACAGACAATTAGAGTATCAAAAACCACCTCCAAAATTCCATACAGCCCTTGACGTGCCGGATGGTCAGTAATGGCCGATACGTGAACCATCGGTGCTGAACCCTCTCCAGCTTCATTAGAATAGAGCCCCCGTGCAATTCCATATCTCATCGATTGTTTTATGGAATAACCCAGCACACCTCCTAAACCTGCATTAAGATTAAAAGCTGAGCTAAAAATCAAACGAAATGCTGAAGGTATCATTCGCCAATGATAAGTAATGACGATAAATCCCGATACAATATAAAGTGCAGCCATTTTAGGAACGGCTTTTTCCGTCATTTTTACTAAACTTTTAAAGCCGCCTACAATAACGATGGCAACAGTAAATGCTAAAATTATTCCGATGAGACGAGAATCCATATGAAAAATATTTTGTGCCGCTCCTGATAGAGCGTTGGATTGAATTAAGTTTCCTCCAGAGCTTTGAATCACCAACAAGACAGCAAAGACTGTAGCCAAACCAGGTTTTCCCAAACCCTTCTTAATATAATAAATCGGTCCTCCAACAAATTTTCCCGTCTCATCTTTTTCTCGAAAGAGGATTCCCAATAAAATTTCAGAATATTTTGTAGCAGCACCTACAATCGCAGCGATCCACATCCAAAATATAGCTCCAGGCCCCCCTGCGGCAATGGAAGTTGCAACCCCCACAATATTTCCATTACCTACACAACTGGATAAAGCAACATACAATGCTTGTACTGGGGTAATATCACCTTCATAACTTTCATTGATTTCTGGACAAAACAATTGCTTTAAAACAAGAGGAAATTTCCTTATTTGAACACATCTGGTAATGATTGTAAAGTATAATCCCATTACCAAAAATACATAAATCAATAGCTTGTCCCAAAGAATCCCATTGACAATTCGTAATAATTGGACCATTGTAATCCCTCACTTATGAATAATCGTCACCAAAGAACCATATCTTTCCAATTTTTTATTATCGATCTTCGAATCTGTTACGATTAAACTGATTTCATCAAATGATGCAATCTTATAATTTGAAATACTGTCAAATTTGCTACTATCCGCAATAATAATTTTATGATTGGAATTTTTAAGCATCATTTTTTGAATTTCTCCCATATCTAAACTGTGATCAGTAATTCCAATTCCTTCCATAATTCCCGATGTGCTGATAAGGGCATAATCCGCATAGTAATTTTTTAAAATATCAATACTACTAGCTCCATAGGTAGACTTTTCACTGGCATCCACCTTTCCACCGATTAATAATGTGTTGATATTTTTTAACTCCGATAATTCCATGGCGATAATAATAGAATTCGTAACGATAGAACCGTCTTTTTCTCCAGATTTATACAATTTGGCGATTTCATAATTTGTAGTCGAGGAATCCATAAATATCATTTTATTACCTGGAATCATATCATAGACAAATTTTGCAATTTCTTTTTTTTCTTCCAAAAATTCCATCTCACGTATTTGAAAATTTTCTATTTTTTCTTTACGTTTTATTGGAACGGCACCTCCATGGACCCGCTTTAATAATTGTTCCCGCTCCAAATGTTCCAAATCTCTACGAATCGTCTCGATGGAAACTTGTAGTTGTTTTGCCAGTTTTTGAACTCTTACAATCTCTTCAGACTCCAATTTACCCAAGATAAATTTATATCTTTCTTGTGCAATCATTATTTCCTCCTTGTATTTGGTTTTTTTTGCTTTTTTATTGTCCTTTTTGTGAAATACAATTTATTCCACATAATCATACCATAAAAACATTATTTTAAGAAGGTTTTTTTAAATAAAACAATATTTTACATAAATTACCACATATTGCTTGACATTTTCCATATAAGTCCATATAATCTAGGCAAATCTAATTATTAATTATGGAGGTTATTATGGAAAATGTAAACATGAATAAGGTCATTAAGAATCGACATAATCGTTGGTTCACTTTGATTATATTAATTCTTGGGGGAGGAACTATTTTTAAACTATCTTCTTTAAAGGATGCTTTTTATGTTCCTATGCAAGAATTTATGGGTCTAAGTAATACTCAAATCGGTTTTGGTTTATCCGTCTATGCGATTATTCAAACAATAGGTCTTTTCTTCTCGGTATACATATCCGACCGTTTTTCAAAGAAAAAACTGATTCCATTGTCTCTAATTGCTGTGGGGATCCTTGGATTCGCATTTTCAACTTTGCCAGATTACACGGGATATTTATTTATTATGGGAAGTTTGGCCTTTTTTGCAGAGGTCGTCTATTGGCCTGTCCTTTTAAAAACAGTTCGTCTCCTAGGTTCTGATGATGAGCAAGGAAGAATGTTCGGATTCTTAGAAGCTGGACGAGGTGTAGTTGATACTATCGTTGCATTTACAGCACTCTTTGTTTTTTCAAAGTTTGGTAAAGATGCAAAAGCATTAAGTGCTGCTATTGTTTTTTATTCCATTATCGTTATTATCGTTGGATTCATCACTTATTTCTTTTTAGAAGATGATGTTATTAAAGATGTAGACGAAAAAGGAAATGTTGTCGGTAAAAATAAGGCGACATGGCTTGGAGTAAAAAAAGCGATTCGGATGAAAGAAATTTGGCTTGCATCCCTCTTAATATTTTTTATTTATTCCGTCTACTGTGGTTTAACTTATTTCATACCTTTCCTAAAGGATATATACCATCTTCCCATTACCTTAGTCGGAGCCTATGGTATTATCAATCAATATGGTTTAAAAATGGTGGGAGGACCTTTCGGTGGATTATTAGCAGATAAAGTTTTTAAATCTTCTATTAAGTACATTCGCTTTGCAGGCATTCTTTCTGCTATTGCTATGACAGCAATCCTATTTTTACCCCACGAAACATTGAATGTTTATTTAGGGATGTGTATTACTTTAGGCTTTGGTGCTATTATATTTACCATGCGAGCGGTGTTTTTTGCACCAATTGATGAGATCAAAGTTCCTAGAGATATTAGTGGAGCTGCAATGAGCATCGCTTCCTTAGTCGGATATGCCCCTTCCCTCTTTGCCTTCGTGCTCTATGGAAATTTATTGGATCGTTTCCCCGGAATGACAGGATATCGATATGTATTTACCATTATGATCGGTTTCTCAATTTTAGTTTTTATTACTGCCGCTATTTTAAATAATATGAATAAAAAAGGAGAATTACATGAAAAAGAATAATGTTTTACTCGTTTCAATTGATGCAGTAAAACCGGATATTTTGTTCCATCAAGAAAAATACGGACTTCAATTAAATACATTGAATTCATTAATGGAAAAAGGTAGTTACACAGTTAAAGGCAATACTTCCGTATTCCCCTCTTTTACTTACTGTGCCCATCAATCTATTATTACCGGTTGTCATCCTGAAAAACATAAAATTTATACGAATAAACTCTTCGATCCTAAAAATCATCATATGGATGCTTGGTATTGGTATGTCAACAAAAATGTTCCTACTTTATGGGAAGAGGCAAAAAGGAACGGTTATTTTACCATCAATTTAGGATTTCCCACATCTGTCATGGCAAAGACGGATTTAAATATTCCTGAATATTGGAGAGATACAACGGATTACGACAGTGAAATCCTTCAAGCTGTATCTACTCCTCAAGGATTATCGGCAGAGTTCGAAGCAGTGTATAATAAGAATATCCCCTGTGGTAAATGGGATTTAAAAGATGATGAAACGAAATTAGAGCAATGCCTATGGCTTTTGGACACAAAGGTTAAAAATAAAGTAGATAAGCCGATTTTTATGACCACCTATTTTGCTTCTTATGATGATCTTGCCCACAATGTTGGAACCTATCATCCAAAAGCACTATCCTATTTACAAAAAACAGATGATTATTTAGGAGTTCTTATTCAGAAAATGAAAGAAATTTTTAATGATCAACTGATTATCTGCGTCATTTCTGATCATGGAATGATGGATAATATAGGAGATGTCTACATTAACCATATCCTATATAAAAATGGTCTTATCCAATTAACGAATCAGGGGCAGATCGAAGAAACATTAGCTTATTGCCAAAGATCCGGTGGAGTTGGATTGATTAAAACAAAAAATAAAAAGATTCAAGATGAGGTTTATGCCCTATTGGTTGAGAAAATGAAACAATATCCCCATATTATCACTCAAGTCATGACGGGAATGGAAGCTGAAAAATCGCGTCATGGCTGTGGTGGATATGATTTAATTGTCACAACCGCTCCAGGTTGGGAAGTACGAGAAGATTGTACAAAAGGCTTTATACGAGAAATTCCATCTCAAAGAGCGCAACACGGCTATGATGAAAATTGTGACGATATGAAAGCTATTTTTGTAATTGCCGGCAAGAATATTCCGAAACAACAAAAAATTGAAGGTCATAGTATCATTGACATTGCCCCAACTTTAGCTCATTTAATGGGATTTACCATGAAAAGTGCACAAGGTGTGAATATGCTATCATAAAAATCTCCCCCTTAGGGGAGTTTTTTATTCCCAAATATTTATACATTGTAATCTGAAAAAGATTATGTGGAAATTATTTCCTTGTCTTTTAATTGGATCTTGCTTGGAGCTTACCCATTGTATTTTAAAATTTTGATTATAAATAAGTGATGATCCGTGGAGAGGTCTTTTTTGAATCGATTTTTCATTAACATGTATTATTTTATTACTTCCTTCTATGGCAATGATCCACTGCTTATTATTTGCAAATGGATTGATCCAATCGTCGTTTCTCTTCTATTTCCTTATCAAAGGATCATAAAACTAGTTTTATCTATCTTTCCGGGAATGGCCTTTGCCTTAAAATAATCCATCCCTTTTACACTCTTCCACTTTCAGAAGATTGCAAAATTTTATCATAGCAAAAATCCCATCAAGGATAAAATTTGGCCCTATGACTTCAAATCTTCCATTGATTTTCTTCCATATCTTTTCATTTCAGGTAAAATAATTCAGGCTGTGATGGATTTTTAAGATTTTTAAGATCTTTTGTGCATGGTCTTATGGAATAATTGGATCAAATATGGAGAGGATATAATAGAAGAAGATTTTGACTCCTTTTTAATAAGGTGCAAATCCATCCAAGATCTTTAGATGTCATTGCATCGATTCTTTGACCAAGGAATAGTTTTTGAGTTTTCTCTTCTCTTTCGAATGGATCGATTATTCCATGGTTTAGAATCGTCTTTTCATGAAGTTGCAATAGTTTTGATCTTCAATCCCTCTTAATTTTAAGCGGATAAAAATTGATCCCAAATATTTTAAACCTTCTTTACAAATTTTTATAAATGGGGTACAAGTGGACTAGAGGTGATACTATGAAAAAAAAGAACAATCTCACCGGCTTGGCCATTGCCGCTGCTACCATCGGCTTGTCTTATCTCGTGACAAAATCTGGAAAAAAACCCAAACTCCCTCAACATTTGAAAGTAAATCGAGATGAAAGTTCCAATGTCTATCTCTTAGGCTCCGGAATTGGAAATATGGCCATTGCTTTGAGTTTAATATACCATGCCAATGTTTTGCCCCAAAATATAAAGATTTTTCAATCTTCTCTTAATCCTTGGGAGATGGAATATCATCTGTGGTCGGAAGAATTTCAAACCACGTGGACAGACAATCTTTGGAGTTTATTCGAACAAGTGCCCTATGATGGAGGAAGTTTGAAGGACTATATATGGAAACATTTTTCCGATGATGAACCTACTTATTTTTTTCTCTCTTCTTCCGCTAAGTTCCAGGAGGCTAAAGATTTTTCTTTGGATCAACAGTCAAAAACCCAATTGTTGAAAATTATTTTGGGAAAACCTGACATTTTAAAAGATCAAACCATCGGTAGCGTTTTTGCTGCGACAAATTTTTTAAGATCTTCTTATTACTCCTATCTTTCCCACAAATACCATCTTAAGAATAGTCTTTCTTCTCTCTTGTTGCAAAGAGCACTTTTCCGAGAAATGGAAGAAGATCAGGACCTTGGATGTACCACTACAGTCATTCCTTCCATCCATTTATCCATTCTTCAGCCCATAAAAGACCATTTAAAAGAACTAGGTGTAAAATTTTTAGACGGGTACTCCCCCGTCCGTTGGGATATCAAAGACGATATTGTCAAAAGTATTTCTTTTGAAACCGATCAAATCATAGAGGACTGGCCGATGAAAGCTGAAGATATTATCGTCCAGGAACTTCCCTTTCATCAAAGACCTCTTTACGGAAATTTACAAACAAAAGCCACTGCTTTTGAAAAAGAGCCTATGGAAAATCCCATTTTTGATAGAGACCCATTGCTACCCACCGATCGGCAAGGAAGCAAAATCGTCTTCTCCATGACTTTTCATTCGAATGAATTTTATTCCCGATTAAAAAAAAGATATCCTCAACTATGTCCCAATTCTACTTTAATTCTTACCGACGGAAAAGGTGGAATTTCCTTGACTTTTCCCCCCATCGATTCAAGTCCTTCCCAGGAGTTGGTATACGGTGAGATCTTGGAACCCAATGCCCACGGTCTTTTTACAAATGTGGCTTTTACAAAATGTAGGGGAGAAGAAATTTTTTATGAATTGACTCGTTATCTTTTCTTTGATGAGGAATACGGGGATATTCGCAAGGGATTGAAATCTTTTGAATTCTATCTCCATCCTGATGTGGGGATTCTCTCTTCCGATATTGGCCAATGGGCAAATTACCGATTCTTTTCCTATCAAGAAGTGGACGAGATTTCTGAATACTCTATGGAAAAATTTGTGACCTGTGCCATCAAGATTGCTCATGAATTTATGGGTATCACCCATTTAGACCTCTCCCCAGGTCCTTCTTTCAGCACCTTTGATACCATCCGATTTATGAATAAAAACTTTTAACATGATTAAAAGGCAAGGTTTTAAAAACCTTGCCTTTCTTGATTAAATATTCTTTAAATGATTTCCCCTTCGAAGATTTTCTCTCAAATGATGGATAAAATGATCCATTTCCTGAAGTTTTTCCAGGATTTCTTTTTCTGAGTCTTTCGTTTCTATAATATCGGCAATTCCACCGTTTTTTATCACGATTCGTCGATTGGCCATCAGTGCCAAAGTAGGATCATGGGTAGCCATCAATACAATCTTCTCGCTGGATACCAATAGTTCAACGGCTTTTTGGCGGTCAATACCTGCATTTTCAATTTCGTCAATCAAGACAATCGGTGATGTGGAAATATTTGCCGTATCACTGATCATCAAAGCACGGCTTTGCCCCCCTGACAATGCGGTAATGGGAGTATCCATGGAAAAAGCTTCTCCTGCCAATAAATTGGCATCCTCCATAATTTTGTCCATCTTTTCTTGAGGATCTACCAGTCGAGATTTGCAATGGAGCTCTATAAATTCTTCAACGGAAAGATCCATGACAAAATTCATATTTTGAGACAATTGTGCCACCAATTTGTCTTGGGTAGAAAATCGTTCTTTAAATGAAGGCGTCTTTCCATTGATTAAAATTCGTCGTCCCGTGGGGGTATCTCCTTGGGCCATCCATTCAATATCCGACAATAATCGACTTTTCCCTGAACCGGTAGGTCCCACAATGGAAATGATATCAGATTTTTTTAAAATAATTTCTTTAAATGCTTCTCGACTGCCATCCTTGTGATATCCCGGCAAAATCGTCAAAGTTTCCACTATTTTCGTTCCTAAAAAGGTCAACATCGACTGTTTAAATGTTTCCAATCCCTCTAAAAGGGTCTTTCGGTCTGTCGCCCGATCCTCTAATTCTTCCTCGGTAAAATGATTGAGATATTCTTCAAAGCTATATTCTTCCCATCCGGAAATATTCAACTCGTTCATTTCAAAATAGGAGTTGAGGAAAGGATATTCTTGTAATAATTTTTTTATTTTCATATTATCGTATCTTCTTTATATTTCCCAATTGATATTGATCTCCCACCCTGGTCTCTCCCAAACAATAGGAGCACAATGCTGTCGGCATGGGGTATCGTAGTTCTAAGGGTTGATCTTTCTTCATTTCAAAGGATTTTTCATTGAGTATCATGGAAAATTCATAACATCCTTGTCCTGTTAATCCGTTGATATTCATAATGCTAGCTCTTGGATTGACTGCGGATACTTTGGAAGCAAAAACTTCCCGCTCCCCTTGGGAGACAATATCTCCTTTTGTAATTAAAACGATATCGGCATTTCGTAGCATCGGTCCGATTTTCATCGGAGTATTGGCTCCTGATAGATTGTCAATCACACAAATTCCAAGAATTTCTTTCAGATAAGGAGAACAGCGGTTGCAAAGTCCTGCAGACTCGCTAATCAACAGATCCAATTTTTGCTCTTTTCCCCATGTCAATATTTCATCAATATTGGATACGAAAAAATGGTCAGGACAAAGGCCGCCGGACAGTCCTTTTTTAACAGGAATTCCCGCCTGTTGATACAATTTGTCATCATCGGTATACAGACAGTCGAATTTCACCACACCCACTTTGAGTTTTTTTGTCTTTAAGTTTTTAATGGTATGAATAATCACCGAGGTCTTCCCGGAGGAAGGAGGCCCGGAAAAGGTAATAAATTTCATGATTCACCTACAGTTTAAAATACTCTTTAACCATATCTTGTACTTCTCTTCGTCGATTATTCAACAGATCCCAACCGGCAAAGAGAAATTTCTGTTCCGGTGAGAGATGATTGTCAATACCCTCTCTGGTACATGGAAATTTTCCATGGAAGGAAAAGATTTCCGACACCGAATCCGATAGAAAATAATCGATTGCCGGTTGTACTTGTGCCAAGCGATCTTTTTTTGCCGTCATAAAAATCGGAGAGACAATAGCTCCTTCTTTTGGCCAAATTTGTACCAATGAAGGGCTTTGGATCATAGAGGCGAAAAAATAAGGGGCGATGCTGACACAGGCCGGTTTGTTCCTTGTCTTGACCATCTGTGCCGGATGAAGATTGGAGTGAAAACACTCCCTTAGTTTCTTGATGCCGTCCAGCCCAAAATGAGCATAAATCGTCAATACCAAAGCATTGTACATATCTAGATCCGATACGGGAATGGACAGGGAGTTTTTAAACTCTCCGCTTAACAGTTCTTCCCAGCTTTTCGGCATTTCACGGCCCTTTAAAAGATCTTTGTTGACAATAAAAACGGCCGGAACGATACTGAATATATGAAGTTTCCCATTGGGGTCTACTAAATCCACCCCTCGCTCTTTAAATTCTTTTCCTATCTGTTGAGTCGGTGCCACATAGGATCTTTCAATCTCTCGATAGATATCCTCATCCAAGACCAATTCATAGCCAGCAGAGGTGATAAGATCCGGTAGGATTTCATCTCTTTTAAATTTTTCCGTGACAAAATCCATCCCTAAATTTGCAGAACGTAGGTCAAAATTGATGTCTTCTTTTTGCTTCGGCGAAAAATCTTTTAAAGCTTCGATCAGGGGAACTTTTATCGGACAAGGGACTGCTCCACTGACTAAGACATCTCCTTTTTCATTGGGTGCTTCTTCCTCTAGATGATACCCATTGTATTGACGAAATTCCTCTTCAAAAATAGCGGAGTCAATTTGTCTCATATGAAGAGCATCCTCCAAATTTATCATCGGTGCCATCATTCGATATTGATCTTCATCCTTTAAATTGTCGAATCCTTTTGAAATTAAAAATTCTCGCAATTTCTTATGTTCTTCACAAGATTCGTATACACTTTTTTTAAAATTCATCTTTTCCCTCCTGATTTGTTATTTTCATTTTACCATGAATCTCCAACGGATATTGTCACTTTTGTTACATTCCACAAGTATAAGATCAACCTTTTATAGAGCTTGATTTTTTCGGAAATATCTCCTTTTTTTCTTTTGCATTCTATCTGGGAATTGTTTATTATTATAGTATATGTATAAAGGAGGACCATATGTTATTTAACTCCCTGGGATACCTTGCCTTTTTTTCAGGAGTGGTATTTCTCTATTTTTTACTTCCAAAAAAATTAAAAAGTCCCTTTCTTTTGATTGCCAGTTACTTTTTTTATTCATGTTGGAATGTAAAGTACTCTCTTTTGATGGCTCTATCCACCGGGGTGACCTTTCTCACCGGTTTGGGATTGGAAAAAAGCTCCTCGAAATCTAAAAAACTTTGGGTCTTTTTTTGTTTTACCATTAATTTGGGAATTTTATTTATTTTTAAATATTTAAATTTTACAATCGATGTGATCAATATTATGGCCAATCGGTGGAATTTTACTCCGATAGATGCTTCTTTCCACTTTCTCCTACCGGTAGGCATTTCTTTTTATACATTTCAAGCCCTTGGCTACACCATCGATGTCTATCGTCAAGACATTCCGGCGGAGAAAAACTTTTGGAAATACGCTCTCTTTGTCTCCTTTTTTCCTCAATTGGTGGCAGGACCCATCGAAAGATCCAATCATCTATTGCCTCAAATCAAAAGAGGCAGCCGTTTTTCCTTTGAAAATCTTCGATTGGGCTTAATTTTTATGGGTTACGGTTATTGCTTGAAACTGATTATTGCTGATCGAGCTGCCCTATTGGTCAATGAAGCCTTTCAACAGTATAAGATATTGTCGACCCCTTTGCTTCTTTTTGCCGCCTTTTGTTTTACCCTTCAGATTTATTGTGATTTCTATTCCTATTCGATTATAGCCAAAGGATCGGCACGGGTCTTAGGTTACGATTTGATGGATAATTTTAGGGAACCTCTCTTTGCCAAATCGATTACGGAATTTTGGCGACGATGGCATATTTCCCTCTCCACTTGGTTTAAAGATTATCTCTACATCCCTTTGGGAGGTAATCGGAAGGGCTTAGGGCGAAAATCCTTCAACCTTCTTTTGGTTTTTCTCGTCAGTGGTTTATGGCATGGTGCCAATTTGACCTTTTTATTATGGGGTCTGATTCACGGCATCTGTAACATTGTCGAGTCTGCAATTCATTCCATCGGCTTTCGATTCAAAGACCATTTTCTAATCAATGGAATTCGTCGTCTTTTCACATTGACGATTGTGGTTTTGGCTTTTATCTTTTTCCGAGGAGAAACCATCACCCAAGCTTTGGCATACCTGCAAACTCTTTTCACTGCCGGAAAGGGAGATTTTTTCAAAGAGTTGGAATTGGTCCATTTCGGCCGATCCAATTTTTATGTACTACTAATTGCCCTAGGAATTTTATCCTTTGTGGATCTATTAAAATGTAAAGGTTATGCTCCGGCGGCGCTTCTGAAAGATCAAACCCCCTTGATCGTACGCTGGATTATTTATCTTATCGCTATTTTCGCCATTTTGATCTTCGGTATTTACGGTCCCGGTTATTCTGAGTCTCAATTTATCTATTTCCAGTTTTAAGGAGATATTATGAAAACTTTCAAACGGATTTTATCCATTATCATCTTTATGACAATTCTCATTTTGGGAATCATACAATTAAATAGCCTCTTTACTCGGAAGTCCTTGGATAAACCCTGGGATATGGGAAATAAAATCGGTGGATATTTTAATGAGAATGATGCTTTTACCATGATGTTTTTTGGAACATCCCATACTTATTGTTCTTTTCAACCTTTGATGATATATCCCAATATGGGGGCGAAATCCTATATTCTCGCTTCTCAAAAACAGCCTCTAGAAGCTACCTATTACTACATGAAGGAAGTTTTGAATCGAGATCGTCCAAAGATTTTTATTTTGGATGTCTATGCTTTTATCACCAATATAGAACAGGATGAGGCTGTGGTTCACTCCTATATTGACTACCTTCCCTGGAGCTTAAACAAGGTGAAGATGATTTTAAAAGCCGTCCCTCTCCAATATCAACCACAGGCTTTTTTCCCTCTCATAATGTACCATGACCGATGGGATCAATTAAAGGAAGAGGACTATGCCTTTGATCCATCCCAATATCAAGATTATCTCAAGGGTTATGTCCTTTTAACCGGTCAAAGTGCCCCGTTTAAAAAGAGTAAAACCATGAATAGAGAGTCTCAAGACTTTTTGGAAAATGCAACCGCCGATTTTATGGAAAACCAATTGATAATTCTTCGTAAAATGATGGATATTTGTGAAAAGAATCAAGTCCGACTACTCTTGGTCAAAACTCCAATTTATAATTCCCAACCCTATCAGAAAAATATCGATCGTTTACGGGAAATGATTCAGCAATACCCTGTTGAATTTATTGATTTTAACGATTATAAAGAAGAGATGGGCTTGGATGAAAGCGATTTTTACGATTTCTATCACTTAAATGCCAAGGGAGCAGAAAAATTCAATACTTTCTTTATTAATGATATGATTTCTAAAAATATTTATTTTGACATGGATCATTTGGACCCTCAATGGCTCAAAGAATATGATCGGTATTACCGATCCACCCATTAAAAAACTTCCTTTTCTTTTAAAAGAAAAGGAAGTTTTCTCTATTGTCGTCTTTTGATCCAATGAATCACATCATCAATAACTTGTTCTTTCATATAATCATGATAGACTTCATGGTATTGTTTTTCATAAATATGAAGGGCCTTATCCTCAGAAGACACCAAGGAAAAATTCGTCCAAGCATTATCCGGTGTCACCACTTGGTCCATAGCTCCATGAAGGAAAATTATGGGACATTTCACTTGTGACAGATGGGTTTTCAAATAATCTTTTCCCTTCGACAAACTTTGAAACAACCCCACAGAATACGCATTTTGAGTAAGAGGATCTTCTTCCCAGCCCTTTACAACTTCAGGATCGGAACAAATACCCTCCAAATTGTCATCTTCAATATATTCATCCTGGGGACGTCCTTCTAAATCTTCATATACGATCATCTCAGGACTGGGAGCTCCCGAAACGATATAATTTACATCCATTTCCGGATACATCGATGCAAAGAGAAGTGCTGTCAAACCGCCCATACTCTGTCCTAAAATAAAAAGTGGTTTTCCCGGCTTTTCTTCTTGAACCTTTTTTACCATTTCATATAGATCCAAAGGTAATTCATAGTAGTCCTTTAAATAGGCTCTCTTTCCTTCACTGTGACCGTGACCTCGTTGATCGTAACGGTACGTCGTATAGCCTTTTTGTTGCAGACGCAAAGCCACATGGTCATATCGACCCAAATGTTCTCCCAGACCGTGAACGATAATGACAACTCCTCGTTCATCCTTTACTTCTTCTACTTTGATATTTAGTTTCGTTCCATCAAAACTATTTAATGGTTCCAAAAAATCACTCCTGTTTCTATACTACCATAGAAGCATCGATTATCCTAATTTTTCCCAACGACTTTCCGATAAGAAATAATCCAAAGGACGGTCATATGCTTCATGAGGCACTTCTTCCGTCCATTGAAGATCATAGCCAATACCTAAGGTGATCATTTCCTGATGCTTGCCTATAAATTTATCATAGTATCCGCCACCATAGCCTATACGGTACCCCTTTTTATCAAAGGCAAGGCCAGGAGTGACGCAAAGATCGATCTTTTCCATTTCTTGCTCATTTGTCGGCTCTAAAATTCCCATGGTACCCGGAGACAATTCCGATAGGGATTTAATTTCAATGGCCACCATTTCTTTGCCCATTACTTTCGGTACAGAAACTTTTTTCCCGTCTTTTAACGCTTGCTCAATCATGGGATGGGTATTGACCTCATCGAAACTGCTGACAAAGATAAAAATATTTTTATTTTCTTGATAGAGAAAACTGTCAATCAATCTTTGAAAGATCAATTGATCTTTTTCCCGACGTATCTCAGGACTGAGGGATTTCCTCTTTCCCATAAATTGTTCTCGAAATTCTCGTTTCATTTTTACCTCCTATAACAAAAATCTTGATAGATGCAATATTTACAATCGTCACTATCTCCAGGAAAATGACCGGAGAGCATTTCCGAATAGAGGCGAAAAATTTCATTTTGGGAAGAATTTAAAATTTCCTGGAACTCTTCCCCACTGAAATTACAATATTGTCGATTCTTAGGCACATGCTCCAAATTTCGAAGGACATTTTGAAATTTTCCTTGATGGAGATTTCCATAGCGACATTCGGCAATTTCTTTGCCTTTCAAAATTCTGCTCCATGCATAAATGGGAAGTTGAAAGGCCTTTAATTCCAAAATATCCTTCGTGGTTTTACCGGTTGAAAGCTTGTAATCGGTCAGTTTTTCCACTCCATCTTTTTCATCAACACGGTCGATTCTTCCAGTCATCGTAAATAGTCCGGTTTCAAATTGAAATCTCTCTTCTCTTGCCACCGGCCGATAGCCGGATTCTTTCATATCTTCCAATTCCTGTTCCAAATATTGCTTTAAGGTTTGAAAGTAATTGTTCCATTGTACCTTCTCAGCAAAAGACAAGAAATCTCTATGACTGTCTTTCAGTATCTCTTGATAAATATAGCTTTTTAATTTTTCCTCATTGAGCTCTTCCTCATACTCTTGATAGTATTTTTCCAACACATTGTGGTATTTCTCTCCTAAGTCTAAATACCGTCGATCCATTTCTTTTTTTTGATATTTTTCCCCTTGAAATATGCGATCCAACAAAAATTTTCGGCCGCATTGTGCATAGAGGTCAAAATCCGTGGAAGAAAAGGATCGGTTTTGCAAACGCTCCTGTAATTTTTTCTTGGAAACAGGAGACAATTCCATCGGTCGATCTTTTTCAATTAAAGATGAGGAGGATGCTTCTTTCCAGGTAATATAGACAGTGGGATCTTCTATCATTGAAACGGAAAGCTCTTTGACAAGTCGCTGAAATAAAGAACCGTATCCCTCTTCCCTCTGAGGAAAGATAAAGACATTGTCTCTACTTTTTTGGATCAAGTGGAGAAGTTTTAAAAAATCTCCTTCTTCTTCATTGACCGTCATCCCGAAATTTCTCAGTGATGCTTCACGACTTTTCCCATAGAGGATATTGTGAGAAGATCCCTCATACTTATTTTCAAAACCTATTAAGAAACAATATTTCTCCTGTCCGAAATATCCTTTCGATAAAGTGGCTACAGGGACTCCCTTTCGATTTCTCAGCATATAATTGGAAGAATCGTCCAACAGATCTTCTAGTAGTTCATTCAATTCCTCATAGGAAATCTGAGGAAAAAATTCTCGATACTGTCGCAAATCTTCCAGAAGAAGCTCCAAATTTTCTACCGTTTCCAAATCTCTTCGATAGAAATCTTCATTTCCTAAGCGTTGAAAATGGTCTTCGATTATTTCCGGTAAAGGTTGAAGATATCTTTCCAGCTTTTGTATATAAAAGTCCAAGCTTTCCCGTTGAGGCATGGCTTCCTCTCGTAAAGCCTCTAACACATTCAAATAATCTTTTATATCTCCCTCTGATAGGGGAAGATTTTGAATATGTTCCAAATCCTCCACCTGTTGGAAGGGAATTTTTATCAGCAAATCCATCACCGGATCTGTTTTTTCTGGAATGGGAAAATAAAAAAGATCGAGTCTTTGTAAAAGCTCCTTTTTTTTCCGACGGTGGAGGAATGTAAGAAGGATTTTTAATTCTTGAATGATCTTGGAATCTCTTTGGAAATTCCCGTTACAGTCGATGGATTCAAAGGAAGATTGCAAAAAAATTCGTTGAGCCGTCTCTTGATCTCCACAGATAATTCTACAGGGATCCTTTGGATTTTTCGACAATGTTTTTTTTAAAGAAGCAAACAAAAGATTCCAGTGATTATTTTTCGTAAAGACTGCTTTCACTTGAGAGGGGCCAATATAGTCCTTGACGGAAAGATGACTTCCATAGTGGATGGTAAATCCCATCTCTTTCAGTTTTTGTACCAGTTTTTGAGGAATCTGCATCCCTTGAATTTGAAAGGGAATATTGATAATGACTTTGGCATTGCGACTTAAATTTTCAATAATATCCAATTCTCCTTGACGAAAGTCGTAAAATCCGTCAATAATAAAATATTCTCCCTCCAAGGGCTCTTCTCCGCCACGGCTATACCCCTTGTCGATTAACAAATTTCGAGATTGAAAATACTCTTGATACTCTTTGTAAATTGGTGCCAAGGACTGAAACAATGGATCTTTAGTCTTTGCCAAATCCGTCGGGGAAATTTTTTGCATCGCCAATCCTTGAAAAAATTCCCTTAACAATATTACAAATCCTTTGTAGTGATAGTCTGGCCGATTCTTTTCAATGATTCGTCGAAGGATAAATTGTTCAAAGATGCGACCGGCATGTTTGCCTTTAATATTTTTTCGTACAATGTCGTCAAAGGTCATAAAATAGACCTGTGTCGTTCCCCCCACTTGGTAAAGATATTCTTTCTTTTTTGACATTAAAGCTTCTTGAGAGGGGAGAATATAATATTGGACTTGGTCTTTCTCAATAAAGGATAGACCGTCAATTTCACCACAATTAAAATATACTTCTTTTACCATGGCCATTTCCCTTTATGTCTCGGAAAGAGCCGATCTAAAATAATGGCTTCCCGTTTTTCCGGAGGATAATAAAACTGACGATGGGAAAGTTCTTCCAAAAAAGTTCCTTCTCCTTCAAAGGCAATGGAGTAATTGTGTAAAAATTGAGAATCATAACCAAATTTTTGTTGAAAAAATCCATTGATCTTTGGATCTCCATATTTACGGTCCCCAACGATGGGATAGCCAGCATGTTCTAAACTGACTCGAATTTGATGGGTTCTTCCCGTGATCAAATCACAGGAAAGAAGGGTATAATCCTTCGATCGTGCCAGAACTTTAAATTTTGTAATGGCTTGTTTTCCCTCTTCTTTCACCGACATTTGATTTTTTCTACTTTTATCCAAATGTAGCTGAAGGTTGAAATCTTCCTTCACCACTCCATGGACCAATGCCAGATAGTATTTATTGATCATTCGAGATCTCATCATAGTGTTTAACAATTGTAAACTGTCAGCATCTTTTGCTCCGATAATGATTCCTGAAGTGTTACGATCCAAACGGTTACAAATTCCCGGTCGAAAAGTTTGCTCTTGGCGAGGGTTGTACTCCCCTTTGAAAATTAAGTAGTCCACCATGCGATCTACCATATTGTCTTCATAGGCTTTCTTATCATTATGACTTAAGATGCCCACTTTTTTCTTCATCAAGATGATATGCTGATTCTCAAATAAAATTTCCGGATACCGAGAGGATTTTTTTCTTCGCCGATCTCGACGAAATTTTTCAATGGTTTCATCTTTCAAATACAGATCGATATAATCTCCCGGTTGAAGGATATCCTTAGGATCCGCCTTTTTTCCATTGACTTTGATATTTTTCTTTCGTAAATTTTTATAGAGAAAGGAAAGGGGTGCTTTTTCAAAATATTTCTTTAAAAATCGATCCACCCGTTGATTTCCATCATTTTCTTCTACTATTAATCGTTTCATTGTTTCACCTGCTTTGTCCTCTTCTTCTTATTTTAGCATATCCTACTTTATTCAACTAGGAGGACAATCCTATCGATCCGTCAATGGACTTATACAAGGATTGCTTGAAAATTCTTTCCATTCTCTTTTCCACAGATCTTTTTTGTGCTACAATAAATTTAGTTTGTACATCGATAAAGATACTGTGGGAAGTGGAATCTTACAATTCTTTCAAAGATGGCATCCAATGGCCGATCTTTTAGAAGGATCCATTGGAAAGATTTTGTTGTGGACCCTTCCCTGTAGAAAAGAGGAATATTTTGAAACATTTAAATCGAGTTTCCGCCTTCTTTTTAAAATTCTTGGAACTTTTATTGATTCTTCTAATCGTATTATTTTTGGCTTTTATTGTAAAGTGGCGGATTGACCATTTGTACTTATCTTCCATGGAAGGAAAAAATATCAGCTTTTCCCTTGTGGATGAATATAAAAAAACCCGTCGAGAACTTTCCATTCGTTTAGGCAGGGAAGAACCGATGCCGGTACAAAAATTGGCAATTGAAGAAGAGGAAGCTAAAAATACCGTTGATTTTTCCATCCCTGAAGGTTCTGATCAAGACACCATCGGTACCATTTTATTGGAAAAGGGTCTGATTGCCGATAAAAATGCCTATCGAGAATTAGTTGACGAAATGGGACTTGCCAATAAATTTCAGTATGGAAATTATGAAATTCCAAAGGATGCCAAGGTAAAGGAGGTTTTGACAACCATTACCGGCACTCAGCTTACCACTTATAAAATATCCATTGCCGACGGTGCCAACGGACATGAAGTAGGACAACTTTTGCAGAAAAAAGGTGTCATTGAATCAGCCTATGCCTTTGGTGAGGAAGCCAAAAGGATGAATCGATTCCATTCCTTTGTGGGAGGAGATTATACTATTGAAATGCCTCGAAAAGTTGCTCTCATTATAGAAGAGATGACAAAGGCACCGGAAATAACACCCCCATCAGAACAATAAATACAAAAAAGCAGTACCGAAGTACTGCTTTTTTCTTATTCTTTTACGGGAGATTTTCCCAATGCATCTTCCTTAAATCCTTCATAGAGATTGCCTTCCATCGCATCTACATATTTTTGAGCATTCATAGCGGCAATGGCTCCATCTCCTGCAGCGGTAACCACTTGACGAATCGTCTTTACTCGAATATCTCCTGCTGCATAGACACCTTCAATATTGGTTCGCATCTCATCATCGGTGACAATGTAGCCATCTTCTAATTCCAATACATCTTTAAATAATTCGGTGTTGGGAATATAACCGATAAATACGAATATACCAAAGGGTTCTTTTTCTGAAGTAATATGACGAATTTCTCCGGATTTTACATTGCGAAGAACCAATTCATCGGCAATTTTATCTCCTTTGATTTCTTCCACCACCGTATCCCAAATGAAATCAATTTTTTCATGGGCAAAAGCTTGTTCTTGAATATTTTTTGCAGCTCGCAGAGCATCACGTCGATGAATAATGTAAACTTGTTTTGCAAAATTGGCAATGTAAAGGGCTTCTTCCACTGCACTGTCACCACCGCCTACCACATAGACGTCCAAATCTTCATAGAAGGGGGCATCACAAGTTGCACAGTATGAAATACCCTTACCCTTATATTCCTCTTCCCCGGGAACTCCAATTTCTCGAGGATGGGCTCCGGTAGCCACTATCACGGTTTTAGCTTTGTATTCGTTGAATTTTCCAACAATTTTTTTCGTCTTTCCCTTCAATTCCACGGATTCGATCTCGTCGGTGACAATTTCTCCACCGAAGTTTTTCACCTGTTTTGCCATCACCATACCCAGCTCCATACCGGAAATGGTTTCAATCCCCGGATAGTTTTCTACACCTACCGTTTCGGCAATTTGTCCCCCTTCCATAGCCTTTTCTATAATTAATGTCTTTTTATGGGATCTGGCAGCATAAAGACCTGCAGAAAGTCCTGCAGGGCCACCACCTAATATTACAATGTCATATATCATTGATTTAAAACCTCCTCATCGTAAATTTTATACCCTAAACTTTCTGAAAAACTACAATTTTTCGTCTTTTCCTATTATACTAAATAGAAGGAGGTTAAAACAGTGTTACAATTGGAATGGACAAATCATTTGATGATGCTTTCTTTTGAACTTTCTCATCGTAGCTTAATCGCCTCAAACTTGGTGATTTTTGCTTTGGGAATCTTTGGAATTCATCTGTATCATGTGTATTTAAAAAAGACTGATCCTCAGGATGGAGAAATTTTAACATTAGATTATGATCAAAGTGGTTATTTGATTCGAGGAGGCAATTATGCTCCGGATTTTATTATTGCTACCCTCTTATCGATGATTGGGAAAAGGGCAGTGGATTTACGAATTTCATCTTTTATCACCAGGAAGGGAAATCCGAAGATCAACTATGTCTTTTCTGCCCGATCAAAAGATCGTCTCAGTCCTAGGGAAAAATCCATCTACGATATCTTTTTTTCTCAAAAGGAGGAGATTTCCAGTCGAGAACTTAATCGTATGCGTCGGGAAGAAGGGGCAAATTACAATGCCCTCTTTCAAGATTATTTGGAAATGTTGGAAGAAGAAATGATTGCCTTGGGCCTTAAGGATCGACGGGAAAAGGGAAAACTCTCCATGATTCTCTTTCTCCTTGCCATCTTGTCCTTTATCGTCTCCTTAATAAGCTTTGCTTCCGGCTTTTACTTCGGATTATTAAATTTGATTCTCTCTTTGATCCTCTTTTATCTCTGTTTGATCACTGCCGGAAATCTACCAAAAAAAGGAAAAGTTAATTACCACTATTATCAAAAATTAAGAGACGGTCTGGAGACTTTTCAAGACAGTGACGGAGAAGAATCGTTAATTCTCTATGCCATCGCCTATGGACTGCCTTACGAAAAAGTTCGTAGTATCAAGGAAAAGATCGGTGGAAATACCTATCACTTTTATTTTGACGGCACAAAGGAAAGTAATTTTTATAAAATTTTGCGAGAAGCTTTGGTGGGAAATATGAAAAAAATTTAATAACTCTTTCTAATAAAAATAGGATTGTACCGATACAATCCTATTTTTATTAAAGGCAGAATGAAAGCCCTTTTTTCTTTGATTTTTTTCGATTCAAGCCTATTGAAAGGAAAACTGATTTTTCAAAATACCATAGCATTCAATGTCCCTTTTCCTTTCTATTTCATTTTATACCGATGGTTTTTCAGCACTTCTGGTTCTTTGTCATTCTTTCAAGAAGGTATCGCCCAATTCCATATGTTTTTCACTTATCCCTCTTGGATCATAGAAAACTCTCTTTTTTAAATACCTTTTTTGGTATATAAAAGATCAGATTATTTTTACATTCAAAATTTTCCAACTTTGCTGTCTTTTCATGGGATGATAAGGTCTACAAAATTAATTTCTTTTCTGTGGGATATTTTTTAAGATCCATCTCCCCTTTAAATACTCGACGGTTATTTCAAAAAAATCTTGATCTCTTCTCCTTCGGAAAGAAACAGTTCCTTTAGAAATTTCATCCCCTCTCCTGTTCAAGACTACATTGTCTTCGAGGAGCCATATTTTCCCTTTCTCCATGTTTTGAAAAACATTTTTTACGATCAGCTTTGAGCCTTCTAACCTATTTCACAAATAATATGACGACCGTTCCCCTTCAGGACGATTCCCTCTCCCTCTTCTAATAAGATAGCGGAAAATTCTTCAAAGTACTCTCCATTGACAGTGGAATTTCCGTCATATTTAAAGATCAAGCTCTTAGTCGGAGCCCTATATTCCAAATCCTCATCGATGGAGCAGTAGATATGGGCCTTTTGATCCCGTCGATAGATTAAATTAAAATCTCGCACATCTCCAGTGGACTTCACTTCCTGTTTTCCATCAAAGGATAGAATTTCAAAGGGCTTTAACCTGACAATTTCTCCTTCAATATCCAAGGTCATTTCATTGGTCAGGGGAATCAAATACCGTAAATAATCCGGATAGGGAGTGTAAATAGACTCTTCCATGTCACAGGTGGCAGAAGATATGCGATAGGTAAAGTTCTTTTCCCCCACCGTGGCATGGGAAGGATCAATATAGATTTGTGTCGTTTCGCCACCAGACCATAAGCTGGTAATAAATTCATCGTTTAAAATTTTTTTCATAAATACCTCCTGATAAAAAAAGTGTCGATTATTCGACACTTCTCACTAGTTCTTTTAATTTTCCCGTCAGTTTATAATCTTTGTTCTGAAGATCTTGAATATTTTTTGCTCCTAATAAAAGCATGATCATCTTCGTCTTATAAATTAAATTGGCCACATACTTTAAAGTATATTCATATCCCCCATGGATGAGATAGGAGAGAATTTCTCCACTGATACCTACCATGGAAGCTCCCAAAACGATGCTTTTGGCAATATCCATAGAGTTTTTCACACCACCGGAGGCGATAATATTTAAATTGTCTCGTTGAAGAGATTTTGCTTCGATAATACTTAAAGCAGTAGGAATTCCCCAGCCATAAAGCTCCGATAAATCATTATCCGGTGTTCTCAAATTTTCCACTTCAAAGAAATTTGTGCCTCCAAAGCCGGAAACATCCACGTTTCGTACGCCCACTTGATACAATTGCTCCACAACGTCTCGACTTAAACCAAAGCCCACTTCTTTTACGATGATGGGCACATCGACTTGTTGAACGATATTGGAAATATTCAATAAGATATTTCTGAAATCCCGCTCACCCTCTTCCATTGCCAGTTCATGGGCAGGGTTTAAGTGGATCTGCAATGCATCGGCTTGGATAAACTTCACTGCCTTTTTCGCCTCTTCCACGGTCGCTTGTCCGCTTAAATTTCCAATGACGATGCCATCGGTTATAATATTTCGAACAATTTCAAAAGATTCAATAGCATCTTGATCTTCCATTAAAATCGTTTGAGATCCTACTGCCATAGGAATGTTAAACTCATTGGCCACACGGGCTAAATCCCTGTTAATTTCCTGGGTAAATGTCGAACCACCGGTCATGGCATTGATCATTAAAGGAAAATTAACTTGTTGATTGACAAAGTTTGTAGAAGTATTGATTTCCGTAAAATCCAGTTCCGGGAGAGCATTATGATATAAAAATACATCATCAAATAAAGGATCTCCAACAAAAGTAGTCCTTAAATAATTTTCGATGTGTTCCTGTTTTCTATATTTTCTCATCCATATCGCTCCTATATTATTACTACTCTAAATAATATCATTTTTAATATCCTTTTACAATCTTTCTTTGTGTTCAAAGATTGACCATAGGCTCTCCCCGATTCGTTCTCCGTCATGGCGAATTTTGCCATCTTTGATTTCAACAAAAGGACCTTCCACGACTTGAATCCCCCGTTGTTTCAACTGATTTTTTTCTTCTCTTTTTAAAAAGATGGGAAGGGAATCCTCATAATTTTCATACTGTTTATAAATAGTCGGCGATGCTTTAAAATTATTGACCATACAAATATCGATAATTCCTGAATAACTGTGATATTCAATGGCATTGATATGATCGGTAACGGAATAAAAAGGCGTTTCTCCCCTTTGGGTCATGGCATTGGCAATATAGGCTACATGGCCTTTTGCTTCTGCTATCCTGTCGCAGATCCCTTCCACCAGCAAATTGGGAATAATGGAGGTATATAGACTTCCTGGCCCCAAGACGATAATATCCGATTGGGAGATGGCGTCCATCGCTCGGGGATTACCTTTGGGGACTTGAGGAAACATGGTGATTTCCACAATCTTGGAATTTAATTTATAACTCATTTTAGGAATGATGCTCTCTCCGATCACCTTGTCCTTATTTTCCAATTCCGCCACCAGATGACAGTCCTCTAAAGTAACCGGATAGATATTTCCCGTAATATTAAAGACATTGCTCATTTCCAACAGGGCCTGATCAAAGGAGCCATAAATATTATATAATGCGGCAATAAGAATATTTCCAACATTTTGTTTTTTTAATGAGCCTGATTGAAAGCGATATTGTAACAGATTCTTCATAGTGGGCTCTGTATTGGAAAGGGCCACAAGACAGTTTCTTACATCTCCCGGAGGAAGCATTTGAAAATCTTCTCGTAAAATTCCCGATCCTCCTCCATCGTCAGACATGGTTACAATGGCTGACAATTCCTTGGTATACTTTTTAAGACCTCGCAATAAAGAGGAAATTCCTGTCCCGCCACCAATGACACTTATCTTTTTTTCCATAGTCCCACCTCCCGATCTCGATGGGATATATAGACGGAATGACCGGCTTCTCGTAGGATACGACCAACTTCTTCACTAATCACCACACTTCGATGGAATCCACCGGTACAGCCAAAACCGATGGTGAGAATTCGCTTGCCTTCTTTTTCATAATTGGGAATCAGAAATTCCAAAAGATCGATGGACTTTTCCAAAAAAGTTTTGGTTATTGGTGAACTTAGGACATAATTTTTCGTCTTTTCTTGCAAACCGTCTAACTCTTTTAATTCTTTTATATAAAAGGGATTGGGTAAAAAACGCACATCAAAGATTAAATCTCCATCTCTTAAAATTTCTTTTTTATAGCCAAAACTGGTGATGACGATGGTAATTCGACTGTTCTTTACACCGGATAGAAGCTTAATGACATAGTTTTTTAAATCCTTACTGCTAAAATCGGAAGTATCAATGACATAGTCTGCAATATTTTTGACTTCTTCTAAAAGTTCCTGTTCCATCTGATAGCCTTTTACAATGCTCTTGTTCAATGGATGGGGACGACGAAGTTCTTTGTATCTGCCAATAATGACCTCTTGATCCGCATATAAAAATAAAATTTTTGTCATAATTCCCATTTCTTTAAGTTCTCTTATCGTCGCCATAAAATGGTCAAAAAATTTTCCCGACCGCAAATCCACAACGGCTGCCACCTTATTCTTATATTCGGAACTTAAAGCCATTTCACAAAATTTAGGAAGAAGTTGGGGCGGCAAATTGTCCATACAAAAATAACCGGTATCTTCAATGGCATTGAGAGCTTGGGTCTTTCCCGAACCGCTTAATCCTGTCACAATGAGAATTTCCATACTAACCTCCAATAATTTTTACTTCCCGTTCCAATTCCACCCCGAAATTGTCATAGACCACCTTTTGAATCATTTCTATCGTTTCTAAAATATCTCGGGCGGTGGCATTTCCCTTATTGACCACAAAACCGCAGTGTTTTTGACTGACGCCAGCTCCTCGATGGGTAAATCCTCGCAAACCACTGTCATCGATCAATTTACCAGCAAAATATCCCGTGGGTCGTTTAAATGTTGAGCCGGCTGAAGGCATATCCAAGGGTTGCTTTTCTTGTCTTCGTTTATCAAAGTCTTCATATTTTTTTCGAATCTCCTCACGATTTCCCTTTTGCAGCTGGAATGTGGTGGAAAGTACCACCAGCTTTTCATCCTGTACCCGAGAATTTCGATAGCGGAAATTCATCTCTTCATTGGACAGCTCCACGATTTCGTTATTTAAAGTCAAAACTCTTACGGAAGAGACTACCATTTTCATCTCTCCGTCATAGGCGCCGGCATTCATCACCATGGCTCCTCCCACAGTCCCAGGAATTCCATGAGCAAATTCCAGTCCTGACAGTGAATGTTCTGTGGCATATTCACTGACTGCTTTTAAAGAAGCTCCTGCCCCGGCGGTAATAAAATTATCTTGTTTTGAAATGTCCTGTAGACGATGTTTTAACAGAATAATGACGCCTCGAAACCCATCATCATGGACAATAATATTGGAACAATTTCCCAAAATATAGTAATTATAATTTTTTTCACGACATCTTTTTATAATCTGAATAAGAGATTTTTCATCCTTGGGGCGAATGACCAGATCTGCCGGTCCTCCCACTTGAAAAGAAGTAAAGTTTTTCATTTCTTCCTGATAGAGAAAATCTCCCCATGATTGATCTAATTCATAGTTCAAAAAATCCACCTCGTCTTTATTATATCCTAGTTTCAAAGGAAATGAAAATTAAAAAAACCCTCGATTTTTCGAGGATTAATCCAATGTTTCCCTATAGTATTTTTGAAATAGGGCTTTGTCTTCGTAAAATAATTTAGGACTATAGCCTAATTCTTCCGTCGCTTGCTCCACATCCATTTTCTGTTCCAAATCCAAATGACCATTGGTAAAGATCACATAGTCCAAATTTTTAATCAGTCCTAATAGTTCATAAGACTGATAGCGAAAATCTGTCGTTTCAAACTCTCTATCGGAATCGGCCACTAAGACTTTTAAACCATAAGGTTCTTTGTCAGATAAAATGGCAAATTTTTCGTAGTCAATCTTCATAGCGTATAACAGTGCCCCTACTTTGGAATTGTCCCCTACATATTCCGTACGATGGGGATAGATAAGATCAGTGATTCTTTTCGACTGTTCTTCCAATTCTTTATTCCCTGATATCAGGCTACAAGCTACTAAAAAAACCATCGATATCGGTAGAAGGATTCGAAATTTGACATTCATGCTATCACCTCTGATTATAGTATACCATGGGAAAGAATTTTCAATTTTTACAAATTTTTTACATTTCTCCGAAAACCTGACAGCATCCTCTCATAAAAAAAGCGAAGGATGAACCTTCGCCTATTTTTCTATATTAAAATTATCTCTGTGCCAGTTCTCGATCGTAAATATAAAGACCGTTCCAGGACTCGTCAATTCTTTCCAGTCTTTCGATGATACCCCGGAAATTATCTTCTTCTTCTACTTGTTCATCGACAAACCATTGTAACAAAGAGATGGCACGATGATCATTTACTTCCAATGCCTTATCATAAAGAGCATTGATTCTGCGAGTGACTTCCTGTTCATGACCGTATGCAGTTTGGAATACTTCCAAGAAAGTTCCAAAATCTGCTTCCGGCTTTTCAATCCCTTCATATACCGGCTTTACATCAATTTCAAATAGATAGTTGTAGAATTTTTCCGCATGTTCAAATTCTTCTTTCGCCTGTTCGTATAAGAAATGGGCAAATCCATCCATGCCGCGATCTTTACAATAAGCACTCATGCTCAAGTAAATATAACCAGATTCAATTTCAAAATTAAATTGTTCATTTAGTCCTTTATTTAAGTTTTCCATATTACATTACCTCCATTTATTTCGGTTCATAAAGCTCATACACGCCATATATGTCAATTCCCAATTTGACAAATTTACGAATAGCTTCGGGAATCAATGATGTTTCCATAAGAATATTCACTCCATTATAGCTTAAAGTGACATCTTCACAATATTTGGAAGAGGAGTCTATAAAGTGATCCAAGATCAAACTCCTTGCTTCATTCATATTGCCAATAAGAAAAAATATTTTTCTCTTTTGACTTTTATCCTGTAAATTTATTTGATTGATTAAAAGGGTTCCAAACATTGCCATCGACTCCTAACTCTTGCTACTTTATATAGTACCCCATATCCATTGTTATAAACATTTCTTAAAAAGAAATATTTTAATCATTTTCTCTATTTAATCACATAAACCCAGATTGTCCAAAAGGAATTTTCCGCCATTTTTACCTGTTTCAAATTCAATCTTGGAAATTTTTCTCATATCAAAAGAAGGGTTTTGATCCACCCAATCCTGAAGGGATATTCGGCAAGTAATCGGTGTAGACTTTTCATCGGATTGATGGAGTAATACCTTGGATTTCGTGCCGTATATTTCTGTTTCTGGATAGAAATATTTATAATCCTTCGTATTGACAGTGGCCATCTGTCCTTGTTGATCCGTCATATGAATTTTTAATTCCAAATTTTTATTCTTATCAAAATTCAAGTTTTGAAGATCAAAGGTGAAAAATTTCTTTTTCGGTATTTCTTCTTCCAGTACCAAGCTATAAGTAGAACCTTCTTTCATCGTAAGGTATACACCGGTGGAAAAAGAAGCTTTCCCTCCATTTTTGACAGCTCCTTCATAGATGCCGATAAGATCTTTATAAAAAATCCGATCTCCTTTACGAGAAGCAGTCTTTATGTTTAAATCTTCTTCAAAATTTGCAAGATTATAATAGCTGGAGTCTTGATATCGGGTATAGTAAGTGGTCAGAGGAAATCCTTCATAGCTATCGGGGCCTCTCTTAAATAGTTCTCGATTGGCGGAGGAAAAAAACACCGAGTCCAAAAAACTCAATACATAATGACAGGTTACTTCCTGCTGTTCCTTTTGAGTTAATAATTCTCGCCGATTGATATTGAGTCCTTTCGGTGGATCATTGTCAAAGTCTTGCCACAGACTATTGAATTGGCCATGATTTCCGTATCCCAAATAGAGGGCAGTTTTAAAATATTTTCCTTCTCCGGAAAATTGCAATCGATCATAGTGTTTCATTCCCGCAAAGGAGGTGATATCATTGTCATGACTTCCAGCAATCGTGAGTAAATTCACATCCTTCAATGAGATTTCTTTATCAGAGGGTAAAAATTGACCGTAAGTGGGTGCAATTGTTATCAGCCCTTGTATTTTAAAATCATAAGGCAATTTTTTCATTCCACCATCGGGATCCTGGTCCAAACTATTGTAAAGATGACTGAGGACAACCGCTTCTCCACCTCGAGAATGGCCTGCTAAAACAATTTTATTTTCGTCAAATTTTCGATACCAATCAGATTCCGACCGATTGTTTTCCGTCAGAAGATAGTCCATATTTTCCAACATTAAAATGGCTCGAGCATCATTTTCATTCGATAATCCATATTTCATAAAACCATTGAGCATATTCATATCCACACTGACCATGGCGATTCCATGGGAGGCCAAATATTCCCCTAAATAAGCATAGCCCTTATAATTTTTAGTGGTCATCCGATGGTTTCCATGGACCATAAAGAGGACGGGAGCATGTCTTTCCCCTTTGGGATAAAAAATTTCCCCCCGTAAAGGGACATCGGACAATCCACGATTAAAATAGCGATCCCGAATTTGTTTTTTTCGTCCACTATAGCGAACATAGCTTAAGAGATTGACCCCTTCCCCTTCATACTCTTCTCGAATCACTTGATGATTTCCCATTCCTGATAGGGCATGTTTTTTTTCAAAATCGGGAATATAGGATAGGTCTTTTGTATCCCATCCCGGTGTGCCAAGATAGTATAAAAAGCTCCCAATCGGAATCAGCGTCAACACCAAGGGCAGGATTGCAATGATTTTTTTATTGTTTAATAGGGATACCAATGATTTTGAAAAAAGAACAATCGATAGAAATAAAAGAGCTGTCAATCCATAAAATTCTCCATCGGTTATCGATTTATCCTGAATCAATTTGTCTAAAAAATAGTAAATGGCATAGAAAAGTCCTCCATATAGGAAGAGATTTCGAGTTCGGATCTTTTTTAAATAAAAGATGAGATATTTCCCAATCCATGTGAGGAGGGAAGAAAGTATGTATACTCCCAGGGTCAACAGTAAAAATGCCACTATTTTCGGAATGCCATGGTCAGAAAGATAATAATAGAAATTCGAGGCAAAAAACATTCCGATAAAAATCTTGATCCATTCGCCGGCACCGGAAGTTTTCCCAAAGTATTTTCTACCCATGGTATTAAAAAAATGAACGATTTTTGTAATATAGTAATATATCCTCATTATAATTAGAGTAGGATAAGTCAACGCCTATCCTACTCCTCCTCTTCCTTTCCATCTTCTCTTGGAGCTTCGTAAAACTTTCTCGTTCGCTTAATATCTTTCAATTCATAAAAACCATAGCGAGTATCGTCCTCATCACGGAACAAAACCTTCACCAATTCTTGAATCGTATAGGAAGATACAACTGTACCCTTCCCATCTTCTGTAATGACAATTTCTCCATTTTTCGGCATCTTCTTTAAAATACATTCGTAACCGTCCTGCTCGTATTTTAAACAGCACATCAATCGGCCACATATTCCTGAAATTTTCGAAGGATTTAAACTCAATCCTTGATCTTTGGCCATTTTTATAGAAACCGGCGTGAAATCCGTCAAAAAAGTGGAACAACAAGTTGAACGTCCACAACATCCCAATCCGCCGATGACTTTCGCTTCATCACGAACTCCAATTTGTCGAAGTTCAATTCTCGTCTTAAAAATTGATGCCAAATCCCGCACTAAATTTCGAAAATCTACACGCCCATCTGCTGTAAAATAAAAAAGCAATTTTGAGTTATCGAAAGTATATTCGCAAGAAATAAGCTTCATATCTAATTTATGTTCTTCACATTTTTGATCACAGATGATAATGGCCTCTTTGGCTCGATTTCTGTTATCTATATGCTTAATGGTGTCCTCTCGGGTTGCAATGCGAAGAACGGATTTTAATTCGCTAAAGTCCTTTTCATCTACATTTTTTTCCAACATGACAGTACCATATTCCAGTCCTCTGGCTGTCTCAACAATGACGTCATTTCCTTCTGTGGCTCCGGTATCCAACGGATCAAAATAATAAATTTTCCCCGTCTTCTTAAAACGGACTCCTACAACATCTATCATCTATTAAATTCCCCCTATATTCATGAGTAGCATTTGAATAGCGAGATCAAAATTTATATTCATTTTCAATTCTTCCACGGTCTGTAACACGGAATCATAGCAATGAAGACTATGGGTCAGAGATACATTTTCCAATTGTAATAATTCCAATTTGTCGATATTGATAATATTCTCTTCTTGTCCCAAGGCCATAAAGCTCAAATCTCGAAACCAAGTGAGAAGAAATCCCAAAATTTCATCGATCTGTTCTCGATGGTCTTTGAAATAGTCCAAAGAAGAAAATACCGTATACCTTCCTTCTCGCAACAGACGATCAACTTGATCAATCAATTCCTCTCGTTTTTGTAACAAGGTGGAATCCTCGTAATATCGTAAACTTTGTGCCACCGATCCTTTGGATAATCGAGCAAAGAGACGGGCGTTTTTTTCTGAAATTCCATAATCTTGTAAAAATGATTCCAGGCGATTTGTCGAGACGGTTTTAAATTTCATCAGGCGGCAGCGACTTTTGATCGTCGGTAAAATTCCTTTTAAATTATGACTGATTAAAAATAAATTTAAATAAGAAGGAGGTTCTTCCAATGTCTTAAGCAAGGCATTTTGCCCCTCTGTTGTCATATTGTGAAAATTGTCAATAATAACCACTTTGTATTGGGATTCAAAAGGTTTTTGACCCACTCGATCAATCAGCTCTTCCACTTGTGCTTTTTTTATACTTCCTTGAGATTTTATAAAAATTAAATCCGGATGATCAAAATCATGGGCCAGTTGACAAAAACTTTTATCCCTTGGATCCTCGCCACAAATCATGGTTTTGGCAAAGGATTTTGCCATTTGGCATTTCCCGATTCCTCGAGGACCATAGAAGAGATACGCATGACTAAGGGTTTTTTCCTTCAACGACTTTTCAAGCTCTCTTGCAATTCTTTTGTCCTCTAAAAATTTCATTTAAATTCGTCTCGTTTCCTCTACATCAATGACAAAAACCGTTGCTCCTGAAATATCAAAATCTCCCATTTCATTGTGAATGGACTCGGTCTTTGTCACTTCTCTGAAAATCTGGTCAATATGATCCAACTCCTCTTCTTCACAGCCTAATAATAAGGTGGAGTTTCCTGATTTAAAGAAACCTCCAGAAGAAGAAAGCTTCGTCACATGAATATCTTCATCTAAAAATCGATCGATTAATTCATCGATAAATTTATCTTGAACGATGGCAATCATCATTTTTGTATTCATAATTTCACCTAATATCTTTTATATTGCTCAACATTTAACACAAAAATTGTCGCTCCCCCTACTTTGACCTTTAAGGGAACGGGAACCATTGCTTGCCCGGGAATATTCATCGGTTGAATGGTTCTTGTCACTTCTCGAGTCTTGGAATTTTCTTCAATCAAAGCCATTACTTTGTCAAAGTCTTCATCATTGACTCCTGTCAAAAGGGTCGTGTTGCCAGATTTTAAAAATCCTCCTGTTGAGCTCATCTTTGTAACACGAAACCCACTTTCTGTTAAATGTTCAATTAAGCTATCAGCGTCCACATCTTGTACAATGGATATTATCAGCTTCATTTTAAGCCCCCATACTCTCTTAGTACTTTCATACATTGTAAAAAGACTTCGTCAATCGTCTTTGATGCATCGATTACATGGTATTCCTCATCTTTCGTTAAATCTTCATAGGCTTTTCGAACTCGTCGATGGAATGTATCCCCTTCATTTTCCAATCGATCCGGTCGATCCATCAGTTTTCGATGAAGAGTACCTTCTCCCGTTTGAAATAAAAAAATAATATCCGGTTTTAAACCGCCTATGGCAAATTCATTAATTGATACGATATCCTCAATCTTTTGTCGCCTGCCATATCCTTGATAGGCAATGGATGATAAAACGTATCGCTCACAAAGGACGATCTTTCCTTGTGCAAGAGCCGGTTTAATCCGTTCTTCCACATGTTGTGCACGACTGGCAGCATAAAGCAGAGCTTCCGTGCGAGGATTCATTTCCTGATAAGCATTATTCAGTATCAATTGTCGAATCCGTTCCCCAATTCGGGTTCCCCCCGGTTCACGAGTTCGTATCACCGAATAGGATTGGGATAATTCTTCATATATTAAATTTGAAATCGTGCTTTTTCCACATCCGTCCGGCCCTTCAAAAGTCACAAACAAACTCATTTTACTACCTCTATTTTTCCATTTTCAATTCCCAAAACTTCCAAGCCAGCTTCTTGATACCTTTGAATTTCTTCCAAGATTTCCTTTCCAATTCTTTCTCCATAACTGACAAGGGGAACTCCCGGAGGATATAGGGCAATGATTCCTCCACTGATTCTATCGGATCCTTGAGACAGTTCCACCCATTGAGTGGGTCTGTCAAATGCTTCTCTAGGGGAAAGAACTTGTTCTATTTTGGGAAAGATGATCTTATGAATCGACCAATTTTTTTGTCCTTCTTCTTGGGATAGTTCCTGAACGGCTCTTCCCAATCGTTGAATTTCTTCTCTATTGTGAAGAGGAGATAAAATTGCCAATCCATAATACAAATCACCCATTTCTAGTCTTATATTATATCGTAAAAATAAATTTTCTACAATCTCATGACCACTTCTTCCCCGGATTTGAAAGAGAAACTTCAAAGGGTCATAATCGGCAAGACTTTCATCTGGTCTTTGCAGATTGGCAATTCCATATTCTTGGTGGAGCTCCTTTCGCCACCGAATAACTTCTTTCATTCGAAGAGAGCCTTCTTTTTCCATGTAGTCCAATCCCTCTTCTTGAGATTGTAAAAATAAATAGGAAGGAGAGGTTGATAAAAATAGTTTCATTGCCCGTAGAACTTCTTCACTTCGAACTCGATCACTGCCAATATGAAGCAGAGCCGTCTGTGTGAGGGAGGGAATCATCTTATGGGTGGAATGGACGACAAGATCAGCACCTGCCGCCAAAGCTCCTAAATTTTTTTGTTGTCCAAAATAGAGATGGGCCCCATGAGCTTCGTCAACGATTACCGGCACATGGTAGGTATGACAGAGATGGACGATTTCTTTCAATCGTAAAATGCCGCCATAGTAATTAGGGCTGACAAATACCGCCACATCAATGGAATTGGCTTTCAATTTCTCTTCCAGCTCTTTTAGATCAATACCTACATAAAATCCCCTCTCCCAATCGTACTTGGTAGACAGATACACCGGTTCCAAATCTTGTAATATCATGCCATGGTAGATGGACTGATGGGTATTTCTTTGAATCAAGACTCGACTTTTTCTCTTGGTGAATAAGGACAGGGCAATATGCAAAGCCCCGGAAGATCCATTGGTAATGTAAAAGCTTTCTTTGGCACCGAAGAGTTTCGCCACTTCTTTTTGAGATTTCTCAATGGCTCCTTGGGGATGTAGTAAAAAATCCGTATCCCAAAATTCCGTCACATCAGATGATAGTCGAAGATCAAAATAATCCCTTCCCTTATGTCCCGGCATACCGAAGGACAGTGCATTTTCAATCCGTCGAACTTCTCGACATATGTATTTTTTCATATTATTTCCACTTGGCAGGAAGCCAAAACATCCAATGCATGATTATGTTTTTCCGGAGTGATGCCAGCACAACAGGATGCATCCACTTGAATCGGGACTTCTGTCAAATGAGCTTTCGTCATCAAAACATTACTGATCACGCAAATATCTGTACAAAGACCTACAAATATAATACGGTCCACCTCGTCTTCTTGTGTTCTTTGAACCAGATAATTTATAAGATCCACAGATCCGAAAGTGTTTTTTTCAAAGATGAAACTTTCGGAAAAAGAATCCAAATTTTTTAATTCATCAATGATCTCATGACCTTTCGTGCCTTGAATACAGTGTTTTATCGGTAGATGACGTCCTTCTTGAGTGTTTAAATAATCCTCTCTATGGGTGTCTAGAGTATAGACAATCTCCCCTTTGAAATTTTTCACCTTTTCCACAACCTGTTCTATCATTTCCTCTGCTTCCTTTGTGCCTAAGGAACCGTGGACAAAGTCATTTTGCATATCTACTACAACTAAAATTTCCATCGACAAATCCTTTCTTAGTATCAATTCTACTTTTATTATACTATAAAATAGAAAAAGAAGAGATCCTTTCCCTTTCCTTAATTGCCCCATCTCTTTCCAAAAGGACCGATTCGTTTAAATTTTGGTTTTTGAGTGAACAAAAAAAGAGATCCTCCCATAGGACGATCCCTTTTAATATCTTTTATTATTTTCAGACAGAAAGTCTCCTTCAATGGAAATTTCACCACTGGATAGCACCATTTCTCCTTGTGCCGTTTCCACGATGAGATTGCCCTTTTCATTGATATCTTTACCGATACCTTCATATCTTTTCCCATTATGTTCAAAGGACAGCGATTTACCCAGTACCAAAGAATGGTCTCGATAGATCTTTAGTACTTCTTCGTCTGTCATCTCATAATAGACATGGTAAAATTCGTTCATCAGGGAAGCGACAAATTCATTTCGTCGCCGGTTCTTTGGAGCAATCCAACCAGCAATGTCTCGAACGGAAGGATCAAAACCTCCATCAGGTTTTTTTATATTGACTCCGATTCCCACAATGACAGAGGAAACAGTTTTGCTTTCAAAATCCGCATCCAGTTCTGACAAAATTCCACAGACTTTTTTTCCCTTACAGTAGATATCGTTGACCCATTTGATGGACGGTGCCCCATCTTCCACAAATTTTTTTATCGTCTTTACAACTGCAACTGCCGCTCGTACCGTGACCAAATCAAAATCATTTAAGTCAAATTTTTTTTCCGGATGGAGAATTATTGACAGATAGACGCCGCTTCCCTTGGGAGATTGGAAACTCTTTCCCCGTCGTCCTCGTCCTTTAAATTGTTCATCGGCAACCAAGATGGTAAAGTTCTTTACATCCTGAGAGTACAAAAGCCGTTTCGCTTCGGTATTAGTGGAATCAATTTGATCATATAGATAGAGATCCATCTCCTTTAGAGGAGCCATTAAATCTTTTTGAATTCCAATCCTGGAAAGTTTGTCACAGTCCTTGTCCAGTTGGTACCCTCGATTGGTGGTGGAATGTATCACAAAACCATCTTGTCGTAAAGAATCCATCGCTTTCCATACGGCCGTTCGAGAAAGTTGTAATTTATCCGCCAAGTCCTGACCGGATACGAATTCATCGCGATGATATTCCAATTCTTTCAATACTTTATCCTTTGTACTCATTACCTTCACCTAATTTCTAATTTTAATTTAAGTATAATACAATATCTGAGGATAGACAAATCGATAAAAAAATAATTTCCTATACGCAAAAGATTTCCTTCCATCTCCTCCCATTTTTCTTTATTGGAATCCCTTCTTTTTGAAAAGCTTCTGAAGATCTCCTCTTAAAAAATTTTCTTACTTTGCATGCCTTGGATCAAATGGGAAAAGAAATGGAAACATCTCATAAAAAACTTGACAATGGATATAGATTAGGTTAAAATTTATACCTAGGTGCTTATTGGGAGAGATGACCGAGAGGTTGAAGGTGCCCGCCTGGAAAGCGAGTATACGGGAAACCGTATCGGGGGTTCGAATCCCCCTCTCTCCGCCATATGCCATGCTAGGTGGGAAATTAGCGATGTCCTGTACCTGCAATTCGCTACAGCAGGACTGAATTCCCTATCGCGGATTGCTTTTTGTGCAGACTGCCCCGAACAAGTGATGTTGATAATTGGGTCCTACGCAACAAAACCTTGCGAACCGTGTCAGGTCTTGACCGAAGCAGCACTAAGTGAGACCTTTTGTGTGCCGTATGGGTAGCCTAATTTGAGTTAACTATTCGGGTACCGTGTATGATAGTAATACAACATAGGGTGCATGGCTACATATTGAAGTTTGGACTTGCTTTGGCAAGTCTTTTTTTGATCTTATCATTCTAAAAAAAAGCATTTTCCATCACAGGAAGATGCTTTTTTATTAAAAATCCTTTATACGCCATACTTTTAGGTATTTTTTCGGTTGTAAATAATCTTCCGCCGGTAGATAAAATTCCCGTCGAGAACCGGTGACATAAAAGATTGAATCTCTTTTTCTTTCCCTTTCCACAAAATAATCCATAAGGAGAATATCGATATAGGAAAGCACCTTTTGATCGGGAAACTGTGTTTGAAAGAGATCTTTCATCAAATGGAGATTAGAATTGGCCAAAAATACGATCTCTCCCTGCCAAAGGAGATCTTCACAGTATTCTCGAAGAATTTTCTTTAATAGATAGGGATCCAATCGATCTTCTGTTCCATTGATCAAAAGAGAAACTTCCCGTTTCGTCAAGAAAGGTCCTACCAGCTGATCCAACCAAGGATCTTCCACATGGAAAGCCGATCCTAAAGACAGGACTTTTCTTCCTTTTAAATGGTTGGAAATCGTCCACTGCCCACATGCAACATTGGCTTTGTCGTGTAAGACACAAGCTCCTTCAAAGGACGTGACCCAAAGCCTTTTTTCCTTGGACAAAAAATGGTGATAAAAATTTTCTACTCGCTGATAAATCGTCTCCCGTGAATAGAC
>JAUNVJ010000061.1 GCA_030537695.1 Tissierellia bacterium
TTATCTTTGAACGCGGCCGGATGCATCTCCACCCATCAAACGTTCAACTTCTTCTTTATTCATCATATTAAAGTCGCCACGAATCGTATGTTTCATAGCGGAAGCTGCTATACTAAATTCTAAAGCTTCTTTATAATCTCTACCGTCTAACAAACCGCAAATCAAACCCGCAGCAAAGGAGTCTCCTCCTCCAACACGATCTACGATACGTACATCATATTTTTTAGAGCGATAAAATTCATTGCCGTCATAAATAGCTCCGGACCATCCATTGTCGGAAGCAGAATAAGATTCTCTCAAAGAAGACACCACATATTTAAAGTTAAATTCTTCCATCATCTCTTTGAAAATCTGTTCATATCCTTCAATAGCGATTTTCCCGCCGGTCACGTCGGTTCCCTTTGGTTTAAATCCAAGACATAATTCCGCATCTTCTTCATTTCCGATACAGACATCCACATATTGCATCAAGTCCACCATAACTTCTTGAGCTTCTTCTGGCGTCCATAGTTTAGCGCGATAGTTTAAATCGACCGATACGGTAACACCATGTTTTTTGGCAGCCTTACAAGCGGCACGAGTAATTTCCGTAGCTTTTTTGGATATCGCCGGTGTAATACCGGAAAAATGGAACCAATCCGCATCTTTAAAGATCTCGTCAAAGTCAAATTCATCAACATCAGCTTCTGCAATAGCCGAATGAGCTCGGTCATATATGACTTTAGAAGGACGCATAGAAGCACCTGTTTCAGAAAAATAAATTCCAACACGATCTCCACCACGTACAATATAATCAGTATGAACTCCGTATCTTCTTAGCGCATTCACTGCTGCTTGTCCAATTTCATGTTCAGGAAGTTTTGTTACAAAATACGCATCATGACCATAATTTGCCAATGATACGGCTACATTGGCCTCTCCTCCACCATAAATTACGTCAAATTGCTCCGCTTGAACGAAACGGTCAAATCCTGGAGTGACCAGACGTAACATAATTTCTCCTAAAGTTACAATTTTTGCCATTTTTATTCTCCTCTCGCTTCTTTAATTTTTTGAATAAATTGTTTTGCCTTTTCTGTAATTTCTTCCGGCGTGCCACTGACTAGTTTTCCGCCGACCCCAACGGCATAGGCACCTTTTTGAATCCAATCTCCAACATTATCAATATCCACTCCACCAGTGGGCATTAAATTAACATGCGGAAGGGGACCGTGAACCGCTCCAAAATAAGCACTTTTTACTAAAGATCCTGGAAAGACTTTGATGACATCGACACCGTATTCCAAAGCCGTCGTGATTTCAGTCGGTGTAATACAACCGGGCATATAGGGAATTTGGTAGAGATTGCAAATTTTTGCCACTTCTGGATTAAAATTCGGTGCTACAATAAATTTGGCTCCGTTCATAATCGCCAATCTTGCTGTCACAGGATCCAATACGGTTCCTGCTCCGATTAAAGCACGATCGGATAAATTTTCACTTAATCGTTGCAATACATCAATTGCATTTGGTACAGTAAAGGTGATCTCCAATACATGAACGCCACCTTCAACACAAGCTTTTGAAAAAACTTCAGCTTCTTCAGCATTTTTTCCGCGAATAACTGCAACAATCCCTGCTTCATGAATTTGATTGAGGGTCTGAATCTTTGACATAAATACCTCCTAAATGTTTTGCAATATGAAACTATGTATTGTTCTTCGAAATTAATTATAGTATAATATTAAATAGATCCGTTGTCAACTTCCCACGATTAGAAAGGAGTCTTCTATTGACGGCTAAAATCCAATCCATTGAACGGGCATTCCATATCCTGGAAGCTTTTAAGAACTATGAAGACGGCGCCGGTTTATTAGAAATTAGTGAATCGACAGAGCTTCATAAATCGACGACACATCGAATTTTGCAAACTTTGATTTCCCTTGGTTATGTGGAACAATTGGAAAATTCCAAATATAATTTAACCTATAAATTATTTGAACTGGGAAGTCACAAGTTAAAAAATTCCAACTTAAGTAATATTTCAAACCGTCATTTAAAGCGATTGTCCCAAGAGATTAATGAAGTGGTCCACTTGGTAATCCGAGAGGGTATTGAAGTGGTCTATATCAAAAAATTTGATGCTGATAATTCTATTACGATGGCTTCCCATGTAGGTATGAAACGTCCCATGGTTCGTACTGCCGTCGGCAAATCTATTTTATCCCATTTAAACGATGAAGAAATTCAAACAATTTATCAAAAAACTCTTGATACTTATCATTTCGATCATTTGCTTCCCCTTCCAAGTCTTATGGATCAAATTCGAGAAACCAGACAAACCAAACTTTCCTTCGATTTGGAAGAGAATGAGGATGGGGTCAGTTGTGTGGCAACACCGATTTTGGGAAATCAAGGTCAATGTCTAGGTGCTATTTCCATCTCCGGTCCCGCTTTTCGAATGAAAGAAAAAAAGACACCAAAACTCTATGAAAAATTAGTACAAGCGGCAAAAAATATATCCGATGAGTTGAAATATAT
>JAUNVJ010000062.1 GCA_030537695.1 Tissierellia bacterium
TCGAAGTCCCTACACGAAAAAACTCTTTCAATCCATTGCCGATCCCTTAACCGTTGAGGAGTAAAATACACCCTTACCTAATGCCGAAAAAAAGAAGGTGGATTTAAAACACCTTCTCTTTTTATAATGAAATTTTAACCCCAATTCTAAAGAGGAAATCATTTATCTTAAACCAATAAATTGTTTCCATTTCAAAAATACTGAAACCATCTCCCCGAATCTCAAGAAATTTTTTCCCATCCACATAAATGAAAACTATGGGTCAGTATTTAAAGTCTAAAATTTGATTCTCTCTATTCCGAATCACTTCTATTTCAATTCCGTCTTCAACAAGTGGATCTTGAAAGATAAATTTTTGCCGGGGATCATTTATTGTAGCAATCCTATGGCCCTGATAGATCCAACAACCTTCTTTCTCACTGAATTTAATATTATAGCCCTTATATTCCACCATTTGAGGAATGCTTTCAACTCGTTTCAAATACTCTTGTCGCTCTAAATTATTTTCAGCGGAATTGTCCTTGCCATTTTCCAATCCACCCCGGGCGTCATCCGATGCCTCACTTTGAAAGGAGTTTTCTGATGGAGTGCTGGATTTTTTATCCACAGTATTTTCATGCTGTTTAGCTTCTCCCCCTAATTTCATCGGATTTTCCAGAGGATTTCCATTTTTATAATTTTCTTTAATATATTTCGTTCGCCTTTCAAATTCTTCCGGAGATGCCACGGTCAATCCTGTCAATTTATAATCCCTATCTCTTTGGGCCAAAACATCTATATCTCCCATCAAATAGGAAAAGGAATTTAAATTTCCATCCCTGTCCATTTCATCGATAAATATCCGAACCAACTTGTCCTCATATTTAAATCTTCCATTCTTCCGGTCATAAACCAATCCATAGGGTTCATAGATGGCAAACTTCTCCAGATCTTCCCGGTCAATTCGAAGGTTTACATTCCGATAATCCCCCTTTATCCTGACATTGCTACAACCAAAAATCCCCAGGAACAAAATAAGTAAAATCGACAATACACTTGTGGTAAACCTTTTTTCCTTCCTGTTTTTCATGGCTTTCACTCTCCTTGTGACGGAACCGTAATTCAAACCGGCTCCCATCGAAAATTGATTCACCTTATGTAACTCCATATGCAATAATAAATTTATATATTCGTTTCTCCGGTTCCTCCCTATGATTTTTATAACAGCTTCATCACAGCTCTTTTCCAAATCTTCATTTCCCAAATAGAACATCAGCCATACGAGGGGATTAAACCAATGAATACCCAAGGCAATAATAAATATTATTTTTTTGTATATGTCATAACCCCGAATATGAATCCACTCATGGAGTAAGACTAAATTCATTCCATTGGTATCTAAAACATTGTTTACCAGATATTTTGGCAAAAGTATGATTTGTCTCCTCATACCGAGAATGGTCAATGGTTCCGCCATTCGATCGGAATATCGGATGGCGTAACGGGTAAAAGGCAAACTGTGATTTCTCTCCCAGCCGGTGAAGTATTCATCGTTTAAAGGTAAGGACTGGCAGCCAATGGAATAGAGTTTTCTGTAATTCATACCGATCATTGAGAAAAAGATCACCATGCCCACAACTCGGAGAACCGGAAAAATATCCATACCCATGGGAATCTTATTGTAGAAAATCAATTGATCATACGTACTTTTAGCTCTAATAACCATCTCTTCATGGAACTCCCAATTTATTGCTCCGGTTTGGTCACTGAACTTCTGAAAAAAATCAATAATGGAAAAAGTGAGGATTTTAGGATATGGAAAAACCAATTGAATCGAAAGGATTAGCCAACCCCAAACAAAAATTCTACTACTGATTCGATCTTTTAACATGGTCCTAAAAAATATTAAGACAAAGATAAAAATGGAATTTACAATTAGATGATTTATTCCCATCCCTTCACCGATTTCCCTTCATCACCGGTCATTCGAACTCCCTCATAATCCCCTCAATCTCTTTTTTAGATTTATTTTTTCCGTCTAATAATTTTGCTACTAAGTTTAGAGCTGATCCATTATAGTATTTATCAATAAGCTCCCGGGTTTCATACTCTTGAACATCCCCTTTCTCTATCAAGGCTTCGCAATTAAATTGATAGTCGATTCTTTTAATCGCTCCTTTTTCTATGCATTTATTAATCACCGTATAAGTTGTGGATTTTTTCCAGCCAATTTCCTCATTTAATATTTTTGCAATATCCTTTGCCGAAACTCTTCCCCTACTCCATAACACTTCCATCACTTTTAATTCACTGTCAAATAACTTTATATTCAACTTGTACCTTTCCCTCCCATCTAATTCAAATATTTTCTATCTTGCTAGAATATTCTATTGTAATAGAATATTGATGCTATTAATTATAATTTATGGTAATCCCCTTGTCAAGCCCTCCCCTCATAACTATTTCAAAAGTTTATCTAAGTTTTAACTCCTCACT
>JAUNVJ010000005.1:0-1549 GCA_030537695.1 Tissierellia bacterium
GTAATTATTTTTGTAATTTTTTATGATAAGCAAGTCTATAAGCCGCGTTCTGTGTTCGTCAACTATCTATCTAGGAGTATTGTTGCCAATACCCTCAAGCAACCTACCTACCGGAAGATACGAGCCGCATCTTTGAATCCTATTTGGTTTTGCTCCGAATGGGGTTTACATAGCACCATTATCACTAATGGCCTGGTGAGCTCTTACCTCGCCTTTCCACCCTTACCTATTACTAGGCGGTATCTCTCTGTTGCACTATCCTTAGGGTCGCCCCCACTGGACGTTATCCAGCATCCTTGCTCTATGGAGCGCAGACTTTCCTCGTGTTTCCACGCAGTTGACCAACTTACTTATCTCATTTATTTTATCAAAAAATTAGGAATTTCGCAATCTTTATTTAATCCTTTCTTCAAATCATAATTTTATCCATTTTTTATTTTTCCTGATATTATCAGAGATTTTCAAAATAGTACAAATTATTCTGCCTCAAATGCATCATTACATTTTTATAGAGCATTGATATTTCTCCTTGAAGACTTTAAGAAAGAAGATAAAAGGAGTCGGGATTTTCAATACGAACCTAGACGAAATGGCAGAATCTTTAGTCAAGGATTTTCTTAAAGACATTCCCCTAGGGAAAATCTTTTTGTCTCATATGAAATCGGCAATGTCGAACTCTTGAGAGGAAAAGGATATGGAATAAAAAGGGTATCTGAAATCGATCTGTTCCATGTCCTTTTTATAATAGAGGAATTTCATAATTGCTTTTGGGATAAATCTCTACCTTCAATAAAGGAAACTTTTGTTTTAAATAACTCTCGATTTTTTGTAAGATGATTTTTTCGCTGTGATAATGGCCCAGATCTAACACCAAGAGATGATTTTCATAGGCATATTGCCCATCATGATATTTTATATCTCCGGTGATAAATAGATCGACATCCTTTTTCACCGCATCTTTCATAAATTCCCCTCCGGCTCCTCCACAAAGTCCGATCCGTTGTATCTCCTCTTTACCTTGACCATAAAGATGGACAACTGGAATATCCAGTTCTTCTTTCAGATGTGCTATGAAATTCTTTACATCCACCCCATCTTTAAGATCTCCTACGATTCCCATAGGAAGTTCTTCTTCATAACTTAATGGGATTTTGTGCTTTAAGTCTAAAAGATCTGCTAAGGCATCGTTTACGCCCATTTTAGCGATATCCAATGTCGTATGGGCGGAATAGACGGAAATTTCCTCCTGTATCAGTCGAATAATATTATCCCCTTGGTAAGTTCCTTGAAGGATTTGTTTTAATCCGACAAAAAACATGGGATGGTGGGTCAAAATTAATTTTGATTTATTTTTCTTTGCAAATTCAATGACCTGATCATCGATATCCAAGGACAGGATTACTGTATCCGTCTTTTGATCGAAGGAAATTTGACGACCGGAATTATCCCAGCTTAATTCATACTCTTTTTTGGTCCACTGGTCCATATAATTTAATATCTCATAGACAGAATAACTCATCTAATATCACCTCATATTGCTTTATTTCCG
>JAUNVJ010000005.1:1649-88675 GCA_030537695.1 Tissierellia bacterium
GAACTGATTCCTTTTTCATATAGAAAATTAGGCACAAATCCATGATCTGTGCCTACATCTACTACTTTTTTATTAGAAGGGACAAAGTTTGCAATGGTCTGTAACCGTTTTGACAATTTTATCATTCTAAAAAATCCTTTAATTTTTTGCTCCGACTGGGATGACGGAGTTTGCGAAGAGCTTTCGCTTCAATTTGACGTATTCGTTCTCTGGTGACGTCAAATTCTTTTCCGACTTCTTCCAAAGTTCTGGCTCTTCCGTCTATAAGACCGAAGCGAAGTTCCAATACCTTTTTTTCTCGTTCTGTCAAAGTTTCCAATACATCGGAAAGCTGTTCTCGTAACAAGATAAATGTAGCTGCGTCAGAGGGGGATAGGATTTCATCATCCGGTATAAAATCTCCCAAATGGGAATCTTCTTCCTCTCCAATAGGCGTTTCTAAAGATACCGGCTCTTGAGCGATCTTTTGAATTTCTCGAACTTTCGTCACATCCAGATTCATTTCCTTGGCGATTTCTTCCGGGAAGGGATCTCGCCCCAATTCCTGTACCAATTGGCGTTGGACTCGAACCAATTTATTGATCGTCTCCACCATATGCACGGGAATTCGAATGGTTCTGGCTTGATCGGCAATGGCTCTTGTTATGGCTTGTCGAATCCACCAGGTGGCATATGTGGAAAATTTAAATCCTTTGGTATAATCAAATTTTTCCACAGCCTTCATCAAACCTAAATTCCCCTCTTGAATCAAGTCCAAAAAGCTCATACCTCGGCCTACGTATCGCTTCGCGATGGATACGACCAGTCGTAAATTGGCTTCTGCCAATTCTTTTTTTGCAAAGTCATCTCCGACTTCCATACGCTTTGCTATTTCCACTTCTTCTTCTGCCGTCAACAGTGGAATTTTACCGATTTCTTTTAAATACATGCGAACGGGATCGTCTACGCTGACTCCTTTGGGTACTGACAGATCTTCTTTACTGGCATCAGCCGACTCATCTTTCGAAGTCTTCAATATTTCTTCATCAATCTTATCATCATCTAGTAATTCAATCCCCTGCTTTTCAAAGCTTTCGTAGATAGAATCCACCTCATCGGATTCCAAGGGAATTTCTTCCAATGCATCTACAATTTCATCATAAGTGAGATTTCCTTTTGTCCTTCCTATTTTAGATAATCTATTGATGATTTTTTGTTTCGATTTTTCATTTAATTGTGATTTTGTAAGCTTCTCACTCATTCCAAAACCCCCTCATTTAATTTATTCATCTTATAATTAATCTCATTGAGTAAAGCCAATACTTGTCGTAAAGCTTCCCGATCAAGGGGTTCTTTTGACTGTAATGTTGTAATTTTTGCCAAACAATCTTCCTTTTCCTTTTCTAATCTGGATTTTTTCAATCGAGTGATTAATTCGGGAATAATCGTTGTTGCTTTATAAAAATTCACTTCCGTATTGATCACTTTTTGTAAAAAATTTTTATCTACAATGCTTGATTGAAGAAGTTGCTCAATGATGTCATCAGCTACTATATCCAATTTGTAAAGCTCTTGCAATTCCTCAAATAATATGCGACTTTGTGCTTTGGGAAAATCAATAATCTCAATCCGACTATAGATGAGATCAAAATTTTCTTTACTTTCCAAAGCGTAGCGTAACAGCTCCAATTGGGCTTTAAAGGTACCGTCTTTTACAACACGATCCGAAGTTTTCGATTTGGGTTTTCGTTGAGCCTTTTTCCGATTCGTCCTACCTAAATAATTTATATAATTTTTAATGGCGGATATCGAAACATTGTATTTTCTTGAAAATCGATCAATATAAATATCCTGTTCTATGGGATTTTTAATACGAGCAAAAATTTTTGCCGCTTCCATGGTAAAATTCCCCAGGCCTTGAGGCGATTGCAGATCAAAGTTTTTCTTAACTTGATCTATTTTAAAATCCAAGTAAAAAATAGCTTCGTTACACTTAATTTCAAAATTCATAATTCCGTATTTTTCAATATAGTCGTCAGGATCCAAATTTTCATCTAATTGAACAATCCCAGGACTGATACCGACAGAAAGTAGGATATCAATGGCCCGATCCGTCGCACGAATTCCGGCGCTGTCCCCATCATAACAAATGAGAACTTCTTTTCCATATCTCTTGATCAGCTTCGCCTGTTCCAGCGTCAGGGAAGTTCCCAAAGAGGCTACACTGTAATTGATACCACTTTTATAAAGAGATATAACATCCATATAACCTTCAACTAAAATGATTTTTTTTCGATCTTGCTCCTTGGAGACAATATTCAAATTATAGAGATTGGAGCCTTTATGAAATACTAAAGTATCCGTTGAATTTAAATATTTCGGCAAAGACTGATCCAATACTCGTCCGCCAAAGCCTAATACTTTTCCTTGAGGATTGATGATGGGAAAGATGATTCGATTTCGAAATCGATCATAGGTCCGATTGTTTTTTCCCTTCGACAGCAAATTCAACTCCACCATTTCCTCTTCTGAGTATCCTAATGTCAACATGTGATTTTTCAAAGAGTCCCAATCATTTTTAGCATATCCGATGGCAAATTTCGTAATGGTCTTAGGATCTATTTTTCGATTTTTTAAGTAGGATTGCGCCAATTGGGATCTTCTCATATTTTCAAAAAAGAATTTGGCGGCTTCTCGATTCATTTCATAGAATCGCTCTTTTTTTTCACGCAATTTTTTATTTTCATCATGGTATTCTTGAACTTGTATATTGTATCGATCCGCTAAAAATTTTACCGCATCCCGAAAACCTAAATTTTCACGCTTCATAATAAAACTGATGACGTCTCCGCCTTCCCCACAGCCGAAGCATTTAAAGATACGTTTACTGGGAGATACGGAAAAGGAAGGAGTCTTTTCCCCATGAAAGGGACAAAGACCCATATAATTCGAGCCGGATCGCTTAAGATTTACATATTCTCCTATGAGATCTACGATATCCGCCCGCTCTCTAATTTCATCTAATAATGCATCGTCAATTATAAACATAATTGTCCTTCCACACTCCATCCCTTCGGTACAAAGATGCTTTTCCATTGACTTATGGCATAAGTGTCTGTCATGCCAGCAATATAATCACATATAATATCTTCTTTTGAATGGTGACCACTTTCATAAATTTTTAAATAATCCGCCGAAATTAGATCGAAACGGTCTTTATAATAATGAAAAAGTTCCGTCAACAGTCGATGGATTTTTTCATCCTGGGATTTGACGACAGGATCCAAATAAACTCGTTGAAACATAAATTGACGTAGCGCCATAGTCGCCTCATAGATTTCAGATTCCATCTCCACGACACCTTTTCCATAAGAAGCTGTGACGATGGAATGAATCATCCTGTCAATTCGCTTCGAACCGGTAGTGCCTAAAATCTTTATTAAATCCTTGGGAAGATCTTCTTCCCGAATGATTCCTGCCCGAATGGCATCGTCAATATCATGGTTGATATAGGCAATTCGATCGGCAAATTTTATAATTTGACCTTCCAAAGTTTCTGCCTGGTCACCCCCTGTATGATTGACGATTCCATCTCGTACTTCCCATGTTAAATTCAAACCTTGACGATTTTTACTCTGTTCCAAAAGATCCACTACTCGCAAGCTTTGATCTGCATGTTTAAATCCTCGTGGATTTAATTGGTTAAGAACGGCTTCTCCACTATGTCCAAAAGGAGTATGACCCAAATCATGTCCCAGGGCAATGGCTTCCACCAGGTCTTCATTCAATCGAAGAGATCGGGCTATCGTTCGAGCAATTTGAGCAACTTCTAAGGTATGAGTCAAACGAGTTCTAAAATGGTCCCCCTCCGGCGCTATAAATACTTGGGTCTTATGCTTTAGTCGACGAAAGCTTTTTGAATGTATAATTCGATCCCGATCCCTTTGAAAATCCGTTCGTAAATCACAAGGAACTTCCCGATACTTTCTCCCCTTGGAGGCAGAGACTAAGACTCCATAATCAAAGAGCATGATTTCTTCCAGTTTTTCCCGCTCCATCCTGTGATTGACCATTTTATATTCTCACATTCTTTTCATCCAGCCGATTGATAATAATTTCCGCCGTTTCTTCAATGGCTTTATTGCTAACGTCTATCACAAAGCATCCCAACTCTTCCATGACCTGTTTGGAATAATTCAATTCTTCTTTGATTCGATCATAATTGGCATATCGGGCACCTCCGGCAAGCCCAAGGGATTTCAATCGTTCTTCTCGAATGGTGATTAATTTTTCCGGATTACAAGTTAAACCAATCACCCGATCCGGATCTTTTTCGTAAACTTCACGTGGCACCGGTACTTCAGGAACCAAGGGTATATTGGCAACTTTATAATGTTTATGTGCCAAATACATAGACAGCGGAGTCTTGGAGGTTCTGGATATTCCTACAAGACAAATATCCGCCTTTCTGGCACCTCTGGGGTCCTTGCCGTCATCATATTTTACAGCAAATTCAATGGCCTCCACTTTCTTAAAGTAATTTTCATCCAGTCGACGAATCAAACCCGGTTCCCGTAAGGGTTCATATCCCAAGATCGATTCAATTTGAGCCATTGGCTCTCCCATGACGTCAACGGTGTGAAGCTTTAACTCTATGGCCTTTTCTTCGATATATTTTCGCGTTTCTTCCACCACATTGGTGTAGACGATCAGAGATTGTTCATAGGTGGAAGCTTCTTCCAGGACAGGTTTAATCTGTTCCACCGTATTGTGGTAGGGGTAGCGTTTGATTTCAAAGTTTTCAGATTCAAATTGTCGAACGGAAGATTTAGCTATTATTTCTCCCGTTTCTCCAATGGAATCGGATATGACATAGATCATAATCCCATGATCTTGATCAAATTCTCTCATAGTTCCTCCTAAACAATCTCGCCATTACAAAGATCGACAAAAAGGCGGCTAATATTGGTCTTCGTAAAACGACCGATCACTTCAAATTCACCTTTTTCTTCTTCTACGACGGGGATTGCATCCACCCCACGATCTTCGATCATACAAGCTGCTTCAAATACTGTAGCCTCTTTTCCAATATAACTCATATTTGGCATTCGTGTCATAACAAGTCCCACCGGAGTATTTTGTAAATCCATATTGCCCATGGTGGAACGCAATAGATCCTTTCTCGAAACGACTCCTGCCAATTTCCCTTGATTGGTAATAAAAACTGAAGAAGTATCTTGTAAAAATAAACCGACGATTACATCATAGACTGAGTCCTTTTCATCCATGACAAAGGGCAGACTCATAAAATCCTTTACTTTTAAATTTTTTAATTTATTGACAACAAGAGATAATTCAGATTTTCCTGTATAGAAATATCCTACCTTTGGACGGGCACCTAAAATATTAACCATCGTTAAAATGGTCAAATCCGGTCGAATAGTTGCACGGGAAAGACCCAGTTCACTGGCAATTTCATCACCGGTAATCGGTGCATTTTTCTTCACAATTTTTATAATTTGTTTTTGGCGATCATTTAAATCCAAATTATCACCTCCTTATCATTCCGTTACAATCTTTTCAATGTTTAAAATTTGTTCCATCATTTGATCAATTTCAAAAATCATAGCAAGACGATTTCTCCTGATCTCTTCCTGATCCGTCATTACCATTACATGATCGAAGTATTTATGGATGGCAGGTATTAATTCTTCCAACCGTTCCATCGCCGGGATAAATTCGTTTGCGTCAATATGGTCTTGAATCTCTTCTTTTCGTTGGATCAAAGCATCATATAGTTGACGCTCCTCTTCTTCTTGGAAAAGTTCTGGATCTACGACATCTTCTTCCGAGGCCTTTAAGGATAGATTGTGAAGTCGTACAAAGGCATCGACAAAATGATGATCCTTTTGTTCTCTAAACCAAGGATCCAATTCCTCCGCCTTTTTAAAGATCATGTCAATCTTATTTCCTTCCTGAAGGATGGCTTCGATAATGTCGTAGCGAACTCCCTCTTCTTGAAGCATATTTCTAATACGTCCTTCGAAAAATTCCAGGATGTTTTTCTTTACTTTTTCATAGTCGAAAGCCAAGTTCATCTCATTGACATATTCATAGAGGGCTTGATCGATTAATTCCTTAAGGGAAATTTTCCAGTTGTTTTCTCGAATAATCCTTATCAAACCGATGGCATAACGACGTAATCCGAAGGGATCCGTGGAGCCGGTGGGAATTACATCGATGGCAAATAATCCGGTAATGGTATCCAACTTATCGGCAATGGAGAATATGCTTCCCACAGTGGAACCGGGTAATGCATCTTCTGCGTGACGGGGAAGATACTGTTCCCGTATCGTCGTTGCCACAATATCCGGTTCATGGGAATTTTTCGCATAGATGGAACCCATAATTCCCTGAAGTTCTGTAAATTCCACAACCATCTTGGTGGTTAAATCCGCTTTGGATAAAAAGGCTGCCCGTTTTAAACTTTCTTGCGTTTCACATGCCACTTCCAGCATTTCCCCTATCTTTAACGCCAGTTTCCCATCTCGAAGGGATTTTTGTTTCATATTGCCCAATTTGTCATGGAAGGTCACACCTTCCAAAGCGTCAACATATTCTTCCAGGGGTTTGGAAATATCATCTTCATAAAAGAATTTTGCATCTTCCAAACGAGCACCTAAAACTTTTTCATTTCCTTCAATAACAATATCTTTATAATCTTCCGTACCGTTTCGAATCGTTATAAAATAGGGCAATAGATTGCCATTGGCATTGTAGACGGGGATATATCTTAAATGGTCAATCATTGTGGTGGTAATGACTTCTTTGGGTAAAATTAAATATTCTTCTTTGATACGGCCTCGAAGGGGCGTTGGATACTCTACAATATAAGTCAGTTCTTCCAATAACTCCGGATTGTCTTTAATTTCTCCGCCTAAAGTCTTTGCCATCTTTTTGGCACCGTATTTAATTTCTTCCCTACGCTTTTGCTGATCTAAGATTACATAATTTTCTTCCAGTAATTTTTCATAATTTGTCACATCGTCAATTTCAATATGATTGCTTCCTAAAAAACGATGACCTCTGGTAATATTGGATACCGGTATCCCTTCTAATTCAAAGTCAATGACATCATGATCCAGCATGGAAACGATCCATCGAATTGGTCGAGCAAATTTAATATTCTTGCCTCCCCATTTCATGGTTCTCGGAAAATTAATATTGTGAATCAGTTCCGGAATGCTTTTTTGTAATAAATTCTTTGAATCTTCTCCTTTTTTATGAATATGGGCATAGACATATTCCTCACCCTTAAATTCTTTTTTTACAATATCTTCCAAATCGATATTTTGGGATCTCATAAATCCATCCAATGGCTTTGTGGGATTTCCATCTTCATCAAAGGAAATTTTAACTGCAGGACCTTTGATCTCTTTTTCAATATCCTTTTGAGATTTTCCGATTCCCCAAACCATCAGGCTAAGACGACGAGGGGTTGCATAGACTTTTATCCGATCATAATCTATATTGAGCTCCTCTAGCATTTTTGTCCCTTTGTCTTTTAATTGTTCTATGGCCATTTCTACAAAACGGGAGGGTAGTTCTTCCACTCCAATTTCCAATAGGTAATTATTCATCTTTTCCACCTTTTCTTTCTAAAAGAGGATATCCCATCTCTTCCCTCTCATGGATATATTGTAATGCCACAATACGAGCCAAAGCTCGAACTCGTCCTATATAAGTGGTCCGTTCCGATACGGACAATGCACCTCGTGCATCCAATACATTAAAGATATGGGAACATTTCAATACATAATCATAGGCCGGCAAAACCAGTTCTTTTTCACTGATTCTTTGGGCTTCTTTTTCAAACATATCAAATAGATTTCGCAACATCGTCACATCGGCAAGTTCAAAGGAGTACTTGGAATGCTCGTATTCCGCCATTTTAAAAATATCTCCGTATTTTAATTTTTCATTCCATTGAATTTCATATACAGAGTCCACATTTTGTAAATACATGGCAATACGTTCCAGCCCATAGGTCAATTCAGCAGATTCCAATTCGCAGTTGATGCCACCTACCTGTTGAAAATAAGTAAATTGTGTAACTTCCATACCGTCAAGCCACACTTCCCATCCAAGACCCCAAGCTCCTAAAGTTGGAGACTCCCAATTGTCTTCTACAAAACGTATATCGTGTTTTTCCGGCTCAATTCCCACAGCTTTTAAGGAGTTGAGATAGAGTTCTTGAATATTTTCCGGTGACGGTTTGATAATGACTTGAAGCTGATGATGTTGGTATAGTCGGTTTGGATTTTCACCATAACGTCCGTCTGCAGGACGTCTTGACGGTTCCACATAGACTACTCTCCACGGCTCCGGACCCAAGGATCGCAAAAAGGTTTGCGGATTCATGGTGCCGGCTCCTTTTTCCACATCATAGGGTTCCAGTACAACGGCACCCTCTTCTTTCCAATATTTTTCTAAATTAAAAATTAAATCTTGGAAATACATAATTTCCCCCTTTAAATTAACTTTAACGAATGAAATTCGTTAATCTCTAAATTATATTTGATATATTGTAAGAATAATTCATGCAAATAAGACTTTCTCTTTTCATCAAAAGAAAGTTTTTCATCTAATGAAGTATATAATAAAGATTGCAAATAGTAAACATCTTCAGAGGTCAAAGGCCTTCCCTGACCCTGTTCGTCATGAAGGACCCCTTCCTGAAAAGAAAAATAATTTTGTTGGCCTACCGTCAATCGGGGACGATATCCTAAAAAAGTCAAATACTTTAATTCAAAAGCCAAGATCAAACCTAAGGGATCTTTTTCTTCATTTAATAATGTCATCGTCTTATTAAAAAGTTCAAAGATCTTCTCGTTTTTCATCTCTTCTAAAGAAGATTTTTCAACCAGTTCCGATAAAAAAGAAGCATAAATTAAAGATTGATAATTTTTTCGAATATTAAAATTGGATGAAATAAGCTCCCCGCTTAAAATATAGTAAAAACTTTGTCCCTTTCGCAACCAATAATTTGAAAGAGCAAAACTTTGCGTGACAGATAATAGAGCCGATTTTGCTCGAAAGGCTCCTTTCGCCATAATTGAAATTTTTCCTTTTTCTTTCGTGAAAAGCCGTATGATTTTCGAAGAATCTCCATATTTCATTTCACTTAAGACAATACCTTCAGTATAAAATTTATTGGTAGCCAAAATGTTTTACCTTGTTTTCCTTCTCTCTCCAGTTTTTTTCCACCTTTACCCACAATTTTAAATTGACCTTAGTCTCCATCATATTTTCAATATCTTTTCGAGCGGCAATTCCGATTTTCTTCAACATATCTCCATGTTTTCCGATAATAATCCCCTTGTGAGATTCTTTTTCCACATAGATATTTGCCTCAATATCGAAAAGTTTTTTATTGGAACGTTCCTTAAAATTCTCAATGGAAACGGCTATTCCATGGGGTACTTCTTCCTGTAAATAATGCAGGGCTTTTTCCCGAATAATTTCTTCTGCAATAAACCTTTCGCTTTTATCGGTGACCATATCGTCAGGATAATACATCGGGCCTTGAGGTAGGTATTTGCGAAGGACGGATAAATAGGTATTGACCCCATCTTGATCTTTTGCAGAAATGGGAATGATATCGGAAAAAAGTCGTTCTTTTGCATACATTTCAATAATTTCGAAGAGTTCTAATTTATTGATCATGTCGATTTTATTGATTAAGAGAACAATTTTTTGATCCATCTTTAATTCCTTTAACCCATCTAGGATATACCGATCCATCTTACCGATTGTTTTAGACGTATCCACCATATAAGTAATTATATCCACTTCACGCAAGGTGGATTCTGATTCTTGAAGCATAAATTTCCCCAATTTATTTTTGGGGTTTTGAATTCCCGGCGTATCTATAAATACGATTTGGCAAGCATCATCCGTATAGATGAAGGTGATATTTTGCCTGGTAGTTTGAGGTTTGTTGGAAATAGCGGAAATCTTTTGACCGATCATTCCATTTAATAATGTGCTCTTTCCCACATTGGGGCGACCGATAATCGTCACATAACCGGATTTGAACTGGTGGGCTAAAAATTCTTTCTTTTCTTCGTCACTCATATGGTTAAACTGATCTAAATCAAATTCCATTATTTTATATCCTCCAAATTTTTTGGTCCAAACGAATGGGGAAGCAGTTCTTCCAATGTCAATATTTTATAATCATCTATGGAATTGGCGACAATGATTTGAGGATTGTCCCCAAACTCTCGAATGACTTGCCGACATACTCCACAAGGGTAGGTATCTTTCCCATCTGCTATCACGGCAATTCTTCGAATTTTTCGCTTTCCTTCTGAAACTCCTTTGAAGATGGCTGTTCGCTCAGCACAATTGGTGGGAGTAAATGCAGCATTTTCGATATTTCCTCCCGTATATATCGAACCGTCTTCCATCTCTACAGCTGCTCCCACTTTAAAATGGGAATAGGGTGTATAGCTGGATTCATCTCTGGCTTGAATCGCCAATTCTATTAATTGTCTTATGTCCATAGTACTCCTATCCTATAATCTTAAATACGAATATTGCAACGCAAATGCCCATAATGGCACCTGTAACGACTTCCGATATTTTGTGGATTTCACCTTCCACCCGTGATTCTCCAACCAAAAAGGCCATTACAAAAGCACAGGTCGTCACCAGTGAATTGGCTGCCACCAATGAAATGATCGTAGCGGCACAAAAGGCAATGGCGGAATGACCACTTACCGCACCTCCTTGAAAATAGGTGCCTCCACTTTTTTTTGCCATTAGGAGTTTACCCCCCACTGTCAATATCAACACAATAATAACGGCAACAAAAGCCAAATGTTGATCGGAATTTTTTATTTTAAAAAGGACCAAATCTCCTACGGAAGTCAAACGATCGTAAAAGATCAAATAAGCTGTTACAATGGCATTGATAGCCGTCACTAAAACGGCTCCGGCGGATACATCTTTTACATATTTTGCAATGGGATTATATTCTTGTACGACTAGATCAATGGTTCTTTCTATGGCGGTGTTTATCATTTCCGCAAATACTACCAATATGATGGCAAAGAGCATCAACATGAATTCTACTCGTGACAACTTAAAAAATAAAGATGCCAAAATTACCCCTAAGGCAGCCAAATAGTGAAATTTCATATTTCTCTCGGTTTTCATTGCCGAGATAATTCCTTGAACTGCATAGTTAAAGGAGGAGATAAATTTACCGTGTTTCATCGGACCCCTCCCTATCCAATTGTAATTCTTTCATAATTTCCTTTTCTTTGGCCCTCATTACAACTCGATCTTCATCTTTAATATGGTCATATCCCAAGAGGTGTAAAGTTGAGTGAACCGTTAGATAGGACAGTTCCCGATCCTTAGAATGACCAAATTCTGTCGCTTGCTCCATAACTTTTCTCGTATTGATGACGATATCTCCCAGTATTCTATTGGCAAGGCAAAACTCATCTTCCAGAGGAAAGGAGAGCACATCTGTAGTTCGATCCACTCCTCGATAAGAATAATTTAATTCTTTCATTTCCAGATCGTTGACAAAGGAGAGAGAGACTTCTACATCATCATTTAGGTTTTCATGACGGAGAACGGCTCCAATGGATTTCTCAATTAATTGAAGTTGTTCTTCTCCAATGGAAATCTCATCTTGTCGATTGTCATATTCTATATTCATAATACCCTCTCTTTTTTCATCTCTGTCTTCTTATTTTTCTTTCTTATTTTCATAACGATCGTAAGCTGAAATAATTCGCTGTACCAAGGGATGGCGAACTATATCATTTTTTCCAAGATAGACGATACTGATTCCTTTTACATTTTCCAAAATCTTTAAGACAATTTTTAAGCCGGATTGTTTTCCCTTCGGTAAATCGATCTGGGTAATATCTCCGGTAATAATCGCCTTGGAACCGTAACCTAGCCTGGTTAAAAACATCTTCATCTGTTCATTGGTAGTGTTTTGTGCTTCATCCAAAATAACAAAGGCCGAGTCCAAAGTTCGTCCTCTCATGTAGGCCAAAGGTGCTACTTCAATCAATCCTTTTTCCAAATAGGAATGATAAGTATCATGTCCTAAAATCTCAAATAAAGCATCATAAAGAGGTCTCAAATAAGGATCTACTTTATTTTGTAAATCGCCGGGTAAAAAGCCTAAGCTCTCTCCCGCTTCTACCGCAGGTCGAGTCAAGATAATTCGATTGACTTCTTTTGCTTTAAAAGCTCGTACAGCTGCTGCCATGGCAAGATAAGTCTTACCGGTTCCGGCAGGACCGATTCCAAAAACCACATCATTGTCCACAATGGCTTCCATATACCTCTTTTGTCCCAAGGTCTTTGCACGAATGGGTTTCCCCATGGAAGTATAGACCAGGGTTTCATTTAAAAGTTCCGACATGGAACGAGATTCTTGTCGTTTTATTAATTCAATGGAATATCTCACATCGGCTAAACTGATGATCTTTTGTCTTTTTCCAATGTCGAATAGATTGTAAAGCAATTGCTCTACAGCTTCCACATCTTTTCGATCCCCCAAGATGACAATTCGTCCTTCTTGCGTCTTCACTTTTACTTGAAAAGATTTTTCGATCAATTTTATATTTTCATCAAGCTTTCCAAAAACTTGTGCTTGTAAATTTGCATCATATACTTCAATGGAACGTACTGTTTTTTCCAAATTATGCCTCCTAAATGTGAAAATAATAATACCACAAAAAGGCCTACTTTTCCATAATTTCAGAAAAGTAAGCCTTCCTTTAGCGTAAGCTTAAGGGTTTGTCCAGTATCTCAGAATAGATGAATCCTTGGATCAAATGGTCTGTGTCAAAAGAAAGTTCTCCATTATCCAGATCATAGTCTTCATCTTTTAAAACTTTCGATGTAAAATCTTCTTCTTGAAAAATCGAATCCAAGGGAGTTGACCAGGCCTGTTTATGAATTCGATCTTTTATCTTTTGATCCTCTTTCCCATCAGTCTCATAGGTGAAAGTATCGGCTCTTTTTTCTCTCTCAACTTTACTTCTATCATGAATGTCTTTAGTGTTTTCTTTACTCTTTCGAAAAAACTGCTCCATGAGTTCATCTTGTTTTTGTCTTCTCTGATCCTTACGCTTATGGTACTGCTTGATATTCTCTCTAAAAAAATCGTCTAAGCTTTCCTTCGTATGATCTTTTTTTTGACTGTTCATCAGCTTTTGTAAGATTCGGCCAACTCCTATAAAAATTAGATTAAAGAGAAGGATCGGCAGTATCATCATGATAAGTCCAAAAATCACATTCATTATTCATTCTCTTTTCTTGGTTTTTTCGTTCCCTTTGAAATGGAGTTTCTCATCTCCGTATCGGAATTGATGTTTTTAATCTTATAATAATCCAATGCACCAATATTTCCTTTTTTCAAAGCTTCCGCCATAGCAAGGGGAACTTGAGATTCCGCTTCCACTACTTTTGCTCTCATCTGTTCTACTTCGGCCTTCATTTCTTGCTCTTTTGCCAAGGCCATTGCACGGCGTTCCGCCGCTTTAGCTTCGGCAATTCTCTTATCCGCTTCCGCTTGATCTGTTTGAAGACGAGCACCGATATTTCGGGCCACATCCACATCGGCAATATCGATCGATAAAATTTCAAATGCCGTTCCGGAATCCAATCCCTTAGCCAATACCACCGTCGATATTGAATCCGGGTTTTCCAAAACTTTTTTATAGCTTTCTGAAGATCCTACAGTGGTGACAATTCCCTCTCCCACTCGGGCTATGATAGTTTCTTCGCCGGCTCCTCCCACAAGACGATCAATATTGGCTCGTACCGTTACTTTCGCTTTGACAATCACTTCAATTCCATCTTGTGCAACTGCGGAAATATTCGGCGTTTCGATTACCTTTGGATTGACAGAAACTTGAACAGCTTCCAAGACATTTCGACCGGCCAAATCAATGGCTGCCGCACGTTCAAACAGCAAAGGAATATTTGCCCTTTGAGCAGCTATTAAAGCGTCAACCAAGGTATTGACATTACCACCTGCTAAATAGTGAGCTTCCAAATTTTCAATTTCCAATTCTAAGCCCGCCTTGGTTGCCTTAATCATCGGCTGTACAATTCGAGACGGGCGAACGCGTCTTAATCGCATACCGATTAGATTAGTGATCCTAATATGAACGCCTGAGAAAAATGCCGTGATCCAAAGACCTACCGGTACAAAGGAAAAAAATAGTATCAACAGGATAATAATAACTGCAATAACGAATATCGGTAATATACTATTGATCAAAAACACAATTTACACCTCTTTTTCTTCTTTTTGATGGACAAATACTTTTGATCCTTCAATTCTTACGACGACAATCTTTTGATTTTTTAACACATAACCACGATCCGATAGGACTTCAAACCGCTTATCACGAAAGATTCCATATCCCGAAGGTCGCAAGGGTGTTGCTGTAATTCCTTCATCTCCCGGTAATAGATCCGGCTCGTCACTGGATATATACCCTCGATCCTTCGTCGAACTTACTTGTAGTTGAACTTTTTGGAATAATTTTAATCGCATCCCTCGTTTAAACAGAAAATATCCCACAATTAGAGACAGGATCAATGCCGTGGAAAAAGAAATTAAGGCCAATGAAAGATCTCCTATGGCCAAAACAATTCCCACCACTAAAAAAATAATACCTCCAATCCCCGGTAGACCGAAACCGGGAACGATCAGTTCAATTCCCACTAGGAGAAGTCCCAGTAAAAATAGGATGACAGAATACCATACGGAATTTCCTGCCATAATATTGCCCATAAAAAAAAGTCCAAAGGAAATGATGGATAATGTACCGCCTACCCCAAAACCGGGTGTCATGATTTCTACAACCATTCCCACCATTGCGATTGCCAATAAAATACTTGTGGCCATGGATGTACTGATCAAACTTAAAAATTGCACACTGGCATTGGGTTTGTAATAATCCAAATTGAAATTCTTATCTTTAGCTAAATGTTCAAGGGAAGAATAGGTCCCGTCACTGATTTTTAGTTCTTCCGCCTGCTGATTATTTAAGTTGATCAATTTTCCTTTTTCCGTAATTCCTTCAATGACAATGTCCTTATCCGCCATACCCATTACAACCTTCGAGTTTCGATGCCGATAATTTGCTGTAGACTGTAATAGGGATCGCCAAAAAGACAAGTTTTTTTCGTTATTGGGAATGGGTTCAGCCGATCCAATGGTGGACATATCATCCATGTAGACTTCTTCCGATGCAATGGTCAATAAGACGCCTGCCGATTCCGCTTTATTGTTCACAAAGGAAATGGTCGGTATGGGAGAGGCAATCATGGCATTTTTCATTCGTTCTGCACTGACAATTCGCCCCCCGTAAGTATCAATTTTAAATATAATTCGGTCAAAATTCTTTTCCTTTGCATAGTCGATTCCGTCATTGACTAAAGTGGATGTGGCGTTGTTGATTTCTCCTTCAATTGGGATGACAAGGGCATTTTCTTTTTCCTTTCCATAGACTGTTTGAATCAGTACAAGAAATAGAACTAGAAAAAATCTTGTTTTTTTCATAGAATCCCTCCTAGTAAAAAAACCTAGGTCAGTCCCTAGGTTCATTTAACAATTCAATGGCAATTTTATTGACAGTTTTACCATCCGCTTTGCCCTTTACCTTAGGCATGACGGATTTCATCAATTGCCCAATGTCTTTATTTGAAGTAATATTATGTTCTTCCATCGTTTCTTTTACAATATTGCGCAATTCATCTTCGGTTAATTGTTTTGGTAAATAATCCAGCAAAATATTGATTTCAGCTTTTGTTTGATCAATTAAATCCTGTCGATTTCCCTTTTCAAATTCATCGATGGAGTTTTTCTTTTCTTTTAATTGTTTTGATATAATTCCAAGAATATCTTCGTCAGTCAGCTCAATACGTTCATCGACTTCTCGTTGTTTAATCGAAGCACGAATCATTGTAATGACATCTTTACGTAGTTTATTATGTGACTTCATCGCCTCTTTTAAGTCACTCATCAGCTGTTTTTTTAGAGACATATTTCACACCTCTTTAATATCTGTGTTTTTTACGACGTGCCTCTTCAGATTTCTTTTTTCTTCTGACACTTGGTTTTTCGTAATGTTCTCTTTTTCTGACTTCTTTTAAAACTCCACTAGTAGCACATTGTCTCTTAAATCTTTTAAGAGCATTATCTAAAGATTCATTTTCTCCAACTTTAATTTCTGACAAAGTAATCCCTCCTCTCGTAGAAAAGAGTAGCCCTTGGGCCAATTCTTGTTTATTATATATGAAATTTCTTTAAATTTCAATATTTTTTTCAGATAAACTCGGCAGTTTACCATTTTATTAGAATAGAAAGGAGCTCCCTCAAGGGGAACTCCTCACTCTTTAAAAAATATCCATTTCCGCCATTTTTTTATATTCTTCATACTTTTGTCTAGCTTGTTCCGTAGCTTCTGCAATCAACTGTTCGCCAATTTCCGGGAAGGTGCGTAACAAGGAGGAGTATCTCACTTCTCCCATTAAAAATTCTTCAAAACTTTCCGTCGGTTCCTTCGAATCTAAAACAAATGGATTTTTGCCTTCCATACGACGTCGGGGATCATAACGATATAAGAACCAGTATCCTGATTCTACTGCTTTCTTTTGCTCCATTTGGCTCCAACCCATACCGGATTTAATGCCATGATTGATACATGGTGCATAGGCAATAATCAAAGACGGACCAGGATAGCTTTCTGCTTCTTTAATCGCTTTTAGAAGTTGATTTTGATTGGCTCCCTGAGCAACTTGAGCCACATAGATATGGCCATAGGTCATCATCAATTTTCCCAGATCTTTTTTTGCCGTCCTCTTACCGGCGGAAGCAAAGGCTGCCACTGCCCCTAAAGGAGTAGCTTTTGACGATTGTCCTCCTGTGTTGGAGTACACTTCTGTATCCACCAACATAATATTGACATCGGCTCCTGTAGACAATACATGGTCTAGACCGCCATATCCGATATCATAGGCCCAACCGTCTCCTCCATACATCCAAATGGATTTCTTGGTTAAATGTTCTCCATTGAACTTGACATCATTCAATAATTCTTTTGTCTCTTCAGATTCTTTCGTTTGGTAGATGGCTTGTTTCAAAGCACGGCTGGTTTCTATGGTGTCTTCCGAAGAATGATAGCCTTCCAACCAATGGGCAATGGCTTCTTTTAAATTTTTATCCCCTGTCTTGTCGGACAATTCCATCAATTTTTCCTTTAGTCTTTCCCTTTGCTGCACCACGCCCAATTCCATTCCCAAAGCGTATTCTGCATTGTTTTCAAATAGGGAATTGGACCATGCCGGACCGTTTCCGTGACAGTTGGTCGTATAAGGTACGGAAGGTGAACAACCGCCCCAAGCTTGGGTACAACCTGTGGCATTGGCTACAATCATTCGATCGCCAAAAATTTGAGTCAGTATTTTCATATAAGGCGTCTCACCACAACCGGCACAAGCTCCTGAAAATTCAAGAAGAGGTTCATTAAACTGAGACCCTTTCACGGTAAAGGGATTTAATGGCGTTTCTTTGTGCTCCGTCCCAATGGCAAAATCCCATTTTTTAATTTCATCCAGTTCCTCTTCCAAGCTTTTCATAACCAGGGCTTTATTTTTGGCCGGACAGACATTGGCACAGGAGCCACAGCCCAAACAGTCCATCACGGAAACTTGAATCTTGAATTTATACTGATCAATGCCCCTTCCTCTGGCATCTAAAAATTCCATATCTTCCGGGGCCTGTGCCGTTTCCTCTTCCGTAAATAGGAAGGGACGGATGACAGCATGGGGACAGACATAGGAACATTGATTACATTGGATACAATTTTCTGCAATCCAGTGAGGCACTTGGGTTGCCACTCCTCGTTTCTCATATTTCGTCGTTCCGAAAGGTACACTGCCGTCTTCTTGTCCAATAAAAGCGGATACCGGCAATTGGTCCCCCTTTAATTGATTGGCGGGAATTTGAATATTTCGTACATAATCGGGAATATTGTCGGGAATTTCCACAATTTCATCTTCCAGGTTTTTCCATTCTTCCTTTACTTTTTCACGTACTAATTTTTCAACACCGATATCTACGGCCTTATAATTCATTTCAAGAATATCGTCACCTTTAGCACCATAGGTTTTCGTAATGGCATCTTTCATATATTGAACAGCTTCCTCAATGGGCAAAATTTCAATCAGCTTAAAAAATGCCGCTTGTAAGATGGTATTGGTACGATTGCCCATTCCTATATCTGCAGCCAAACGAGTGGCATTGATTGTATAAAACTCAATTTCTTTTTCTGCCATAATTCTCTTGGTTCGATTTGGTAGCTTTTCTTCCAATTCTTCTCCTGTCCAAATCGTATTTAAGAGAAAAGTACCTCCCTGTTTTAACTCGTCCACCATATCGTATTTAAAGATATAGGATTGATTGTGACAAGCTACAAAATCACCATGATTTACCAAGTACGATCCGATAATCGGATCACTTCCGAAGCGAAGATGAGAACGGGTCAGACCTCCTGATTTTTTAGTATCGTATTCAAAATATGCTTGTACATATTGGTCGGTGTGATTCCCGATAATCTTAATGGAGTTTTTATTCGCTCCTACGGTACCGTCAGAGCCTAATCCCCAAAATTTACAGGATTTAGTACTGTCTTTTGTTAAATCGATATTTTCTCCCAAAGGCAAGGATAGATGTGTTACATCGTCGTGAATACCGATGGTAAATCGTTTTTTAGGGTTTTGAATTTTCATATTTTCAAATACGGCAATGATCTGATTGGGAAGCACGTCTTTGGATGATAAACCATAGCGACCGCCGTAAATTTCCACTTTCCGATCTTCATTGGCAAAAGCTGCACATACGTCTAAGTATAAAGGTTCCCCATGTGATCCCGGTTCTTTTGTTCGATCCATAACGGAAATTTTCTTCACCGTTTCCGGAATCGCTTTGAGAAAATGTTCTACACTGAAAGGACGGTATAGATGGACTTTTAAATATCCCACCTTTTCTCCTTGACTGTTTAAGTGATCCACCACTTCTTCCACGACACCGGAAGCAGAACCCATCAAGATCACAATTCGATCGGCATCTTCCGCTCCATAATAGTTAAAGAGTTGATAATTTCTTCCTGTCAATCGGTTAATTTTACCCATGTATTTTTCTACGATTTCCGGCAAGCGATCATAATAGGGATTGGATACTTCCTTTGCTTGAAAATGTATGTCAGGATTTTGTACCGTAGATCTTTGAACCGGACGTTCTGGATTTAGAGAATTTTTTCGAAATTTTTCTAATTCTTCTTCATTGAGCATAGGTCGCAAATCTTCATAGTCAATCACATCGATTTTTTGAATTTCATGGGATGTTCGAAATCCGTCAAAAAAATTCATAAAAGGTACATGACCCTCAATGGCGGCTAAGTGAGCCACTGCCGATAGATCCATCACCTCTTGAACAGAAGATTCACTGAGCATGGCAAGACCGGTTTGACGACAGGCCATGACATCGGAATGGTCTCCAAAAATACTCATGGCATGGGTTCCAATCGTTCTGGAGCTGACATGGACAACTCCTGGCTTTAATTGCCCACTCAATCGATAGAGTACCGGATGCATCAACATCAAACCTTGTGATGCGGTATAAGTAGTTGTCAAAGCACCGGTTTCCAAAGAGCCGTGCATGGCTCCTGCAGCACCGGCTTCCGACTGCATTTCCACCAATTTTACTCGTTGATTAAATAAATTCTTTTTCCCTTTGGCTGACCATTGATCCACCAGTTCTGCCATCGGAGAAGAAGGGGTAATGGGATAAATTGTTGCGACTTCCGTAAAAGCATAGGATATGTATGCTGCCGCTTCGTTCCCATCCATTGTTTTTTTTGTTAAACTCATATTTTGCTCCCATCTACATTATTAAATAGTGTACGTCTTTATAAAATTGTAACATATTTTTAGTTTATACACATAATTTTTAGAAAAATAGACATTATTGTCATTCTTAAATCAACTTTATATTCTTTTTTAACCCAAAATTTTCTTTCAGCAAGTCTTATATTCGTCTTTTAGACAAAGAAAAAAGACTGTTTTGATAAAACAGTCTTTTTATCTTTTTACTTTTTCACTTTTCAATTGATCTTCAAATCAACCTGGTGGCCATTGCAAAGACCGTCCTCCCAAGACATGAAAATGGAGATGATCCACAGTCTGTCCACCATCGGCCTTACAATTATTTACGATTCGATAGCCTTTATCCAATCCCTTTTCTGCGGCAATTTTCTTTGCCACAAGAAAAATATGACCGATTAACTCCTTGTGATTTTCCGATATATCATCTATCGAGGAAATATGTTCCTTCGGGACAATCAGAAAATGTACGGGAGCTTGTGGACTGACATCTTCAAAGGCATAGACCAAATCGTCTTCATAGATTTTAGTCGACGGGATTTCTTTCTGTATAATCTTGCAAAACAAACAGTCCATATTCCCTCCTTACACTAATACACATGGGGCAATTTCTTCTTCATCTATTATTTTAACATTACGAATTTTATTTTGTAAGTTTTCTGAAGATTTCGTCTTTACACGAATATAATTTGTCGTATATCCTTCATAAAAATCGTCGACATATTCTTCAAAAAGTACTTTTAGTATCCGATTTTGATTCCCTTGGATAAACTTCTTCATCAACCGTTGATTGGTTTGCATCAAAATTTCCGACCGCTCTTTTTTGATATTTCCATGAATTTGATCCGGATATTCCGCAGCAGGAGTATCTTTTCGCTTGGAATATTTAAAGACATGAATTCTTGAAAAGCCCACCTGTTCTACAAGATCCAAAGTTTCTTTAAAATCGTCATCTCTTTCACCGGGAAAGCCAACGATAATGTCAGTGGTCAATCCTGCATAGGGCATATATTTTTTTATAATCTCCGCCTTTTCCAAATATTCTTCCCGTGTATATTTTCGATTCATCTTTTTTAATATATGATTGGATCCACTTTGCAAGGAAAGATGAAAATGATCACAAAGTTTACCTGTGGCCAGTCCTCGCTTCATGAATTCTTCCGTCATTATATTCGGTTCTACGGAAGAAAGCCGTATTCGATCGATTCCTTCTACTTTTGAAATGGCTTCAATTAAATCAATCAGTCTTTTCTTTCCCAAATCATAACCATAGGAACCGATGTGGATTCCTGTTAAAATAATCTCTCGGTAACCGGCCTGTGCCAATCGTTTAGCTTCTCGAACAGAATCTTCTATACTTCTGGAGCGAATATTTCCTCTGGCATAGGGGATGATACAATAGGTACAGTATCGATTGCAACCGTCTTGCACCTTCATATAAGATCTCGTCTTTTCGTGATTTTGATCGACTTCAATATGTTGAAATTCTCGATCGGTTTTTATATTGCGAACGATATTGATCAAATCATTCTTTTCATGGGCCTCTTCCACCAGTTGTACAATCTGATCCCTTTCCGTGGTTCCAATTACCACATCGACACCTTCAATACTGGCCACTTCCTCCGGTGCTACTTGAGAGTAACAGCCCACAACTGCCACGGTGGAATCGGGATTTTCCCGCTTGGCCCGACGAATAAATTGGCGACTCTTACGGTCGGATAGATTCGTTACGGTACAAGTGTTTACGATATAGACATCTGCCACATCCGTTTGATTGTCCACCTTTAAATATCCTTGTTTTTCAAAGAGTTCCGCCATGGATTCTGATTCATATTGATTGACTTTACAGCCCAAGGTAAGGATTGTAAAAGTTTTTTGCATAATTACCTCTTTTCCAGTGAATGTATAATATGAAAGGAAGAGACGAAAGCTGCCGTTTCAGCTCGTAAAATCCTCTTTCCCAGTGAAATTACATAGTCGTTTTTTAACAATTCCATTTCTTGCGATGAAAAACCTCCTTCCGGTCCAATGACCAGATAGAGTTTTTCCGGAAGCTGCTCTTTAATATCTTCAAAAAAACATTGATTTTCATCTTCAAAACTGACGATATAAGTTCCCTTTTCTCTCTGTTTTAATTCAGCTAAAGTCATGGGATCATGAAGAATCGGTATTCGATCCCGTTTTGACTGTTTGGCAGCAGATTCAATGATCTTATTCCATCGGGCTTTTTTCTTCTCTACTTTTTTTGAAATATCTGCAACACTTCGGTCCATTTCCAAGGGAAAAAAATCCGTAACTCCGATTTCGGTACAATGCTCCAAAATTTCCTCATTCTTACTTCCCTTTAAAATTCCAAAACAAAGATTTAAGGTTATGGAGGACTCCCGATTTTCCAATACGGTTCCCAGGACCATAAATTCATCTTCCCATTTTGCAAAAAAGATCCCATCTTGATAGACGATTTGAAAGATTTCATTTCCTTTAATTCGCAACACATTTTTTAAATGATGCCGGTTTTCTTTTGATAAAAAACCCTCTTCCCTCTTTCTGTTTTCTTCAAAGACACGAATCATAGATTTTTTGCCACAATGACATTCCAGCCATTCTTTTCTCTTTCTTCCACAATGGTAAACCCATTTTTTGCTAAGGCATCTTCTACCAACTTCACTTTTTCAGTGATTATTCCCGAAGTAATAAAAATACCTTTGGGGACCAGAACATGTTTTAACTCTTTAATTTCATCGACGATGATTTCAGCAATAATATTGGAGACAATAAGATCGGCTTGTCCTTCGACTACATCCAACAAATTTCCCTTTCGTAGAGAGATCTGCTCCATCACTTGATTTCTCTTGGCATTTTCCAGAGAAGCTTCCATAGATTTTTGATCAATATCTACTAAAATAGCTTCTTTTGCCCCTAGTAAACAAGCGGCAATTCCCAAAATACCACTGCCACAACCGATATCAAAGATGCGATCGTCTTTTGACAGATACTTTTCCAATGCCTCCAGGCAAAGTTCTGTAGTTTCATGGGTGCCGGTGCCAAAGGCCATGCCGGGATCCATGGAGATAATTTTTCGATTCTCCAAATTTTCATATTTTTCCCAAGTGGGTACGATGGCCAATTTTTCTCCAATTTCCAATGGTTTATAATAGGCCTTCCAATTATTGGCCCAATCCTGGTCATCTTTTTCCAAAATGGTACAATGTCCCAATTTTTCCGTTTCCACTGCTTTTTTAATCTCTTTCGCCCGTATAAGATTTTCAGGATAGGCCTTTATTCTTAACTCCTCATCTTTTATGATTAAAAGTTCTTCATCGACAAAATCCCAATTGTCACGATCTTGATCCAATTCATCAATCACATCTTGAGACCATTCTTCAATAGTAAATTGTCCATAGTCGTATAATAGACCCAATAGTAAATCTCTCTTATCTCGAGAGCTTACAATATCCAATTCTATATATTTCATTTAAATCCCCTCTTTATTACAGAGATCATACTATATTTTCCTAAATTTTGACAATAGTTTTTCTTTTGCATATTGAAAAAAGGCATCTCCGATGCCTTAATCAAATAAATTTTTCACTTTCTCAAAAAAACCCTTTTGTGTTTGATGTGCTTCCGGCTGTTGGTCTCGAAGTTGTTCCAATAGATCTCTTTGTTTTTCATCTACTTTTCTGGGAATAATAATATTTACCGTAAAGTACAGATCCCCTTTTCCTTCTTTTCGAAGATAAGAAATACCTTCTCCCTTTAATCGGAATGTTGTTCCCCCTTGAGTGCCTTTCGGTATTTCATAGTCCGTCAGCTTTTCCAAAGTAGGTACTTTTATGGTTCCCCCTAAAACTGCATCCGGATATGTGATGGGGATATCCAAGTATAGGTCATAGCCGTTTCTCTTAAAGACGGAATCGGGACGAACTTTAATGTAGACATATAGATCCCCTTTTCCACCTCCATTGACACCGGCATGGCCTTCGTTTTTTAAAGAAATTACCGTCCCATTGTCTACTCCTGCCGGGAATTTTACATGGATTTTTTTATTTTGTAATAGACGGCCCCGTCCTCGACATTTTTTGCAAGGCTCTTCGATGATCTCTCCCGACCCTTGACATTGATCGCAAGTTGATGTTCGAACAAAACGACCGAATGGAGAATTTTGCTCAACATGGATTTGTCCCGAGCCGTGACATTTTCCACAAGTGTGTTTACCCGTTCCAGGCTCTGCTCCCTTGCCATGACAATGTTCACATTCTTCTTCTACTCGTATATTAATATCTTTTTCTACTCCGAAAACGGCTTCAAAGAAATCCAAAGTGATATCATATCGAATACTTTCTCCTTTTTGAGGCATATCTTTGCGATTTTGTTGAGAAGTTCGAAATCCTCCTCCTCCGAAAATATCAAAGATATCATCGAAAATATCGGAAAATCCACCGAAGCCCCCTCCACCGGAAAAATTTCCATTGAGACCTTCTTCTCCGAAGGTATCATATTTTCTTCGTTTTTCTTCATCAGACAGAACTTCATAAGCATAGTTGATTTCTTTAAATTTGGCCTCTGCTTCTTCATCTCCAGGACGAAGGTCCGGATGGTATTTTTTTGCCAATCGTTTATAGGATTTTTTTAATTCAGCAGTAGTACAGTCTCTTTCTACTTCTAATATTTCATAAAAATCTCTCATTGTTCACCTCAGCTGATTATTCATTCTAATACAAATTCAAAGAAAAGGAAAGAAGAAAATAAAAAAGGGCTCACAAGAGCCCCTTTGTAATTATTCTTCGTCTTCATCTACTACTTCATAATCAGCATCTACAACATCATCTTCCGGATTGGCACCTTGTTGTGCTCCTTCTGCTCCGGCTTCTTGATTTTGTTTGTAAAGTTGTTCTGAAATGGCATAGAATGCTTGTGTCAACTCTTCGGTTTTTGCTTTGATCGCATCTAAATCATCGGAATCTTTTACAGCTTTTAGATTTTCAATCCCTTCTTCCACTTTCTTTTTATCATCGTCGGAAATCTTTCCTTCCACATCTTTTAAAGTGTTTTCCGATTGATAAATCATGGAATCGGCATTGTTTCTAGCTTCAATAAGCTCTTTTTTCTTGGAGTCCTCTTGTGCATGCATTTCCGCTTCTTTAACCTTTTGTTCGATTTCTTCATCAGTTAAGTTGGAAGAAGAGGTAATGGTGATCTTTTGTTCTTTACCAGTGCCTAAATCTTTCGCACTGACATTGACAATTCCGTTGGCATCAATATCAAAGGTTACTTCAATTTGAGGAACACCTCTTCGTGCCGGTGCGATACCGTCTAGTTGGAAACGACCTAGAGTGACATTGTCTTCCGCCATTTGGCGTTCTCCCTGGAGGACATGAATGTCTACAGACGTTTGATTGTCAGATGCTGTAGTAAAAATTTGTGATTTCTTTGTGGGGATGGTTGTATTTCTTTCAATTAATCTTGTGGTGACACCACCCATGGTTTCAATACCTAAGGATAGAGGTGTTACGTCAAGAAGTAATAAGTCTTTAACATCTCCTGATAGTACACCGCCTTGAATCGCAGCACCTAATGCCACACATTCATCAGGATTGATATCCTTTTGGGGATTTTTACCGGTTAGTTTTTTAATACATTCTTGAACGGAAGGAATTCTTGTAGAACCACCTACCAATAGGACTTTGTCAATTTCATTGGCGGAAAGTCCAGCGTCTTTCATGGCATCTTTAACCGGTTGTTCTGTCATTTTTACCAAATCTTCTGTCAATTCATCAAATTTAGCACGGGTAATATCCATATTTAAATGGAGAGGGCCAGATGCTGTTGCAGTGATAAAGGGAAGGTTGATATTTGTACTCATAGTAGAAGACAATTCTTTTTTCGCCTTTTCTGCAGCTTCTTTTAACCGTTGAAGACTCATTTTGTCCGCTTTCAAGTCCACGCCATTTTCTTTTTTAAATTCTTCGGCAATATAGTCCATCAAGCGTTCATCAAAGTCATCTCCACCTAATTTATTATTACCTCTAGTGGCATGAACTTCAAAAACACCGTCGGAAAGTTCAAGGATGGACACATCAAAGGTACCTCCACCTAAGTCATAGACCATTACTGTTGTGGACTCATCATCTTTGTCCTCACCATATGCAAGGGCAGCAGCTGTCGGTTCGTTGACAATTCTTTTAACTTCCAGTCCTGCAATACGTCCTGCATCTTTTGTAGCCTGTCTTTGAGCATCGGTAAAATATGCCGGTACCGTAATTACGACATCGGTAATTTTTTCTCCCAAATAAGATTCTGCATCGGATTTTAATTTTTGTAAAATCATCGCAGAAATGTCTTGAGGAGTATAATCTTTGCCGTCTATCGTAATTTTATGGTCGCTACCCATATGTCTTTTAATGGACTGAATGGTACGCTCCGGATTCGTAATGGCTTGTCTTTTTGCCGTCTCTCCTACTAATCTCTCACCGTCTTTGGTAAATGCCACAACGGAAGGTGTGGTTCGATTCCCTTCAATATTTGGGATAATAATGGAGTCTCCACCTTCCATTACTGCTACAGCAGAGTTTGTAGTACCTAAGTCAATTCCTATAATTTTACTCATTTTCTTTTTCCTCCTATTTATTCAGAAACTTTAACCATTGCAGGTCGTAGTGTTTTTTCATTTAGTAGATAACCTTTTTGTAAAACTTCAATCACATGACCAGAATCATATTCTTCAGACGGTTCTACCAATACGGCATGATGAAAGTTCGGATCGAATTCCTCTCCCAAAGCTTCCATTGCCACTATATTATTTTTCTTCAACACGTCGATTAATTGATCCATAATCATCTTTACACCGTCATAAAATGAATCCTTTTCAGGAGCATTTTCAAGGGCTCGCTCGAAGTTGTCCAATACCGGCAGTAAATCCATACCGATCTTTTTGACCCCCAACTCGATATATTCTGTCTTTTCATTGGCTGTCCGCCGTTTGAAATTCATAAAATCTGCTTGGAGTCGTATAAATTTATCTTCCAAAATCTGATATTTTTCATCTTGTGCCCTATTGGGCTCTTCATCTATATCATCTTTATTGGAACTTTCTTCCTCTAAAGTTGTTTTCGTCATTTCTTCTCGCTCATCCAAATCATCTTCGTCATGTTCTTCGACGTCGATATTAATTTTTTTTGGATCCATATTTTCATTACTCATACCATCACCCCAACTACAATTCTTCCATAATTTGTGCCATCGCATTACTATAGAGATGTACCGTTCGAATCAAATTTCTGTAATCCATTCGTACAGGACCGATAATACCAAGGCTGCCTACCAGATTGTTTTTGGAGCGATAAGTGGAGCGTATAATGGAATTTCCCTTCATAAGGTCATAGTCATTTTCATCTCCAATAATAACTTCCAAATCTTTTGTCGGTTGCTTTTGCCTTAAAATATCCAAGAGTAAATCCTTGTCTTCGATAAAAGTCATAAATTCACGAGCTTTTTCCAAATCCTTGTACTCTTCAAAATTTAAAATATTTGTAAGACCATCATAATAGACTTCAATGGCACTTACTTTGTTGTTAAATTTACTTGCCTTTTTTATAATCGAAGAAATAAAATTGCCAAATTCCACCATTCTTCCGGTTAAGGTAATTTTCAACTCCTCAATTTTTCCAAAGTCCATTCCTGAAATTTCGTCATTGAGACGTTTCTCAATCACTGCTAAATCCGGTTCTGAAATATGGGTGCGAATATTTAAAATATGCTTTTCCACAATTCCCTTATTGCCGATAATTAAAAGTAGTATACTGGAATCATCCAGGGCAATTAATTTTAACAATTTAATCGTCGTATCAGGCTTTTTAGGTGCTATCAAATAGGAAGTGCAATTTGTCTGTTCTGCCAATCTGTGAACGACCCGTTGAAAGAGATCGGTGTAATTTCCAATATCTTCACTGATGGTTTCTTTCAAATTGGAGACTTTTTCTCCATTGTCTTCCCCTTCATACTTCGAATATAATTCATCTACATAAAATCGATAAGCCTTATCCGATGGAATGCGACCGGCCGATTGATGGGGTTTGTTTAAATACCCTAAATCTTCCAAGTCCGCCATTTCATTACGTATGGTCGCCGAGCTGACACCGAAGTCAAATTCTTTAGACAGTGTTCGGGATCCTACGGGAATGGGTAAATCAATATAGGAGTTGATAATCGCATTTAATATTTGAATTTTTCTCGTATCCATATTGTCACCCCTCTTTATTAGCACTCACTTTTAACGAGTGCTAAAAGCTTATGGTTTTATAATACGCTTCTTTTCAATAAATGTCAAGTCCTTTCATAAAGTTTTTTCTTTCCTTTGAACTTGTCATCTTTTTTATTTATAATTATTTTTATATATGTTAGAATTATAGTGGTTGAAAGGAAGATGATCACTTGAAGGAGAATAAAATCATATCATTTTTAAAAGAATTACTCATTGTACTATTAATTGCACTTTTCATTCGCAATTTTATTTTTAATATTGCCCAAGTTAAAGGGATTTCCATGGAACCGACACTACACGAAAACGACAAGTTAATATGTCTTGCCTATCAACGATTCTTCCCCATCTCTTCGGGAAAGATTGTCGTGATTAAAGCACCGGGAGAAAAAAAGAAATTTGTAAAAAGAGTCGTTGCCACTCCGGGAGACATATTTGAAATACAGGAGGGAAAAGTTTATATCAACGGAAAAGAACAGGATGAATCCTATACCTCCACTGATACTACCCTACCCTTATATCTCTCTCCGATCCAATTAAAAGACAACGAATATTTTGTGTTGGGGGACAATCGTCTGCCAGGAGCGTCGGAAGATTCCAGATACTTCGGCCCTTTGGAGAAAAGTGATATTAAAGCTGTGGTCTATTGTCGCTTTCTTCCCTTTCAAAATTTTAGGAGATTTTAATCATGAAGAATAAAAAACAAAAAGATTCCATCCTTTCATGGATGGGAGTTTTACTGGCTGCAATTATCATTGCCGCTTTAATTCGAACTTTTGTATTTTCCGCTACGATTGTATTAGGTGAATCCATGAATCCTACATTATTGGAAAATGATCGATTGATCGCCTTAAAAGTTCCACTTTACTATCGAGGGCCTCATCGGGGAGACATTGTCATTCTTCAAGCTCCTGATGAAGAAAAAACCGAATACGTCAAACGAGTCGTAGGATTGCCAGGAGAAACCGTCTCAATTTCCAACGGAACTCTTTACATTGACGGAAAAAAATTTGAAGAAGACTATATTAGTACGGAATATACGGAAATTTATGTAGAAGATACCTGGGTATTGGAAGAAGATGAATACTTTGTCCTGGGAGACAATCGGCTCCCGGGAAAATCTTTAGATTCCAGATTTTTTGGCCCCATCAAAAAAAATACGATTGATGGAATTATCACTTTGCGATATTGGCCTGTCAGCCGATTAAATGGAGGTAAACTTTGAATCGACAAAAATTTATACGAAACTTTTGCATCATAGCTCATATCGACCATGGAAAATCCACTTTAGCCGATCGTTTAATTGAATCCACCGGTATGTTGACTGAAAGAGAGATGGATGAACAAGTCCTGGACTCCATGGATTTGGAACGGGAACGAGGAATTACTATAAAGCTCAAAGCCATCCGATTGATCTATAAAGACGATCGAGACGGGCAAGAATATATTTTTAATTTAATTGATACTCCCGGTCATGTAGACTTTAATTACGAAGTGTCTCGATCTCTTGCCGCTTGTGAAGGAGCTATCGTGGTAGTAGATGCTTCCCAGGGCGTGGAAGCGCAAACCTTGGCCAATGTCTACTTGGCTTCGGATCAAGACTTGGAGTTGGTACCGGTCATCAACAAAATTGATCTGCCTTCCGCTCGTCCGGAAGAAATTAAACAGGAAATTGAAGATATTATCGGAATTGAATGTGAAGGAGCTCCTTTAATTTCGGCTAAAAATGGGATCGGTATTGATAAGGTACTCCATCGGATAGTCGATATGGTACCCCCACCAAAGGGAGATGGAAAAGCTCCTTTAAAAGCATTGATTTTTGACTCCTTCTATGATTCCTATCGAGGCGTCATTTGTTATATTCGAGTAGTTGACGGAAAGATAAAGCCTGGAGATCGAATTAAAATGATGGCTACCGGCAAAGAATTTGAAGTGGTGGAAGTGGGCATGTCTGCCAACGGAATGATCTCCTTGGACAATCTTTCCGCGGGAGACGTAGGCTTTATCACTGCCAGCATTAAAAATGTCAAAGATGCCAGGGTGGGAGATACGATTACTTCCGTAGAAAAACCTACGAAAGAAGCATTGCCCGGTTACAAAAAAGTCGTTCCTATGGTCTATTGTGGAATTTATCCCGGAGAAGGAGAAGAATACAATGGCGTTCGGGAAGCTTTGGAAAAACTTCAAGTCAATGACGCCGCTTTGGTTTTTGAGGCGGAAACTTCCGTTGCTCTAGGTTTCGGTTTTCGATGCGGCTTTTTAGGACTGCTCCATATGGAAATTATACAAGAGCGTCTTGAGCGAGAATTTGATTTAAATATTGTCACCACTTCTCCATCAGTTATCTACAAAATTGAAAAAAATGACGGAGAGATATTGGAAATACAAAACCCTACCAATATGCCTGAACCCAATGAGATTTCTCGTATGGAAGAACCCATTGTACAAGCTGAAATTATGACGCCAACCGACTATGTAGGTGCTGTTATGGAACTGTGTCAAAATCGTCGGGGAGAATTTTTGGATATGAATTATATCGAGGAAACTCGAGCCTTAATCAAATACCATCTCCCTTTAAACGAAGTCATTTATGATTTTTTTGACGCTTTAAAATCCAAAACCAGAGGTTATGCTTCTTATGACTATGAATTAATCGGCTATCAAGAATCGGAATTGGTAAAATTGGATATTTTGATCAATGGAGAATTGGTCGATGCCTTTTCAATTATTGTCCATGAATCCACCGCCTATCAACGGGCTCGAAAAACCTGTGAAAAATTAAAAGATGTAATTCCCAGACAGCAATTTGCCATTCCCATACAAGCGGCTATCGGCAACAAAATTATTGCCAGAGAAACGATTCGAGCATTGCGAAAAGACGTCTTAGCCAAATGTTATGGAGGAGATATTTCCAGAAAGAGAAAATTATTGGAAAAACAAAAGGAAGGAAAGAAGAGAATGCGTACTGTGGGCTCTGTGGAGATCCCACAAGATGCCTTCCTCGCGGTGTTGAAATATGATGAAGAATAAATTATCTGTTTACCTTCATATCCCTTTTTGCGAGAGCAGATGTTACTATTGTGACTTCTGCTCTTCCATTATTCAAAAAGAGACTGTTTCAAAATATTTTGCAGGATTATCTCGAGAAATTGAACTGTATCGTGATTTTTTCAAACAACGGGAAATAGAAACCATTTTTATCGGAGGAGGGACTCCTTCCGCCGTAGACAGTAAATATATCGGCAAGATTTTAGATCAGCTTTTACAAGATAACTCCTCCTTACCAAAAGAAATTTCTCTAGAGGCCAATCCCAATTCATTAACAAAGGCTAAATTAAAGGATTATCGTCAATGCAACATCAATCGTCTTTCCCTAGGTGTGCAATCTTTTAATGATCGTCTTTTGGAAATAATCGGTCGTGTCCATAGGAAAGAAGATATCTACCGAAGTATCGATCTCATTCACGCTGCAGATTTTTCCAATTTTAATATCGATCTTATGTCTGGCCTACCCACTCAAAGCATCGAAGATATTGAAGAGTCTTTACAAGAAGCAAAAAGATTGGAGCCCACTCATCTTTCCTATTACTCTTTGATTTTAGAAGATCATACTCCAATGAAAAAAATATATGAAAATAAGAAGATAAATTTTCCCTCAGAAGAATTGGATCGGGAGATGGTCCATCGATTGACGGAAGGTCTAAGACAATTAGGCTATGAGCAATACGAAATTTCAAATTATGCTCGTCCTGGATACCACTGTCGCCACAATTTAGCCTATTGGAAATTGAAAGACTATATCGGTTTAGGGCTCAGTGCCCACAGCAATGTAGGTAATCTTCGATTTGCCAACAGCTCCCAAATGGATCACTACCTTCTATCCCTGTCAAAAGAACAGTTTCCCATTGCCTTTCAAGAAGAGTTGTCTCCAATGGATCGAATGAATGAATTTAATATGATGGGACTTCGATTAAATGAAGGAATTTCTATGGTAGAGTTTCAAACTCGATTTTCAAAGAATTTTAGGGAAATTTATCAGCAGGCCATTGTAAAAAATTTAAACTTAAAGCGAATTGCAATAAAAAAAGACCGACTCTCTTTGACAGATCACGGTCGTGATTTTTGCAATCAAGTAGAGTTGGACTTCTTTTTTTAAAAAAGGTTAATAAAAACTCCCCCGGGGAAGCTTTTATTAACCTGAAATTTTTTTATTAAGCTCTCTAGTCAGTCGACTTATTCTTCTAGAAGCTTCTTTTTTATGAATTACATTTTTATGAGCAGCTTTTTTAAGCTTTTTATCAACTTCTTTTAGTAATTCTTTTGCCGTATCAATTTCTCCAGCTTGTAAGGCTTCTTCAAACTTTCGAATGGCATTTTTAACTTGAGTTCTACGAACTTTATTCGTTGCCGTATTACGTTTTGCTATATCAATTCTTTTAATTGCTGATTTAATATTTGCCATAAATTTCACCTCCCGATTCTGAGACAGTCTCATTTATAATCGCTCTTAAGATTTTAACACTATTATCGGCGGTTTGCAAGAAATTATTTCGATCTTGTGTTATTTTCTCGTCGACAGTATATGAGGATCAGCTTTTCCATTTCATACAATGGATTACTATTGGAGCTTTTAAAGCTTTTGTCTGCTTCCAATAATCGATCATAAAATTGAATTAAAAAGTCCTTATCGAATTGGGGAGCGTATTTTTGAATTTTACTAAATTCAAATTTTTTTATTTTTAATCGCTCCATCATTTCATAACTTTGATAATTGGCTTCCTCTAACACCTTATAGCCCAAGAGGAGTCGCACTTGACGGTGAATCATCACAAAAATTTTAGGAATCGGCTCATTGAGCTTATATAAATTGTGAAATTCCCGTAAAGCCAAGTCGGGATTTCCCTCAAAGAGAGCGTCTAAAAACTGAAAGATATTCGTATCGATATTTTCTGATAAGGATCCAATAATATCTTTTCTATTGATCCATTCTTCAGTCGTTACGGAAGAAATTTTGTCGATTTCATTTTTAATATCATAAAGCGTCACTTCCGAATTTCGAGACAGATAGTTGCTTTGAGAAATAAAATAACTCATATCCACCGGCTTGATCTTCTTATTCTTTCGAGCAAAAGAACTTTGCACAAATTTTTGAAGTTCCCGATGGGTCAATGGAGCAAATTCCATATTGATTTTATTTTTTGAAAAGTAACGATAGAATTTCGTGTTTTTGTTTAAATTTTCCGTCTCTTCAAAAATCAACAGAATAAACTCCGGTAAGTGGTCTAAAAAATCAAAAAAATTGGAATTTAAATTTTGCTGATCGACAAAAGCAGCCACATTTTTTAACCAGACTATTTTTTTATCCCCCATAATCGGTACCGTTTCACAAGCTGACATAAGATCTGCTACACTTGCTTCTTTCCCTTGAAGTATGTTTACATTAAAACTTTCCGTTCCCTTATTGATTAAGAGATGAATCAAATAATCCAAGGTGTTTTCAATCAAAAGTTTTTCCGCTCCATAAAATAGATAGGTTTTTTTAAAATTTTTTGTTTTATAAATCTCCCGATAATTCATAATGCTTCCTTATATACAATAGACATAGACAGATCATTCCCCCTTCCCATAGGAAGAATAGTATTTTCGTCTTTCGTTTTCCCTTTATGGTATTTATCTTAAGCTGATTTTTATCAATTGTCAATTGGATCTGACCGTCTCGGGAAGTAATAAAAGTGGGAATTTTCTGATGGGCCAGATGGTCCAATACCTCTTGATGAGGATGGCCGTATTGGTTGTTGACGCCGGCAGAAATCAAGGCAACTTCAGGATGTATCTTCACCAAAAAAGCTTCTTCCGTAGACGTCTTCGATCCGTGATGGGCCACTTTTAACACATCATAATGCCCGGTAATTTTTTCTTCTATTTTCGTCGTAGCATCTCCGGTGCAAAGGATATTTTTTTCTCCATGGTAAATTTCTAAGATCATGGATTTATCATTGTCTTCCTCATAGTCATCTACGTCTAATAAAACACGAATGCCGGTTTTTTCTCCCAGTTTCCAATGGTCGTGTTGCTTAACTTGAAATACCTTGGAATGTTCTATCATTTCTGCCAATAATTTCTGATCCTCGGGGATATAGGAAATATATACGATGGGGATGTCTATTTCTTGATACAATTCCCTAATATTTCCGATATGGTCCATATCAAAATGAGAAACAAATAGACCGTCAAGCCGTCGAATGCCTCGATGATGTAGATAGGGTAATAAATAGTTCTTCGCCAAATTATTATTCGTAAAAGCGGATCCACCAGTATCCACCATATAGTATTGTCCTCGGTAAGAGATCAGTCCACAGTCTCCTTGACCGATGTAGAGTTGCGTGTATTGAAAGCTATGGTATTGACGATAGGTGAGTATCCCCATAAATAAAAAGAGATACAGACTATAGCCATAGATCCATCGACGAATGGGATAGATCCAACTGCTCCATCGATCTCCATAAAGGAAGAGAATCAGTAGTGTATAATAGGCTACTACCGTCCATAGGGTAAAGGATCTTCCGTAGATTTTAAGGGGAATCATCATTTGGAGAAGAGATTGAACTTTGAGCAAATGATTCATGAAAAAGTTTATGGTGGTACCGATAATCTGTGGAAAGATTCCAAAAAACACGAGTAATCCCCCATGTAATAAAATCGTATAGAAGGGAACAATCAATAGATTCGTCAAAAAAGTCACCGGATATACTTCATGGAAAAAATACAAAGTGATTGGGGCAATTCCCAGTTGAATAGAAAAGGTCAAAGAAATCATTGAGGATATGGATCCTTCTCCAGGTATGATATGGGATATTTTAGGATAAATCCACAAAATACTCCATACGCCGCCAAAGGACAATAAAAAGGATGGAGAAAATAAACGATGGGGAGATACCAGTAAAATCCCTGTTGCCACTAAAGCAATTTTTTCTTCCAAAGTCCATAAATTATTCCCATAAAATTGAGTCAGTGAAAGGATAAATAAAGCTGTTCCTCGAATTCCCCCTATGGGAAAGCCGATCATCCACAGATAGAGTAAAAGAAAAGAAAGACAGACAATATCTGAAACCTTCCGTCGACCTGTCCAATGGATCAAAAGTTTTCGAAAAGAATAGGCAATGATGGTTATATGTAGGCCAGATACTGCCAAAAGATGAGCCATACCTAAATGTCTGAACTGATCATAGTACTTCCCCTCCATATAGGAGGTGTCCGACAAAATCATTCCCTTTAGTATTTGATTAGCCGGCGATTGAATCTTTTGGTCCAGCATAGCTTCTCCACGTTTCTTCCAATATCTCTGCCATCGATATCCTCTGGCCGGTTCTTTTAGAATTTGATAGGATTTGACGGTTCCGATTCCATAGATTCCTCGAGAGTACAATCGGTTTTTTTCACTGATATTGCCTTCATTCATTTGAGGAAGTGGCGAGCGAACGGGGCCTTCAATAAATACTTGACTGCCTAAAGGCAATGGTCTTTCATCATAATAGATAAAATAACTGGGGAATTTTTGACCATTGACTTGATCCGTCTTGAGGACAAAATAATTATTTTTTTCTCGAATGATCTTCCCCTGACAATCCACAATGTCTTTCGGTATATCGTGATGCTGCAATTGAATGGATAGACAAGCAAGAGCCAATACCCATACCAATCGTGAATACTTATGATATTGGGAATGTTGGGATCCCAATAGGAATAAAGATCCCACTATAAACAAGCCATATCCTACGAAGATCGATGTCTCATATCCCACCAAAACTCCAATTATCGTGAATAAAAGATAGACCATTTCATCCCCCCTCTTTATGATAACCTTTATTTCCCTTTAAAGCTATAAATATGGTAAAATATCACTAAAGCGAGGGATCAATAATGAATAAATATATAAATTCGCCATACGAAAAAAAATATTCCATTGAAGTAAAAGATCACAGGAATGAAGACGGAGACCGATGGATTTCACTACAGGAAGCTCCGGCTTATTTAGGTGATGATCAAGTGACGGGAGATACATTTACCATCGATGGTCAATTACCTACCACTAAAACCTTTGGAGACGAAATTTATTACTCGGTACCCAAATCCAGCTCTTCCCATGTGGAAGTGAAAATCCATTGGGAGCATCGCCTAGATATAATGCAACAAAACCTCGGACTGGCTCTTTTTCGATACTATCTGATTACCAATACGGATCTTACCGTCACAGACTATCGGATTGAAGAGGAGGCTTCCTATGTGGATATCGAAGCTCATGATATTGCTTTTCGAACGGTGGAAGATTTAGAAAATTTAGTAAATTATGCTATTACCGCCAATTTATCCATAGACCATAAAAAAGATCAAATTCAAATCGAAGGACTGTCCTCTATCGATTATAAGGGCCCTTGCTTAGCTCGCACAGGGGAGGTTGGGCTTTTTGTCATTGCATCTATTCAGCGAATCGATGGAAAGATCCGCCTCTATACCCTATCCGGCGGAAGAGCCTTTTTAGATTATCGGGAAAAAACCAATATATTAAATCATATGATGAGTTATTTAAACTCCAAAGATCCGGAACAATTGTTTAAGGATTTAAAACAGTTAAAAAGTCGACAGGAAAGTTTGCAAAAAGAAAATAAAAAAATGGAAAAGGACTTAGGATTGGAAGAAGTTCGCGAATATAAAAAATTAGCTACTTCCGTAGACGGCGTCCACTATATCTTTAAGGTCTTGCGAAATGTGAATTTTAAAGATTTAAAATTTATTTCTTCTCATATCATGGAAGACTATAATTATGTACAGATCTATGGAATCCCCAATGGTTCCCGATCCCAAGTTTTAGTGGTTCGTTCCAAAAATTTGAGTTTTAATCTTAAGGATATCTATGATGAAATCGCCAAGGTCTTTTCTCTGGAAGGATCGGGAAATATCTATATTATTCAAGGCAATTGTAATACTTCAGATCTTTCCGGTATTATGGAGCGTTTCCTTTTAGAAATTAAAAAGAAAATCGGTGAAAAAAAATAGGACTTCTCATTATAATGAGGAGTCCTCTCTTTTTTCCATAAGATTAGAATTTAAAAATAAAGTGGCAAAACTGGTTAAGAGTAAAGCAATAAAAAGGGTCATGTTATAGCTTTCTCCCAGAAATAAAATCGAAAGGATGGAACCGAAGATGGGAATGAAAAGTTTAAAAATCCCAATATTTCCCGCCTTTTGGTACTTTAAGAGCAAATACCACAGCAAAAAGGCGGTAGACGATATAAAGGATCCATACAGTAAAAGCAATATCCCTTTCCAATGGAAGACCAATTCTGTTTGAGAAGTGAATTTTCCAATAATAATTAATATTGAAGACCCAAAGATAAATTGGAAGATGGATACGATGTAGGAATTTTGATCCTGTCCATATTTTCGCATCATAATCGTTCCCAGTGCATTAAAAAAGGTGGAACATAATATAAAGCCTTCTCCCGAGAATGTAAATTGAAAACCGGTGAGCCCCGATAAATTGGAAATATTGGAAATTAAAACTCCAATTAAACCGATACAAAGGGCGATGGCCTTTTTTAATGTGATTCGATCATCCACAAATACAAAATGTGCTAGTACCACAATTATCAATGGATTTAGACCTTGCACAATGGCGGCTTTTACACCGTCTGTATTGGATAGGCCAATATAGTAAAAACCATATTGTAAAGATATTTGAACCAAAGAAATCGCAAAGAGCAATTTTATATTTATTTTTCGATAATCTATTTTTTCTCGATCGAAAAGCCATTTATATACCAATACAATAAGACCAGCCCCGAAAAAACGATAGCCCGCCAATAAAATTTTAGCACCAATATCGTCTCCGGGAATATGAAAAATCTGATAAGATGTCTTTATTAAAGGAATAGCAGATCCCCATAAAAACATGGCAAATAAAGCAATGAAAGCTGACGTTATTTTGTTTTCAAAGTATTTTTTCAAAGATAGAATGCTCCTTTACCTGGTAGAACTGTTAAAATATCGTATTGGTGCCGGGTAATTTTGTGATTTTGCAATGCTTCATAGAGGCTTTGATTATGTTGTTCGCCAATAATTAAGATTGTAGGACCTGCACCACTGATAAAACAAACACCTCGATGTTTAGAAGCAATGTTTTCAAAAATTTCAAACCCGGAAATTAAGGGTTTTCGATAGGGCTCATGGAGCCGATCCGACGCAACTCCTCGCAAAAGGTCCATATCTCCTCGTTCCAAAGCTCTAGAAACTAAATTAGAACGGCTGATATTGTAGACGGCATCGGCAAGAGGAATTTCTTTTGGAACGACGGAACGAGCCAGTGATGTCTTTAATTCAAAATCCGGAACGATCACATAATAGGACAATTGAGAAGAAACCTCTGTTTGATAATAATAAATTCTTTGTTCTTCTTCCGCAGAAATTACTAGTCCACCTAATAGGGCTGGAGCTACATTGTCAGGATGACCTTCCAGTTCACTGGCCCATGCCAATAGTTGATCTTTAGAATATCTTTTATCTAAGAAATAATTAGCCCCCATTAAACCACCGATAATACAGCTTGCAGAAGAACCCAATCCTCGAGCGATGGGAATTTCTCCCTCCACATGGATGTCAATCTCAGGTACCGGTGTACGATCTTCTTCAAAGACTTTCGAAAAAGCTTGATAGATCATATTATTTTGATAATTATTTTTACTTTTTCTTTTGGAAAAAGTAAAGTCATTATATAAATTAAAACTAAGACCCATGGCATCATAGCCCGGGCCTAAATTTGCCGTCGTGGCAGGTACTCTAACAGAAATTTCCATTTTAAACTCCTAATATTTTATTAATACATTTTTTTATTTCCGTTTTTTCTATTCTTAAATTTTGAGTGATTGTTTTGTCTTGAAGCCCCTGAAGAGGTGTTGGTATCGGTACTTTTGTCTTACGATATATTTGATCTAGTAATTGGAAATCGTCTCCTGTAAGGTCTAAAGCAGAACCGACGGCTTTGGGAAATTTATAAGGAGATGCAGTAGAGGCTATGATGGTCGGCCATTTACCTTCGTCTTTTTCATATTTTTCAACGGCACCCAGACAAACGGCTGTGTGGGTATCACATAAATAACCTCTTTCATCATAGTATTTTTGAATGATTTCAATCGTTTCTTCGTCATTGAGAGTATACCCTTTGAAATCCTTCATATTCTCCCGAGTCCTATTGTCAATTTGATAATGACCTTTTTCCTGTAATTCTTCCATCCACTGCTTCACCAAATTTCCATTATTATTCGTTTTTATATAGAGAAACCGTTCCAAATTGGAAGAGATTAAAATATCCATGGAGGGGGAATTGGTCTTATAAAAATCCCGTCTACGATCATAAATTCCTGTTTTAAAAAAATCCGTTAATACATTATTACGATTGGAAACACAAATGAAATCCTTTACTGGAAGACCCATTAATTTGGCAAGAAAAGCTGCCAAAATATTGCCAAAATTTCCTGTGGGAACCGCAATATTTACCCGATCTCCCAATTGAATAATCCCTTGTTTTACCATTTCCGAATAGCCGTAGTAATAATATATCATTTGAGGAATCAAACGACCGATATTGATGGAATTGGCGGAAGAAAGACCTATATTTTTCTGTTGTAAAGACTGTAGTAATTCTTTATCATTAAAGACCTGTTTTAAAGCGGATTGAGCTTCATCAAAATTTCCATGGATGCCAATTGCATAGGTGTTACTACCCTCTTGAGTCATCATTTGATACTTTTGAATTTCTGAAACTCCTTCTGTAGGATAAAAGACGATAATTTTCGTTTGATCGATATCTTTAAATCCTTCCAGTGCTGCTTTACCCGTATCTCCGGAAGTGGCGGTTAAAATAGCAATTTCTTCTTTTTTATCTTGTGTCGCCAATTCCATAAAATAAGGAAGAATCGAAAGAGCAAAATCTTTAAAAGCCGACGTCTTTCCATGGAATAGTTCTAAGATCAAGTTCTGATCCATCGGTATTCCTTGGACGATATCTTTTACACTAAATTTGTCATCATAGGCATTGTCAATGCAATATTGCAATTCTTCCCGGGAAAAATCGTCAAAAATTTTTTCTAAAATCTCAATAGCAAGCTCCCGATAATTTTTAAAAATTCTAGGGGAAAGAGATGGAATTTCAATTGGCAGATACAGACCTCCATCCCTTGCAATCCCTTGTAAGATGGCCTCTTTTGAAGAGAAGGCTTCATCTCCTCCTCTGGTACTAATATATTTCATTTACTTCCTCACTTGTCCATGTCCCAGGATAATATACTTTGTACTAACCAATTCACTAAGTCCCACCGGTCCCCTTGCGTGAAGTTTTTGAGTGGAGATCCCAAGTTCCGCACCAAATCCAAAGACAAAACCGTCGGTAAATCGACTGGAGGCATTGACATAAACACAGGCAGAGTCCACTTCATCTAAAAAACGCATGGCATTTTCATAATTTTCCGTAACAATAACTTCCGAATGTGCAGAAGAATAGCGATAGATATGATCTATGGCCTCATCAAAATCTTCGACAATTTTCATAGCAAAGGCATAGTCCAAAAATTCTTTTTCATATTCTTCTTTTCCTGCAGCTTGGATACCGGGAAGTTTTTCTTTGGTTTTTTCGCAACCATAAACTCTGATATCATAATAGTCAATTATTGCATTTAATTTCTTGTAAAATTCATCCCCTACATTTTTATGGACCAATAATGTCTCCATGGCATTGCAAACGCCTACTCTTTGAGTTTTGGCATTTTCAATAATCGGTAAAGCCATCTCTATTTTAGCCGATTCATCAATATAGATATGACAGTTCCCAACACCGGTTTCCAAGACCGGAACTTTGGCTTGATCTACCACAGTTTGAATTAGACTTGCCGACCCTCGCGGTACCAATAGATCCACATAGCCTTTTAATTGCATCAACTCTTTGGCAGATTCTCGACTGGTATCTTCAATAATTTGGATCGTATCCGGATCCTGATTACATTGGACCAGAGCTTCTCTCATGGCTTTTGTAATAGCGATATTGGAGTGAATAGCTTCTTTTCCTCCTCGAAGGATAATAGCGGAAGAAGCTTTTAAGGAAAGGATTGCTGCATCCAAGGTGACATTGGGTCTAGCTTCATAGATAATGGCGATAACCCCAATGGGAACGGTCTTTTTACCAATTTGCAATCCGTCGTCGTTAATGTTCATCTCCGTGATCTTTCCCACAGGATCTTTTAAATGAATCACCTCATCGATGGAATGAGCCATGGCCTCTACTCGTTTATCGTCTAACATCAATCGATCCATCAATCCTTCGGAAAGACCAATTTCTCGACCATGGGCCAAATCCTTTTCATTGGCTTTTATAATTTCTTCTCGATGTTTTAATAGAGAAGCCTTAATTTCTTTTAATATTTCATTTTTTTCATGGGAGGTAAGGCGAGCCAATGATCTGGCACTGCTTTTTGCTCTCTTTCCCATTTCACTTAGTTTTATTCTTAAAGATTGTTCCAATGTCTTCCCCCTTTATAATATTTCGCAAAATTTTCATCTCTTCTCCATTGGCAATAATCACATCAATGTTTTTTTCCATGCAAAGGCGTGCTGCACGAATTTTTGTAATCATTCCACCGACTCCCACATTGGAATCCGTCTCTTTGGCCATATGTTCCACTTTCGATAGATCATTGACTTCGCTGAGAAGTTCCGCATTGGGATTATTTCTTGGATCGTCGGTATAAAGACCATCGATATCGGAGAGCAAAATTAAAAGATCTGCTTCCACCAGACGGGAAACCACTGCAGAAAGAGTATCATTGTCTCCGTATTTTATCTCATATGTGGAAATGGTGTCATTTTCATTGACAATGGGAATTACATTGAACAGTCCTAATTTTTTAAATGTGTTTTTAGCATTTCCTCGCATTGCTTCATCGCGTTCAATTTGTTTTGTCAATAAAATTTGCGCTGCATTGTACCCATATTGATTTAATGTTCTATTATAAGTGTTCATTAAAGCCACCTGACCTACGGAAGAAGCTGCCTGTTTTGAAGCTGTATCTCGAGGCCTTTCTTTTAAGTCCAATCTCTTGGCTCCGGCTGCAATGGAGCCGGAAGAAACCAAAATTACATCATAGCCATGATTTTTTAAATTGGCCAATTCATAACATAAATCATCAATTTTTTGTAAATTGATAATTCCATTTTTGTGAGTAATGGACGATGATCCCACTTTTATAACAATTGTTTTTAAGTCTTTACTGAATTTTCGCATAGTATCCCACCTTTTGTTTTTCATTATCCTACAAAAAGAAGACTTTGGTCAAGTTATTTAGTGAAATAAAGAAAGAAGCTTTTAAAAATTTTTATTTTTTTCTTTGACAATGGATATTTCGGTTTTCAATCAAAAGGAAGACTGTATCTATTGATCACAAGTTCCCCATTATGAAATATTGAAACTTTCAAAGTAGAATATGGAGGTGGAAAATTATGAATCGAAGAAATTTATAATATGCTATAATAATATTATTATGGGAGGAGAACAATGTATAAAATTATTAAAAAAGTGGAGTTAGCTCCAAATATCTTTCAATTTCATGTCTATGCACCAAGAGTGGCTGCATCGGCTCTTCCGGGTCAATTTATCATTGTCATTGGAGATCAGTATTCTGAGCGGATTCCATTGACTATTTCAGATTATGATGTGGATGAAGGTACCGTTCAAATTGTATTGCAAGCAGCCGGTTCCTCAACTCAAAAACTGGCCTCTTTTGAAGAAGGAGATTCCTTTAAAGATTTTGTCGGACCTTTGGGAAGACCTTCCGATTTTGTTGAAAAAGATCTTGAGCAATTAAAAGATAAAAAGTACTTATTTGTGGCAGGCGGTGTGGGAACAGCTCCTGTCTATCCTCAAGCAAAATGGTTTTCTGACCATGGTATTGGTGTCGATATCATCGTCGGTGCAAAATCCAAGGATTTTGTCATTTTAGAAGAAGAATTAGCTTCCGTATCAGACAATCTCTATATCGCTACAGACGATGGATCATACGGCTTCCATGGTTTGGTCACGGATAAAATTGTGGACCTATATGAAAATGAAAAGAAAGAATACGACCACTGTATCAGCATTGGTCCTATGATTATGATGAAATTCGTCAGTCAGACGACCAAAAAATACCAGTTGCCCACTACGGTTTCACTAAATCCAATTATGGTAGACGGTACAGGAATGTGCGGAGCATGTCGCGTCAAAGTGGGAAATGAAACAAAATTTGCCTGTGTGGACGGTCCGGAATTTGACGGCCATCTAGTGGATTTCGATTCCGCCATGAAACGACAAAAACAATATATCAATGTGGAACGAGAGAAAAAAACGGCAGCTCATCACTGCACTTTTGATTTGGCCATAGAGGAAAACCGCATCGGAAATCAAAAAGCCCAAGACCAAAACTTGGAAGGAGATAAAATCGGTAATATTGAAATCTTAAAATTTAAAGATCGCTTTACGGTAACTCCTATTTCAGAACAGGATCCTCAAGTGAGAAACCAAAACTTTGATGAAGTTTGCCTCGGTTATACTCCCCAGGAAGCCGTTATTGAAGCCAGCCGTTGTCTTAATTGTAAAGTCCCCCACTGTCGAGAAGGTTGTCCCGTTTCCATCGATATTCCCGGTTTTATCAAAGAAATCGCCAATGGAAATTTTGATCAAGCTTCCAGAGTTTTAGCTCTGTATACGGCCTTACCTGCCGTTTGCGGACGAGTTTGTCCTCAGGAAAGTCAATGTGAAGCTCGATGTGTCCTTACCAATCGAGGGGATTCTGTAGCCATCGGTAAATTGGAACGTTTTGCCGCCGACTATTCCAGGCGTCACCATACGAAACTTTTCGATTTGCCCAAGAGTAACGGTAAAAAAGTAGCCATTGTCGGTGCCGGGCCTGCTGGTCTTACTTGTGCCGGTGAATTGGCAAAAATGGGTTACCAAGTGACTATTTTTGAAGCCCTTCAACAAGCCGGTGGTGTTCTGGTATATGGAATTCCTGAATTCCGTCTGCCTGACGAAATAGTGGAATATGAAGTGGAAAATATTAAAAAACTGGGCGTCCAAATTGAAAACAATGTAATCATCGGCCGAACTCTGACCGTGGATCAACTGTTGGACCAGGGATTTCAAGCGGTGTTTATCGGTTCCGGTGCCGGACTTCCCACCTTCATGGGAATCCCCGGAGAAAATTTAAACGGAGTTTATTCCGCCAATGAGTTTTTAACCCGTAATAATCTAATGCATTCCTTCGATGACCAATATGATACTCCTGTCAATGTAGGTCACAAAGTTGCCGTTATTGGAGGAGGAAATGTGGCCATGGATGCCGCTCGAGTTGCAAAACGACTTGGAGCCGATGTCTCCATTCTCTATCGCCGGACGGAAAAAGAACTTCCTGCTCGAGTGGAAGAAGTCCATCATGCCAAAGAAGAAGGCATTACTTTTGAAATGCTTACCGCACCGATCGAAATCAAGGGTACAAAAGACGGTTGGGTACAGTCTCTGACCTGTGTTCGGAATGAGTTAGGAGAGCCGGATGAAAGTGGCCGTCGCCGACCCATTCCAATCGAAGGATCGGAGTTTGAAGAAGAATTTGAAACGGTTATTATGGCTCTGGGAACGACACCCAATCCCTTGATTTCTCAAACGACGAAAAATTTACAAACCAATCGTCGTGGTGGGATTGTCATTACCGAAGACGGTATTACTTCACGGGAAAATATCTTTGCCGGTGGAGATGCCGTTACCGGTTCCGCCACAGTAATCTTAGCCATGGGTGCAGGAAAAATTGCCGCCAATTCCATTGATAAATATTTAAGAAAAGAACAAAGATCCCAAGATTAAAAGGGATTTTACATCTCTTCTCATTGTCAAGTAAATAGTGGATTCCAAATAAAAGAAAACAAGACAAATGTTTCAATCCCAACATTTGTCTTGTTTTTATTTACTTAATTTCAGTCGATGAAAAATTTTTTAATCGAAAGATTCTACCTCCGGTTACCTCCTCCATCGTCAAGACATCTTTTTTCTTCAACTCTTCCAAAGCTGTCAGATCTGGAAAGAGGATTCGTAATTCTTCTTCCAAAACCCCATCGAAACGACTAATAAAATCCAGAATCGTTTCTTCCCTTGCTTCCACCTTCCGTCTTTTCAGTTTTAAATCATCTTCCACGAAATGACTTAAGGTTTTCAAATCCTGATATCCTTTTAGAATTTTTCGTCCCCTATTGGAATCCACCAAAAATGCAGGGAATTTTTTAATCCGATCATCAAAACATTTCATCCGATCCTGTAAAAAATCTTCATTGGCAAATTCCAATTCTATTCGATACTCATCTTCATCGATGCCTATTTTTTCCAATAGTAATGATTGAACTTTCTCATCATATAAATTCAAATCTCTATAGATCATAGCTTCCCGCATCAAACGCAAATAGGTATTTGCCTTTTTTTCATCAATATTTCTAACGGCAATAAACGAGATGTTTAAAGGAAAGGATGATTTATGATCCTGTGAAAACAAATGTGGAATGTCAGAAAAATAGGGAAATCGGGTAATGGTTGCAGCCGCCCGGTACATATCGTAGAGAATTTTATTTCCCAGTTCCACCGAGTTTAATTTGGCAAAATTTTTGGGAAGAAAATTTTCGTAATTATCCACTAGATCTCCCATTATATATTCTATTTTTAAATCCGGATAGAGATATTTTAAAACACGTAGGATTCCTTCCTCACCCCATGACCAGGGACATAAAATATCTGTATACACTCGTAACATAATCTTCACCAATTCCCTTTCACTTAAAATTTCTGTCTATGCATTTATTGTACCGTAAAAGAAGAAAAGAAGCACATCTTTTCAAAAAAATATATTATAAGAACAATTTTTATTTTGTATTATGGAAAGCTTTCGATTCTCCTTCTGTTTCGAAAAGTCAATATTCCACTATATATAGAATTATCCTTTCATTAAAACACTATATATAGTATAATCTTATTAAATAAAAAGCAAAGGAGCCTCATATGTTACAAGTTATAAAAAGGAATGGAGATAAAGTCTCCTTCGATAAAAACAAAATTATTGTAGCCATCGAAAAGGCGATGAATTCATCCAGTGGTGTCTACATAGAAGACCAGGCAAAGAAAATTGCAACGGAAATTGAAAACCTGGCGCATGAGGCGGATCACGCCTTAACCATTTATGAAATTGAAGAACAGGTCTATTATAAATTAATAGACTCTCAAAATCCGGCTACTGCAAGAGCCTATGAAAGCTATAAGTCGGTTCAACAATTTAAGCGAGAGCAAAATACGACAGATGAAGAAATTTTAGGCTTATTAAATCAAACCAATATAGATGTCATGGACGAAAACTCCAATAAAAACCCTATTATTGCCTCGACACAGCGAGATCTGATTGCAGGCGAAGTATCCAAGGATATTGCTAAACGAAAAATGATTCCTGCCGATCTTGTAGAAGCCCATGACTCAGGAGCGATTCATATTCATGATATGGACTACATTATTCAACCGATCTTCAATTGTTGCTTGGTCAATATGAAAGATATGTTGGACAATGGAACCGTCGTCAATGGAAAGATGATTGAAACTCCTAAATCTTTCCAAGTAGCCTGTAATGTTATGACTCAAATTATCGCTCAAATTGCCTCCAACCAATATGGGGGCCAAAGTATCAATATTTCCTGTTTAGGTAAATATTTAAGACGTTCCTATGAGAAAAATCTAAATTTAGCCATTGAAACATTAGGTGACATTACCATGGCGGAGAAAATGGCTAAAAAAATGACCCAGAAGGATTTGGAATCGGGGATTCAAACGATTCAGTACCAGATCAACACCCTTATGACATCTAACGGACAAGCTCCCTTCGTCACATTATTTATGTATTTGGAAGATCATGATCCCTATTTAGACGAAGTGGCACAAATCACTGAAGAAATTTTAAAACAGAGAATTCAAGGTATCAAAAATGACGCCGGTGTCTATGTGACTCCCGCCTTTCCAAAATTGATCTATGTTCTGGATGAAAATAATATTCATAAAGATTCCAAATTTTACTATCTGACATCTCTGGCAATTCGATGTACGGCAAAGAGAATGTATCCCGATTATATTTCAGCAAAGAAGATGGGAAAAAACTATGAAGGAAATATTTTTAGTCCCATGGGTTGTCGTGCCTTCCTGCCTCCGTGGAAAGATGAAAATGGAGAGTATAAATTTGAAGGTCGCTTTAATATGGGAGCTTGTACCATTAATTTACCTCAGATTGCCATCCTTTCTGCCGGTGATGAGGCGAAATTTTTTGATCTTTTAGAAAAGAGATTGGATTTGGTAAAACGTGTCGGTCTATTACGCTATGACCATTTGAAAAAAGTAACTTCCGACTCCTCTCCTATTCACTGGCAACATGGAGCCATTGCAAGATTGGGAAAACATGAAAATATAGCTCCCTTACTCAAATCCGGATATTCCACGGTATCCTTAGGTTATATCGGAATCTATGAGGCCACTCAATTGATTAAAGGAGTTCCCCATACTGATTCCAAGGGATATCCTTTTGCCATGAGAATCATGGATGTTTTAAATGAGACGGTAAAAAAATGGACGGATGAATACGGTATTAAATTTACCCTCTATGCAACTCCTGCAGAATCATTGACTCACCGTTTCAACTCCATTGACAGAGAACGCTTCGGCGTCATCGAAAATGTGACGGACAAAGGTTATTATACCAATTCCTTCCATGTAGATGTACGCGAGGATATTTCCGCTTTCGAAAAATTCGCCTTTGAATCTAAATTTCAGGATAAATCCACCGGTGGTTGCATTTCCTATGTGGAAATTCCCAATATGGCACATAATCTGGAAGCCTTGGAAACGATCGTTCGTTATATCTACGATAATATCCAATATGCCGAATTTAATACGAAAAGTGATTATTGCTCTCAATGTGGTTTTGATGGAGAAATTATATTAAATGACGAAGATGAATGGGAATGTCCTCAATGTCACAATCGGGACCGTTCCACACTTACGGTAGTAAGACGTACCTGTGGTTATTTAGGAGAAAACTTTTGGAACGAAGGACGAACCAAAGAAATTCACAATCGAGTGCTCCATATTTAATGCGTTACGGTCAAATACGAAAATATGATGTAGCCAATGGCCCGGGAATTCGGACTTCCATCTTTGTCACCGGATGCACCCACCATTGTCCCCAATGCTTTAATCAAGAGTATCAGGATTTTCAAGCAGGAAGTCCATGGACCGAGTCGGAGACAAAAAGAGTAATAGAATATCTTAGTCATCCCGAGATTGAAGGTCTAACCCTCCTAGGTGGAGAGCCCTTTCAAAATACTGAGGATTTGATCGAGTTGCTCCACCGAATTAAAAAAAATACGGATAAGAGCATATGGATTTACTCCGGTTATACTTTCGATCAGTTGATCCAAGAGGAGAAAAAACATGAACTTCTCTCTCTTTGCGATATTCTTGTTGACGGATTGTTTGTCGAAGAGTTGAAAAATTTGAAGTTGAAATTTCGAGGATCTTCCAATCAACGGATCATCGACATACAAAAATCCTTTCAAGCAAAACATGTGGTATTAGCAAAACAATATTATGAAGAAAAGGCTCATCAATGAAGATTCGATGAGCCTTTTCTTTGTTTAAAGCCGATTTTGAAGGGTATTTATCTAAATAAGAAATAATTAGGTATATCCAAGGAGGATTTCTATGAATAAAGATATCTTAGAAGGCAAATGGGAGCAATTAAAAGGAAAAGTTCAAAGTAAATGGGGTAAATTGACCAATGATGATCTTGATCAGATCAAGGGAGACAGCAAAGTTCTCATTGGCAAACTTCAAGAGCGTTATGGAATGACGAAAGACGAAGCGGAAAAAGAAGCAAAAGATATTTTTAAAATATTTTAATAAAATAAAAACAGAGAGGATATCCTCTCTGTTTTTTTATTGAATGAATTTTAGTGCAGATCATTGGGATCCACTAAGCCCTCCAGGTTGTGAATCAGCTCTTCCATCTCCCCTTCTTCCAGGGAATGAAAATGATATTCTTCCGATTGGACATCTTCTTTTGTTAAATCTTCGTCGGTATAAATGGCAATATCTTTAATGCCGTAACGACTTTCCAATTCGTCACAAGCTAAAACTACCGATTCCCGATCAAAGTCGAAAAGATAGCATTCCAAACCATAATGTTCACTGGAAAGGATCAGTTTTTCGTCTTTGTAGATCATTGCTGTAAAATATATGGGATAGCCCTCCTCGTCAAGACAATTTTCTAAAAAGTCCCGACGAAAATCCGAATCAATCATTCCGGTGTGAACGGCCTCCATATGCTCTTCTTCATAATAGATCCCATAGCGATCCATTAACTCCTTTACTTGTTGATTGGAATCATCTTTCCAATACCGTATTTCAAAATAATTTCCTTTTTCTAAATATCGCTTCAACAAATCTTTCCACCAGAAAAAATCCACTTTTTTCTTCTCACGATCAATATTTGTGTTAAATCCTAAATAATACATCTAATCCTCCCGATCCGTCAATAAATAAAAGGCCGCATAAAAGGTATTGTCATTTTTCTGCGTTTCGCTATAGATATTGATCTCTGTGAAAATAATTTTATAGTTAATTCCACCACTCTCCCCTTTTATGGCCAAATCTTCCGGATTAATAATAGATACGGTGTTTTTTAAGGTTCTTAATTTATCTTCTACTTCTTTTATATTTATATCCGCCAATTGTATTTCTTGATCTTCTAAAACATAGTCAATTATAATATGACTGCCCTCTTGATATACCTGATAAGCGCCAAATTCAGTTTTTCCATCATGGCGACTCATCGAATCCACACGAATCATTTTTTTATATCCGGAAATGTCAATGGAAAAATTTTGATCCGTATAGTAGATCAAGTGGTTATCATCCCTTCCGTAATAGGGATCAAAGCCAAAGACTTCTCTCATATTTTCATCGGACATTTCAAAATCTTTCGGTAAATAACTCAGCTCATGTTTTCGATGGTGTCGATTCATATATTCTATAATTCCTGTCAAATTTTTCTTATCCTCTTTTGAAATTTCCGATTTTGGAATGATTTGATTTCCATTGATCATGGAATTTTGCTGTAAAATTTTTATAAATTTCCGATTTTGGGACCGTGCGGACAGATGGTACGCAGATAGCGGTCCGGTACTACTGACCAAAATCAACAGACTCAATACAATGGGAATGACGATATTGGAATTTTTCCGATAAAAAATATAATAAAGACAAGATAATAGGATCCAACAACCACCGATAATGACAAAATAACGATTTTCCGTCAGCCCGTATTCCTTTACTCGAAGGAAAATGGCAAAAAACATCATGGCCAAAATCGGTAACATGACGATGGAAAAAATCCTTCGAAAGAGATCAATCATTTTATGTCCCTTGATATGAGACAAGAAAAAATTAAAGAAAGTGGCTACAAGACCGTACCACAATATTAAATTGACAATAATGCCTTCCGGTAACTCCTGCATAATAATTATTTTGGCAAAATATAAAAATAAAATTACCAGATACACCAAATGAATGGGAAGCATTAAATAGACCAATAATACAGATACAGGTTTCCCATATCGATAATCCATCAAAGATTCATTTACTTTGGGAAAAGAAGATAAAAAGATCCCTACAAAAAAAGGAATGAAAGTAAATAATGCCATTTTACTATAAATCGTTATCGATAGATCCAGTCCGAATAGATGAACCAAAGCGAATATAATTCCCGATATTCCGGCATATAAAATCAAAGAATACACCATGGCAGTAAGAAAAGATTGTATAATCTTCACCACAAAGGGTACGAAATCCTTGTGATAAAAAATCTTTGAAATGTAGGTACAGCCAATTGCCAAGGAAAATAAAATACCAAAGAAGATATATTTATTCTGATAAGGGAGATACCCTCCTGTCTCTTCGTAGATCAAATCATAGAGAATGTATACTAGAGGAATACTTAAAAGATATGCCAGGATGATAAACATTCGATAGTGTTTTACGTCTTCCCGATCTTTGGCATTGTGTATCAAACCTTCCGACAATAGGGCGACAAAACTGTAAATAAAGATGCCACTCAAAAAGACATAACCTAAAATAGCATTGAGATCTCTATCATTGCCCATACCGTCATTATCTATAGCAAGGCTAAAGAAAAATGCGGATAATAGGGCTGATACCATCACAATCGGAAATCGATGAAAGGAAAATTTAGCATTGGTTAAAGTGCTCGTTATTTTTTTTAAAAATTTCATAATTTCCTCCTAAATTTCTTCTATGAGATATCATAGAACACTTTCCATTCTAAAACAATCGATCCGTTCTAATTTTAGCGATTGTAACCAAATTGAAATGTCTTATCTCATAGAATGGACAATTTTGCCGGCGACAATCGTATATAATACCTGTCCTTGAAGTTCTTCATCCTTAAAGGGAGAATTGGAAGATTTTGATTGAAAAGTCTTTAAACGATATTTTTTCTCCGGATCAAAAATTGTAATGTCCGCCACTTCCCCTTCCGCCAGGACTCCTGCCGGCAGTCGATATAAGGTAGCCGGATTTAATGTCATCATTTGAATCAAATGGGATAGTGATATTCTTCCCGTAGCCACCAATTCCCGATAACAAATTCCCAGAGCCGTCTCCAAACCGATAATTCCCGAAGGAGCTTTCGTCAACGGTCGATCCTTTTCTTCCTTGCTATGAGGTGCATGGTCCGTTGCAATAATTTCAATGCTACCTTCTTCAATTCCTCGAAGAATCCGTTGACGGTCTTCTTCTCGCCGTAAAGGAGGATTCATTTTTGCAAGACTCCCATGTTTTAATAGTGCTTTATCTGTAAGGGCAATATGGTGAGGGGTCACCTCTGCATAGACGGAAACTCCTTGTTCCTTTCCGTATTTCACCAAGTCCACTCCTTCTTTTGTGGAGATGTGTTGAATATCAATCGTGGCTCCTGTCCATCGGGCAAATTCAATGTCTCGAGCTATAAAGGAGGATTCCGCCAGTGAAGGGGATCCGTAGAGGCCAAAATATTGCGACACTTCACCATGATTAATCCCATTTTGTGCGATTAAAGAAGGATCTTCTTCATGAAAAGATATGGGAAGATTCAAAGCTTTTGCCCGTTCCATCCCCTCTAAAATCAATGGGGGATTTCGATTGGGAATTCCATCGTCAGAAAATCCGACGACCCCTAATGAAGCCATCTTTTCCATATCCACCAACTCACGGTCTCCAAAATTTTTAGTTAAAGCCGATACAGTATAGAGATGGAGGGGCATTTCTTTTCCTCGACGCATAAAGTCACGGATCGTCTCTTCATTGTCCATTTTGGGACTGGTATTCCCCATACAGACAACGGAGGTAAATCCACCGGCAATTGCCGCTTGAGATCCGGTTGTTAAATCTTCTTTGTGGGTAAACCCGGGATCTCTGAAATGGACATGGACATCGACAAATCCCGGGGCAACCACCAATCCCTTGGCATCGATTACTTTTTCTTTTCCCAAGGGAATCTCTTTCCCGATTTTTTCAATCTTTCCCTTTGAAATTTTAATATCAAATATACCGTCTCGTTTCGATTTAGGATCGATAACTCGACCATTTTTTATAATCATAATTTCCTCCCGGCTTGGATTTTTATTTATTATACCACTTTCTTTTCCTGGAATATGAAGTTTCTAATTATTTACCCTACTTTTCTCTATCATCCCATCTAGAATTGTCCAAAAATTATAAAATTTCTCAGTTTTTCTATAAAAAAAGAGAAAGAATATTCTTTCTCTAATAATGGATCTTCATCAAATATAAACCAGATGCTGGGGCTGTCGGGCCCACATATTTTCGATGCCTTCCCTCCAATCCCTCTTTCATATGAGATATCTCCCAATGACCTCTTCCAATTTCTACGGCAGTCCCTACCATAATTCGAATCATATTTTTTAAAAAACTCCGTCCATTGAAATCAAAAATAATAAAGGAGCCTTGACGATAGACTTCAATGGAATAAATTCGTCGTATCGTATCCTTGACGATGGCATGGCGTCCCATAAAACTTTTAAAATCATGTTCCCCAATGAGTAGATTCAACGCTTTCTCCATCGCTTTTACATCCAAAGGATGGGGAAAGTGATAAGCCCTGTGACGGTACAGAGCATTGGGATATTTTTCATTATAAATATAGTAACGATAATCCTTGGATTGGGCTGAAAACCGTGCATGGAAATCCTTCGCGACATATTTTGCACCTGTCACGGAAATATCTTCCGGTAAATGGTAATTGATCACCTTGGGTAAATTACCGATATCGATGGAATTTTTCGTCTGAAAATTGACTACTTGTCCTTCGGCATGAACTCCTCGATCTGTTCGACCGGCGGAATACAATTTAATATCCTGTAAAAAAGTCCGATCCACCGCTTCTTTCAATTCGCCTTCCACGGTACGAAGCCCCGGTTGAATTTGGTATCCGTGAAAATTCGTACCTTGATAGGACAGTCGAAGAGCGATATTCATAATCTGCTCCACAAGATGATCCCACCGAAAAATATAAGATGTCCTACCAAGATGATGTAGTCCATATGTGTCAGGGTTAATATTTTCATTTTGGTCCTTCCTTCTCCTCCACGGTAACAACGGGCTTCCATTGCTGTGGCCAATTCATCGGCACGACGGAAGGAATTAATAAATAAGGGAACGAGAAGGGGAACTAAATTTTTGGCTCGATTTAAAATATTTCCCGATTCAAAATCTGCTCCTCTGGCCATTTGCGCTTTCATAATCTTATCCGTTTCCTCAATTAAAGTGGGAATAAAACGAAGTGCAATGGTCATCATCATTGCAATTTCATGAGCTGGAACCCCCACCCGTCGCAAAGGGGACAATAGCTCTTCAATGCCGTCCGTCAACTCAATGGGAGAAGTTGTATAGGTGAGTAAACTGGTTCCCAATACTAAAAAGATCAAACGTATGGCCATCATGCCGGCCATATTCAAACCTTCTTTCGTCACAGTAATAAATTTCCACTGAAAGAGAGTATCTCCGGGAATAAACAACAAGTTAATGACAAAAGTGATAAGGATGATCCAGCGCAAAGGTCGCAAACCTTTCAATACCATTTTTAACGGTAATTTTGCCGTATAGACGACGGTTAGAATATAAAGGGCGACAAAGAGGTATGGAGGATACGTTCGTATAAAAAAAAGTGAAACAATAAATATCACCATGGTCAAAATCTTCAAACGAGGATCAAACCGATGGGCCGGGGATTCTCCCGGAAAATACTGTCCTAATGTAATATCTTTAAGCATTCCTCTGTCTCCTTAAATACTCTTCTAGGGATGTTTTAGCTTCTTCTACGGTGATGCAATCTGTTTCAACGGGAATCCCCGAACGTTGCAAAGATCGCATAAAAGAAGTAATTTGAGGAATACCCAAACCCACCTGTTTCAGTTGATCTTCCCGTTTGAAAATTTCTCGAGGGGTATCGTCCATAATAATTTTCCCCTTGTCCATAACGATCAGACGATTGGCAATTTTTGCCACATCCTCCATACTGTGAGATACTAAAATAATAGATATCTTCCATCGATCATAGATGGCTTTAATCTCATCTAAAATTTCATCTCTACCTTGGGGATCTAAGCCTGCCGTCGGTTCATCCAAAATTAAAACTTGAGGTTCCATCGCCAAAACACCGGCAATCGCCACCCGTCTTTTTTGTCCACCGGACAATTCAAAAGGTGATTGATGTCGGTAGGTCTCAAAGTCCAGCCCCACTGATTCCATGGCATCTTTAACTCGCCTTTGTACTTCTTCTTCCGAAAGATTTAAATTTTGCGGTCCAAAGGCAATATCTTTTTCAATCGTTTCTTCAAACAATTGGTACTCCGGATATTGAAAAACCAATCCCACATTTCTTCGTACATCTGTTAAATTTTGTCCTTTTTCCGAAATATTGATTCCATTGACGATAACTCGGCCTTCTGTCGGTTTCATCAAACCGTTTAAATGTTGCACCAAAGTAGATTTACCGGAGCCAGTATGACCGATTAAACCGATAAATTCTCCCTGATCAATGGAAAAGTTAATCTCTTGAAGAGCCACTTTTTCAAAGGGAGTATTGGGGGAATAGACATATTTTACCTCTTCCATTTTTAAAATTGACATATTTCTTCCACCAATTCCTCAATCGTCAACACTTCCGAAGAAATGTCATAACCGTCTTTATTCAGCGAATAGGCAAGTTCCGTCACCTGTGGAACATCAAGGCCGATCTCTTTAATCTTTTCCACCTGGGAAAACACTTCCCGAGGACTCCCTTCCAATACCGTTTTACCATCTTCCATGACGATGATGCGATCCGATAAAGCTGCCTCATCCATATAATGGGTGATTAAAATAATGGTCTTTCCCTCTTCTTGATTGAGTCGAAGAATCGTATCCATCACTTCCTTTCTCCCACTGGGATCCAACATGGCAGTCGGTTCATCCAAGATAATGTAGGAAGGGCTCATGGCCAAGATGCCGGCAATGGCAACTCGTTGTTTTTGTCCTCCACTTAAAAGATGAGGTGCATTATTCTTGTAATCCAACATCTGAACCGATTTCAATGCCTCCTCCACCCTTTTTCGTATTTCCATAGGCTCTATGCCTAAATTTTCCGGACCGAAGGCCACATCATCTTCTACAATAGTGGCCACCAACTGGTTATCCGGATTTTGGAAAACCATGCCTGCCCGAGAACGAATCGTCCAAATATTTTCTTCATCTTTGGTATTCATTCCATCTACTAGAACTTCTCCTTCCACGGGATGAATCAATCCGTTGATTAATTTTGCCATAGTGGACTTTCCGGATCCATTATGTCCCAGTAAAGCGACAAATTCTCCTTCTTCTATATTTAAATTGACCTGATCAATGACATTTTGAACCGAATCACTGCCATTTTCATAGTGAAAAGTCACATTTTTAATTTCTATCATAATTGCTCCTTTATCGGGAAATATTCTCGTTCAACTTAAGATTATAAAACAAATAAATGAAATATTCTATAGCTTTTTCCACAATCTCTTTGTACTAAATCCTCAATCCTTCATTTGGAATAAAGAAAAAAACTGCAATTGAATTACAGTTTTTTTAAAATCCCCTTAGAGACATAGGGATTATCTTTTATGAAAAACCGGTAGGGATAGGTAATCGCCTCTTGAGCATAGTCTATGCCCACTCTTCGATCGGTTACAATATGAAAATCCTTCTCTCCTTTTTCCAGATAAAAGTCTTCTCGAAAAAGATTCGATCCATTATCATTTAAATCAATTCCCAAGGCTTGCGTCAACTTTGCCGGCCCATTGGTAAGATTTTTTCGTTGATAGGTATTCAGATGAACGAAGTCTTTTCCAAATCGTCGCTGACTGATAAAATCCCATTCATTGAGAGGTTGCACTCCTCGAATTAAAACTCCCCGAGGATTATCCTCTTCTTCCGTTACAAAATTCATCAAATAATGCATCCCGTAGGTAAAATAGACATACATGGTTCCACCTTGAGAATACATTACTTCATTTCGTGGTGTTCGCACCCCTTCAAAGGTATGGGCTGCTCGATCCTCTACTCCTAGATATCCTTCCGTCTCTACGATACGGACACGAAGAGTTTTTGAGTCGATTCGCCGATGAATCACAGTGCCTAAAAGATCTTTTGCCACTTCCAATGTATTCCTTAAAAAGAACTCTCTTTTAATCAATAAAATCATCTCTCCAAGATTCATAATTGTCTAATTCTGTCTTCAATTGAGTCAAAATATAGGAGAAAACAGCCAAATCATCCATTAATCCGATTCCAAAAATAAAGTCGGGTATTAAATCCATCGGGTTTAAAAGATAGAGTAAACCTACGATAATCATTAAGATATGTTTTTTACTGATTTGGCGATATCGTCCTCTGATAAAATCCAGACAGAGAAAAAAAGCTAAGGTCAATTCTCGGTGGATCGATGAAAAAATCTCATGTCGATTGGTTTTTTTCATGGACTGTCGTATGACATATTCAAACCGTTCTCGATCGACATAGATTTTTTTTGCCTCCGGCCAAAATCTTTTAAAAATTTTTAAATAATTCAGTCTCATAACTCACCTCGGTGAAAGGATACCCTTTTTCCACAAGTTATATATGATCTTCGTTCTTTTATTGCTCAATATCTACCATCCAATTTTCATCTTGGGGATTTCTTTTCCATTTTGAAAGTTTTTTCATTTGATTCTCATTGATATAATTACAATTGAGAGCTAATTCCGTCAATTCATCATAATTGGAAAGAGAAACATATCGCAAATCAGCCTTTTTAAAATTCTCTTTGGCCTGCGGCAACTGATAGGTAAAGATGGAAGCAATCCCCAACACTTGAAAACCCGCTTTTCGAAGTGCTAGAGCGGAATCAATAGCAGAGCCTCCCGTAGAGATTAAATCTTCTAAAACTACTACTTTAGCGTCTTTTATAATCTTTCCTTCAATTTGATTTTGTTTGCCATGATCTTTACTGGAAGAACGGACAAATCCCATGGGCAGGTTCATCTTATGAGCTACGATGGCACCATGGGGAATTCCCGCCGTCGCCGTTCCCATAATATACTCCACTTCTTCAAATTCATTTTTTATTAATTGAACCAGAGAATTTTCTACTTCTTCTCGTTGTTTTGGATGGGATAGGATGAGGCGATTGTCGCAATAAATTGGTGATTTAATCCCCGAAGCCCATATAAAAGGCTCATCAGGCGACAGAGATACGGCTTCAATATCCAAGAGTATCTTTGCTATATTTTTCATAATCAAACCCCCAAAAATTCATTTTTTATGTCATGATACGAACCATAGGGATTTTCCGATTGAGTGATGGGACGTCCTACCACAATATAATCAGATCCAAGTTCTCCAGCTTGTCTCGGTGTCACCACGCGTTTTTGATCATCATGACTCGTAATTTCCCTTCGTATCCCGGGAGTGACTGTGAGGAAATTTTCTCCCAATTCTTTTTTGATTCGAGGCACTTCTAAAGCGGAGCATACCACACCAGAAAGACCTGCTTTTTGTCCCAATTTTGCATAGGACAATACTGCATCTTCCACCGTTTGGCATCGAAGAAGAATCTCATTTTTCATCATTTCTTCATCTGTAGAAGTCAGCATCGTAATCCCTAAAGTGATCATCTTTGGATTTCTCTTTTTCACCACTTGTGTCGCTTCTTCCAGCATTTTTCTTCCTCCAGGAATATGGTAATTAATCATATCCACTTTTAAATCCAACATGGAAATAGTGGCTTTTTTTACGGTATTGGGAATATCGTGAAGTTTTAAATCCAAAAAAATCTTATGTCCTCTTTTTTTCAGTTGACGGACAATTTCTGGTCCTTCTTTATAATACAGCTCCATACCCACTTTTAAAAAGAGAGCTTCTTCAAATGGAGATAAAAAATCTAATGCTTCTGTCATGCTATTAAAATCCAAAGCGATAATTACATCCTTGCCCATAGCTCCTCCTCTTAATCCAATTTGACGGCAGTGCCGGATATGTTTAGGAAAATCATATTTCCCGCTCCTAACGCTTCAAATTCCACTTTAATTCCCACGATGGCATCAGCGCCTAATTTACTGGCCCTTTCTTCCATTTCTCGAAGGCATTCCTGTCTTGTGAGGATCACCTCATCCTCATAGCCTTTGCTCCGTCCGCCGACAAAGTTTCGAAAACCGGCACCGATATCCTTGACAAAGTCAATTCCATTGACCTGTTCGCCAAACACAAGACCGATATATTCTTTAATTTTTCGTCCTTCAATATGATCGGTGGTAGTAAGTATCAATATAATCACTCCTTTTGATAATTATAACATATATCAAGATGGAGATAGGATCTTTTTCCATGGGATGATCAAAGTGTATTGGTACTTTCTTTTATTCTCTCCCTTAATCAAGTTCTTAAAAAAAGAAAAGGTAAGGATCTACTTACCTTTTCTCTTCTATTCTTTAACCGGCATTATCTTGTAAAAATGCATTGATAAAAGGATCTAAATCTCCATCCATCACCCGATTGACATCTCCCACTTCTTCATTGGTTCGATGGTCCTTAACCATTGTGTAAGGTTGAAAGACATAGGATCGAATTTGTGATCCCCAGGCAATTTGTGAATAATTCCCTTGAAGATCCTCAATTTTTTCTTTTTTTTCTTCTTCTGCCAAGGCAATTAATTTTGCCTTTAACATCTTCATGGCCTGTTCTCTGTTTTTTATTTGAGACCGTTCATTTTGACACTGTACCACAATTCCCGTAGGAATATGGGTAATACGGACTGCAGAGTCAGTGGTGTTAACATGTTGTCCTCCGGCACCGGAAGAACGATAGGTATCGATTTTTAAATCTTCATCTAAAATTTCAACATCGGTATCTTCATCCAATTCCGGAAACACATCCACGGAAGAAAAAGAAGTATGACGTCTTTTATTGGAATCAAAAGGAGAAATTCGAACCAGTCGATGGACTCCTTTTTCACCTTTTAAATAACCGTAGGCATTTTCACCGACGATTCGAAGGGTGGCGGATTTGATCCCTGCCTCATCTTCTTTTTGAAAATCCATCATCTCCACTTTAAATCCTCTTTGCTCTGCATACCGGGTATACATGCGCATTAACATTCCCGCCCAATCCTGAGCTTCCGTACCGCCGGCTCCTGCATGAATGGCCAATATGGCATTGTGAGAATCATATTCTCCATTTAAGAGGGTTTCCAATTTAAAGGCATTGGCTTTTTTCTCGATTTCATTGACCAATGATTTAAACTCATCATAAGAGGAATAATCTTCTTCCAATTCCATCAGTTCTAAAAAGTCCGAAGCGTCGGTACTTAATTCCTGCAATTCTTCATATTGATCTACCTTAGTTTGATAGGAGTTTTGCTCTCGAATTACTTTTTGAGCTTTCTCATTATCATCCCAAAAGTCCGGTTCCATTTGAACCTGATTTAATTCTTTGATCTTACTACGCATGGTAGTGAGGTCAAAGTGATTCACCGAGACTTTCCACTAAGGATTTGGCTTCGTCTAAGCGTTCTTTATCTAAATAAATATTTTGCTCCATGACTGCCCTCCTTGTCTATTAGTAATATTAGTATATAGAAAAAGAGCGTCTTTGACAAGATTTTTCAAAGACGCTCTTTTATAATTTGAATTAAAATCAGCTATTTGCCTTTTCTTTTATTTCTCGATTCTTTTCCATGGATTCAATAATAGCATCTGCCATAGAATTCATGTCATTTTTGTTTGCTACGTTTAGAGAAGTGTTGATGGTAACTCTTTCATTGAGAACGTCCATAAGTTTTAGATGTTCATCTAAGAAATCCTCCATCTTATCTCCAACGGTACAAGCCCAAGTTCCATTTTCGATAATTCCTACTGTTCTATTTTGTACATTGAGAGCTTCCATATCCATTATAAAGTTTTTCATAATCGGATAGATTCCCAGGTTATAGGTCACGGAAGCCAGAACAATATGAGAATATCTAAAGGTGTCGGAAATCAATTGGGAGAAATGTGTATTGGATACATCATGGACCACTACATTGGTCATGCCGCGATCACAAAGGGCAGCAGCTAGAGTTTGGGCTGCAAACTCCGTGTTTCCATACATGGAAGCATAGGCAATCATAACCCCTTCTTCTTCCGGTTCATAGCTGGACCATTTGTCGTATTTGTCAATAAACCATCCTAGATCGCTTCTCCAAACCGGTCCGTGTAGGGGACAGATCATTTTAATATCAATAGTTCCCGCTTTTTTCAATACGTCTTGAACGAAGGGTCCGTACTTGCCAACGATATTGGTATAATATCTTCTGGCAGAATCCAACCAATCTCTTTCAAAGTTCACTTCATCATTAAATAGTTTTCCGTCTAGAGCACCAAAGCTTCCAAAAGCATCTGCTGAGAATAAAACACCATTGGTCGTGTCAAAACTCATAATAACTTCCGGCCAGTGTACCATCGGTGCTTCTATAAACATAATCTCGTGTTTTCCAAAGGAAATCGTATCTCCTTCTTCTACGATAATACAATTTTCATCTTTGATATGGTAGTATCCAATTTGACGCATGATTTCAAAACCTTGCTCGGAACTGATGATTTTAAGATCCGGATAGCGGATTACCATTTCATCAATAGCTCCGCAGTGATCAGGTTCCATATGGTGTACAACGAGATAGTCAAGATCTCTTCCGTCCAATACGCCTTCTACTTTTCGAATATAGTCTCTGGCAATGGACCAGTCCACTGAATCAAATAATACCGTCTTCTCATCTAGTAATAAATAAGAGTTATAAGATACTCCTTCCGGAATCGGAAAGATGTTTTCAAATAGTTCTAAGCGATGATCGTTTCCTCCAACCCAATAGAGGTCCTCCGTAACTTTTCTTACACCGTACATACTAATCCTCCTTTAATTATTGTCTGTCAGCTGGAAATTCTTCTTCAATGAAGTTTTGCTTTTCTTCTTGACATTCGGGGCATACCCAATCTTCCGGTAAGTTTTCAAATGTTGTACCAGGATCGATTTCCCCTTCCGAATCTCCAACATTTGGATCGTATTCATAACCGCAACCGGGACATACCATAACATCATAGGTTGGAGCTAATTTACGAGGTTTGGATCTTCTTACCTTTTTCATTGGTGGCGCTGGATCTTTTTCGCCGGTTCCTAATTTTTCAGCAAGAACAGGCATAATCTCCATCATATCTCCGACGATTCCATAATCACAGTTTTTAAAGATTGCTGCACCAGGATTTTTATTGATTGCAACGATGGTCGCTGCATTTTTGATACCTTTTAAGTGTTGAGAAGCACCTGAAATTCCACAGGCAATATATAAGTTTCCATTAAATTTCTGTCCGGACATACCTACATATCTCTCAAGGGGTACCAATTTCATAGTTTCTGCAACAGGTCTGGATCCACCAAGAGCTGCACCGGCAGCATGGGCAAGTTCTTTTGCTATGTCCATATTTTCTTCTCCGCCGATTCCTTTACCAACGGAAACGACTCTTTCTGCTTCGTAAACCGGTGTATCAATATCAATTCCTACTGAAAAGTCATATCCATCTTTTTCCAAGTTTTTAACCAGGATATCTACCGCTTCTTCTACTGTATCTGCATCTATAATTTCTCTTTTTCTATTGCCAGTAATAGGACCTTCTTTTTTTGCCCCTACTCCTGCACCTTTTTTTCTTTTTGGTAATTTACCAATAATACTGGATGCAATAACGACTCTTTGAATTTCGTTAGTACCTTCGTAAATGGTAGTAATCTTAGCATCACGATAGAATCTCTCAACGTCCATACCTTTTAGGTATCCATTACCTCCGTGAATTTGAAGTGCATCATTGACTACTTCCAAACAAATATCCGAAGCAAAGTTTTTAGACATGGCAGCTTCCATGGAATATCTTTCGTGACGATCTTTCATTGCCGCTGTTGAATAAATCATCAATCTAGCTGCATGGAGTTTTGTTGCCATATCGGCAATTTTAAAAGATACAGCTTGTTGTTGAGCAATGGGGCGTCCAAATTGTACCCTTTCTTTCGCATACTTAACAGCCGCCTCATAAGCACCTTGCGCAATTCCTAAAGCTTGAGCTGCAATACCGATTCGTCCACCGTCCAAGGTCTGCATAGCAATTCTAAAACCTTGTCCCTCTTGACCCAGTAGATTTTCCTTTGGTACTTTAACATTGTTAAAGATTAATTCTGCTGTTGAAGAAGAACGAATACCTAATTTGTCATAATGGTCTCCAAAGGTAAAGCCTTCCCAACCTTTTTCCACGATAAATGCAGAAATTCCATGGGTTCCGATTCCCGGAGTAGTTACTGCAAAAATAATATAAATATCAGCTTTTGGAGCATTTGTAATAAAGATTTTTCCACCGTTTAAGATGTAATGATCTCCATCCAGTTCCGCTGTGGTTTCCGTACCACCGGCATCAGATCCTGCCTCTGGTTCCGTCAAACCGAAGGCTCCGATTTTTTCACCCTTACAAAGGGGAACCAAGTATTTTTGTTTTTGCTCTTCTGTACCAAAAGCTTCAATCGGATATGCGCCAAGGGAAGTATGTGCCGATAGGATAACTCCGGTACCTCCATCTACTCTGGACAATTCCTCAACAGCAATGGCATAAGAAATTACGTCCAATCCTGCTCCACCATACTCTTTAGGTGTCGGAATCCCCATCCAACCGTTTTCACCCATTTTCGCTACTGCTTCATCGGGAAATTCATTTTCTTGGTCAAGTCCAAAAGCGATAGGCTTTACTTCAGCTTCCGCAAATTCTCTAATAGCTTTACGAAGAGCTTCATGCTGTTCAGTAGTCTTATACATATTTGCCTCCTTAAATAAATTAAAAATAACAAGAAAAGTTTGACAATGTTTTCCATCCTCTAAAAAATAAAAAGCAAAACAAAAGTCAAATACTTTCAATCTGTACTAATAAAGTATAATATGAATATAGTTTAGCACATAGATATGATCAAGTCAAAATTGACAATGTTTTCCTTTCTTTTAAAAATAAAATTCACACAAAATCCCTTGAATTTTAATCTATACCAATAAAGTATATTATGAATATAGTCTAACATAACCCGATAATGAAGTCAAAGCGATTTTGAGAAAAGTAATTGTGAAATCCAATATTGCATTTATCGCGTTGAAAATTTGTTTTTATTAGGTTTCGAGTAATTTTTAAAAGATAAAGATAATTGCCAAAATATAATAATTAACGTTTCTATCTTAAACATACCCATTAAAAATTGATTTAATTACCATGATTTTATATAAATTTTACTATACTGTGTGAAAAATGATAAAATTTTATCTATAGCATTATTTATATACAAATTTACTTTTAAACTGATATTATTGTACTGCTATAAAGTTTAGTGTATAATAAAAAATATGAAATGTCATCTCTATTTGATAAAATTTTAATTATTAAGGAGGATATAATGAAAAAGGTTATTACGACTCTACTATTTTTATTTTTGACGATTTCCACTGCTTGCACTCGATTTCCTACGGCTCTGGTTCAGGATCTTCCTTTGGACGGATATCAGTTGGAGGCACATGGTTCCCTATCCATTGAAGATTCTCGTAACGAGAATGGAAAAGCTGCTGTTTTTAAATACAATTTAATGGGAGAAGCTTCCCAAGGAAAAGTGCATTATGAATTGGAATCTGTAGATAAAGATATCCCTTCCGAAAAAGAAAACCCATTTTTTACACCGGTCAAAAATTTAAGCTATTATTATTCAGATGGGAAAAATTATTATAATCTTTCCTCTTTAAGAGAATTAGCGGATGACAGAGCCTCTCAATCCCTCCGAAAGATTCACGAGGACTATGTGTCGGTGCCGAAGGAGGTAGCCTATGGCTTTGAACTTCGTCATCCCTTAGATCTCTATTGGGTCGATCTTCCGAAACTTTTCCAAGACGAAACATTTCTACAAGCTTTGGATAAGTTGTCAACAGCTTCATTAGTTACCGCCAGTACAATCAAAGTGACGGAAGAGGAAATCAGTATTGAAACCGATGGAGAGCAGTTTTTTGAAGATCTAGCCACCTATTTATCCTCCTTGGAGAAAGATCGGGAGACCTATAAAAAAGAAATTGCCTATATAGGCAAAGAAGTCTTCCACTTGAAGGAAGAAGAAATTCAAGACTTCTTTGCCATGGTATCTCAAGAGGAATTTCCCGCCATGATGAAAGATTTTGGCGATATGGTAAAGAACAGTACCTTGAAATTTCATGGAATCAAAAAGGATTCAGCCTTTCACTTTGATGTGGACTTATTCCTATCCAGTCAGTGGGAGGGGGAAAAAGATTTATCCACCCCAAAATACCACTTAAAAGCCACAGGCATCCTGAAACCTTCTCAAAAAAATATCTTGATTCCAACCCATGTGAAGGAACTTACGGATCTTCAGTACAGTGAGCTTTTCTTACCTACCATTGCAGATAATCTAATGATTCAAAAAGGGGATAAGAATCTTCATTTTGAAACCTTCCCTATTCTTTTCGAAGATCATTATTATGTGGATTCTACGATTATCGATCAAATTGCCAACAGAAATGAGGACGGTTCCTATCGTAATAACGGTAAGACGGTTCAATTGGGCGAAGACCATTTTTATCTGGGAGAAGAAAAGTTTGACACCCTTCCCAATGCAAAAAATGACAGTAAATATCCTTTGCGACAAATTGCCCAATATTTGGGATATAAAGTGAATTTTATCATGGATCGTGAATTTGACAGTTATTATATTGAATTAGAATAAAAGAAGGGTTCCAATGACCCTTCTTTTTTTAAACGGATTTTTGATATAATAGATCTATGACTAAGAAAGGAGTAACTATGAATTTAAAAGAATTATTGATCCAACGACGAAGTTATCGCAAATTTGATGCTTCAAAAAAATTATCTCAAGAGGATATTGAAGCTATTTTACAGTCCATATCCTATGCTTCTTCTGCCAATAACCGTCAATACTTAAGGTTTTTATCCATTGAAGATGACAAAAAAGTTCAAGAGGTATTTAACATTACCAAATGGGGAGCATCTCTTCCGAATAATATGGGCCAACCGAAAGAAGGAGAAGAGCCGGTCTACTTTGTCGCACCTCTATATGATCCGAAACAAGTGATGAAATTTAACGGCATTGATCAAGGTTTGGTGATTTCCAATATGACTTTGACTGCCTATGAACGAGGAATCGGATCTTGTATTATTGGAAATTTCAACCATAAAAAACTTCGTGAAATTTTACCCATCGATCCCTCGATGGAATGTGATGTGTTGATCGCCTTCGGCTATCCGGCTATTGAGTCCACTTTGAAGGATATCTCTTTAGATCAAGACCAGTCCTATTACTTGGATGAAAAGGGAGAGTATATCGTTCCCAAATATAAGTTCCAAGAAATTGTCACGAAAATATAAAAAAAGTTCCGATTAAAAATCGGAACTCTTTTATTTATTGGCAATATTTCGCAAGGATGATTTTAAATGATCTTCTATTTTTTTCAATTCGCCTTCTGCTTCTTGCCGTTGGCGATGACCTTGTATTTGTATATCACGAACTTCGTTTAAGGCGCTGATTAACTGTTCATTGGTGTAGCGGATACTTTCTATGTCTACGATGCCTCGCTCCGCCAATTTTGCCGTTTCCACCGTCGTATCTTTCAATACTTTAGCATTTTTCTTTAACAGTTCATTGGTCAAATCCGTCACTTCACGAGTTGCTTTTGCCGCCAAACCGGAATGGGTCGCTCCCAGTGCAATAACCATTTGAGATTTCCATAGTGGAATTGTGTTGACGATGGTAGATTGTATTTTTTCCACCATAACCGTATTGGAGGATTGGACCATCCGAATTTGAGGTGCCATTTGTATCGAAACTAAACGGGTCAGATCCAAATCATGAATTTTCTTTTCAAATCGATTGATCATATTTACATAGTCATTGGCCTTTTGAGCATCTACCGGAAGATTGGTGTCTTGGGCCTTCTTTTGAAGTTTGGGAAGTTCTTCCTCCCGAGCTTGTCGAATCTTTTCTCGACCAGCCATTATATACATGGACAGTTCCTTATAGTAGGATTCATTTAGCTCATACATTTGATCCAAGGTGGCTATGTCTTTCATCAATTGGATTTGATGTCCTTCTAAAACTTTTGTGATAGTATCTACATTGGTTTCCGCCTTATTGTATTTAGCCTTTAATGCGGTGGCCTTATTCCCTTGTTTCTTAAAAAAGCCCACAATTTTATTTTCATTTTCATCAATGTCAAAACTTTTTAATTCTGTGACGACATCAGTCAATAAATCACCAATTTCTCCTAAATCTTTTGTCTTAACCGAATCCAGTGTTCGTTCTGAAAAATTGGCAATCTTCTTTTGTGCACCGGCTCCATATTGCAAGACGATATTGGCATTGGTAATATCAATTTTTTTGGAAAATTCTTCCACCTGTCTTTTTTCATCAGCCGTCAACTGAAGGTCTTCCTTTTCTAGAGGTCTTTCATCTACAGTCAACTCCGGTGCTTCCGGTACCGTCTGATCGTCTTCTAAGGATAATTTAATTTCTCGATCCATTGCTACCTCCTAATTGTAAAATCATCTTCCAATAGACCTTCCTGTCGAAGCATGGTCTTTAACACGGATATATCCGAGGAAAGATCAATTAATTGTTCTTCATACAAGTTGTCTAGTAATCGCCCGAAAGCCTCATTGATCGTATCCAGAGTCTGTTCAATTTCCCTCATGGACTCTTTGACATGATCTCCGATATTTACGTCTTCCATGCTTTCATAACTATGACATAATTTCAATGTAGTGGGAAGATAGTATTCAATAAATTTATTTAATTGATCGGCATCTCCCGGGTATTGTTTGACATGGGCAAAAATCTTTTGAATCGTCGTCAACAGCCTGGTTAATTTGTTTTGCATCGACGGTTCCATATCTTCAGCAATCTTGGTCAATTCTGTCACATAATACTTGGCCTTGGTAGCCACTTCAGAATCCAAATTTGAATGTACAGAAAATGTTTCCCCCATTTGTGTCCCTACATTTTGTGCTTCTTCCAATTTATGCTCTTTGTATAATTTGTAGGTTTTTCCGTCTAAAATAAAAATTTCTTCATTTTCCACAAGACGACCTTGTCGGAAAAAATCCTTACTGATGAATTCCCTTAATTCTTCTACTACAAATTCCTTACTTTTCCCTACAACCACTGCCAGATCATGAACAGGAATCACAGTAGAATTTCCGATTTCTCGTCGATATTTTCGAAACCGAATTTCCTGTTCCTTTAATTTTTTACTCTTTCGCAACCCTAAAAAGGAAAGAATCAAAGCGGGAATAATCCAAAAGACTAACAGGACGAAATTTCCTGAATTATCGTTTAATCCATCAATCAATAATCCCATGGTCATTAATAGATGAAATCCAATGGAAAGTTTAGATAGTCGGTTCAAATTCTTCATACGACGAAAGGCTTTTGGACTTTGATTGATAATCGTATCATCTTCTTGTATGGAATAGGGCTTTTTCTCGATACTTCCTGTAAATAATCTACTGATGGAAGATCTTGTAAAGTCAATGGCCTGATCAATGCTATCGGCAATCAATCGATTTACATCTTTAAAATTATCGCTTTTAATCGCCTGGTCTACAATATCTTCCAGTTTTTTCTTTTCCTTTTCTTCTTCCGGCCGTAAAGAATTTTTTTTCATACAATCACCTGACTAAAAAGCTAAAACGATACCGCCAATATCGGCGTATCCGGAAGAAAGACCGTTGGATTGGGTAATGACGATTCGTTTCGGGTGGTACAATTTTTGAATTTTTTCTGCAAATTTTTCTGCTCGTTCCAAGGCATTGACATGGGAGATACAAACCAATCGATCTTCCAAATTATCACATACCTCACCCATGGTCTTAGCCAAGCTGTTTAAAGCCCGTTTTGTACCTCGATTCATCTCATAGAGTTGAATTTCACCATTAAGACCTCTCATAATAGGACGAATATGCAATACGTCGGCAATCAGTCCTGTGGTTTTTTTTATGCGACCATTTTTGATTAAATTTTGCATATTGTCCAATACAAAAAAAGTATTCATACGTTCTACGGCTTGATCCAAGGCATCACAAGAATCTTCAAAAGAAAGGTTTTTTTCCAAAATTTCCAAGGCTTCTAATGCAATCTTAGTCTGTCCTGATGCTGCACTTTTCGAATCGATGATTTTTATCCTGGCTTTTGGATATTTTTCCAAAGCTTGCATTTTTGCCGTATTGGCCGAGTTATAAGAACCGGAGAGTTTTGAAGATATGGTAATGATATAAATTTCTTTTTCTATATGTTCTTCAATAACGGACAAATAGTCATAGGGAGAAGGACAAGCGGTTTTTATCGGATGGGGCGTCTTTTCCATAGCTGTTAAAAATTCATCCAAATCCAATTGGTCATCATCAATAAATTCATGCCCTTCAATGGTGATTTTAAATGGGACATAATCGATTTTTAATTCTTTTGCTCGATCTTTTGCAATATCACAGCTGGAATCACTAATTAATTTATACATAATAATCTCCTAATTTAATGTCTTTTCAATAATTTTAGCTAATTCTATAGCATCTTCTTTAAGGACCTTCGTATCAGAGCCCTCAAGCATTACCCGAACCAAAGGTTCCGTACCTGAAGATCGTATGACGATACGTCCTTCATCTTTATATTTTCTTTCTAATTTTTCAATCCCTTGAACAATTTCCGGAAACTCCAAATATCGATTTTTTAAATCATTTCTCACTTTGGCATTGACCAATACCTGGGGATAGGAAATCATCAGATCGTTTAATTGAGATAGTTTTTGACCCTTTTTTACCATAATCTCCAAAAGATGGATTCCTGTAGCTAATCCGTCTCCTGTCGTATTAAAATCTAAAAAAATGACATGGCCGGATTGCTCTGCACCTAAAACATAATCTGAATTTTTCATTTCTTCTAAGATATAGCGGTCTCCTACCTTCGTTTGGATCAGTTCCACATCAATAGATGCAAGATATTTTTCCAGTCCGATATTGGACATAATTGTACCGACACAAGCATTGTTTTTCAATTGATTGTTCTCTTTCAAATAAGTAGCACAAATTGCTAGAATATGGTCTCCGTCAACGATTCGTCCTTTTTCATCTACAGCTATAATTCGATCGGCATCGCCGTCAAAACTCATTCCCATATCCGCTTGTTTTTCCAGCACAAAATCGGCAATCAATGTGGGATTGGTGGATCCACATTGATCATTGATATTTTCCCCATTCGGTTTATCATTGATAATATATACGGTAGCACCTAAATGTTCCAATACTTCTTTGGCAATCTTTGACAATGCTCCATTCCCCGTGTCCAAGCAAACGGTCAACCCGTCAAAACGTTGATCGGTTAAGGATAATAGATAGTCTTTATATTTTTCTACCAATCGGTCTTCTCGTTTTAATGTACCCACTTGATTGCCAGTGGCATCCCGATACAATTGCGTATCGGAATAAATTACTTCTTCAATTTGTTCTTCCACTTCGTCCGGTAATTTATATCCTTCGGAAGAGAAAAACTTAATGCCATTGTATTCAAAAGGATTATGTGAAGCTGAAATTTCCACTCCGCATAAATAATCTCCTGTTTTGGTTAAATAAGCAATTCCCGGCGTGGGAATCACTCCCGCCAACTCTACATCCAAACCGATACTCATTAAACCGCAAGCGAGAGAAGTTTCAATTAAGTCGCCGGATTTTCGAGTGTCTTTTCCTACGATTACACGTCCATTTTTGTTTTTCGATAAAATATAAGCTGCCGCCCGTCCCACTTCAAAGGCAAGTTGTGGCGTCAAATCCAAATTGGCAATGCCCCGAATTCCATCGGTTCCAAATAATTTTCCCAAAATATCACCTGATTTATTTAAATTTATTTTTAATTAATTTTAAAAGGATTTCTCTTTGATTGACAGAAGGATCATTTAAGACCCATTCTTTTGCTTCCTGCAAAATTTGTCCCACGATTTTTCCCTGAGGAAAACCCAGTTTCATGATATCATGACCGTCAATGGCTAGATAGTGATCCTTTTTCATTTCCTTTTCCTGCAAGAGCTCTTCTACTCTTCGTTTTCGTTTTTCAATAAAAGAAGCGTCTCTGTCAATAGTCGTACAGAGACAATCGGCAATCATCAAATCATAAAGATCCAAAACATTTTCTCGACCCACTCTTTTAATTTGACGTCGTAGTGCACGATCCGTCATTTCCGAATGGACTTTCATGTGATCTAAGATTAAAATTCGAACCTTTTCCACTAATTCATTGGAGGCCTTCAATCGGCGTAAAATATCTTCTGCTACTTTCGCTCCTAACAGTTCATGACCGTAAAAATGTCCTCGTCCTTTGTCGTCAATCGTCAAGGTATCAACTTTCGAAATATCATGAAAGAGGGCCGCCAGTCGAATATTTAGTTTTTTAGGAGTATGATCCAAGACACAGAGAAGATGATCAAATAAAGTTTTGACATGGTAGGGCGTCTTTTGATCAAAGCCGATAGTTGGAGTCAATTCAGGAAAAAGCAATTGTAAAATGCCCGTTTCTGACATCATGCGTATGCCATAGGACGGTGTATCGGCCAATAGCAATTTTGTAAATTCCGTAAATATTCGCTCCTTGGAAATTTCCAAGAGATGGTGTCGATAAAGAGTCATGCTTTCAAAAAGTTCTTCTTCGATAAAGAGATTAAAAGTCGTTGCAAAACGCAAACCTCGCAAAATTCTTAAGGCATCTTCTTGAAGTCTTTCTTTGGGATCACCGACACTTCGTAAGATTTTTTGATCTAGATCTCTTCTTCCCTCAAAGGGATCAAACCATTCTTGATTTCGGTTCATGGCCATAGCATTCATCGTAAAATCCCGTCGTCTTAAATCTTCCAATAAATTGTCCGAAAAAGAGACCTCACCGGGATGACGTCGATCCTTATAGGGTCCATCGACACGAAAAGTCGTTATCTCATAAAAATGATTTTTCCATTGAATGGATAGAGTCCCGAATTTTTCACCATGTGTCAAGATTTTATGGTCGGCAAAAATTTCTTTTATTTCTTCCGGTTTTCCGTCAGTGGCAATATCATAGTCCCAGGGATCCAGTCCCAAATATAAATCTCGAAGGCAACCTCCCACTAGATAAGCTTGATAACCTCCGTCTTCAATTTTTTTTAACAGTTCAAAGACTTCCCCTATCATAGAATCACCTATATAGCATTATATCACAGCTGGAAGTTGAAATAAATTTTAATCTATTAATTCTTATAATAGCATATACATTTTTAAAAATCATATTATCTGTTTTTTGAAATGATATCCTTTCCTTCACCCTAAATAGGATATGTCCTTTTTACGGTCTAATTCTTCCATTATTAGAATCTTTTAAAAAATATGTTCCATAGTGAGATCTATGTTATAATACAAGCAACAAGAAGTATTGGAGGTTTCTTATGAATAAAAAATATCTTCTCACAACCTCTTTGGCAGTGGCTTTGATCCTTTCCGGTTGTGGTAAGGGAAAAAAATCAGCCACTCCTTTGGAGGTCGACAAAGAAAAACCCACTCAAAGTGAATCAGTAAGACAGACCACCACTTCCTTTGAGCAGGAAATTATTGACAATTTAATTGAAAATTCGGACTATATTTCCAAAGTGCGAATTCAAGCTGGTAGTAATTCAGGAATTAACTATAACTTTATCCATGATTATCGAGGAGATCTTTCCAATTTGGAAATGACTCTTCCAAAATCTCTCAATCCCAATCGGGACTATATCGTCTTTTACCGTGACGGAGAAGACGGAACATTGACGCCAACACGAGGTGATGAGTCTTTTATTGAAATTCAGGATGATCGGGATCAATCATTACAATATATTGAAGATAAATTCCCTCTACCGGAAAGTATCAATCCTCAGATGCCTGCTGACAAAAAAGAAAATCTTCCTACCAAAAGTAAAAAAGATACTATTTACAAAGAGGATCAAAAGAAAAAAAGTGACAGTTCTTCTTCAAAGAAGAATTCAAATGTGAAAAAAACGGAAAAAACTTCAGATAATAAAAAACCTACTACGGATTTAAAGAAAAAATAAGGAGGAATTTATGAAAAAAAGATGGACTTTTTTAATCCTATTAGTTTTTCTAACGATTACTACAGTATACGGAAAAGCACCGACCATTGAATTAAATGGAGAAGAAATTAAAAGTGAGGTTCCTCCCTTCATTGAAGAGAGTCGCACCTATGTCCCTTTGCGTTTCGTCTCTGAAGCTTTACATTATACGGTAGGTTGGGACAATGATACTCGGCAAGTCACTGTAGATGGAAATGGTAAAACATTGCTCCTTACCATAGGTAGCAAGAAAATGACCGTCAATGGTGTGGAAAAAATCATTGACGTGGCACCTTTGATCCGACAGGAAAGAAGTTATGTACCCTTGCGTTTCATAGCTGAACATTTGGGAATCCATGTTGGGTGGGACGAAAAAAATGCAATTGTCCAGCTGTCCACTGATAAGACAGATGCAATTTCCGTAACGGGAGACGAAAACATTTATTTGGAAAGTTTCGATATGCATGAGCAGCGTATTGCTCAGTTGATGGAGGAATTTAAATCCATCTTCTTCAAAGAAACCAATCAACTTTCCAGAGAAAATATAGAAGCTCATTATGATCGTATCAAGAGAGAAATCGATACCCATATTGCAGGTTTACGGGATTTAAATGTACCAAAGAAATTTGAAACCGTCCATGCAATGACGATGGAAGCCAATCAATATCTTCAAGAGATGCTTCCACAATTTAAAACAGCCATTTTGAACACCAATGAAGAGGCAGCCAAAAATATCATTCACTTGATCACCCAGTATAATGTTAAAATGACCGAAGTACACAAAGCTTTGAAGGCGTCCTTAGAAGGAAAAAAATACCATCCCGACAAGGATATTGAAGTATATAACGAAGTCAAGAAAGACCAAAATGATACCCATCATCTTTTAGAAGATCAAGGCATTCAAAAATTACTTCAACAATTGTAGATGAAAAATAAAAACCCTCGATCTATAGATCGAGGGGTTTTTTTATCTCTTGGCTGAAACCTTCTTTAAATAACCTTGGTAATAATGATGCTCTTCTTTTTCTTCCATATTTTTACGAGCTTGAGAGAGCATTAATTTTATTCGATTGAATTGATTGACACCTGATGCAGAGGCATCAAAATCAATAGGGATTATATTGGCCTTTTCATAGCTATTTCGAAGGGCCTTGATTACACCTTTACCTGTAATATGATTCGGTAGACAACCAAAGGGTTGAACACAGACAATATTTTCCGTACCAGTTTCGATCAATTCCACCATCTCTCCGGTGAGTAACCAGCCTTCCCCATATTGATTTCCAAGATCCACATAATCCTGGGCATATTTGACAATTTCTTCAATTCGCTCCGGTGGTGTAAAACGGGTATTTTCCAAGGCTTCTCGAATATATTTTCGATAGGTTTCAATATAGAAAATCCCCATATTGCAAATCCACGCACTCCATTGAGATTTGGATAGCTTATCTGCTTTCGTTTGTGCATTTTTAAAGGAATACATCATAAAATCCGTTAGATCCGGAATGACCACTTCAGCACCTTCTTCTTCCAAAAGGTCCACAATATAATTATTGGCGGCCGGATGGTATTTAACCAAAATTTCTCCCACAATTCCAACTTTTGGTTTTTGTTCTCCCGTAATTTCCAAACGAGAAAACTCTTTGACCATTTGTCGAACATTCTCTCGGAAAGCTTTTCGACTATAGCTTAAATCTTCAGCTGTTGTCAGATCTATCCATCGATCTCTTAAAATATTAGCCGAACCTTTAATCTTTTCATAAGGACGAGTCGCTTGAGTCAATCGCATAATCAGATCACCGTAGAGAAGACCTTGAATCAATTTTCGTCCAATTCGTGCCAATTGCGTCTTTGGAAACTGAAAACCCGGATGGGATTCAATTTGTTGAAAAGATAGTCCCATAACCGGCACATGGCCGTATCCTGCATCTTTCAAAGCTTTTCGTATAAATCCCACATAATTGGAAGCTCGACAAGCTCCACCGGTCTGGCTCATCAATAAGGTCAGATGGTCCGTATCGTATCGTCCTGATTTTAGTGCATCAATAAATTGTCCTACTACAAAGATCGAAGGATAACAAGCGTCATTATTCACATAGCGAAGACCTTCATTGACTACTTTGCTGCCCATGTCTTCCAGCACTTCAATATTAATCCCCTCTTGGCGAAGGATTGGTTCAAAAATACTGAAATGCAAAGGTGCCATTTGAGGCATCAAAATAGTGTGGGTTTTTGCCATTTCTTTCGTATACATCAAGGGATCGTCGTTGATAATATTTAAGCCATCTGCATCCACTTGTACGAAATCCCGTTTATCCACGGCTTCAATTAAAGAACGAATTCGGATCTTGACAGAACCGAGATTTGAAACTTCATCAACTTTTAAAACCGTGTAAATTTTATTATACGCTTCCATAATTTCCTGAACTTGATCTGTGGTTACTGCATCAATCCCGCAGCCGAAGGAGTTCAGTTGAATCAATTCCAAATCCTGATGTTCTCCAACGAACTTTGCTGCTCGATACAGTCGGGAGTGATAATTCCACTGATCCAAGACACGAAGTCTTGAATCGATATCTACTTCTGTGGCAATGGCATCTTCCGAGATGACAGCAAGACCTAATTGATTGATCAATTCCGGTATTCCATGATTGATTTCCGGATCAATATGATAGGGGCGCCCTGCCAAAACGATTCCCTTCTTATGATTCTTCTTTAAATAGTCCAGAACTCGATTTCCTTCCTGTAAAACATCCATGCGATATCGATCCTGCTCTTCATATCCAGCTCGAACTGCATTTTTAACCTCCGAAGAGGGGATGAAATGAAAGACATCGGCCATTCGTTTTTCCAATTTCTTCCGATCATCAAAGGAGAGGAAGGGGTTCATGAATTGAACGCTTCCGTCAATAATCTCGTCCACATTGTTTTTAATCACTTCTGAATAACCGGCTACTACCGGACAGTTTAAGGTATTGTCTGCCCCTTTAAACTGTCGCTCCTCATAAAATACGGAAGGATAAAAAATAAAATCTATTCCCTGTTCAATCAGATCTTCAATATGACCATGGGTTAATTTTGCGGGATAACAAGCAGTTTCTGATGTTATCGTTTCAATACCCTTTTCATAAACTTCGCGAGAGCTCATGGTTGAGAGTTTTACTCGATATCCTAATTTTGTAAAAAATGTATGCCAGAAAGGATAATTTTCGTACATATTCAATACGCGAGGAATACCTACCACCCCTCGTTTTGCCTCTTGTTCTGGCAAAGAATCATAGTCAAAGACTCGCTTTAATTTATATTCATACATATTAGGCAAGCTTTGGTCTGAATTGCGTACAACACCGGCTCCTCGTTCACAGCGATTTCCCGTAATGTATCGCTTTCCATTGGGGAAAATATTGATAGACAGAGCACATTGGTTGGAACATTGGCGACAATTAGTAGAAATTCTTCTATAATCAAAATCGCCCAGTTCTTTCAAAGACAATAGAGTTGAAGTACCGGTGGATTTTTCTTTACAAATTAAAGCCATTCCCAAAGCACCCATTAAACCGGCAATCGATGGACGAGTGACCTTTACTTCCGTCAAGTTTTCAAAAGCACGTAAGACGGCATCGGAGAGAAAAGTCCCCCCCTGAACGACGATATGTTGACCTAAATCCTTAGGATCTCGTACTTTAATCACCTTTTGAATAGCATTTCGAATGACGGAATATGCCAAACCGGCGGCAATGTCTTCCACTTCTGCTCCTTCTTTTTGAGCTTGTTTCACATTGGAATTCATAAATACGGTACAACGACTGCCTAAATCAACCGGTGTTCGAGATCTCGTTGCTTTTTCCGCAAATTCTTCTGCCGTCAAATTAACAGAATGAGCAAAGGTCTCCAAAAAAGAACCGCATCCGGCAGAACAAGCTTCATTTAATAAAATGGACTCGATCACACCGTCTCGAATTTTCATGGATTTCATATCCTGACCTCCAATATCCAGGATAAAATCCACTTGAGGGTCAAAAAATTCAGCCGCTCTAAAATGAGCAATCGTCTCAACTTCACCAAAGTCCAAATTCAAAGCTGCTTTTAAGAAGTCTTCTCCATAGCCAGTACAACCGGTGGCAGCAATATACGCCTTTTTATTCATACGCTTGTAGATTTCCCGTAAATGCGTAATGACAATGTCCAATGGATTTCCTTTATTGGAACCATAAAATTGATAGAGTATTTCATCCTTCTCACTTAATGCAATGATTTTTGACGTAGTTGAGCCGGAATCTATTCCAATATATATCGGTCCTTCATAATCTTCCATGGGCATTTCCTCTAGATTTTTTGTTTCATGGGATTTCCGAAACTCCAGTAATTCTTTTTCATCGGTAAAAAGAGGATCAATAATATCATTTTCATGAAAAGACATTTCTCGAGTCGAATTCGCACGATTATAAAGTTTCATAAAGGCGATGGAAGGAGAATCCATGCTGGAAATGGCAGCACCTAGTGCCACAAAAAGTTGAGAATTTTCCGGTTGAATAATCTCTTCTTCTTTTAAATCCAAAGTTTTGACAAAGCGATCTTTTAGCATAGGAAGAAAATGCAAAGGTCCTCCTAAAAATGCCACATTCCCTCGAATAGGGCGTCCACAGGCCAAATTGGAAATAGTTTGATTGACCACTGACTGAAAAACAGAAACAGCAATATCCGATTTACTGGCTCCTTGATTGATAAGGGACTGAACATCTGTCTTTGCAAAAACGCCGCAACGAGAAGCAATGGGGTAGATTTTTTGATAGCCTTTGGCCATTTCATTAAGACCGGCTGCATCCGTTTGAAGCAAAGAAGCCATCTGATCAATAAAAGCACCTGTACCACCGGCACAGATACTATTCATTCGTTGTTCTACCGATCCCTTTAAATAAGTGATCTTCGAATCTTCTCCTCCTAATTCAATTGCCACATCCGTTTGAGGAATAAAATAATTGATCGCCTCACGACCTGCAACGACTTCCTGTATAAAATCAATTCCTAATAATTTGTGAACGGATAAACCGCCTGATCCAGTAACAGCTACCGTAACGGAGTCATATTTATAATCCCCGTATACTTCATTAATAACATCCTTTACTGTCTGGGCTACATCTGAAAAATGCCGCCGATATGTGGAATATAAAATATTGTATCTATCATCTAGGATGACAAGCTTTACAGTGGTAGAGCCTATATCCAAACCCATGTGGATTCTCATAGTATGCTCCTTTCAAATCCATATACTAACTACATTCATACATACTTGTGCATATTGCAAATTATATTATTGGAAAAATATTTAAAATTTTGTACCTATCTTATATAAAAATCAAATATTTTTCAAGTCATAATAGTTTAATATGATTGTTAAATATAAATCTATTAATTTTAAAACAAGTAATCATATATATAAGAAGATTATATTCGTACCATTAGATAAAAATAATATACCTTTTTAATAACACTATACTCTAATTCTACATTTTAAGCAATAAAAAAGCGTAAGAACTAAAACTTCTTACGCTTTTTATTCCTATAAAGAAGTGGAAGTACCCCTCCTCCACTTCTATCATGTACAAATTTAAATTAATCTTCCGGTTGAGCCGCTCCTGTGGGACAAACCGCTGCACAAGATCCGCAATCAATACATTGATCCTGATCAATTACATAAATATCCCCTTCGCTGATACAATCAACGGGACATTCCGGTTGACATGCTCCACATGCGATACAAGCATCGGTAATAATATATGCCATACTTTAGCACCTCCATAAATTTTTATACCTAATCTTATGAAATCTCTCTCATAAATCTTATGAATTAATAATAACATAAAATTTATATTTTTACAAATTATTATTGTATTCTTTTTAAAAATGATAGCTCCTATCATCTATGTCCTATTCGTTGCAATCAGGGGTTTTCATCCGTTTCATTATCAATGGTTTTATCAAACCTTTAAAAAAATTTTTAAAAAGATAAAAAAATATCTATTTACAATCACTAATAAAACAAAGTGTTTTACTCAGAATTAAAAAGGAAATACCATAATTGATATTTCCTTTCAAAAATCACATTGAATCCTTCCTGTTTTGAACAGGTCCAAATAATTTTTGTTTTCTTTCTTCTTCTGAAATCCCCCGATCCCCAAAGTTTGTAAAGTAATAAAAAATTCCACCTAGTATTAGCCAACCAATAAACATGTTAAAAGAAGTTTTTCCCATAAAAGCCGGCTGCCCCGGAATAAAGGTCAATAGAACAATTCCACTGGAAATGAGGACGGAAAGGGTTAAAGTGGTCAATCCACCGGGTACCTTGAAAGGACGTTTTAAATCCGGTTCTTTTTTTCGCAGGGCGATTGCGGAAAGACAAGTTAAAAACCAACCTAACACAAAAGCTACAGAGCCTAAGGAGGTCAGAGAGTCAATCAAGGGCAAACCCATAAATGGACCGGCCACTGCCGCCACGAAACAAAAAAGTGATCCACCTACCGGGGTTGCATATAGAGCATGTTCCGTTGCAAAAAAGGAAGGCAAAAATCCTGACCGACCCATGGATTGTAAAAGTCGTGCCGAAGCCATAAACATTCCATTCCATGTAGAAAACAGTCCTGCCAAGGTTCCCACCATTACAATCATGTAAAGTGTTCGCCCTAGTCCTCCGCCATACGTTTCCAGTAGGAGTCCACTCATAGCCGGAGCTTCTCGAAGTGCATAATCCCTCCAAGGGGTAACCGATGCTGTGGATAAAATAATCAAGGCATAAAAAATACCTGCCAATAAAATGGATAATACCAGTACTTTGGCAATATTTTTATATTTTAATTTGGGATGGGCTTCTTCAATCGATTGAGGAATCGTATCAAATCCCGCCATGAAAAAAGGAACCAAAACCACCATAGACATAATTCCCGTACCCATGTTTTGATGGACACCTACTCCGATATTTTGGTAAAGAGGATATAGGTTCGAAAAATGACCCTTTGCACTGGAAAAAATTATTACAAGAATCCCGACGATAATAATTACCCAAGACAATAAAGATTGTAATTTAGCGGCAAATTTGGATCCACGATAATTAATCCAAAATAGTCCTACAGCAAATACAATCCCTAAAATTACCGATGTCAAATAAATCGGCTCTCCATTAATATGGTATAAAATAAAACCTGAGGATAAAAAAGGTATTAGATTACTTAAAATTTCATTAATATAAATTGCTTCCCATGGCAAAATGGTCAAATAAGCCAAAGCTACAAACCATGAAGAAATAAAGGAAATTCCGGTGCCGAAAGCTCGGTAAGTGTAAACCATAACGCCGCCACCTACAGGAACAGAACTCATCAATTCACCATAACTCAATCCGATGGGAATTAAAAGTAAAGTTCCGATTAAAAATCCGATAAAAGCATTCCAGGGGCCTCCTGCTTGCCCTAGCCAATGATTGGAAGAAACCGCCCAACCGACCCCTACCATGGAACCAAAACCTAACATAAAAAAATCTCTTTTTGTCATAGATCCCCGCTTTCGTTTTCTAAGTCGAAAGCCGGTTTTTTTCGTAGCCTTATATTCTGTCAAATTAACTCCTTCTGTAACTTATATTACATCTTTATATCGAATTGCAAGGGATTGCTCCCATGAAAGATCCATCAAAAATCAAAAGAATCCACTAGTTTAATTTTCATAGTCATATCTTTTATCATTCTGGCAATTGTTCTCTGTTCTTACACAATTACCAACCTATCAAAGTATAGGTATGAGCATTATAACAAATATCGATCCAATTATAAAGATTATGTGAAATTTACATCACAATTTAAAAAATATTAAAAAATCATTTGATTTTTTACTCTTAATAGGTTATAATTTTAAAAGATTGCTATCGTAGCTCAGTCGGTAGAGCACTACATTGGTAATGTAGAGGTCGCGGGTTCAATTCCCGCCGTTAGCTCCATTTTTTTGCCCCTATTGGGCTTTTTTTTATGCTTTTCTTTAAATTTTGTCATGGAAAATATTAACTTTTACAACCAATCCCTATTTGAAACCCTTTGTCCAAAATGGATTTTTTAAACCTTAAGATATTCATCTTTCTATATTTGGATCAAAAATATACCTTTGAATTCATAGAAGATCTCCAATCCCTTGATTACACAAAGATCATAGGAGAGCTATGGATTAAAAGAATCTTGAGTTTACTCAGACATCCTGTTTTTGATTACCTTTTAAACATTTTTTTGGATCCACAAAAATTATTTATCGAAAACTATAAAATGTTTTTTATTTCAGATTTTTCAATATTTTATTTCCCGGTTTCTACTTCTTGATCCAATCAAGTTCTTTTTGGGATTGGAAAGCTCTACCAATCACATAAGCTCCTTCCAGAACTCTGACAAAACCAAATATTTTTCAAGCCATAAAATCTATCATTCTTTTCGATGGAATTATTCCCTTTTTGCAGTAATTCATTTGTTTTAAGCTTCCAATAGAGATCTGATCCTTGATAGTGCCGATTAAAGTTTTTTGATTCCATCTTTATTCCCTGATGGTAATTTTCTAAATTTCAACCTTTTTAACTATAAGAATTCAGCAAAATTTTTTTGTAAATATGGATCAAACCATCTTTATACCTTTCGTTTTCAAAAATTCAGCTTCTTCATATTGTTTTACGATATTTTATTGTATTTAAAATTATCTCATTATTTACGATCCCAAAAGATCATCATCTTTTGTCAAGTTTCAAGAAAGAGTTCTTTTCTAAAATTAATATGAAGATTTTTTCAAGTAACAATGAGAATCCCACAATAATTTGTAGATAATAGTCTTTTTTAATAGGTAGACCTTTTCGTCGGAAGCAGAAACGGCCACGATCCAGGGCTTGGGAAATGAAAAATATGTTATAATACTTCCTGATAGAATAAAAAATGGAAATTTTAGTTTTCCCAAAATTGCATCTTGATATGTTAAATTTTTCAATTGATCATTTGAAAGAAAAAAGCTTACTTTTCTTAAACTCCATTAAGTTAGGAAGAAGAAATATTAAAGAGAATCAAGGGATTTTTTGGTTCAAGATCATATACCAATTGATCCTATGATTTGAGCGATTGAAAGAACCGGTGGATAACTTTCTCAAATACCTTCCAAATACGATTACCATCAAGTATCAAACATGAGATATCTTAAAATACATTCCTATGCTCTAACAATCACTATTTGAAATTAAATGAAATGTAAAGGAGGGATTTTATGAAAATAACTATTATGATGGATTCCTTTAAAGGCTGTTTTTCTTCCTTGGAAGTCGGAAATATCATTAAATCCATCGTTGAAACCCATCATCATGAGGCTGTGGTCTTGCCGATTGCCGATGGAGGAGAAGGAACCGTTGAATCCTTGAAAGATCTAAATGGATCGAAAGAAGTGACGGTGGAAGTCCATGATCCTTTTATGCGAAGTCATAGGGCCCATTATCTAGTCGTAGATGACAATATCGCCATATTAGAGATGAGTGCCTCCAGTGGACTTCCCTTAGTGGGAAAAGAAAAGAATCCAATGGTTGCCACTACATACGGTGTCGGAGATATGATCGTCGATGCTTTGGACCGGGGAATTCGAAATTTTATTGTAGGCATTGGTGGTTCTGCTACCAATGACGGTGGTATTGGTATGTTGGAAAGACTTGGAGTGCGATTTTTAGATGATAACGATCAGCCTATTGACAAAGGTCCAAGAGGGATCACACAATTGTCAAAAATTGATCTTTCAGGCTTGGATTCTAGAATAAAAGAAAGTAGGTTTCAAGTTGCTTGTGATGTAGACAATCCTCTATGCGGAAATAATGGAGCCAGCTATGTCTATGGTCCTCAAAAAGGAGCAAGTCCTACAGATGTTAAACGACTGGATCAATGGTTGGAAAAATACCATCATAAAACTCTGGAAGTCATAAAAGAAGCCGATGCTTTGACTCCCGGAGTGGGAGCCGCCGGCGGATTAGGATATGCTTTTCGAAATTATTTACAAGCTGAATTAAGATCCGGTATTGAACTGGTATTGGAAATGCTAGATGCTGAAAGTCTTATTAAAAAGTCGGATTTGATTATTACCGGGGAAGGAAAAATGGATTTTCAAACGTCTATGGGAAAAACACCGGTAGGAATTGCCAAACTTGCCAAAAAACATCATAAAAAAGTAATTGCTTTTTGTGGCGTTTGTGACAATGATGCTCAAGGGGTCAATCAGGAGGGGATCGACGCTTTTTTTCCCATTATCAACACGACAATGTCCCTAGAAAAAGCCATCGATCGAAAAGTGAGTCGTGAGAATTTAGAACGATGTACAAGACAGGTATTTAATTTAATAGACTTATGGAGATAATATGGACTTAACATTTTCAACAATTTGAGCGATTGCCGGATTAGTAATTGTAATTTATTTAATTATTAAAAATATCCCTGCAATCGTTGCTCTATTTTTTGGTGCTTTAATAGAAGGTGTGATCGGCGGAGGTTTCGGTCATACGGTCACTGCCATGGTCAAAGAATCGGAAGGAATGATGAATTCAGTCTTGGGAATTTTGACTTCAGGAATTCTTGCCGGCTATTTCATAAAGACCGATGCCGAAAAAATAGCCGATGGAATCATTGCCGAATTGGGAGAACAAAAGGCTCTGATTGCCATCGCCCTATCCACCATGATTATTTGTGCTGTCGATGTTTTATCGATATCGCCATTATCACTTGTGCCCAATTGCTATTGCCATTGCTGCAAAATCTAAAATCAGTAAATCGACCATACTCCTGGCAATGGTCAGTGGAGCTAAGGTCGGTAATATCATTCGCCTTAACCCAAAGCGATTGGTGCAACGTAAAGTTTCAATGTGGACTTGACATCTTTAATCTATGTGAATATTATCCCTGCAATATTTGCCGTAATCATTACAATCTTCGTATCTAGCGATTTGGAAAAACCAAAAAGAGATTCTATTCTGGATCAGCATTTAAAAGTTCTCGCCAATGACGAATTGCCGAGCTTTTTACAGGCCATCATAGGATCTATCACTATTATCATATTGCTGGCATTGAGAACCTTGTGAGGAATTAATATCGATCCGTTAATCGCCTTGCCTTTCGGTGGATTCGCTTGCCTGATTGCTATTTCAAATAGTAAATATGCTAAAGAATATATGGCTTACGGATTTTCAAAAATCATTAGTGTTTATGCCCTGTTAATAGGTATCGAAACTCTTGCCGATATTATCAAAAGCTCCTATCTTCAAAGAGATATCATTCATTTGATCCCTTACTTTAACTTGCCGGCTTTTATACTGGCACCTGTCGCTTGGATTTTAATGAGGGGTGTTACTGCCTCAACCACTGCCGGAGCAACAATTGCTTCCCAAACATTTGGCAAATCACTGATAGACACTCCTGTTACAGCTTTAAATACCGAGGCAATGATTCATGCAGGAGCTAGGGTTATCGATTCCTTGCCGTACGGATCCTTTTTTCACGCTATCGAAGACAGTGTAAAAATAGAGATCACCGATCGACTTAAGTTAGTTCCCTATGAAATAATCGTAGGATTGACGATGACCCTTGTTTCCTCCCTTTTTATTTAATTTTCTGATATCTCAATAATAAAGAAAACCTTCCAAGTTATATAATAAACTTGGAAGGTTTTTATCTTTTTATTAACCATGATAGATTTTTTAATGAATACCCATCTTGTGATTTTAAAATCCGTGCACCTACTATAAAGAAAGCAGTAAAATTCTCCACTTCTCTTATCTGAGAAATTTTGATTTCTATAATTTTTTATTGCACTTTGTTTAACATTTTAACCAAGTTGACCCGGCTTCATCCATAAAAAAGGATAATTTATTTAAATCTCCATCGGTCACTCAAGCTTCCATCCCCCATAATTCGAATCAATTTGGACCCTTCTTGCGTATTTACCTTAAAAGGCACGATAACGGAAGGAAAATTATAGGTGGAACCTTTAATGCTTCTAAGGGTCCCTTCAATATCCCGTGAAATTAACTCCTTAGGCCAAACCATATATAGAATTCCTTCTTGTGCTTTATAAACTCCCTGGGATGAAATATCTACATAATTGGAGGCCCCTCCTAGGGTAGCTGTAATGGATATATTGTAAAATCCTCCTTCATTCCAAGTAAACACCAGACCATATTCGTCTTTACTATTATTTCCCATTCGATCAACCACAGGATAGGTACAACTGGCCAATAGGATATCTATCGGTAGCTTTTGACCTGTTCCCATATCATCAATTAGTGAGAAAGTCTCTTTGTATTTATCATTGTCCTTTTCTTCTTCCTTGATCGCTTGTCTTCTGTCTTCCAATTCCTGCATCTTTTCCGCTCTTCTCTTCTTAAACTCCAAATCGTCTGCTTTCAAATCTTGTGCTAATTGACTGGCGGAATCAATCATCGGTTGAGTAAAATTATAAATGCCCTCCCCATAATATACTTTGTCAAAAGCATCTTTTAGACTGTTCCTAGCCCCTTCTAAAGGTGTTGGGTTCGTATCGGGAAGGTACGGCTTTTCATGCATAGTAGTGACGACTTCTTCCATTTTATCAGGAGTTAGGTATTTATTTGCCTCATCTTCCGTTTCAAAATAATCTATGGATTCGTCCAAAATATCGGTAAAATATCTTTCCGAATTTGCCCAGCTATTCAAATTTGTTCCCGTTTCTTCAACTGCCACATATAGATCAGAAAGCTTTTCTTTACCGAATACACTCACATTCGCCGCCAAGGAAGACAAGACATGAGCTACTTGTTCCACATCTTCTCCTTCAAACTCAATATCATCTAAATCGAGACAATTCTTGGCAAATTTAAGAATATAGTTTGAATCGATAAATGCATTCGTAACTTTCGAGGCTCCTTGAGCTGCTAATTCATAGCATAAGCTTTTTTTGCATTCCTGTATGTATTCTCGATCAACCACTTGATCAGGATCTAGGATTAAAAAAGAAAATATATGATCAAAATTCCCTCTTTTTAAACCTCCTTTTAAAAAATACAAATAGAGATCTCCTTGCAAGTCATTTATCAATAATTCCGGATTCAAAGACGCAAAATTTTTCTTGAAAAAGTTATAAGCTTCCTGGTCCTTAGACAGATCATAATCCAATTGTCTAAAGGAATCTCCAATATAGAGTTTTTCAATATCATCAGGACTCTTTATTCTTTTATATTTTTGAACAATTTTTTCATATTGTTCATTGGCATATGCCTTTTTAATATTAAATTGAAAAGGAAGTAGATTGAAAGATAATAATAGAATAATGATGGCCAGTATAAGGACCACAGGTATAATGAAATATTTGTTTTTTTCCCATGAATAAATCCTTTTTTTATTTTCATTTTCTTTTTGAACATTCATTTTAAAAAGCTCCTTTCGATTGATTTAATGATATTATATCAAACATCAGGAACCTTTAGATATGAAGTTTGAAAGAATTTTTTCTCAAAAAATCCTTTCAAATTAATTCCAATACAATAGACAGAGATCCTTTTTATTTTTCCTTTAATCGCAATTGTTTTCGAATCATTATATGGTCGACCGATCGATATAATGATCAAGAGATCTTTTTGAAAGGCTTCCAAAATTTTGATTTTCATTTCTGTCATTTTTGCAAATAATACTCTCAATTCCAAAAAGCACTTTAATCTATATCCTTTCCAATGAAAGTAGGAAATGTTGGATTTGATAATAATCCATCATAGAGCTATAATGTTTTTTAGCCTATTAGAGGCTATTTTAACCGACTATTTTTATGAACCGAAGGGAGTG
>JAUNVJ010000063.1 GCA_030537695.1 Tissierellia bacterium
AGGGAGCTAAAATGCCCCGAGGAGATAAGAAGAAAATTATGAATTTCAAAATCCCGATCCCACCACAACCGGTACAAGAACATATCGTTAAGATACTGGACCAGTTTGATGTCCTTGTGAGTCATATTTCTAAGGGTCTCCCCAAAGAAATTGATCTTCGCCAAAAACAATACGAGTACTATCGGGAGAAATTACTCAATTTTAAAAAGAAGGAGTGATATTATGAGTCAAGAAAATACGAAATATGAAGTTTCTTCCATTGCCGAAATTCCCAACGGCATTATCCTTGCTTCCTATAAAAAGACGCCCCTCATCAAAGAAAGTTATCAAACAGAAAAGGAATTGGAAAAAGAGGTGATCGATAACTTACTTTCCCAAGGATATTCCCGATTTCATGGTAAGACGCAAAAAGATTTGGAAAAGAATTTAAAAACTCAAATCGAAAAGCTCAATAATGTCTCCTTTACTCCCGAAGAATGGCGAAGATTTCTTGTGGAGTATTTGGACGCGCCCAATGATGGCGTCGTGGAAAAGACGAGGAAAATCCAAGATAATCATATTTATGATTTTGTTTTTGATGATGGACGGATACAAAATATAAAAATTATCGATAAAAAGAATATCCATAATAATTTTCTCCAAGTGGCAAATCAAATTGAACAAAAGGGAACTCATAAAAACCGCTATGATGTGACGGTTTTCGTCAATGGTCTTCCGCTGGTTCAAATTGAAATCAAAAAACGGGGGGTGAATATCCGGGAGGCCTTTAATCAAATTCATCGCTATAAGAAAGAGAGTTATAATCGAGAATCCTCCCTTTTTAAGTATATACAACTATTTGTCATATCCAATGGGACCTTTACACGATATTTTTCCAATACGACCCTTGGGAATAAAAATAATTATGAATTTACCTGTGAATGGGCCGATGCGAGAAATCAGCCGATCCATGATCTGGAAGATTTTACGAAGACCTTTTTTGAAAAAAGGGTACTTTTAGAGATTTTAACAAAGTACTGTGTCTTTGACGCCAATGATGTTTTACTGGTGATGCGCCCCTATCAAATTGCGGCGACGGAACGAATTCTTTGGAAGATCAGCTCTTCCTATGAAAATAAGAAGGCGGGGACGGTGTCTGCAGGAGGTTTTATTTGGCATACGACGGGCTCCGGCAAGACTCTGACTTCTTTTAAGGCGGCAAGACTTGCAACGAAACTTGATTTTATCGATAAAGTGTTCTTCGTGGTGGACCGAAAGGATCTGGACTATCAAACAATGGAAGAGTATGAACGCTTTCAACCGGATAGTGTAAATGGTAGTGCCAGTACAAAGGAACTAAAAAAAGTCATTGAAAAAGAAGATCATAAGATTATCGTGACGACGATTCAAAAGCTCAATGAATTTGTAAAGAAAAATCCCAATCACCCGGTTTATTCGAAACACTGCGTACTTATTTACGATGAATGTCACCGATCCCAATTTGGCGATGCCCAAAAAAACATTAGCCAATCCTTTAAAAAATACTATCAATTTGGTTTTACCGGTACGCCAATTTTTGCGGAAAATAATATTGATGGTCTCATGACCTCGGATATCTTTGGATCCCAAATTCACTCCTATGTGATTACTGACGCCATTCGCGACGAAAAGGTATTGAAATTTAAAGTGGACTACAATAATATTGTTCCCAAGTTTCAAGATGCGGAAATGGAAATGGATGAAAATGCATTAAAACGCTTAGAAAAAAAGATGCTCCTCCATCCGGAACGAATCTCTGAAATTACAAAGCATATCTTAAAAGTGTTCAATATCAAAACCCATCGTAATGGACATTACGATATGCCTTCAAGGAGGGCCAATGGTTTCAATGCCATGTTTGCGGTGCAAAGTATCGAGGCGGCAAAATTATATTATGAAGAATTTAAAAAGCGTCAACAACATGTTCCCGATGAAAAAAGATTGAGGATTGCAACGATTTTTAGCTATGCACCAAATCAAGAATCTACGGTGATCGGGGAAATACAAGATGAAAATTTTAAACCATCGTCATTACAGTTAACGGATAAAGAGTTTTTAGAAGGAGCCATTGAGGATTATAACGATTTATTTCAAACGAATTTTTCAACAGAGGGGAAAGAATTTGAGAACTACTACAAGAATCTCTCTCGGCGAGTGCAAGAAGGAGAGATTGATCTGCTCATTGTTGTAGGGATGTTTTTAACGGGCTTTGATGCCCCAAGGCTCAATACTCTTTTTATTGATAAAAATGTCCGCTACCATGGACTGATCCAAGCCTATTCTCGGACGAATCGTATCTTAAACAAGGTGAAATCCTTTGGGAATATCATCTGTTTTAGAGATTTGGAGAAGGCGACGGAAGATGCCATTCGAATGTTTGGTGACGAAAATAGTGTCAATATCATATTAGAAAAAAGCTTTGATGAATATATGCATG
>JAUNVJ010000019.1 GCA_030537695.1 Tissierellia bacterium
GGAAATGTCATTCCACAATCCACAATGATGATATCTTCCCTATATTCGATAAGCGTCAAGTTTTTTCCAATCTCATGCATTCCACCTAGTGGAATAATTTTTAGCTTATTGCTGTTTTTCATTTACCTTCTCCTCATTTTCTTGGCAGTCTTCGCAATAACCTATAAATTTAAGATTGTGGTCTATAATTTTAAAATGATCTCTATCTTCAATTTCTTTTTCCAATTCGTCTAAACCATCAATTTGAACTTCTGATACCTTTCCACAATTGACACAAATCAAATGGTGGTGTCGATGTCCCATATTGCTGGCACGAACTTCATATCTGGTAATATTGTCTCCAAAAGTTATATGATCCAATATTCCCAATTTTTGAAATAGTTGAACGGTACGATATACAGTAGCTATTCCTATTTCCGGATCCTTCTCCGATACATATTTAAAAACTTCTTCCGTTGTAAGATGTGAATTAATATGTTCTAAGAATACTTCATAAACCGCCGCCCTTTGATTCGTATATTTATATCCATTCGTCTTTAAAACGGATTTTACATAGTCTGTATTTAATTCCATAATTACTCCTATTACTGTAACTTTTCTTTACTCAATTCTTCATATACTTTAGTTGCCTCGTCCAGTTCTTCGTCATCGATGCCTGCAAGCATTTCCTGACCTTCCTCGTCCAGGACAATCTTTAAAATATATACATAGGGATCAATCGTTTCCGCCGGAAGCATGGCCACATAATCTGTTTCTTCAATTGAAAATTTTGCCTTGATTACAAATTCAATGGGATTTCCTAATTCATCGTAAAAAAGTGCTCTCTCCATTAACTTCCCTTCTTTCTTCTGGTAAGCGATCTAGATACGTTCGTAAAATATATGCTGCTGCAATTTTGTCAATATACTTTTTACGATTTTCTCTTCGTACGGAACCTTTTATTAAGTCTTGTTCCGCCATTAATGTCGTCATCCGTTCATCAACGTATATAATTTGAACTCGATACTTATTCCCCAATTTATCAGCAAATTTTTTTACCTTTTCACTTTGAGGGCCTAAGGTATTGTTCATATTTTTAGGAAGACCTACCACTACTTTTTCTATTTTTTCATCTTTCATAATTTTATGAATATCTTCATAAGCTTGTTTATTGGACTGTCTTTTTATAGTGGTTAAGGGTTGTGCAATCATTTGTGTTTTGTCACTTATGGCAACACCGATCCACCGATCACCAATATCCAAGCCTAAAATTTTATTCATCATACCACAACCTCATATAGGTACACATGATTCGTTTATTACTTTTAATCTCATATGTAAATATGAGATGGCGAACCATCTCACATTTTTTGTAAATAAACTTTTAACATATCTCCTAATAATTCATCACGCTCTATGTCTTGTATTATGGACCTAGCATTATTATAACTGGTGATATAAGTAGGGTCCCCAGATAAAATGTATCCGATAATTTGATCTATTGGATTATAACCCTTTTCTTCCAAAGATTGATAGACGGAAAGTAAAATTTTTTTGATTCGTTCTTCCTCTAAATTTTGTTTTTCAAATATTTGTGTTTCAAAATTTCTATCGCCCATAATAAACCTCCTATCCAATTATAACATATTTCTTTCTAATTGATAACCTTAATTTATTAGAGCAATTTTTCAAGAGTTCCTAAAGCTTCTTCCGTTTTTTCGATATCTTTCGCTCCTGCCATTGCCATATCGGGACGTCCTCCGCCACCTCCGCCAGCTACTTTGGCTATTTCTTTAATCAATTTACCTGCTTGAATTCCCCGTTCTACCAAGTCTTTAGAAACTGCACATACAAAACTGAGCTTTCCTTCATTGACCGTGGAAAATAATACGACGACGGAACCTATTTTGCCACGAACTTCATCTGCCATTTCTCGCAAAGTGTCCATGTCAATTCCTTGGAATGAATAGGTGACAAAAGAAATATCATTTTTCGTTTGAATTTGAGCTAAGATTTCGTCCAATTCATCTTTCGCTTGAGATCTTTGTAAAGATTCTATTTCTTTGTGGGCCTTTTTTAATTCTTCTAAAATCGTTTGTACCTTCGTAAATAGATCTCGTTTATTCGTTTTTAGAAAACGAACGATTTGGTCTCTTCTTGTTTCCATCTCTTTTAAATAGGAATAGACATAAGGACCGGTAATAGCTTCTATTCGACGAACGCCACTGGAAATTCCACCTTCTGAAGTGATCTTAAACATTGAAATTTCCGCTGTGTTTTGTACATGGGTTCCTCCGCATAATTCCATGGAATAATCACCCATAGACAGCACCCGTACTCGTTCGGTGTATTTGTCCTCAAAAAGACCGATAGCCCCCATTTTTTGTGCTTCTTCCACAGTTGTAATTGTCGTCTTGACCGGGAGGCATTCGAAGATCTTTTCATTGACACGATTTTCAATTTTTTGTAAATCTTCGGACGAGATGCTTTCAAAATGGGTAAAGTCAAATCGCAACCGCTCCGCCATCACTTCAGAACCTGCTTGATTAACATGAGTTCCCAACACTTCTCTTAACGCCTTATGAAGTAGATGAGTTACAGAGTGATTTCTTTTGATATTTTCTCTTCGCTTACTGTCAATTACCGCAGTGACAGATGTTTTATGTGGAAATCCTTCTTCTACTTCAACGATATGCAAATGGAGATCACGAGGCGTTTTTTTCGTATCCAAAACACGAAGCTTAAAATTCTTTGAATAAATAAAGCCGGTATCTCCCACTTGTCCCCCGGATTCTCCATAAAAAGGAGTGGGATCCATTATTACGACAGCCTTTTCTCCTGGATTCAACTGATCCACTAATTGATTGTCCTTGATGATAGCAAGTATATTGGCGGTAACTTCTTCTTTTTCATAGCCGACAAATTCATTGTTAAAGTTTTCGTATAGAGAATCGTCCACATGGTGGGACCAACCGATATTCGATTCTCCTCGAGCAGCCCGTGCTCGCTCTCTCTGATCCTCCATATATTTTTCAAAGCCCAAACGATCGACGAGGAGCTTTTTTTCCGATAAGATTTCTTCCGTTAAATCTAGGGGAAAGCCGTAAGTATCATAGAGTTTAAATGCATCTGCACCGGATAGAATATCTTTTTTTTCTTTTTGCAATTTTTCGATATAATCGTTTAAAATTTCTATACCTTGCTCGATCGTCTCTAGAAATCTTTCTTCTTCTCGCAATATCACATCTTTAATCGTGTCTTTGTCTTTGATTAATTCCGGATACTGATCTCCCCAGGAATCAATGACGATATCGGCCAATTTATAAAGAAAGCTTTCTTTTACACCTAGTAACCTTCCATGTCTTGCACCGCGACGAATTAAGCGTCGTAGCACATAACCTCTTCCCTCATTACCCGGGCGAACTGTATCGGATATAAGGAATGTGATGGCACGGATATGGTCGGTAATCACCCGTACTGATACATCTTTTTCTTCGTCACTTTCATAGGAGTAGCCGGAAATTTTTTCCACAGCTTCTATAATCTCCCGAATGGCATCTATTTCAAAGATATTGTCGGTCTGTTGCAATACGGTGGCAATCCGTTCCAAGCCCATTCCGGTATCAATATTGGGATGGGATAATGGATTATAATTTCCTGCTTCATCTTTATCAAATTGTGTAAATACCAGATTCCATACTTCAATAAAACGATCCCCTTCTCCTCCGGGTCGTTCCTCTTCAGAGCCATAGTCTAATCCTCGATCCACATAAATTTCTGAGCAAGGTCCTGACGGCCCTAATTCCAATTCCCAAAAATTATCTTCTTTTCCCAAACGGATAATTTTTTCTTCAGGAACATGGATTTCATCATGCCATATATTGTAAGCTTCATCGTCCTCAAAATACACTGTCACCCAAAGATCTTCTTCCGGGATTTCTAAATTTTCTGTTAAAAACTCCCAGGACCAATGGATAATTTCTCGCTTAAAATAATCCCCAAAGGAAAAATTACCTAACATTTCAAAGAATGTTGCATGGCGATCTGTTTTTCCTACATTGTCAATATCTCCTGTTCGTATACATTTTTGACAGGTGGCAACCCTTTTTGAAGGGGGAACCAACTCTCCTGTAAAATATTTTTTCATAGGTGCCATTCCCGCCCCTATCAGCAACAGGGATTTATCATTTTTTGGAACCAGAGAGAAGCTTGGTAATATCATATGTCTTTTATGTTCAAAAAAAGATAAAAACTCACTTCTTATTTCGTGTAAGCTTAAGTTTTTCATTTTACACCTCTTTTATTAAAAATCCTCCCTTACTCAAGGGAGGAAAGTCTTTCATCATTATAATTTGTTTAAAAAAATTTGTCAATTATGTGCATTTTTCTCATTGTATTTCATTTTAAAGAAGTCAATTAAAATGATAATAATTGATGCTAAAGGCACAGAGACAATCATTCCCCAAACTCCAAAAACGCCACCTCCGATAATAATGGAGATTAAGACCAATAATGGATTCAATCCTGTGGAGGTTCCGATTAATTTTGGTGCCAAAATATTATTTTCAGCCCATTGCAGTAGGAAGAACAAAATAGCCACCCATAATGCCTTGATCGGTGAATCCATAAAGGAAAAAAGAACGGCAGGTACAAATCCCATGAATGGACCGATATAGGGAATAATATCTGCAACACAGGTGATAAGTCCGATTACAATTGCAAAATCAACACGTAAAACTAATAGATAAACCATTGTGGCAAATCCTACAAATACAGCCATTAACAATCTGCCACGGATAAATTGTTGTAAGGAGTTGTCGATACGATGACTCAAATAAAAAATATCATCTCGAAGTTTTAATGGAATATTCCTTCGAACCATATTCATAAACTTATCTTTATCCACAGAAAAATAAAAGGAAAAGATCAGCACTAAAATAATTTTAACAAAACCTGTTACGACTCCATAAAGTCTTGTGACAATTGTTCGAAGTTTTGCTAAAGCTTGGGTTTGGAAATTGATGATGATATTTGAAATCGCATCACCAGTATTTGGAGAAATTCCCCCATTGGCTGAATCGATTGTAGAATTTGTCGGTCCCATCGCATCTTGAAGCATACTCATCAAATCAAAATGGTAATCTTCTGAAATTCGATTGGCAAAAGTTTGAAGAGATTCCGATATATTATCTACAATACCTGGCAGGTTGGTCAATAAATTAGTAATTTCTTCAATGGTTTTCGGTATGACAGAAACGATCAATATTCCAAATATCAAAAACGCACTGATATATACGATAAAAACACCATAGGGCCTTTTAATTCCCTTTTTTTCCAAATAATTGACCAAGGGATCGATTACATAGGCAAAGATTATGGCGATAATCACCGACCATAGAGTATATCCTAAAATCGGATATCGACGGAAAATAACGCGTAATAGATAATAGATAATAATGCCTGCAAAAATTTTTAAGACTAATTTTAAATCAATACCCAGTCGTTTATCTCTTGCAATGTATCGATTTCCAATATTAATTAAATAATAAATGGTTAGAAATAAAAGGATGATGCCAAGAACAAGAATGGCTGAATATATAAATTTTTCCGTATTTCCCGATAATTGTTCCAATTCATCACCTACTTTCTAAATTTAGTAACACCTTTTTGGATTGCTTTTATTACTTCTTCTGCTTCTTTTATGGTGTTTTGATACCCTACACTGATACGAAGAGAATTCTTTAAAAGATCTCCCCTGCGACCTAAGGCATACAAAACATGTGACGGTTCTATACTTCCCGCACTACAAGCGGAACCTTGAGAGACACAAATTCCATTCATATCTAAGAATGGTAGAATCATCTGATCTTTTATATTTTCGATAGAAATATTGAGATTTCCCGGTAATCGATTTTTCTCTGGTCCATTTATATAAATGCCTTCCATAGAATCTAATGATTCCCATAAATAATTACGAATTTTTTCCATTTGCCTTTGATGATCCTCTAAATATGTCACGGCCATTTCAACAGCTTTGGCAAAACCTACAATGAGGGGAACATTTTCCGTTCCTCCTCTTTTCCCTCTTTCCTGTTCTCCTCCCCGGATGAAAGAAGGAAGCTCCACTCCGTCACGTAGGTATAATAAGCCAATTCCTTTCGGTCCATATATTTTATGAGCTGAAAAACTCATCATATCCACCGGAAGTTGATCCAAACGAATGGAAAGATTACCAAGAGCCTGGACTCCATCTACATGGAATAGAATTCCTTTTTCTCGACAGTACTCTCCTATTTCTTCAATGGGATAGATCGTTCCCACTTCATTATTTGCATACATCACAGAAACCAAACATGTGTTTTTTCGGATTGCTTTTTTTACATCTTCGAGAGTGATTTCTCCTTTGCTATCGACAGGAAGATAAGTAATATCCGCTAGACCTTGTTTTTCCAATTCACGACAAGTTGATAAGATTGCAGGATGTTCAACGCTTGTTGTAATTATATGATTTTTTTCGGAATTAATCAACGATGATTTCAATGCCCAATTATCCGATTCCGTTCCTCCTGAAGTGAAATATAATTCCGTCGGCTGACAGCGCAAAGAATGAGCAATAGAAAATCGACTATTTTCTATTGCTTCCTTTGATTTTTGTCCCAGGGAATATACACTGGATGGATTTCCGTAAAATGTATTAAAATAGGGCATCATAGTTTCCAAGACAGTATCATTAACCGGTGTTGTTGCTGCGTTATCCATATAAATCATATTATTTCCCCTCACATATCCGCCAAAGTCATGGAATCCATAACTTCTTCCATCCGGTATTGTAATTCTTCCAAAATGTCCCTGGTTGCACATTCATTATATTTTTCACATTCCGGTCGCATTTTCACACTGCAACAGGACAGTCCTAAATTACCTTCTAAGGCATTGATGACTTCTCCAATGGGGATATCTTCCGGTGGTCTTGCTAGTAAATATCCTCCTCCGGCACCTCGTATGCTTTTAACCAGTTCTCCCTTTTTCAACAGGGAAAAAAGCTGCTCCAAATAAGCTTCCGAGAGATGCTCCATTGCTGCAATTTCTTTTAGAGAAATCGGACCACCCCCATAATTTTGGGCCAAACGATACATAGCCATTAGACCGTAACGACCTTTTGTTGATAGTTTCATAGCATCAATCCTTTCTTCGTTTAAGGAATAAAACTACCTTCTACTTTATCATTTTCAATAATATCTTTTAGCGTATACCAGGGCAATACTGCACATTTTACTCTAGCTGGTAGATTTTGAATATTTTCAAATGCGACAGCATCTCCTAAATCTTCCAAATCTTCTTCATGAGCTATTTCCCCTTTGACCATGGCTATAAATGTATTGCAAAGATCTAAGGCTTTTTCCGTTTCCAGTCCTTTTACCGTATCACACATAATCGAAGTAGAAGCTTGGGATATGGCACAACCATGACCTGTATAGGAAATATCTTCAATGGTCTTATTCTGAATCCGAAGTTGTAAGGTAATCTCATCTCCGCAACTGGGATTATGGCCCAACTCTTTATGGGTAGGATTTTCCAAATCCCTTCGATTTAACTTATTTCTACTCTGTTCCAAGATCAATTGTGTATATATTTGATTAAGATCCAAGACCCATCATCCTCCTTACATCCTCTAAATGATCCACAAAGAAGTCGATTTCTTCCGTCGTATTATAAAAGGAAAAGCTGGCTCGACAAGAAAAATTACATCCTAAAAATCGATGAAGTGGTTGCGCACAATGATGACCGGATCGAACAGCAATCCCATAGGAATCTAAAATTGATGCTACATCATGGGGATGTGTTTCTCGAAAATTAAAAGAAATTACCGGGGAGCGATGTTCATTGGGTGTGGTATATACTTCTAAATAGGGCAATTGAACCATTTTATCATAACAGTATTTCGTCAAATAACTTTCATATTGATCCACTTTTTCAAAACCTAATTCCTCCAGATAATCAATGGCCGTACTAAGTGAAATAGCACCTTCCACATTGGCCGTTCCCGCTTCAAAACGTTGTGGTGCTTGCAAAAAGCTGGATTGATCTTCATAGACATATTCAATCATATCTCCCCCATACAGAAAAGGTTCCATGGAATTTAATAGGTCTTTTTTTCCATAAAGTACACCGATTCCCATGGAAGAAACCATCTTATGCCCGGAAAAGACTAAAAAATCACAATCCAACTCTTGAACATTCGCCTTTTTATGAGGTATATACTGTGCTCCATCGACTAAGATAACAGCAGAACTCTTTTCTCGTACATAAGGAATGATCTGCCCTAGATCCGGCATGGTTCCCACCACATTAGAAGCTGCTGTGATGGCAAAAAGTTTCGTTTTTTCCGATACCTTTTTTTCAATTTCCGACCAAGGGATTTCCTTGGTATCTTTATCAATATAGAGATAACGAAGTGTCGCTTTCGTTTTTTCCGCAACCATTTGCCAGGTGACGAGATTGGAATGATGTTCCATAATCGAAATTAAAATCTCGTCACCTTCTTTTAAATTGTTTAATGCCCAGGAATAAGCCACTAGATTGATTCCTTCCGTTGCATTTCGTACAAAGATCACTTCATCAGAACTTTCAGCTCCAATAAAATGGGCCACATTATCTCTGGCAATTTCATATGCATCTGTGGATTTCACAGCTAAATAATGGGCTCCTCGATGGGGATTTCCATTGCAATTTTCATAATATTTTTGTATACCACGAATGATCGGCAACGGTTTTTGTGTCGTTGCTCCATTATCCAAATAGACAATTTTTTTTCCATTGGGATTAATATCCAAATAGGGATAATCACTTCTAATTTTTTTTATTTCTTCTTTTGAAAACATATTATTTGCCTGCCTTTATAATTTTTCGCACTGCATTCCAGATTTCTTTTTCTAATTCTTCATCTTTGATACTGTCAATGGAAGCGGCAAATTTAGATTCAATAATAAGTGTTTCCGCTTCTTCCAGTGATATACCACGAGTCATAAGATAGAAAAGAATCTCCGGATCGATTTGACCGGCACTGGCCGCATGGTTTCCTTCTACATCATCTTCATGGCATAACATCAACGGAACGGAAATAGAATGGACATTGTCATCTAGTAAAATCACATATTCTTCTTCAGAACCTATGGATTGAACGGCTCCTTCCTTAAATTCCAAATTGGATTTAAAGTTTTTTTGTGCTTGATCTTTTAAAGCTCCATTGACCAAAATATCGCTATTGGTTTTCTTTCCTCGATGAATCATATTGTAGAGTATATTTAATTCATCATCTCGATTTCCGAAAAAGATGCTATTGACATAACCTTCCGACTTTTCTCCCACCAATTCACATTGATAATTGGTGTATAGGCGATGGGTTCCCAGCTGATATTGAAATACCTTCACCTTAGCATGATCTTCTGCATAAATGGCAATGGATTCCAATGAAGTATTGGGTTTATCTTCTCGTTGAATAATAAAAAGTTCTACTTCCGACTTTTCTCTTGCTATGATGCGAATGACGGAATTTCTAAATTTATCTCGTTCTCCGATTGAGTGATAATCTAGAACCAATCGCAGTTTAGAATCTTTTCCAGCGATAAGGTCATGTCGATCCATTAATTGATGGTATTTATCGTCGGTTTCCAACCGAAGCAGAGAAAAATCAAGTTCTTCTCCTGTTTTTGTTTCATACACTTTATATAAATTTAAATAGTTTTGATTCATTTGAAGGGCTTCTTCCGACACCCCATACCGTATTTTATCCAGTTCTTTCAAATGACGGATATGATCTTCATCAGATTCTAAAAAATAATCGAGGTGATTTAAATCCGCCACTTGTATTTTTGTTTCATTGACCTTTAAATAGTCAAAAGTTTTAAAGGCCAATCTGTTTCCAATAATCGTATTCACAGTAGTCCTCCTTAGCCGATGGCACCTACAAGTTCCAGATTAATCAAATTATTCATCTCCACAGCATATTCCATAGGAAGTTCCTTTGCAATAGGCTCGGCAAAGCCTCGTACAACCATTTGCTTAGCTTCTTCCTCATCGATACCACGGGTCATTAAATAAAAGATAACAGAATCTGATATGCGTCCAATTTTAGCCTCATGCCCTAAATCTACATTTTGATTTTTAATCCGGATACTGGGAATCGTATCTGATCGAGATTGGGAATCTAACATCAAAGATTCACAGGAAGTTGAATTTTTGGCTCCATAGGCATTTTCCTTGATGTCCACCAAACCTCGATAAACGGCAACTCCTCCATCTTTAGAAATTGATTTGGAATTGGTCGTGGAACGAGTATTTGGAGCTGCATGAATTACTTGAGAGCCGGTGTCTAAGTTTTGTCCTGATCCGGCAAATGAAATTCCCGTAAATTCACTACTGGCATTTTCTCCAACTAAAACTGAAGTGGGATAGAGCATAGAGACTTTTGATCCAAAAGAACCTGAAATCCATTCCACTTTTCCATTTTCTTCAACGATGGCTCTCTTTGTATTCAAATTATACATATTCCGAGACCAGTTTTCGATTGTTGAATATCGAAGGGTGGAATTTTTTCCGATAAACAATTCCACAGCTCCCGCATGGAGATTGACCACATTGTATTTTGGTGCAGAGCAACCTTCTATAAAGTGGCAATAAGAATCGTCTTCTATAATAATTAAGGTATGCTCAAATTGACCGGCTCCGGGTGCATTTAGACGAAAATAAGATTGCAATGGAATATCTACATTGACACCCTTTGGAACATAGACGAAAGATCCCCCGCTCCATACCGCATAATGTAAGGCTGCATATTTATGCAAAGAGGGAGAAATACATCGGCCAAAGTATTCTTTTACAATATGGGGATATTTTTTTAATCCGGTTTCAAAATCCGTATAGACAACTCCTTGATCTGCCAAGTATTTTTGAATATTGTGATAGACAACTTCAGAATCGTATTGTGCCCCTACTCCCGATAGTAAAAAGTCTTTTTCTGCTTCAGGAATTCCCAAACGATCAAAGGTATCTCGAATCTCTTGAGGAACTTGATCCCAATCATCGGAGAGATCGGCATCGGGACGTATATACGTGGTTATTTCATCCATATCTACTGCAGAAATATCCGGACCCCAAGTAGGGTTTTCTTTTTCATTAAAAATCTTTAACGCATTCAATCGAAAATCCAACATCCATTCCGGTTCTTCCTTTTCGGCGGAAATTTGTCGCACGATTTCTTCTGTTAATCCTTGTTCTGTTTTTTTTCGAAACTTAAAATCATCTTTTATATCGTATATTCCACGATCCATTTGTTCGACATAAGTTCTTTCCTTTTTTCTGGACAAATTACTTCACCTCTTCTCGTAACCAGCTGAATCCTTCATTTTCAATTTTATGAACGATCGATCCATCTCCCGTGGTTATAATTTTTCCATCCATTATGACATGAACATAATCAGGTACCACATTTCGTATTAATTCTTGATGGTGTGTGATGATAAGGCAGGCATTATCTTTGCTTAAATACTTTTCTATGCCTTCTGCTACAATCCTTGTTGCATCTACATCAAGACCGGAATCTGTTTCATCAAGGATAGCAAGCTTTGGATTTAACATAAGCATTTGAAGTATTTCATTTTTTTTCTTCTCACCGCCTGAAAAACCTACATTCAAATAACGTTCCCCATAGCTTCGATCCATTTTTAAGCTTTCCATTTCCGACTCGATTTCCTTTTTAAACTTTAAGATTGGAATGCTTTTTTCTTCGATGGACATTTTTGCCGTACGAATAAAGTTTTCCACAGAAATTCCCGGCACTTCTTCCGGAGTTTGGAAGGACATAAAGAGACCTTTCTTTGCTCTTTTATCCGTTGAAAGGTCTGTAATATCTTCTCCATCCAAATAAATTTTACCTTGAGTCACTTCATATGCCGGATTATTCATAATGACATTTGCTAAAGTGGATTTTCCCGATCCGTTCGGACCCATAATCACATGGACTTCTCCATAGTTTACCTTTAAATTTATATCTTTTAAAATATTATGATTTTCAACACCTGCTGTCAGTCCTTCGATCTTTAGTAATTCTTTTCCCATAATATCCTCCTAATACCTATATTCTCCTTTTATATATATCCTTAAGTGGAAAAATAAATCATACAAAATTACTATGTTTTAACATAATCCATAATAACATAGTTTGAAAAAAATTAAAATATTTTTTTGAAAAGATTACAATGATTAAAATGAACAGAGCCTATAAAAAAATCATCGAATCGATGATTTTTTTATAGGCTCTGTTTTTAACTGAGAATAAAAGCATTTTTAATATGATTTAATTTATTTTCCATTAAATAAATTTCAATAATATCAAAACGTACCATATATTGATACAGATTCTTTTGCTGAATATAGGATTGAGCCGTTTGAATGATATGATTCATTTTTCTTTCTGTGACCGCTTCATAGGCATCCCCGAATTGACGATTTCTTCTGGTTTTGACTTCAATAAAAATCAATTCATCCTTTTTCAATGCAATCAAATCAATTTCTGTACCCAATGCTCGAAAATTTTTGTCCAGCACTCGATAGCCATTTTTGATAAGGTATTCCAAGGCAATATTTTCTCCGTAATCTCCCACTTGTTTATGATTCATACTTACCACTTGTCCATATTCTTTAAAAAAGACTTTCGATGCATATCACTAGGGCCATAGGCTTTTAAGATTTCACGATGATACTTGGTCGCGTAACCCTTGTGTTTTCCAATTCCGTATCCTGGATACTCTAATTCCCATTTTTTGCACAACATATCCCGATATACCTTTGCGACGATACTAGCACAAGCGATGGAGTAGCAATTTTCATCTCCTTTAATAATCGCCTGTTGATCGATATCCGTATTGATGGTTTCGGCATCAATTAAAAGGAAATCCGGCAGGATTTTTTTTCCGTCGGGAGTTCGTAGATTTTCAATAGCTGATATCATAGCCAAATGTGTGGCTTGACGGATGTTGATTTGGTCAATCGTATAATTGTCCACTCTTCCGATCCCCACCGCTTGTTGTCGTTCTAAAATTTTTTGGTATAGAGACAGTCGCTTTCTCTCTGATAATTTTTTTGAATCATCAATTCCTTCAATGGGATCCCTTCGTGGCATAATGATGGCGCAGGCTACTACATCACCGAAAAGGCAGCCACGACCTACTTCATCAATACCCACAATCCATTGATAATTTTTTTCATAGAATTGTTCTTCATAATTAATAAAAGTCATAAGGTGCCTCCAATGTGATTCGTCCTAGCACTCCCTTCCGGAACTCATCTAATATGATAGCTGATACTTTTTCGTAATCCACCTCCGCTCCCTTCCTGATAGCTCCTCGAGATCGGGCTATTTCATCCATTACTTGGATCGGAGACCGATCATTTATTTCAACATGGTATCTCTGTTCCAGTGCTTTCGGTTGAAGAACCATCAATTCTTCAATCAATCGAAGGGCCAGTGTTTCACGATCCATAATTTCATCTTTAATCGCACCGGTAAAAGCAAGATGCCGTCCGATCTTATTATTTTCAAATTTTGGCCATAATACCCCAGGAGTATCTAAAAGATGCAATTTAGGATGAATTTTGATCCATTGATTTGTCTTTGTAATCCCTGGTCGATTTCCGGTTTTTGTCGATTTTCTACCACTGATCCCATTAATAAATGTCGATTTTCCTGAATTGGGAATTCCAACAATCATCGCTCGAAGAGGGCCGGATTGAATTCCTCTTTCCTTCTTCCGCTTGATATCTTCTTCCATCAAATCAAAGGCAGCGCGAACAATTTGAGAAGGATTCGGTTTCTTGCCATTGTAGGGCACAATAAAAGTTGATTCGTCTTTTAAAAATTCAATCCATTCTCGATTTTTACTCTCATCGCTCAAATCAATTTTGTTAAAGACAATCAATCGTTTTTTATTTTTAAATATTTCTTTAAAAAGAGGATTTTGACTGGAATAAGGAATTCTGGCATCGATTATTTCAACACAAAAGTCCACTAATTTTAATTTTTTTTCCATATCTTCCAGGGTTTTTTTCATATGGCCCGGAAACCAATTGATATTCATTTAATCACCAAATTTCAAAACTTTATTTAATATATCCAGTGCTCCACCTTCATCATTGGTCTTGTGGGATACTATATCCGCTACTCGGCGAACTTCTTTTACTCCATTTTTCATAGCGATTCCCAAACCTGCTTTTTCAATGAGCAGTCGATCGTTACTGTCATCGCCGATTGCAATGACTTCCGACATCTGAATATTTCGTTTTTGTGCAAATTCACGGACGCCGATATATTTATCTCCCGACCTTTGTAGTACTTCCAACATATGACAATCTCTTGTATGAAATGCCATTAAATGGAGATTGAAGCGATCTTGATATTCCAAAGACAATTCAAGTTCCAATTGTCTGAGATCTTCCTTTTCGCCTGTAAATACGACCGACAAAATATCATAAGAAAGATCTTCCAATCGTTTTAATTTGATATTGCGCTTGCCTTCTCGAGAACGGTACTGGTATTTGGTGTCCTTTGAAGGGAATTGAGCCAAATCCTTTCCATCATCATAACCATTGATATGAAAGGACGTTTGGATTCTTTCATTTTTCTGATGATACAGAATATCTCTCACATCAGCTTTAGGAATCGGATTGATATACTCAATACTTCCCTTCTGTTCATTTCGTATTAAATTACCGTTATTACAGACAATATTTAATGGCCATTGGGGAATGAAATGTTTCGCAGAATGATATCCTCTTCCCGTAGCAATAATGGGAATAATATTGTTTTTTGTACATGAATTTACAAAACGATTAAAATCGCCCATTAATTTTTTATCTCTGGAAAGTAAAGTTTGGTCCAGATCCATTGCAACGATTCGATACATTTTTTCACCTATTTACAATACTTACACAAATTTACACATTGAATTTGAAGACGATAATATCTCCATCTTCTACGACATAATCCTTTCCTTCGGATCGTATAAATCCTCGATCTCGAGCATTTGCCATACTACCTGCTTCCAATAATTTATCATAAGAGATGGTTTCAGCCTTGATAAAGCCTCGCTCCATATCAGAGTGAATCTTACCTGCTGCTTGAGGAGCTTTCGTTCCCTTCGTAATGGTCCATGCCCGAGTTTCCTGGGGTCCTGTCGTTAAAAATGAAATTAAACCCAATAAGTTGTAGCTGGAACGAATCAATTTATCCAAACCAGAAGAACTCAAACCCAGTTCTTCTAAAAATAGTTCTTTTTCATCATCGTCTAAAGATGCAATTTCAGCTTCTATTTCCGCTGAAATAACCACTACATTATCTCCATTTTCTTTGGCTAAATTTCGAACTTTTTGAACCTGAGGATTATCTCTTCCCTCCGTTTCAATCTCATCTTCACTGACATTGGCAACGTAAATTACGGGTTTTTCACTTAATAGGGCATAATTTTTTACCAGTTGTTTTTCTTCATCGGTTAAAGATAGAGAACGTGCCGGTTGACCAGATTCTAATACTTGTTCCAATCGTTCCAATAAATTTTTTTCAGGAAGAAGACTTTTATCTCCCTTCGATTGTTTTTGAACTTTTTGAAGTCGTTTTTCAATCTGTTCCAAATCGGAAAAGATAAGCTCCAAGTTTATATTTTCAATATCTCGCAAAGGATCCACCGAGCCGTCCACATGAATGATATTGTCATCTTCAAAGCAACGGACTACATGGACGATAGCATCTACCTCACGGATATTGGCTAAAAATTGATTTCCAAGTCCTTCCCCTTTACTGGCACCTTTTACCAAGCCGGCAATATCAAAAAATTCTATCGTCGTATACAGGACTTTTTGAGAATGATTAAGTTTAGCTAGAATTTTTAAACGATCATCTGGAACGGTAACCATCCCCACATTGGGTTCAATCGTGGCAAAAGGATAATTTGCCGCTTCCGCTCCCGCTTTTGTCAATGCATTAAAAAGTGTTGATTTTCCAACATTTGGTAAGCCAACAATACCTAATTTCAAATAAATTCCTCCTCATAGTCGATCCATTCATTATACCATATTCTCATGGAAAGGATCTTATCAGCTACCATATTATATCATAATTTGATCCAAAACCAGGAGAATTCGAATCGGTTGTTTAATTTGACGTCTAACTATTGTATAATAGAGAAAAGACAAATAAACAGAGGTGAATAAAATGAGTGCCATCGTCATTGACGATTTAATGAAAAGAGTTGGCAAACAAAGAGTTTTTTCAAATCTGAATCTTGAAATTTTAGACGGAGAATTTTTTACCTTATTGGGTTTAAAAGAATCCGGGAAAACAACCCTTACACGAATTTTAATGGGTTATTTAAAGACTAATAAAGGTTCGGCTCTTATATATGATATGGATTGTAATAAAGATTCCAAAGAAATTAAGGAAAGTGTCACATTTGTACCCCAAGACGTTTTATTACAGGACAATATAAGAGCAAATACTATTTTTAAAAAAACTTTGTCTGCTCATAATTTAAAATCGACAGAAGATATTGAAGTTTTATGTGACTACTTTAATTTTGATCGACATTTGAAGATTGGAGATATGGATGAAAATGAACGTAAAATTTTTTCCATTATCAATGCTTTGATTGTAAAACCAAGACTTGTAATATTAGATGAGCCAATCAAAGGCTTAAATCATGAAAGTCGAATTAAATTGTTCGACCATTTAAAAAATTTAAATCAACAGGAAAATGTTACGATCTTTATGTTGACAGATTCCCTTATAGAAGCCAAAAAACACTCTAAACGAATTGCTTATCTGCACAATGGTGTAATTAAAGATATTGAATACGTCAATGCAAAACCTGCCAATGATAAAATTCTCCGAATTAACAATTATCGTGGAAATTTAAATCATTTTACTTCCATTGGAGCCCATCTTATCAAAGACGAACCGGACGAGACGATTTTATACTATGATCAAAATTTAACGGAACTTTCCAAGGTGATCTATGAAGAAGGACTAGAAAGCTATTCTTTAGAAAATGCGGATTTAAAAGATAAAATCGAAGCTTATTATGCAGATGACAATACCTATATCACAAAAGAACAGATCCAAAAAGAAAGGCCTTTGGTATCGTCTCCAGAGAAAAACTCCCTTGAGGCCATTGAAATCAATGGAGTTTTAGTGGAAGAAACCGAAAGTGAATTAAAAAAAATGTCTTCCGATAAAATATCTGAAGATACGAAAGACCACACTATTATTTCCTCTTCCACGATGGATGAAAGTCAAGTGACAAAATCTGAACCTTCAAAACCTTATACAGATCAAGCCATTATTAATACAAAAGATTCAGATTCCGTAACCGAAGCCCACTCGTTGTCGAAGGAAAATGTTCAAGACCAAACCGTTGTCATTGACACAAAAAATTCTAATAATGAGGAGGATGCCCAATGATATTCGGAATGGAATTCAAATCTAATTTTGGAAAAATGATCGCCTGGGCGATAGTGCTCATAATTTTCGTAGGATTGTTACTGCTGTTTTATCCCTTTATGATGGGACCACAAATGAAATCTCTTTTTGATTCCGTAATCAGCTCCATGAGCGATACGACAAGATCGATTCTAGGCTTGTCCCCTTCCTTGGATTATACGAATCCCGGGGAGTACTTGGCCATGATCTACCATTATATTGCAATCTTGATTATTATTTTTGCAATGCAAATTGGTGCAAGTTCTCTGTCCAAAGAACAAAGTCTGGGAAATATTCAATACATTTATTCCAATCCTATTACAAAAGCCGAAATCGTCACTCAAAAATTAGCTGCAAACACATTGCTTTATATCCTATTACTAGTAATTTTAGGAGCTGCGACCTTCGGTATTATGTATGCCATCGGTTTAACCGTTGAAACTTTTGACGCCAATCAAGATCTTATGAGTCTTTTAATCAGTATTATTAAAATATTTATCGGACTTTTAGGATCGGGACTCGTCTTTATGTCCATTGGATTTTTCTTTTCATCCCTATCGAAATCTTCGATCCATGCCGATGCCATTTCGATACTGTTCATCTTTTTAATGGTGATCTTTATTATTTTGGCCAAGGTCTTAGGGGGAGCTTTTTTAACCGTGGTAAACTTCTTCCCGACAGAAGTCTTCCATCCCTATAATTTTGTAAGCTCAAATATCAATATTATAAACATAGGCGTCAATTTAATATTATTCGTAATATTTATTCTACTGACTTATGCCATTTATTCATCGAAGGAATTAAAATTTTAGAAATAGAAAAATAAAGTTTTATTTTAATCCGTACAAAACCCGTCGATCTTTCGACGGGTTTT
>JAUNVJ010000064.1 GCA_030537695.1 Tissierellia bacterium
TATACTTCATTTGTTTCTTCTTAGCCTTTGTATTAGCGGCGATTATCAGTCGTATTCCACCTATTTCCAGAAAAACAGATGTCTTTAAAAATGGTCGTGTACAAACAGAACAAGAAAGAAATGATGCTTCTGTAAAATTTGGTCCTAAAATGCTGATTGTCGGTGCAGACCGTGCTGCGAAACGTGGAGTTATCGGTGGAAATATGCCAAGAAGAATCATCGATTCTGTAAAAGATTCTTTCCCTGTATTACCGAAAGTTATCACATCTCTTTGCTCCATCGGTATTGCTGGAATGATCGTTGCAAAATACACTCCTGTATTTGAGTGGATTGGCTATATCTTCTATCCTGCTTGTAAACTTGTCGGTGTACCCGATGCCATGGAAGCGGCAGCGGCAATCCCAACGGGTGTTACAGAAATGTTTATCCCCGTATTGACAATTGCAGACAATGTAGCTAATTTACACGCAAAAACAAGATTCTTTGTAATTGCAGTATCCATGTTACAAATTATCTTCTTAGCAGAATCTGTGGTCGTTATTATGAATACTGGATTACCGGTAAAATTCAAAGAATTAATGATTGTATTCTTAGAGCGTACATTCATTGCAATTCCATTAGTTGCTATTTTCATGCATCTATTATTCTAAAAATGGGAGCCGGCTTGAGCCGGCTCTTTTCATTTATTCTTAATTACAATAGAATAATATTAGAATTAAGAATTGAAATGGGGGAGATTGGATGATTAAAATATGTGGGGACTGTAAACACCCGCCTTTTGAATATTTGGATGACAATGGAATGGCCCAAGGTTTTGCGACGGAAATCACCCGTGAAATTAGTAAAGCCATCGGGGAAGAAATCCAAATCGATTTATTATCTTGGCCAAAAGTCAATGAAGACTTTGAACAATCAGAATACGATCTATTACAATTTTTCTCCATCAATGAGGAACGGAAAGAAGATTATTGTTTCAGCAGTGAATACTTAACCACCTTTCATTCCATTTTTACATTAAAAGAATATGAGAATATCGAATCCTTAAAGGATTTAGAAGGGGAAAAAATTGCCGTGCAAAAATATGATGCCGGTAGAAATCTGTTGAAGGATCTTTCCTTTGATGTTGAAAATATTGTGGAAGTAGGTTCCCAGGAAACGGCACTACGTCAATTACTGGGAAAAAAGGTAAAGGGAATCATCGCCAATCGATTGACGATTCAATATCTCTCAAAAAAGAATCATCTCGATGAATTAATTAAAATTATCGATAAACCCTTGGCGGTGACAAAATACGCCATGGCCGGCCGAAAAGAGAACAAAAAACAGTTGAAAAAAATTGAAAAAGGATTGGAAATCATCAAAAGAAAGGGCATTTATCAAGAGATATATGCCAAATGGTTTTTGGACTCCCTGGGCACATTTAATTTCCAAATCATGGAAACGCTGGAAAATGGTGCTATTTATATCGATAAATTAGGTAAAATCTCTGCCGTCAATTCAAAAGCTGAAGAAATTTTAGAAATTGATGCGATAAATCTCATCAACAAATCTTTTTATGAAGTGGAGTATAATACTTATCTTCAAATCGATTATATCCAAGATATATTAGATGATCGAGCCGTATCTTATCACACATCCATGGAAGTGGTAATCCATGATGATATTAAATATTTGGAAGTATCTTATAGTCGGATGACCGATCTGGAAGGAAAGACCACAGGCGTCTTTTTATCCATATTAGATGTGACGGAAAAAACCCGATTACAGAAAAAATTATTGGAAAAAGATAAAATGGAATCTTTAGGCTTTCTATTATTAAATATTGCCCATGAGATTCGAAATCCTTTGACTTCCATTAAAAATTTCGCTCAATTAATCCCAGAACAAATTACAGATCCTGAATTTCAAAAAGCATTGACTTATTATATCCCGAAGGAAGTCGAATATATTGACAATCTACTAAAAAATTTATTAGAATATTCTAAACCGAAAAAAGCGGCCTTGACGAAGACTTATTTGAAAGAGTATTTACGAAATCAAGTCATTGAGTCCACCTATAATACGGCGGCGAAAGATAAAAAAATTCATTTTAAAAATGAAGTCGCCGAAGATTTCTATATCTATATCGATCGAGGACAGTTTACTCAAATCATCATTAATCTCTTATTAAATGCCGTGGATGCCACGGAAGATGGCGGTGAGATCATTATTCGTTCCCGTCTGATGAAAGATGAAAAACGGGTAGAGTTTTACAATACGGGAAATATTGAAGAAAAAAATATTTCGAAATTATATGATCCCTTCTACACCACAAAGCCCAATGGATCTGGTTTAGGAC
>JAUNVJ010000020.1 GCA_030537695.1 Tissierellia bacterium
TTTACCAATCTCAATCCATTTAGCTTCTATTCTTCCTCATACCCCATTCTTCATTTTTTCGTTGATTTTGTGTTCAATTTGTAGGATGATACTTTTATGGATACTCAAAAAGAATTTTTTATGCGAGAAGCGATACAGGAAGCGAAAATTTCATATAGACAGGAGGATGTGCCCATTGGTGCCGTTTTAGTTTTAAACGGTCAGATCATCGGTCGAGGTCACAATCAAAAGGAAAGGACGAACAATCCTCTCAAGCATGCGGAGATTATGGCTATTGAAGAAGGAGTCCAAACTTTGGATTCCTACCATTTGGAAGACTGCATCCTCTATGTCACTTTGGAGCCTTGTTTAATGTGTGTAGGTGCCTTGATCAATGCTCGAGTGGGACATTTGGTCTTCGGTGCTTATAACCACCGCTTCGGAGCCGTCCATTCCCATGTCAAGCTATTGGATGAAGGGGGATTTAACCATCAGACGACTTATGAAGGGGGAATCTTGGAAAAAGAGTGCAGTGCTTTGTTAAGCTCTTTTTTTCGAGAATTACGAGAACAAAAAAACACGAAGAAATAAAGTCTTCGTGTTTTTTCATTTTATCATAAAATTGGCACTGAAAAAAATCCATTCCAACCAGTATCGATCAAAAAATTCCTTTGCTAAAAATGCACAAAATATTCCCAAAGCGATCCCTACAATCACATCGCTGGGATAGTGTACATAATGGTAAATTCTGGAAAAGGCAATCAGTATTGCGATTATCAATAGGAAGATCCCCAATTTTTGTTGGTAGAAAAAGACGGTGGTAGCTGCCGCAAAGGATGAGGAGGTATGACCTGAGGGAAAGGAAAAATCTCTCGGATTTTTGATTAATAAATATTCTTTTCGATTCCAGGAGGGACGCTCTCTTCGAACCAAGGGTTTTAATATCAGATTACATAGCAAAAAGGACAGACTCATTGCCAGTACCATATTCAGCCCGATTCTTACATCCCATTGTCCCAAGATGGAGACGGCTATAATAATGAGCCAAATAAATCCTCCCGTTCCTAAATGGGTAAGAAAGATCATGATTCGATTTCGTCGAGGATTTCGCCATCGAAGTATTTTTTCCAATAATTGACTTTCTAAGCCTTGTTTATTCATAATATTGCCTTGCTTATATTTCATCAAAAAAGGGAAACGGCAAGTTTCCCCTTATTTATCTTTGATTTTCCTGATCGACCCATTCTTTTGCTTCTTCCACTGCTTCATCTGTGGGAACTTCCACACCCGTTTTCGGATCTTTACCTTTCAATTTGCTATAGACATCCGATGCAGGACGGTCATCTCTTTGGATTTCTTTTTCCTGCTCTAAATGTGCACCCATTTGCTTTAACTTCTTTGCTGAAAGAGAAGTAGTCTTTTTTAAAATTTTATCCTTATTCGTCATAATATACCTCCCAAATCATATTAGATTTTATCTTTGTATATATCATAAATCAATGGAAAGAATAATTCAAATATTATATGAACCCTTATCTCCACCTTTTATTTTCTTCTTTTCATAGGATAACTTGTAAAATTAAAAATAACCTCTCGAAAAAGACCATACGAATTTTGTATAAAATTTAATACTGTTATAGAATACATAGACCTTAATGGGAGTCGTCAATACTTATCCTAAATGATGGAACTAAAATAGAATTGTTAAAATCAAAGGCTCTCTTCTAAAAAAACAGCAAAAGTTTTGGAATGTCTTAATTTCACAATTTCAAGAGAAATTACAAGGATGGAAAGGAAATTATAAAATGATCGAAGCAGAACATATAGTAAATATAAACCATCTTTTAAAGGGCAAAAGCTAAAATTACGGATCATCTCAAAAACATTGATCCACTGAATTCTAAATGGTCATAAAACAAAAAATGTCACTTTTTTACATGGTATTATTTCTTTTACAACCATCGATACCTGGCACTATTCCTTTTGATTGATTTTGATATCATAGACGAAGCAGAAAGGGAAGGTCTAAAAAACCCAAAGAAATGGGAAGAAGATCGAATATTAAAACATCCATGCGAAAAAGAATGCGGCCTTGGAAACGAGATACCATTTTATCAAAAGAAAAGGAGCTTGGCAAAATTTGTTGAGATGAAATCAAGATTTTCTATAGCCATACCAATGAAGGATGGATGGAAAGACTCCTTTCGAAACTATGAATAAATTAGTAAAACTCTTACATCAGGCTGCATGTAAAGCTTCACCTTCGATAGGAGAAAGGTTTCCCTTGTTACAAAAAATTTGAGAAATGGGCATCCATTTTTATTTTTCTGATCCATATGCAGCTTGCAAAGAGATGGCCACGAAAATTCAAATGGATTGTTATGAGAGTACTATCCAAAAAGCAGATGGATCTAAAATAGATCTGGTAGAATAAATAAAAATACGGTGAAGCACAATCATAGATCAAGAAATGCCTGGATTATCAAAATCCATGTGATATCTTTATCCAGGACTTAGTTTGCTCTAGGTTTCCAATAGTATTTACAATTTATTATTTAGAAAAACAGTTCGTAAATTATGGGATTTTGTAGTATAATGGGTAGTAATCTTTTTATCCCCCTTGTATTTTATTATGGGAGGATTGTTAAAACATTCATTCTGGTCCTGATTTCTATTAGGACTCTTATTTAATTGAAGTAGAAAATATTGAGGTGCATATATGTTTCATACTATTTCTTCACATTTGGGAGAATTTAAAAAATATGCTTTGTTATCTCCTCTCTGTGTCATTATTGAAGTTTCCATGGACATTGCCATTCCCTATTTGATGAGTTTGATTATTGACAACGGAATCGTCGGTGAATCCAGGGAAGATTTGATAAAAATCGGTGCCATTTTGGTTGCCGCAGTTCTCATATCCTTTATCAGCGGTATGAGTTCCGGTTATTTTGCTACCAAGGCTTCTGCCGGTTTGGCGAAAAATTTACGGTATTCCATGTTTAAAAACATACAAGCTTTTTCCTTCCGAAATATCGATTCTTTTTCCACCGGTTCTTTGGTAACAAGAATGACCACCGATGTTCAAAATTTACAAACGGCTTTTCAAATGAGCATACGAATTGCCATTCGATCTCCATTGATGTTGATTTTTGCCTTTGTTATGAGTTTTAAAATCAATCAGCAATTGGCCTTGAACTTTCTTATGATCATTCCGGTATTGGTGGTAGGAATGGGAATCATCATTAAAATGGCCTATCCCATTTTTCGAAAAGTCTTTCGTATGACTGACCGTCTAAATACCACCGTGTCAGAAAATCTCATGGGAATTCGAGTGGTAAAATCCTTCGTTCGGGAGGAGGATGAAGTGAATAAATTCTCTTCCATTTCCGATACGCTGTTTCAATTGTATACCAAGGCCAGCAAACTTTTGGCCCTGTCCAATCCCTTGATGCAATTGTCCATCTATACCATTGCTCTTTTGATTTCCTGGTTCGGTGCTAAATTCATCGTGGACGGATCTTTGACGACGGGAGCGTTGATGAGTTTAATCACCTACGCTTTTCAAATTCAAATTTCTCTGATGCTTTTATCCATGATTTTAGTTCAATTGACCATTGCTCGAAATGCTAGAGAACGTGTGGCAGAAGTACTAAATACCACACCTGGTATTCAAAATCCCAAAACACCGGTTCGTGAGATCAAAGACGGCTCTGTCACCTTTGACCATGTGTACTTTTCCTACAATGAGCCACCGGAAAAATATGTTCTGGAAGATATTGACTTTACCGTCAAAAGTGGAGATTATGTAGGAATTATCGGCCCTACCGGTTCGTCTAAATCTACTTTGATCCATTTGATCCCTCGACTTTATGACGCTACGAAAGGTGAAGTTCGAGTGGGAGGAGTCGATGTCCGTCAATATGATTTGGACTTTCTCCGTGACAATGTATCGGTGGTATTGCAAAAAAATCAATTGTTTACTGGTACCGTGATGGAAAATCTTCGATGGGGAAATCAAACCGCCTCTACAGAAGAAGTCATCCAAGCAGGAAAAATGGCCCAAGCCCATGATTTTATTATGGAAGCGGGAGGTTATGACACCACTGTAGAACGAGGGGGAACCAATTTCTCCGGGGGACAGCGTCAACGTCTTTGTATTGCTCGAGCGCTGTTAAAAAATCCACGTATTTTAATTATGGACGATTCTACATCCGCTTTGGACAATACCACGGAGCAAAATATCGTTCAATCCCTTCAACAACTGATGCCTTCCATGACCAAAATTTTGATCTCTCAACGGATCAGTTCCTTGAAAAATTGCGACTATATCATTGTTTTGGATCGAGGTCATGTCGAGTCCATCGGTACCCATGAAGAATTGTTGAACCATTCGAAAATCTATTCCGAAATTGCCCTTAGTCAGGAAAAAGGAGGTGTCCATATTGAGTAAACATGATAAATCAACTTTATCCAATCCCACTAGTCGAAAAATTACGTCTCCGGAAAATGTGGAGACAGGCAAGATTTTGTTTCGCTATATCTACGAAAAACATAAGTTTAAAATTTTTATCGTCATCTTTTTAGTCCTGTTGGCCACCATTGCCAATGTGGGTTTTTCTCTGTTTTTGCGAACTTTAATTGACGATTATATCTTGCCTTTGTCAAAAATGGAAACGCCAAATTTTAGACCTCTTTTTATCATGTTGTCTAAAATGGCCTTGCTCTTTCTCTCCGGGGTCATTGCATCATTGCTCTATTCTCGAATGATGGTGGATATTTCCGAAGGAACATTAAATTCCCTTCGAAAGGATCTCTTTTTTCATATGGAAACTTTGCCGATTTCCTATTTTGATCAAAAATCCCACGGGGATATTATGAGTTATTATACCAATGATGTGCAAGCTTTAGGGGTCATGATTTCCAACTCCCTTCCAGGAGCAATTCAATCCATTGCCACCATTACCTTTATCGTCATTGCCATGCTCTACTCTTCGTTGATGTTGTCTTTGGTGGTCTTCCTTTGTGTTTTGCTCATGCTTTTTGTCATGAACAAAATCGGTGGACGATCCTCTGAGTTTTTCCTAAAACAACAACGATCCCTTGCGGAAGAAAATGGATATATTGAAGAGATGTTTCACGGCCTTAAAGTGATCAAAGTCTTTCACCGGGAATCGGAAGTAGTAGATCAGTTTGAGCAGATCAATGATCGTCTGGCTCACAATACGATGATGGCCAATCGATTGTCCTTATTCCTAATTCCGGTAATCTTTAATATCGGTAACTTACAATATGCCTTTATTGCCATTGCAGGAGGATTGATGGCTTTAAGCCCTCGCTTTTCCATTACTGTGGGAACCATCGCATCCTTCCTCCAATTGTCAAAATCCTTTTCCGGACCGATGCGTCAAATTTCTCAACAGCTAAATCAAGTGGTCCTTGCCTTAGCAGGAGGACAGCGAATCTTTGAATTTCTTCGAGAAAAGCCAGAACAGGATGAGGGAGTCGTTCAATTGGTTCGAGTTCGAAAAAAAGACGACAATACCTTGGAGGAAACCACAGAGCGAACACAGCTTTGGGCTTGGAAGGATCCTGAACATCCCAAGACTTATATTCCCTTGGAGGGGGATATTCGTTTTGACCATGTGTCCTTTGCCTATTCCGGTGAGAACTATGTTCTTCACGATATCAATCTTTATGCAAAACCAGGACAAAAAGTCGCCTTTGTCGGTGCCACCGGTGCCGGTAAAACGACCATCACCAATTTGATCAATCGATTTTACGATATCCAAAAAGGAACCATCACCTATGACGGAATCGATATTCAAAGGATTGAAAAATCCTCCCTCCGTCGATCCTTGGGAATGGTGCTCCAAGATACCCATCTCTTTACAGGAACCATTGCCGAAAATCTTCGCTTCGGTCGTCCCGATGCTTCCCAAGAGCGAATCGTAGAAGCTTCCAAACGGGTTCAGGCAGACCACTTTATCAGTAAATTGCCCAATGGCTACGATACAGTCATTTCAGGGATTGAATCGGATCTGTCCCAAGGCCAGTCTCAACTTCTCAGTATCGGACGGGTAGAAGTTTATGATCCTCCGGTGATGATCCTGGATGAGGCCACTTCCAGTATCGACTCTCGTACCGAGATGATTGTACAAAAGGGAATGGATCAGATTATGAGAAATCGTACTTCCTTTGTCATTGCCCATCGATTGTCCACCATTATGAACTCCGATGTCATTATCGTTTTGGATAAGGGACGTATTGTGGAACGAGGAAATCATGAGGAATTGTTGAAACAAAAAGGATTGTATTATAAATTATATACTGGAGGATTTGAAAAAAATAGCTAAAAAGATGCAGAGTGATTTCTCACTCTGCATTTTTTTGATCAAAAGCTCTTGGCATTTTCCTTGGAATCACGCATCTTTCATTTTTCCCGTCTTTTGAGCCATAATGGTATCTTTTATCAAACTATAATCTTCCCTTGAAATACTTCCATAAAAAAAGGCACCTTTCGTGCCCTTTTGGTGGAAAATATTCGATTATTGAATCCGATTGTCCGGCTCCGAGTGGACGACCCGCAAAACTTCTGGGGACAATTCAATATCCGTTTCCTTGTCAATTCGATCCAAGACTTCTTCCCAAATCTTGGTTTCATAAGAGCCTCCTTCTCGATAGGGTACCAGATATCGCAATGTAATATTGATGCCATTGCCATCGACATTCATATGGACTTTGGGAAGTATATTTCCATCAAAAAGCTCTATATTTCGACCAAGATCTTCCAAATCCTTACTGGTCTCTTCTTCCTTTTGATCTTTATGGACAATTTCCTTTAAGATCTGGGTGCCAATTTCTTCCAGGAATTTTCGCATTTTTTTCTCATTGCTCTTATGGGTTATGGGAACGGTGATATCTCGCCAGATATAGGGAAAATTATTGGAAAAATTTGCCATTGGATGGGTAAAGATATCCCGATTGGCAATATAGATAGTTCGTCCCGTATGGTCTAGCGAATCTAGCCAATTTCCCACTTCCGCCATGGAAAATTGAAAAAAATCAATATCCACTACATCGCCATAATAACCTTCAATTTCAATCCGATCTCCAACGCCGAAGGGGCGTTTTGCTTTTAAATAAAAAAAGCCCGCTACATTCATGATTAAATCTTTTAAAGCAATGACGGAAAGACCGAGAATAATGGAAAAAGCTGCCATCAGTCCTTCCAAAGCATTAAACCATGTGTACAATATACCGACTCCAGTCACTAAGAGAATGATATAGGATCCGATTTCTTTGATCCAATACCGATTTTTTTCCTTCCCGGGAAGCTTATCCACAATAAAACGCAAGAGGCGAATGGCCAGGATACAAATGACAATAATACCGATGGTTATAAAAAACTTTTCCCCGTATCTTTCGTCCTCTTTGGCTAAATTATACATATTTTGAACCATATCACTCATCTTCTCACCCCTTTCTATGGATCTTTATCATAGACATTTCGTATTTAAAATTGCATTTATCAGAGTATCGAAAAAAGATCCTCTCTTGTCAAAATTTAAGAGATCCTTTCTCAAATCTTTCCTTCCAACAATTGATCTCCTTTTTAAAAATTCTCCCATGATAATTAAAGGAGTCGATGCTTTAAAATTCTCCTTCTCTTGACTATGGATTCCTCCAGCAGTGGATCCCCTATGCCAAATTTTAAATTCATCTCCATAAGAAAATTTCAAAGATTTGCAACACAAAATGTGATATTTCCATTGATGAAAACCTAAATTTTCATTATTTAACTTCCTTAAAAAGACTGTGACAAGGTCAATTATATCAGATTTTTCAACTTTGACAAAATATTCCCCTTCGAGAATAAGGCATGAAAAATTTCAACCATCCTCGATTGGCTCTGTCAAAACTTTCAAATCCCTATTTGTCGAAGAGGAGAAGTTTTTCCGATTGTTCGAATAAAATTCTTTTAAAATACTCTTCTTGCCAATATTTTAGCTAAACTGCCATCTTATAAAATCCTTTCCTTCCATGGAAATTTCATTTTGCTTTCCCACAAGTCCTATCCCTTTCCCCTCATTTTTATCTAAAAATCCCCCTGCCAATTGTGGCAAGAGGACTTTCATCGAAGTATTATTTTTTCCATTCTTGTAAGATCTATGCTTTATGATTTTACTTTCCATCTTTCCTTCGGCTTTTGTCCTTTGAATCCATCTTTTCTTCCATTTATCAGATGATTTTTATGGGAATCATCGCTAAAAGAGTCCCAGGTATGCCGTCGAAAGCTTCCCTCAAAAATGCCGAGGATATTTTCAATCGTGGAAGGATTGAGATCCTATCGATCCATGATTTTTACATGGGACTTTTAAAATTTCCCCTTGTCTTTTCTTCCCCTTACTTAGCTCATCCTTTGTTTGAGTTTTCCAAATGATTTTATCAAGAGGACTCCAATGATGATCATTATCAAGACATCGATGACGAAGGAGCCAATATATACGTAATTGAGACCAAAAAATCTAGGTAAAAATACCATTGCCGGTAGGTACAAAATAACTTGTCTTAATAGAGGCATGGTACTGGCTATTTTACTTTCTCCTATGGCGGGAAAATAACTCATGCCATTCATCGTTATTGAAAAAAGGGGAATAATGGACATAAATATCATGAAATTACAGATATTTTCCGATGAGATAGGGCCTTCAAACATCAGTCCAAGTACAGCTTGAGGATGGAGTACCACTATCAAATACAAGGGCAATATGATCATCAGTGAACCGGATATATATACCTTAACAGCATGAATCACCCTATTGTATTTCTTGGCCCCAAAATTCATACCCACGACCGGCTGCAAGGATCTCATAAATGCATTTAAAAGCATCATCATAAAGGTCATAATTCGAAAGGACACACCGTAAAAAGCCAAATCATAATCCGTTCCCACTGCTCCAATCGTGTTAAATATCACCATCCCCAGTATAAGGCCGGTAATACTCATAATCAATTGAGGCATTCCTAAAGATAGGATCCTATTTTCGATATCCCGATCTCTTCTTATGAGGAATACCTTCGATTTAAAACTTCCATTTCCACTTTTAAAATACATCATTGATAAAAGAGTGGATACAAACATACCTAAATTTGTGCCCCAAGCAGCTCCAATTACACCAAAACGAAAAATCACCATCAAGATATAATTTGTCAGAATATTTACCACAAGACCTAGACCCATGATTATGGCCGCTTTTCCCATTTTTCCTTCCGCTCTGATTACCATATTGTATCCTAGTGAAAAAATCCAAAAAAGAGTACCTGTCACTGTAACCTTAAAATAGGACAGGGCCATTTCCAAAACCTGACCTCTTCCCCCCATAAAAAATAAAAGAGGTCTTGCTGTGATAAATAATATAATCATCAATATCATGGCGAAGACAAGACCTAAAAAATTTACATTTCCAAGTATTTTATTTTGGGTTTCTCTGTCTTGTTTTCCAATTACAATACTGAGATAAGCCCCTGCTCCACCACCGATCATGGCTCCGAAACCCAAGGCAATTTGAGTCAAAGGATATGCTACTGAAATACCACTAAGGGCCAATTCTCCCACAAATTTTCCAACAAAAATTGCATCGAATATTACATTTAGTCCATGAAGACCCATCGCCATCATAGCAGGCAGGGTCAATTTTACCATAATTTTCCACAGATTATCATTTAATATCATCTGAGCTTGTTTGCTATTTTCTTTCATTTTTAGCCCTTTCATCTACTTCATTGTTTATTATTAAAACCATCATCTTTTTTTGCCATCATTAAAAGTTTCTTTTGAATTTTCAAGTTTTTCTTACAAAGAAATATTTCTTTTCACAGGGAGAACCTATTTTAATGTTTTTCGCCATTGATGTCTTCAAGGAGTTTTCATCGAAATTTAAATCATAAATGGCATTGAATGATCTCAACTTTATTTTAATAATTTTTATTCCTTCAAAAAAGTAATAAAAAGACAAAAAAATAAGCTAATCGGTTCAATCAGCTTATGGAATATATTTAGAATTCTTTTATTCTTATTTCTTGCTTTTACGATACTGAGAGGGGGTGCAATGATATTTATTTTGAAAGGCATTGGAAAAATTACTATGGTAGTGAAAACCCACCCTATTATAGATATCATTTATCTTATAGTCCGTTTCTTCCAGCAAAATAGCAGCTTTTTCCAAACGCTTGTCCAGATGATACCTATAGGGGGAAATTCCGTAGACTTCATGAAAAAGATTTTTCAAGCCGGTTAAACTTATGGAAAACTTCTTGGCGATAAATGCCATGGAATAATATTGATCTAAATTCGTATCCAAAAATCCTTTTATTTCTTGAAACAGTTTTTTCTTTTCCTCGCTTAATGTTTCATAGTCTAAGCTCATAAAATTTTTATAATATAGAGAAGATTCAGACAACAATTCCAATGATTTCGCCTTCATTAACATTTTATGATCCTTATGGATGGCATTTTCAATTTCTTCAAATAATCTATTGATCCTATAATTTCCTCGATGGACAAATACATCTTGGAGGAGCTCATTCTTATAAAAATCTTCCAGGAAAGACTGATTTAAAGATTGATTCTCAATGGCCTCCAGCATATATTTATAATAAAAGGTCACACCGACAAATTCCACTTCTTGCTGAAAGCTATGAAATTTTGACATTTTAAAATTACTTGCCGCATTTAAAATATCCTCACCCTTCAACCTTCTTTCCCTGCCATCTAGCATTTCCATTAATATCTTGCCTTTTTTCACCTTATATATTACCAAGGCATCATCGGCATAAGAATCCAAACCTTTTAAATCCACATCTTGATAGATGGCCTCTGTTTTAAACATATGGATACCATCGGCAATTTTATATACTAAAGAATTTCCGATAACACTATAACCATTGCCTTTTAAAGAGAAGACATCCCCATTTTGGGCGTCTAAAATAAAATGTCTATAATAATTATTTTTATTATAAAGATCGGTCCAATAATTATTACCATCTTTTGATCCCATAAAAGCTTCTCCAATCTCAATACTTTCAAATACGGTATCTTTCAATTTATTTTAACATCATTGATATTTGTTATCAATGATTTATATAGGATTACATTTCAATGTACCATATCGAACCTTATCCCCATTGGAAGATACCAGGTTTCAAATTTTCGTCTCTTCATACTTTATACTATTTCTAACTTTAAAATTTGAGATACGATCTTGAGCAATGTCATTTTTACTTGTAATCAGTATATTTGAAAATTAAAAAACATTGGAACTTTCTAAATCTTTTTTATGAATGTCCAAATGTTGGTAGGGTAATGTACTGAAAACCGAAGATATACCACGAAAGATCTGATCCAAAAGAATTAGAGCCTTTCTTCTTTCTATGGCAACCTCTTTTATGGATACTTTTTTCTTATAATATCTCATCCCTTTCGACACAAATACTGTATTGCCACTTCATTATATGGTGATCTCCATAATTGATTTTTATAGCAATTCCGATACATGGATTTAAAATACCTCCTTCATTGCAAAAACTCTTATCAAGGGATTGAACAATCCTATATTTAAGTATCTTATCCATTGGATTCTATTTGAGCAAATTTTAAACTGTCTACAGATCTTTTGAATACAGTAAATTTAAAGAAGTCAGAAAATGGAATATGATCACTTTTTCCTGACTTCTATACTTTTACTTTTTAAACTTCCGATGAAGGATTATATGATTTTCCTTTGGTAAAAATGACTCCATCTAATAGAAAGATTTATTCTGAATTTCCTTATCGGCACCATTTGACAAAGAACTTCTCGTATTGATTTTCCGGTACTTTGGAAATCATTTGGTATTTGTATTCGATAAATCTAGTTATTATTTATTTTCACTTCATCATACTTCGTCAACTTCATTTCCACTTGCCTTTTAATACTATTCTATTTCAAATTAAATTTTGAAATGCAATCATCTATAAATAAAATGAAATGTTATAAAAGTAAGTACAATAGACAACAAAATAATATAAATAATAGGTCTTAGAAATTGTTTTTTACTGATTACTTTATGTTTTAATCTATTTATATGATATGTAATCGTAATTAGGAAAAAATCAAAAGATAGGCTCTCAAAATGTAAGGTAGAATTACCAATGTCTCCTTGGATAACACCTGATGAAATAATCGGCATATATACTTTATTTGGATAATAACTCTTAAGAAGAAGTCTAACAAATATTTGTAACAAATGTATAAAAATTAAAATTATCATACTTGATGCTAGTGATTTCATTAGAATGTCTCTTTCCAATGTTCTATTTTTGTCTTTAGCATAATTGATTACTGCTTTAATAACAAAAAACAATGCATATATTGTATATAGTCCAAAGCAAAAAAATATAAAACTGATGAAATAATGTAAAAAACCAATGTCCATAATAGTCCTCCTGATATCACAAAAATCTCTAGACGAGCCTTAAAAGTTCAAAATGAATCTCTCTCCTTGTCAAACAAAAGGAAGCCAAGAACAATGAAATCATCCTATTTTATTTCAAAAAGGATAATTGTCGCCACTTTCGACCATCATCAGATCCTTCCAGGAAGGAAAAATCACAATCTCTTTTAACCTCTTAAAACAAAGGAGCCCATCCAGTCGGCAACAAAGTTCTCTGGTCTTTCGATAGACTCCATGTCATGAATTTTTCTTAAAGAATTGAGAAGACGAAATTTGTCACTCTACAATTTTATAACCTGATTCTTCGAGAATATCCAATGCCTTTTGATAATTTTCCTTTTTTATCAAAATATAGTCCGTGTTATACGTTGAAATTGCAAAAATTGAAATATCATTTTTTGCCAAAATATTTGCAATTTTAGACAGTATTCCAATCAAGGAAAAATCTAAAATTCCCTGAATGCGAAAACCTTTCCATCCATCGTCCCGTTCCATGACATTTGGCGGAACATCCCTCGTTATGCATACCAAGGATTTTTCTTCATCTGTTTTTCCGATGAAACTATATTCTGCATTTAAATTTACAAGGGAATAATCCTTCACTTTACACACTGAAAAATCTTGATTGAGTTTTTTTATTTCCATCCATCATCCTCCTTCCCATTTCATTTGTCTTTTAAGGCGGTGTCAGCCATCTTTTCCGAATGACTCCTTGACAAAACCTTCTGTTCCACAGTTTCAATATTATTGGCATCAACCTGGACTCCAACCGAAATCTTTAACAAATCACTTCTTTCCACGATATTAAGTAATTAAGTAATGGATCAATGTATCTGATGGAATAGATCTCTATCTGTAATAAATTTGTTTTAGTCCCTTCAAGATCATTCTATGATATTTATTTGAAATCCATACTTTTGGCAGGATTTTTAAAAGATCCCCATTTGTAATTAAAAGAGATAAAATTACATCTCTTCTATCGGATCAATTCCTCATAAAGACCTCCTCCAAACCCTTCATGTTTTGCCAAGAATCGATCTCACTTTGAGATACCTTCCTATTTAACTGTAATGAATATGGCTGAAACCACGAAGCATCTGCAACGGGGAAATCCGATTTTTCAAATCCCCATATAAATCTTCCACAAAGGATGCACAAATGTAAGCTCCTTTGCTTCACCCAGTGTAGGATTCGTCTAAAAATCTCCTTGCCAAATTGATGATATTGTACCCTATAAAAGATTAGCTCTTGTAAAACCAATCGATATCCTTTTTATCATATCATATATAGACTACAATAAAAGAACAGAAATTCTTTAAACTGATTTTTAGATTTAAGAATTTCTGTTCTTTTACTACCTTTTACTTCTTTTTTATTTCTTGATATAAAATCAAAGCACATAGTCCTATCGTTATATGAGAACCTAAAGCGACGACTTCTCTAGCAGTTGCTATGAAAAAAAGTCTATCCCAAGTCCTATAATGACAGATAGCACAATTTTTAACGGTGCATAAGAATATTTCTCAGACTCCGGTTTAGCATAACCATAATTGTCCTTTGTGTTTGGGTTTTCTTTATCATCTTTATGATTCATAGCTCACCTCCACACTGGCAGTTCCTTTATCCGTAAGACCTAGTACATCTAGTCCGATAGATACAGCCTATCCATTTTTGTTTCTATCGATGCAAGATGTTACCAAATTCATTGAATGGGAATCACTCCACTTTCTCTGTACCCGGAATGTAATCATTTTTCCAATTCTTGCAAAAAATATCATATTTGACGATTCTAAACAAAGTGGAAAATTTCTATGTACTTATGAAAATGGTCCACAACCCATCCACAAATCTCTATTTTTCTTTCTTTTGCTTTTTCTCCTTTCCACCGGGTTTTCCATTATGTCCTTTAAATGTTCCATTATTGCTTTTTTATAACTATGCCCTCATATGGATTCTCATATCTATGTATACTATAGGAATTAAAAATGAGATCCTTTCAATTTATCTTTTTACTATTTACAGTGGATGGAAATAAATAATTAAAAAAGTATTTGTAATAAAAATTACGACATTTTCAGGAAATGGGAATTTTTTGCAATATATTTAATATTTTTTCTCCAAAATTTTATTAATATTCTAATTATTGTTCTTCCAATTTTATATCCTTATAAATCAATCTAAATTTATGATCTTTTATGAAAATCCTATTCTTTATTATTTACCATTTAAAGAATTCCATGGTATAATTGGGCTAGATTTAACAATAATGAAAATCTTCTGTAAAATTCTGTCAAATAGTATAATCTGAAAATATTCCTTGGAAGGGATGCGGAATGAATTTTTACCATTTGATTTGCATTTACAAGTAAACGAACCTAATTATGACAATCCTTTAACATCAGTAATTCAGTAGTAAGGTAGGCAGTAAAGAGTGCTTTAATCTCAAATATGGTTCAAGATTGTAGTAGAGACTGTATTATTGGTGGTGAAATTCATACTTATGATAAAATATCTACACTTGCCTAACAGATGGTTCATAAATAGGGAATGCTCATTGTTGATTTGTCCTTATTAAATACATATTGTAGTTCGCTTTTTCCAAAAGGGAGATGTTGATTTATGAAAAAAAATATAATTACTACTATAATTAGTACTATAACTGCCTTTGTTTTAGTTATTTTAACGAAAGATCCATTTATAAGTATAGGAATCATGCTATTCATGTATCTACTAATACATATTATGTATAAAATAATATCGGAAAAAAAGGATGAAAAATCTTGATTTTTTGGCACAAAGGATGAAAAGTCCCTTTATAATATTTTCAAAAATACACCAGAGGACTTTGTCATAAGAGTGATGCTAAAACCATATTTGTTTATTCTTTCAAGGGCCTATCTTGTATAATTTAGTTTAAGCTCTTCTTTAATATATGGATCTGTCATAGAACCTGAGCCAATCATTACTTTTTTTCGTTTTCTTTTTAAAGATTCTTCTAAAAGTTCTAGAGCATTCTTTAACTTCTACATCTTCAAATCGATTTTTATCCCATGGCATGTACTCCTTGAATCACAATAAATACAAATATGGGTACAGCCTCTGAATAAATGCATTCCATTTTTTGAAGATAATATCCCTTTTCCCTTGGCAAAATGCATCCTACCTTCTCCATATCTACTTATTTTTCTTACAATTTTTTTGATGTGCTTTTAATTTCTTCATCCCCCAATCATAATGACTAGAAGTAGCGCTTACAAAATATGAACCAAGGACACTTCCTCCCACCCATGGATAAACACCTTTGGAAAACAATTCTTCATTTGAAAATGTGTCAGCTAATTCTAAAACATCTCTATGGGATTTATGAAACATTTCTTTTGCATCTTCAAGAGAAGTGTTTTGATGTTTTTTCCAAAACTCCATATTCATATCTCCATAAGTTCTCCAATTATATGGAGTTGGAATAAAAGCTTTCTCCACTCCCTTAAGATTGGTATCTACCCAATTTAAAAGAAGCTGGTGCCATTCATAGAGATGGATTAAAATAT
>JAUNVJ010000021.1 GCA_030537695.1 Tissierellia bacterium
ATAGCCCTAAAAATTATAGAGAAAAGTATGCGAAAGATCAAATTATAATAAAATATAGAAAATCCAACAAGATTTATGAAATCATGTATACGAAAACTGATTTCAAAAACCGATTGGATAAGAATATTGAACAAATTATAAGCATCCATTCAAAAGAACCGAATTTAGAAGATATATTTTTAAAAATTACTGGCAAGGAGCTAATGAAAAATGGCTAATTTTTGGCAATTGATGAAAAAAGATCTCCAATTCATATGGAATTATAAATTTATAGTATTGCTTATAATTCCGATAATAATGTATTCTGCATATATAAATTTGATCTATTCAAAACATGATATTGAGCCAGTTGAAGTCCATTTATCGACGAAAGAGCCCAAAGAAAATGCAGTTTTCATTGAAAATATCGGAGAACAATTAAAAATTAGCTTTATATCTTCCAAAAGTGCAATTAATGATGAATTATTAAAGAGATTTGCCTTAACTAAACTGGAGAAATCACAAAATGGTTCTTACGAAGTCATCGGAAAATTTTCAAGACCAGAAAAATTGCAACGTGAAATGGTCTGTGAAGTATTATTTTTTGAAATGGTTGCAATTATATTGATCGGTTCTGCCTCCATTCTATTTAAAGAAAAAAATATGGGGGCATTAAAGTTATATCGAGTATTGCCAATATCCTTCTTGCCATTTATTTTTTCTAAATTATTAATATTTACGACGATCAATTTTTTACTCTCAATCTTTTTGATAATTTTAAATATAGGCATAGAGCATTTAATTTCAATTATTTCAAAGGCCTATATCGATATATTTATAATATCGACGATTACACTTTTATTAAGCCATATATTTGCCATAATCTTTAAAGACTTTAAACAATTTGGAATATTTTACGCTTTTATGATGATTTTTATGACGACTCCTGTTTTTTTAGCTGCAAACACTCCAATCGATTGGAATTGGATTGAATATTATCCAGTGTATAAAAGATATATTTCTCTAAAGACCAGTTTTTTTGAAAATTCATTTCATAGTTGGAAGGATATCTTAATCAGTTTATTTATCATTTTTATATTGCTATTTTTAACCAATCATTTAGCCAAAAATTACAAGGAGATTTAAAATGAAAAATCTAATCATTCAATTAAAAACTGTTTTTAGAGATAAAATTTCGATATTGTCATTTTTGCTTCCTATTATTATGGCGATTTTAATCTTGAATGTAGAATTTATCAATATAAAAAATATGGAAGAATTGAATTTTGGTGTCATTAAAAATGAACTCAATGAAAAGGAAATTCAAATTTTAGAAAGCATAGGTCATATTAATTTTTTTAAAGATAGAAAAAAACTCTATTCATCTATCAATGAACCCAATACAGAAACTATCGGCATCATAAAAGCAAATAATGATATTCAAATTATTATATCCGGCGACGAAAGCAAAAGACATAAGGAGATTTCAAAGAGCATACCCCAGATTTTAAATCAAGAATTAGAAATCGATATCAGAGAGGAAAAGATCGAAGCGAAAAGCCCAATCCTTGAATTTAAAGATATAATCTATTCAATGATAATACTTATGAGTTTATTTTTAGGTTGCACTTTTAATGTGATGAATATTGTATCAGAAATAGAGGAGGGCATTATAAATATCAATAGAACCCTCCCAATGAAATTTGATAAATTTTTACACCATAAAATACTACTAAGTTTTATTATAACGACAGTTTTGGCAATGATTACGACGATTATATTGACCAATATTCAATTGCTTTTAAAACTGATGGTAATAATCATATTGACATCTTTTATTAGTGCAATTTTGGGACTTTTCATTGCTAATTTTTCTGACAATTACATTATTGCAATCACTAATTTAAAATTGATTCTGACAATTTTTATTGCCCTACCAATCATTATCTATGCATTTTTTGAAGATTCAAAGTTTTCTTATCTATTCTATATTTTGCCTTCATATCCAGTATTTCAAGGGATATTAAAAGTGATGAATTTAGAAACTATAGATATCGAGAAATTGGCACTATGTATCCAAGCTCCCATCTATTATCTTTTGGCTAAATATTTACAAAAGCCATTTAATCATTAAGAGTTGATAATCCATTCTCACAAAGTTTGAATGCTAAATTTATTATTTGAAATAAAATTATACTGTTTGCAATATGAAAAATTGATGAGTAGTATTGAAAAATCTTACAACATGTCTCTGATTTTGTGAGGATTTTTATTGCCGTATTTGTTTAAAAATTATGCTTAGAAAAGACTATTATTTTAGCGAAAAGAAATGATTTGGATAGAAGAAAGTTTAAAATGAATATTGTAAAATTGAATTTTTCCATTTTAAAATTTAATGCTTTAAATAATAGATTAGTTCTATTGGACAGAGATTCTCACCATTATCCTATCTTTTATTTAAAATTCCCGAATATTTTGTAATTATTTGTACTCTACTTCATAGTTATTTTCTTTTTACTCCATAGCCCATATGAAAAATCAGTATTTTATCTGTCAAACAAATGGATATGAAATAAAAAATAAGCTTGTATCAAGAGGTTTTTTAGAATTTACACATTCTTAAAACCTCTTTTAAAGCTTATAAAGTATGGCCTCCAATTATTTAAATGGAAAATGAAGAATCAGTAGCTATATGAAAACTTTATCTTTTTTTAAGTGGAGAATAGCGGAATTGAAATAAATCTCCTATCAAGGAATTATCCAAGAGAGAATAACAAGAAGGCTGATGAAAGACAGTATTTTGATAGGAGCATTATGAGAGTTGAAATGGGAGATGGCAAACACCAAGAAATATGACAACTTTATGCCTTCGGCTACGGTATCAAAAAACTTTTTGATGATTTCTAAAAATACAAAATATACTTAAAGAAGATGAGAATAAGATCTGTTAAATCCTTGACAATTTTAAAACAATCATTTACACTATCATTGAAAGTACTTACCATGCTAAGTATTAGCTAGCTAAGAAATTATTAAAGAGAAAGGAGTAAAAATGAAGGAAACTTTTAAAGTGGTAGCGAGAAAGACGTCAGAAGGCTTACAGGTTGAATCGGAAGCTAGAGGATTTAAAATAATCATGGATGAACCGGAAGATCTTGGGGGCACCGATACCGGCATGAATCCGGTGGAAGCTTTATTATGTGCCTTAGGATCTTGCCAAGCAATTGTGGCATATGCATTTGCAGAACCAATGGGAATCAATCTGGAAGGATTTCATGTAGAACTTGAAGGGGATTTGGATCCGGATGGATTTTTGGGACTTGCTGAAGGAGTGAGAAATGGATATCAAGAAATTCGCTATTCCATGCATTTCAAATCCGATGCAAGTCAAGAAGAATTAGAAAAATACGCTCATTTTATTGAATCCAGATGTCCCGTAGGTGATTGTTTGGAAAATGGGGTACCATTGAAATTGACAAAAGTAGTCGTAGAATAATTTGTAAAGGACTGTTATTTAACAGTCCTCTCTTTGAAAGGATACCTATTATGATTGAAATAAAAGCACCTATAATTCCAGGTAAAAAGAAGGCCATTGTTGGAAAAATCGATGTAGCAATCGGCGAAAGAATAGATAAAGATCAAATCCTATGTAATATAGAGACAGCAAAAGGAAATCGGGAGATCAAAACAAGTATAAGTGGTTATGTTAAAGAAATACTTGTAGAAGAAGGACAAGAAGTGATGTCCAATGAAGTCATAATATTGATTGATGAAAACTTACAGACAAAACAAGAACAAATAAATCAACAAGAAGAAAAATCTCAAACTTTTGAAAATAATAATGTCAATGATGAAATAATAGAGAAGGATTTATTGGTAATAGGAGCAGGTCCCGGCGGATATGTGGCAGCTATTTATGCCAGTAAAAGAGGATTGGACGTTGTAATGGTTGAAAAATTTAAGCTTGGAGGAACTTGTTTAAACATAGGATGTATACCGACTAAATCTCTTGTTCATTCGGCTTACCACTATGATTCATTAAAAGAAATGAATCTATTTGGTATTGACGGAAATTTTAATCCTTCTGTCAATATGGAAAAAGTCCTATTGAGAAAAAATGCTGTAGTAGATGATTTGGTTTCAGGAATCGATTATTTAATCACTAAAAACAATATCCAATATATTCAAGGAAAAGCTGAATTTATAGATGATAAATTGGTAAGAGTAGGAAATAAGACAATAAAAGCTAAAAATATTATTATTGCCACAGGATCTGTGCCCAGTGTATTAAAGATAGAAGGTCATGATCTAGATGGAGTCATGGATTCAACGGAAGCTTTACGTTTAAATGAAATTCCAAAATCCCTTTTAGTTATTGGAGGAGGAGTGATAGGATTAGAATTTGCGTTCATATATAATACATTTGGCTCACAAGTACATATTGTAGAGTTTCAAGACCATCTTTTGCCAATGATGGATCAGGATGGGGGAAAAGAAATTGAAAATATTTGCAAAGAAAGAAATATTCGAGTAAGCAATTCAAGTAAAGTAATCAGCATTCAAGAAACAGTAGAAAATAAGTATATCGTCACTTTTGAAAAAAATGGACAAAGACACAGTTCCGTTGCCGATAAAATTTTGATGGCAACCGGTCGAAAGGCAAATATTAAGGGCTTGGGACTTGAAAACACCTCTATAGAAATTAATGAAAAAACCGACAGCATAATAGTCAACGAATACAAACAAACAAATTTATCAAATATATATGCGATTGGTGATGTGTCCTCTAATTTAAAACTGGCTCATTTAGCCTCCCATGAAGGGATGGTTGCTGTCGATCATATCTTAGGCGAAGAAAGAGAAATCAAAGACATCCATGTACCCTCCATTGTATACACCCATCCGGAAATAGCTGTAGTAGGTTATCGTGAGGAAGATTTAAAAAAGCTAAATATTAAATATAAGTCTTCAAAATTTGACTTTATTGCCAACGGAAAAGCATTGACAATGAATGAAAGGAAGGGGTTTATAAAAATTATAGCATCAGAAAAAGGAGAGATATTGGGAGCTGTAATTTGTGGTCCCGATGCTTCCACATTGATTTCCAGTATTACCATAGCTATGACTAATCATATTTCAATTGAGCAATTGACTCATACTATATTTGCCCACCCGACAACGGCAGAAGTAATACATGAAGCCAGTCTAGACTTAATGGGAAGAGGAGTTCACATGTAATGCAAGTAAAAATTCTTGTTTTGGATACAATCAACCCCTATCTCAATATCTCGCGAGAGTACAATTATTACAGCAATTTAAAAGATGATGAAATCATTTTTTTACTTTGGCAAAATGAACCTTGTGTGGTCATCGGAAGAAATCAAAATATCTATCGGGAGATTGATTTAGAATTTATAGCACAAAATAATATTGTTCCCCTCCGAAGATTTACAGGCGGTGGTAGTGTATATCATGATTTAGGGAATCTTAATTTTACTTTTATATCGAGTCAGAAAAATAAAAATGTAGATTGTTGGATCAATATCATTTTAAATGCCTTAAGAAAAGAAGGTATAAAAGCCCAATTGAGGGGCAGAAATGACTTGTTATTCAAAGGAAAGAAAATTTCCGGAATGGCTTGGCTGGAAGATGAAAAAAAATTTTTAATTCACGGGACATTAATGGTGGATCTTGATTTAACAAAGCTTTCAAAATGCCTCACTCCTGATAGAAGCAAATTCAAAGGAAAAGGAATAAAATCTGTAAAAAGTCGAGTTCTCAATTTAAAAGAATTAAATCCCTGCATTTCCGTTGAAAGCTTAAAACATCATTTAATTAAGGCGTTCAAAGAAATATATTCCGACGCTAGAATGATAAGACCTAAGGAATATCCCGATGAAGAAAAGATCAGTAAAATGCTAAAAAGTGAACATTGGATATTTGGGAAAAGAGAAAAGGCACAGATACAGCGAGTATTAAAGATAGAGGGAAGGCCATTAAACCTTGATATTTATATAGACGATGATACAATTAGTAATGTTAATATTTATAGTGATAGTTTAGATTTAAAAAATATTGAAAAAATAAAGAGCATCTTAATAGGTAAAAAGTATAAAGATTTACATATTCCAGATGTTATCAAATCAATATAGATATGGATGGAGGAATCTTCTTGTTTGATTTAGATTGTTGTGTGGCCTTTGTAACCAATATTGCCGCTAAAACTTTATCAGATGTATTAAATAATAGACTTATAGAGCATGGCGTTACAAAATCCCAATGGGTTGCCATGTACTATATCAATAAAGAGGAAAGTCTCACTCAAAAAATGTTAGCTGATTTAATAGGAGCCAAAGAATCGACCATTACTGGTATCTTAGAACGATTAGAAAGAGAACAGTTAATATCAAGACAAGAAGATCCTGATGATAAACGAAAGAAGATCATTGTACTAACGGATAAAGGACGATTAATAAATACCAAATTAACGGATATTGCACAAGAGTTTAGAGATGTTTGTTTGGCAGGTATTTCCGAAGAAGATCAAAAGATATTTTTGGATATTCTTGATAAAATGGTAGATGCGGCTACAAATTGGAATGGAAACTAGAAATTAGTTGAAGATTATTAGATCCCATTATCTGCACTTTGTAAAGTAGGTATTATGGCAATCATAAATTAATTCTTTTCCCTACTGGAAAAGCTTGGTTAAAGTCATGAACTCTCATAACTATCCCATAGTAGTGATAATGATAGCAAAAGATTCGAGAATATGATTTTATCAAGGGGGAAAATAATGGGAACGAAGCTCATTTTACTCTTATGCATCAAGTGGATAAAATATATACAATCTTTTGAAGATGAAATTGAAAAAGTGTTTCCGTTCAAACTTAAATGAGTAAAAGCGAAAAAGCTTAATTTGGATGATCTGAATCTAATAGAATTCGGATCGGGAGGGAAAAAATGAAAAAAAGATATTTAGTAATAATTTTTATCTTTTTAATTTGCATATCAACCAATAATACATTTGCTGAAAAGAACTCTCATGTTAATCATGATAATGTGGTTTATCAAATAGAAAGGGTCACCAGGGAAATGGTAGGAGCAGATGCTATTCGTCTGGTGCAAATGTCCGACGATTACTTTATTTTAGAAGATTATCATGGTATATTGATTTTTGAGCAATTGACGGGAAGGCCATTAAGAGTAATTGCAGCACAGGATTTGAACCTCGATACACAGGGGGATCGTGCTTTTGAATATAAATTGGAAGGAGATATATTATATCTAAAATCTGCGGTAGAGGGATCTTCCTATCAGTACAATATTAGAGATGGATCTCTAACTGTCTGTGACCATGAGATTGATTTCAGTTTACAACAAAAAAGGATGGAGAATTTGGAAAATTTCCACTTGCCAAAAAATGCAAGCTCCCCATATGGTCTGAAGACGGAAAAAACTTTCACCTTGTGTTACTTTAGTGAAGAGTTTAATAATCCATTCTTCATTTTAGGAACAAATAATGGTTGCTTTTTGCAGACATTAAGACTTTCCGATACCATTGATCGTCCTAAAAATCCGGAAGTTTTAAGGAATGGTAAAAAGATTTCGGAATTAGTACGGATGAATGGTTTATGGTATCTTCCATTGCGTCAGGTAACGGAAAACTTAGATTTTGAAGTGACATGGAATTCAATGAATCATGAGATAGGCATCAAAAAGGGTAGAGATAGTGATGTCGTTATTACAAGTGATGGTCTATATTTAAGCAATGATAAAACCGGAGATCTTATGGCCACACCCTTTATTAAAAATGACTCTACTTATGTTACATTGGACTATTTAATAAAGGTTTTAGAGTATAAAGCATATCTTGATATACCAAAGGGAATATTAGAAATCAAATGATTTAGGGGATAAGTACGAGTATAGTCTTTGAAACACTTAAAATATTCTCTATATTTTAAAGATTGAGCATCAAACGACAAAAGCTGAAAGATTTTAAATATTACTTACAAATGATCTGAATGAAGATATAAAGGGGAGTCTTCAATTATCAGCAAAATGTAAATTTGCATAAGAAGCAATGTGAAAAATTGTCTTTTTAATACGAAATTTTACAAAGTGATCAAATGGTATTCGACGATTTGAAAATAAATATAATTTTTTGGGATTGAAATCCAATGGATTTAAAACAGTGTTATCGAAGGGTAATGCTGTTTTTTTATTATGATAAAAAATGAAATCAATTCAAAAACTATTCCCATTTCGCCTTGGCAATCTTAAGAGCTTCCATCACTGGATTAAAAGAAAGCATGGAATTTAAATAAAATGAACAATCAATTCCATAGAAATATCAAGATTGAGACAAATAGATTCCCAGCCTCCACCGTTGATAAATACATGAGGATAGAAGGAAAATATGGTGATCTTATCCTGGAGAATACAATTTTAAAAACTTAAACTTATAAAGCATTCATTTTAAACAGTCTGGAAATACGGTATTAAAGTTTAAGGTATCAAAAATACTTATATGAGAGAAAGAATATTTTTAGAAACAGAATATTTAAAAGGGAATAATGGTATTTTCAAGGACTTTTGGAGGAGTTAAAATATCATAAAATCCTCAATACTATTTAAATATCATTTTAAATAAATAACAAATTGTTTATTCTATACAATTCGAGGGTACATTACTACAAATCACAAATTTACTTTTTTATCATAATAAAGCAAAAATATAAGATTGGAATACCAGATTGAGAAAAAGGGAGGATACAATTGGATTTTTTATTAAATAATGAACAAAAAAAATTTAGGCAAGAGGTTAGAGAATTTGCAGAAAATAAACTTAAGCCAAATTCTTTTACTTGGGATGAAAAAGGACATTTTCCCTTAGAAGAAATTAAGGAGATGGCAGCAAAGGGCTGGCTGGGAATCCCATGGCCGAAAGACGTTTCCGGTATGGGAAAAGACTTTCTATCATATGCAGTAGCTTTGGAAGAAATTTCAAGAGCCGATGCTGGAGTGGGAGTGTTTTTATCCGTTCATTCTTCTGCAGCAACATCCCCTCTATACGATTGGGGCTCGGATGAATTAAAAGAAAAATATTTACCCATGTTGGCATCGGGAGAAAAACTAGGTGCTTTTGCCTTGACGGAAAACGATGCCGGATCAGATGCCGGTGGCACAGAAACCACAGCAGTATTGGATGGAGACGAATACGTGATCAATGGTGAAAAAATATATATTACCAATGCTCCATTTGCAGATATATATACGGTCTTTGCCGTAACGACACCAAATATTGGAACGAAAGGAATTTCTGCATTCATTGTCGAAAAGGGCACTCCAGGATTTGAATTTAAAACCATATACAATAAAATGGGTTTAAGATCATCTTCGACAGCTCAACTGATATTTAACGATGTGAGAGTACCCAAGGAAAATATGGTAGGACCGGAAGGGAAAGGTTTTAATATTGCCATGACGACATTAAATGGCGGGAGAATAGGTATTGCTTCCCAATCACTGGGGATCGCTCAAAGAGCATTGGAAGAAGCCATTGAGCATGCAAAGAACAGATACCAATTTGGAGCTCCCATCGGAGCCAATCAAGCCATTTCAAATAAGATTGCCGAAATGGCGACTAGAGTACGAGCAGCCCGAGTGATGACCTATACTGCCGCAATGATGAAAGATGCAAAAGAAGATTTTCTACAAGCTGCAGCAATGGCGAAACTTTTTGCATCGGAAACAGCAGCCTTTGTCGTGGATGAAGCCTTACAAATATTCGGTGGATCCGGTTATATCAAAGGCCTTCCAATCGAAAGACTCTATCGAGATGCCAGAGTTACAAGAATATATGAAGGAACTTCCGAAGTTCAAAAGATCGTTATATCCGGTTCAATCCTTGGAAAACTAGGTAAAAAACCTGCTCCTGGAAAAGGGAAAAAGAAAGAAGTCAGAAAAGTAACCGGCGATAGAAAAAAAATTGTATTCGATGAAGGAAGTGTAGAAGAAAGAGTTGATAAATTAATTGAAGAAATCGGCTTGGACAACATAAAGGGTGAAGCGGTTGATATCAATGGATCCATTGGAAATGCAAAAAGAGTAGTGGCATTTGGACGTGGCGTAACGGAGGCCGAAGATATGAAATTATTTGAAGATCTTGCCAATGCAACAGGTTCCGTTTTATCCGCCTCAAGACCGATCGCAGAAGAAAATCAATGGCTTCCTCTCAATAGATATATAGGACTGTCGGGACAAAAGTTTGCCGGAGAACTCTATATAGGAGCCGGAATCTCCGGTCAAGTTCAGCACTTAATCGGAATTAAAGATGTAAAGACGATTGTGGCAATTAACAATGATCCGAATGCACCTCTCTTTCAACAAGCAGACTACGGTATTGTGGGAGATTACAAAGAAGTTGTAAAAATCCTATTGGAAAAATTATCATAATTGGTGAATAAGATGGAAAATATTTTATTAGATAAAAAAGATGGCTATGCCATATTGACAATAAATAGACCGAAAGCACTAAATGCCCTAAACTCCACCACGATTTTAGAAATTCAAAAAGCGGTTAAGGATATTGAAAAAGACGACAATATAAAGGTGGTTATTATAACGGGAAAGGGTGAAAAAGCATTTATTGCCGGAGCAGATATTTCTGAAATGGTCAATTACAATACCGTTCAAGCATATGAATTTGGAAAAAGAGGACAAGAAACACTCTCTTTCATCGAAAACAGTAAAAAATTTTATATTGCAGCTGTGAATGGCTTTGCCCTAGGTGGAGGATGTGAAGTTTCCATGTCCTGTGATATGAGAATTGCATCAGACAATGCTAAATTTGGCATTCCTGAAGTGACCTTAGGGGTTATTCCTGCATTTGGAGGAACTCAAAGACTTCCAAAACTCATTGGATTGGGCAGAGCAAAAGAAATCCTTGCCACTGGGGATATGATAGATGCCCAAAAAGCGGAAAGATGGGGGCTGATCAATAATATTTACTCCCAAGCAGAACTTTTGGAAAAAGCCGAGGAGATAGCAGTAAAGATTGCCCAAAATTCAACTTATGCAATCGGTGAAGGACTTGTTGCCATGAATGAGGCAACCCAAATTAAATTGGAAGACGGTTTGGAATTGGAAGCTCTATTGTTTGCGAAAATCTTTTCATATCCGGATCAAGAAGAAGGAATGAAAGCATTTTTAGAAAAAAGGCAAGCCAATTTTAAATGAAGGGAAAAAGGAAGGGTGTAAGTTATGAATAATCGTGATGTGGTAGTGGTAAGTTATGCAAGAACCCCCTTTGGTAGATTAGGGGGTAGTTTAAAATCGTTAAAAGCGGTAGATTTAGGTGCCCATGCAATCAAATCTACATTGGAAAAAATAAATTTAGATCCTAAACAAGTAGATTATGCTTTCCTCGGTCAAGTCCTTCAAGCTGGAGCAGGACAACAACCTGCAAGACAAGCCACCATAAAAGCCGGCTTGGATTGGGAGACGCCGGCAATCCTGGTAAATAAAGTATGTTCATCAGGAATTATCGCCATTCATGAGGCGATGATGAGAATTAAACTTGGATTGAGTAATGTCGTAGTTGCCGGTGGAATGGAATCTATGAGTAATGCGCCCTATGCTTTAGAAGATATGAGATTCGGTGCCAGAATGTCCGATAAAGTAGCAAAGGACTTGATGGTTCATGATGGACTATGGTGTCCTTTTTATGATCGGCATATGGCGGTTCACGGTTCCGAAGTGGCAAAAGAATACGGAATTTCAAGAGATGAACAGGACAAATTTGCCTTAAGATCTCAAAAACTGGCTGTTAAGGCCATGGAAGAAGGCAAATTAAAAGGTCAAATTTCTCCCATAGAAGTAAAGGATAGAAAAGGAAGAGTCACTGTCATAGAAGAAGATGAAGCCCCAAGAGCTGATGTATCTTTGGAAGCTATGTCTAAATTGCCGCCTGTATTTGCCAAAGAAGGTTCCGTTACAGCTGGTAATGCACCGGGAGTAAATGATGGAGCCGCAGCGGTCATACTCATGTCGCGAGAAAAGGCGGAAGAATTGGGCTTGGAAATTCTTGCAACCCTGGTCGACTATGCAGAAGTTTCTCAAGAAGCTAAATATATAGCTACTGTACCAGGTCTTTCTACTAAAAAGCTTCTTGCACAAAATGATATGACTGTAGATGATATCGACTATTTTGAAATTAATGAAGCTTTTGCAGCAGTGCCCCTTGTAAGTCAAAAGATTGCAGCCTATGACTTGGAAAAAGTAAATGTGCTTGGAGGTGCAGTAGCTTTCGGTCATCCGATAGGAGCAACAGGTGCAAGAATCGTAATGACTTTAATTGAAATATTAAAACAAAAAGAAGGCAAATTTGGAGTAGCAGCAATTTGCTCAGGAGCTGCTCAAGGTGATGCCCTTCTCGTAAGAGTAGACTAGTTTAGAAAATAAGAGATGTGGAACTAAAAATCAATCAAAGGGAGGATAATATGGAAATTAAGAAGGTCTTGGTAATTGGCGCCGGTCAAATGGGTGGTGGAATTGCTCAAGTTTTCGCTCAAGAAGGCTATGAAGTATTATTAAATGATGCTTATACGGAAGCGATTTCTAAGAGAATCGAATTTATAGAAGGACTTTTGACAAAATCGGTAACCAAAGGAAAGATAAACGAAGAGGATAAGAAAAACACATTGGCAAATTTAATACCTTGTAAAGATTTAAAAGAAGCAGCTGATGTCGATTTAGTCGTAGAAGCAATCGTTGAAAATGTAGAAGTGAAAGCTTCCGTGATTGAAGAATTAAACGATATACTCAGAGATGATGTTATTTTTGCAACAAATACTTCTTCCTTACCCATTACTGAACTTGCTTCTAATTATAAAAGACCGGAAAACTATATCGGAATGCACTTCTTTAATCCGGTACCTGTGATGTCTTTGGTAGAAATTATAAGAGGGCTTGCTACCTCTGATGAAACCTATCAAGCCATTCACGACTTAACATTAAAGATTAATAAATTCCCTGCAATGGTCAGTGACGTTCCAGGATTTGTATCAAACAGAGTTCTTCAAGTTATGATTAACGAAGCAATCAGTTGTGTTGAACATGGCGTTGCAACAGTAGAAAGTATTGACGAAGTCATGAAACGTGGTATGAATCACCCCATGGGTCCCCTTGAACTGGCAGACTTTATAGGACTGGACACTGTATTATCAATATTGGAAGTTATGTATGAAGGATATGGAAATCCCAAATACGCACCGTCTCCCCTATTGAGATCCTATGTCAAAGCCGGTTGGTTGGGAAGAAAATCGGGAAAAGGCTTTTACGAATACAATAAATAATATTAAATTTAGCAGACAGGAGAAGGAAAGAATGTTAAAACCCAGGAAGTAAAGGTAGAGATAAATATGGATTTTACAAACTTATATCAAGAAAAATTAATGGACGCTAAAAATATAGCAGAACAAATTCAAGACCATTGGATATGTGGAATGGACATTGCAGCTGCCATACCCACAACTTTAGCAAATGCCATCGCTCAAGCAGGAAAAGAAAATAAATTTAAAGATGTGACCATGCATACACTGTTGGATATTACAAAATTGGATTTTCTAAATGAAGGTTATGACGATAATATCAGACCGGTCAGCTGGTTTTCCGGAGGAGGGCTAAGAAAAGCTGTAAATGATGGTCGAGCAGACTTAATGCCGGGATATTACAGAGATTGGCCGAAACTGATCGAAGACCATTTAGAATTTGATGCAATCTTCTTGCACGTTTCGCCAATGGATAAACATGGATATTTTTCCATGTCATTAGCCGGATCCATTTCCAAAGCACTTTTAGATAAGACGAAGAGGATCTATCTTCAAGTCAATGAAAAAATGCCAAGGGCATTGACCTCTCCATTGATTCACATATCGGAAATTGAAGGCTTATGCGAAATCACTGAAGATTTACCAATCTTTCCACCGGCAAAACTGGATGAAAATAGTAAGACGATTGGTCGATATATTGCAGACTTGATACCGGATGGAGCCACAATTCAATTGGGAATCGGTGCTATTCCTGAAGCAGTAGGATATGCCCTATTGGATAAAAAAGATTTGGGAATTCATACAGAACTTTTGACCGACGCAATGATAGAACTTATCGAAGCGGGAGTCGTTACAAATATGAAAAAACCGATTCATAAGGGAAAGACCGTTGCAACCCTAGCTTTCGGATCACAAAGAATGTATGATTATATCGATGACAATCGAGCTTTTGAACTTCTCACTGTGGATTATGTCAACAATCCGTCGATAATCGCACAACATCCCAAATTCATTTCGATAAATGGCGCATTGGAAGTAGACTTTTTTGGTCAAGTGGCAGCGGAATCATTGGGGACTCAACATATTTCAGGTACCGGTGGACAATCGGATTATGTAAGAGGAGCCATTATGTCGGAAGGTGGAAAAAGTTTTATCGCATTACCTTCCACAGCTGCAGGAGGAAAAGTCAGTAGAATTAAACCGACCCTATCGGAAGGAGCCATAGTCTCCACCCATAAAAACGATACCGACTATATCGTAACAGAGTATGGTGCCGTCCAATTGAGAGGAAAGACACTCAGAGAAAGGACCGAAGCATTAATTTCCATTGCACATCCGGATTTTAGAGATGAATTGACGAAAGAAGCAAAGAAGAGAAATATCCTATAAAAGATAAATTGAGGCAAGTCCAACATGAAAAGACAGGACTTGCCCTTTTTTTACCATAAGACCAAATGATCGAACCCCCATCCGATCGTAAATTAAGATTTAGAAATCGATACTATTTAAAGATTGGAATACGATCTTTAAAGAACTTATTAATATGAAGATATCTTTTAAAGGTAATGGCTAAAAAAATAACAAAGATAAAGAGGCAAAATGAGAACAGGACAAAACACATTTAAAGATGATGATTGCCATTTGATTCAAAAATATCATCTTTAAACGACCTGATGGAATTTTGACAGAGGGTCAAAAGTTAAAATTGAGACAGAAGAGTCGACAAAATAACGAAATTATCGGATCATTCCCTTTCATTGGATGGATACCAGTAATACTGGTAAATCATATTATGGTAAAGTTGGCCTTTCTTCAATGTCGAAGGACAAAAGATATTCTAAGGAATATAGAAAATTATATCGTTAGCTACAACAGTATTGACCGATTTGGCAACAGGAAGAAAAAAAGCTGCAAGTGATTATTTCTGAGAAAGATGTGGTGGATAGACCAATTATGGACAAGATTTCCAAAGGCGATACTACTGTGAACATCAAGGCATCGACCCATGGAGACCACTTAATTGTAGGCTTTTCAACTGGCTTTACTGGAACTGTTGAAAAAGAAGTTGATGGAAAATGAAGAAATCGAGTCTATATAAAAAAGGAAGAAATACTCAAATAGAATCGTCCCTATCAAAAGGTAGGTATACCTGCCTTTTTTGATAAATTTGTGGATAATACAACCATATCTAAATTTCACGATAGATTGCTAATTGTACTTTGTATTCCATATTCTCTTTGATTTGAAAAGACAAGTGGAAAATGGAGAAGAAGTCAGTTTGGTTTCATAATAAGAGAAAAGTCGAAGAAGCACTGAGCTAAATAAAATCATAGAACCAAAACTCAGCTTTAAGTCTAATATTTTAAGGATCTGATTTCGAAAAATTTTATCAATGACGCCTTACACGATAAATATGGTGATAAAAAATAACTTTTTGTGTAATATTGATCAGACCGATCTACTGGAAATATAATAATCAATAAATTGGTGCTTGTACTGTTTAAAGAGTTAATAGATTTATGAATAAAATGATTAA
>JAUNVJ010000022.1 GCA_030537695.1 Tissierellia bacterium
TTATACATATCATAGCAGATAACTTTAAAATGCGGCAAGATTTAACACCCCACACTTGATATTTTTTATCCCGACAGCTCTTCCCGACAACTTACAGGATATATACCGATAACGTTGAAATTTCAACGATTTAAAATCTAATTGTGATGGGTTCGAATCCCATCCCCTCCGCCAGTAGTATATAGGGTTATATAGGACATGCTTGTAAAATAGATATTCCTGTGTAACCTTGTTTGTTTATTTAGACTTTTTGATGAGAGCAAGATTCTACTATTTTTTAAAATAATATTATCTTAGTGAATTTTCAAAGTTTTTTATTATGGACAATTCATATTCCACATTTGATCAATAGTATCATCAAATTTACTCTAATACTAATTTTCTTTTGTTATATTAAAGAACAAGTTTTAAATTCCATTTGAAAGATTGTTTAGATTAATATTTAATTAATAAATCAAAACTTACGACAAATCCAATTATGTATAATATGAATGATAAAAAATATATTTTTAGGAGTTCTTATCAATTAAAATTACAACCTGTGAACCATAGAAATAAAAATTTTTATTAAATGGCGAAAAGTACCAATATTTAAGAAATCATATTTTTAATGAATCTATTGTTGGAGCGTGTTTTGGCAGGAAAAAACCTCATTATATAATCATTTCATATGATGCTCAAAAAATAAAGGAGACATAAGAACAAACTGAAATAAGAGTTTTTGAAATAAAATTTGCTTTAATATAGCACATAATTGAATATAAAAAATCAGAGCCCTTTTTACATATTTTGAGATAAAAGAGATAGAGTTTAAAACTATATAGATAGAAGACAAATTTGTTATTGCCGTTTCAATTTTCAAAAGTTTTTAAGTAGTGAAGATGATTAAAGAAAACTAACATCAGGAACTTATTTTATTGTCTCTGAAGGAGGGAATGAGCATATCGTTGTTTTCAAAATAATAAAATTCATATCTATTTAATTATAAAATGTTAAATTATATTGTGATTAATAGAAAAGCATAATTGATCCCCTTTAAGGTCTTCATGTTGTGAAACTTAATAAAAGGGTATCTAATCATTAAGAAATAAAATTTGTCTCTTGTTAAAAAAATTTATGGAGGACTTATGAATTACAAAGATATTTTTGAATTACTGTTAGATGAAGAAGATTATACTGTAGGAGGTGGTTCTTCTTCGGCGATTGCAGGTGCAATAGCTTGCGGGTTAATAGGAATGGTTGCAAATTTATCAAAGGGAAAAGATTATGGATATTCTGATGAAAAATATAATAATTTAATCAAAGAATTAAATAAGATGAAAGAAAAACTCTTGCAAGGTTGTGTAGACGATAACAAAGCATATTTATTAATTGTCAATGCTTATAAATTGCCCAAAAATAATGAAAAAGAAAAATTAAAGAGAATCAATGCGATACAAAAGGCTGGAATTGAAGCAGCGAAAGTTCCTATGGAGAATGCTTGTTTAAATAAGAGAGTATATGACATTGGCCAAATACTATTGAAACATTCCAATCCCGCCTGCGAAACGGATTTACAAGCAGGTATTGATTTATCCGCAATGGGCATAAGGGCAGGCAAAGCGAATGTAGAAGTTAATCTTCCTTTAATTCGAGACGAAAAGATTATTCGTGATTTTAAAAAGAAAATGGAAACATTATAAATACCGGCATCTTATATGAAGTCTCAACTATGGTAAACTCTTCTCTCGTGGATCTACCGAGTGATATCATAAAGGATTGCATTTACAAATACAATCCTTTATGATAAAAATAACCATATAATCGGCAGAATATGTAATTATAATTATGTTTTATACGATTGAACTTGATTTAAAAGTATTTACATATTATAATATAGGTACTGAGAGTTTTCTCGGTATCAGTGTTTTTACAATTGTTTTAAAAATCTTAATCTAGCTATTAATTTGATATGTACCACCAAATAATTGATGTAGATTAAGTAGGAGCTATTTAAAATAGCTCCTTTTTTCATAGGAAAAGACCCGGCCTGGGAGCCGGGTTTTTTAAATTTGATCCAGTGCTTGTTTTAAGTCTGCGATAATATCTTCTACATCTTCCAATCCTACGGAAAGGCGAACCATTCCGTCAGTGATTCCTGCAATTTCCCGTTCTTTCTTAGTATAGGGAGAATGGGTCATTGTGGCCGGGTGTTGGATCAATGTTTCGGCATCTCCCAAGGAAACGGCAAGGGTACATAATTTTACTGAATTCATCAAGGTGCGACCTGCGTTGATTCCACCTTTTAATTCGAAAGCAATCATTGCTCCAGGTAGATCCATTTGTTTTTTTGCCAGTTCGTATTGTGAAAAAGATTTTAATCCCGGATATTGGACATTGTCTATTTTATCGTGATGTTCTAAAAATTCAGCTACTTTCATGGCATTGAAACAATGGCGTTCCATTCGAAGTTGCAAGGTTTTCATTCCTCGAAGAATTAAATAGGCATCAAAGGGTGATAAAACAGCTCCGGTCATGTCTTTTAATCCAACATGGCGGATGGGATCAATGAATTCCCGTTTCCCTGCTGCAAAACCGGCAATCACATCCCCATGGCCATTTAAATATTTCGTTGCCGAGTGGACGACGATATCTGCCCCCAATTCTAACGGTCTTTGAATATAAGGAGTGGAGTAGGTGTTATCCACAATAATTAAAGCACCCACTTCGTGACCTATTTCCGCTATGGCTTTAATATCTGAGATCGTCATATTGGGATTTGCAGGAGTTTCTAAATAAATAATTTTCGTATTTTCCTTTACATGTTTTTTTACCAGTTCCAAATCACACATGTCGATAAATTCAACGTCAACGCCAAATTTTGGCAAACTATGCTCTAAGAAGGCAAAAGTACAACCATAAAGTGTTTTGGCTGCTAATATATGGTCTTTCGCTGAAATGTGAGACCATATGGCGGCTGTAATAGCTCCCATTCCTGATGCCGTAGATACACAGCTTTCCGCACCTTCTAATAAGGCTACTTTATTTTCTACTTGAGTATTGGTGGGATTGCCCAAACGGGAATAGATATATCCTTCCTCTTCTAATGCAAAACGATTTCCACCTTGTTCAGCAGAATCAAAAATAAATGTAGAAGTTTGATAAATGGGTGTCGCCAAAGCTCCATGTTCATTTTTTTCGTAACCTCCATGGATTGTCTTAGTTGCAAATCCCATCTTCATTAATTCATCTTTTGAGTTCATATTAATCTCCTTTCAAGTATTAAATTATTTGTTAAATCATTTTCTGAAGTCTTTTCTTACTGAAGCACAGCAACTTTAACTTCAATCATATCATACTTAAAATACCATTTATCTTTAAGATTTGAAAAGCCCATAAAATGGATGGGAGAGCAAATCCCCTAATATGAATTGGTAGCAAAAATATGCGATGATACCAAAAGACATAATAAACGATATGTCGTTTCAGTGACAATGAGTACCGGATTCCATAAGGAATGAAACCTTCTATCCAAGAGAAAGTTTCCGGTTAAGAATCTGCCTTCCTCGGTTCAATTTGAAAATCTTAGGACCTTGCAGAGCATTCCAGCATGAGCAATGGTTACTGTATGATACGGTAGCGTCAAGGACGTACAAGAGCAAAACACTAATTTTTCTCGATTTTGTCCTTTCACAATCTTTGGAATTTTTGATAAAATCCAGTTGCCACCCTTTTTTTATCAAGTAGGTAAGTCCTCTTGGATCATGGAAAGTAAGAAATATCAAATATGCCACGAAAAAAATCGGTAGAAATGGACATTAAATTTTAAAGAGTAAAAGATTTGCAGTAAACCCATAATATCCGATTTCTATAATTTCCTATTGAGGACAAAGATGATGTTTAAACCTGTTATGGTTGAAACTAAAACAGCGGCAGAATCATTCTTTTATAAGACTGATGGAGTCAACTCATGTGACGGAGTTGAATCGGTTTAACCAAAATAAAAGAATAAAAAGGGGTAAAAAAGCTGATGATACCAATTAAAAAAGTCTCTTTTGAATGAATTTTTTATTTTTATATTTCGGCAATTGCCTGTATCCGATCTAAAAGAATAGAAAGGTTACCGGAAAAATTGCTTTTACCATCAAGACCATATTGGAACCTATTGTATTTGACTCCAATTTAGCTCTATGGTAGCCATGGTTTAGACAGAAGGTCCTGAAGAAACAGGGATACATGCCACAATCCTAAAAACACCTGTCCAATAACATATGTCGGTATTGAGAATCGACTGAAATGAACGGTGGTTTCAACTTTTCCCATTCCAATGGTAGTAGTAGAAAAGTTCCTACTTAAATGCAGATGAAACATATCATAATTATGTTTTATACTGCCATATTGGCAAAGGTATCAAATGGACTATCACATGTCCATCAAATAAAACCAAGCGACAAAAACGCAATACTGAAATAGAAGGAAATTGAAACAGGATATGGAGGCGAAATCCTCAGACTTTACATTTCTCTTAAGCATAATTTTTCATTCTAAATACCAAACCTTTCTATCCAAAGTATAGCATAAATGAAAAAGACTTCCTATTCATTACAAGGACTTTTCCTATTTTTGTCTGTCGGATATTGTCGTAAAGTACTGTTTGATCTTAGAAAGATGGATCGTCATGATGGTAATCATATAATATAAATCTTTAAATGTGGCTACTAGTAGATTAATACAAAGATGCCAGCCTTTGATTTTTACGATACCAATTGACAATGCTGCATTTGGGGAAGGAAAAATAGAAAACAGTAGCAATAAATGGTTTATTAATTATAATTAGATGAATGGAAAGGGGAGATGATAAACCATCTCTTTTATTTTAAAAAAGCATTGTCGATAAAATTCATCCCATTTTTAGAGAGGGCTCTTTTTTTTTATTCTAAGATTGAGAAAAGTACTTAATGTTCTTTGTTAAAAAATGTTTTTATCAATTGGTGGTAAGACCAAGGCCTTCAACATGGTATAATAAATGGAAAGGAGAGATTCGGATGCTTGAGTGGATAATTATCTACTATGCTTTGATCAATGGGCTTACTTTATTTTTATTTTGGCAGGACAAAAGACGTGCCCAAAAGCATAAATTCCGACGATCGGAAAAAACATTAATAACAGGTATTCTGGCAGGAGGAAGTCCGGCAGCTCTTTTTGCCATGTCCCAATTACGCCATAAGAATCGCAAATTAAAGTTTCGTTGGGTGACTATTTTGGCCTTGATTTTTCATGGAGTTTTACTATATATTTATTATCGAGAGGGCTTATGATAGATTATTAAAAAAACAGAGACAGTCTTTTGCAACTTGCCATTGGAGAAAGCGCATCGATTATGAATGAACTGTACAACAGGGCACATATCTTTGTAACAGGATTGTCTGGGGAAAAGCTTTATGATCTTCAAGTAGAGTATCGCCAAGCTTTGGTGATGGTGAAAAAAATCACCCGTATTTTGGAGAGGTTGAGCGAAATGTAATCGGCGGTTATTTCCAATAACTTAAATGATGTAATGAAGATTTTGACCCCATTACGATTGTGTTGACGGTTCGAACGATTATCAGAGGTCGGTGGGGTATGAATACAAAATTGCCAATTGTGACAGTCCCTATTCTTTTTATTATCTCTTAGGAATCTCCATATTGTTATCAATGGCAATTATACATCTTAAGGGAAAAAGATTATCTATAAATAAAAGAGGATATTGAAAAATTCAATATCCTCTTTTAAAGTATAATTTTCCTTTGATGGATTACCCTCTCTTTTCCGCAACCGATTGGAGTTTTCCATCAAGACTGCTTTCTTTGTCTCGTCGATCGTCCATTTTAATGACCGTATAGAGTCTTTGAATTCCGTCTTCAAAGAGGCATTCCTGCATTTTTGCAATCACTTCGTATAATGCCATGGGTGTTGCTGCGGTTATCACGGTGCCCATCGGATTTAGTTGATACTCTACTTGATTTTCCTGTTCCAATACGTCTAAAGCCTTTGCCACATAAGAAGAGCATGAAGTATTCTTAGTGCCGATGGGAACGAAAGTAATTTCTGCAATTGCCATAAAATCTCCTTTCAATTTTTTATTATGCAATGACATTTTTCATCAATACCATAAATCTTTTATTTATGGATTATAATTATCTTATCAAATAAGGAGCTTCTATATGAAAAAAATATTAAAAAAATTAATAATTTTTGGAGTAATATCTACTCTATTAGGGATAGGTCTTGTCGTTATCAATGAGAAGAAGGATCTATGGGATTTTAAAATAGCAGATTTACGTTCTTTAAAAACATATGATGATTTTTCAAGTAAGAATATCCTAGTTATTGAACGAAGAAAAGGTGGCAACAAAATAATTTTTTCAAAGAATCGAAAGGAAAAAGTGGAGCCGGCATCTTTGACGAAGATTATGACAGCATGGGTGGCTTTGGAGCATATTGAAGATCTTCAAGGACAAGCACCTATCGATGTGGAAAGTTATCGAGATATGATAACAAAAAATGCATCGATGGCGGGTTTTTACGGGTATGAAAAAACGACTTACCAAGACCTTCTATATGGAACTCTTTTAGCTTCCGGAGGGGAAGCGGCAAACACTTTGGCAATACGTACAGCCGGTTCTAAGGAAGTCTTTATAGAATGGATGAATGATAAAGCGAAGGAACTGAAACTGAAAAACACTCATTATTCCAATCCAGAAGGATTGCATGAAAAGGAAGAATATACTACTGCTGATGATATTGCCACCGTCTTAGATGCTGCATTGGAAAATAAAAATTTTCGACAAATCTTTACGAGCCGCCAGTACCGTTCTTCTTCCACGGCGGATCATCCCCAAGGTGTTTTGATAGAATCCACGGTTCTTAGATGGATTTTACCTGAAGACGAAAAAGATTTTCAAATTATTGGTGGCAAATCAGGTACTACGATGGATGCCGGAGCTTGTTGGGCCACCCTTGCGACGAAAGATCAACGGGAATATATTGTCGTTGTAATGGGTTCTCCCTTAGAAGATCTTGCCAATAAAGAAATGCTCCAAAAGCGAGATACTTTGGAGCTATTGAAAAGAATATAGAGTTTTTTAACGGTTTCGACTATTTTTGATGCGGGGCAAATGGAGGTTTTTCTTGATGGCATATAGTCGTACTAAAACCACCGTTATAAAACACAGGATCATATTTATTTCAATGGGAAGATAGACGGATGTGATCAAATAGACGACAGCTCCGGATAAAGAGGCGATGGCATAAATTTGTTCTCGAAAGACAAAGGGAATTTCTCGCGATAGCACGTCACGAATGATTCCCCCTCCGATTCCTGTTACCATACCGACAAAAATCAACAAAAACTTTTTCTCAAAACCACCGGTTAAGGCTGTATTAATTCCTGTTACGGTAAAAGCTCCCAAACCCAAGGCATCAAAAAAGATCATGAGTCGTTCAACTTGTCGAATCCATAGAGAATTGAGAAAATCCACTTTAAAATAAAAAATCACAAAGAGAATTAAAGAAGATAAGACGGCCAACAGAGCAAAATTGGAGTTTTGAAACATGGCTGGCGGTGTAATGCCCAAGATGATATCTCTTGTTAAACCTCCTCCTAAGGCTGTGACGACACCTAAAACCATAATCCCAAAAATATCCATCTCCTTTCGAATTCCCAACATGGCTCCTGAAAAGGCAAAGGCAATAGTCCCGATAATTTCAAAAACTGAGTTTAAAATCGTAAAATTCAATGTATCCATATATAAATTATATCAAACTTTCGCAAATTAGTAATCATTTGATATAATAATACCATTGGAGGATCATATGAATATTTTAATTAAAAATATAGACTATTTAGATATTTTAAAAGAAACTGTAGTAAATAATAAAGATATTTTAATCAAAGAAAATAAAATCGTAAAAATCGGATCGAACTTGAAAGTAAAAAATGTGGAAGTGATGGATGGACAAGATAAATTGGCAATCCCCGGTCTGATTAATAGTCACACCCATTTAGGCATGGCTATGTTTCGAAATTATGCAGATGATATGGAATTAATGGATTGGTTGGAAAATAAAATCTGGCCCATTGAAAACCATCTATCATCGGAAGATATTTACTGGTCCAGTTTACTGTCCATGGCAGAGATGATCCGTAGTGGCACCACAACATTTTGTGATATGTATTATGGTATGGAGCGAGTAGCAGATGCCACGATAGAATCGGGAATGCGAGGATTGTTGACCCGTGGATTGACCGATATCGGAGGTGGCGGAAAAGAACGTCTACAAAATCTGGAAGAACTCTATCGAAGATATCATAATTCGGGCAAAGGACGTATTCGAATTGCACCGGGTCCCCATGCTATTTATACTTGTTCTCGTAAATATTTGGAAGAAATTGTACAATTAACTGAAAAAATGGACGGCATTTTACATATCCACTTGTCAGAAACGGAAACCGAAGTCGAAAATTCCATAAAAGAGCATGGAATGACTCCCATTGAATATATTCACTCCATTGGAATGACGGATCTTCACGTGATTGCAGCCCATTGTGTCCATATCACGGAAAAAGAAATGGAGATCATTGGAGATCGACCTTTTTATCCCGTCTATAATCCCACCTCCAACTTAAAATTAGCCAGTGGATTTGCTCCGGTGAAAGCATTATTGGAAGGGGGAATTACAATGGGACTGGGCACCGACGGCTCCTCTTCCAATAATAATCAAAATATGTTGGAAGAAATTCATATTGCTTCGATTGTCAACAAGGCGGTCACCATGGATCCGAAGGCAGTCCCAGCTATTGAAGTTTTAAAAATGGCAACGATTCATGGGGCAAAAAGTTTAGGATTTGAAAACTTAGGAGCCATTGAAGAAGGATATCTGGCAGATATCGTCCTTTTGGATTTAAATTCTAATCAATTTACGCCACGAAATGAACGGATAAATGCCCTTTGCTATTCCGCCAATAGCAGCGATGTGTCCGATGTGATTATTGACGGAAATATTATTATGCGAAATCGGGAACTTCTCACCCTGGACGAGACGATCATTCGAATGATGGTGACTCAAAGATGGAACGATCTTCTCGACAAATACGAAAGAGTATAGAATTCTTTCCCTCAAAGATGAATATGAATGACCTATTCAATGACTAAGCACAGATTGGGTCAAAAAATCGCAGGTCAATAAATGGACCAGTCCTCCTTTTTGTGGTGGGATGTAGTATAATGGATAGTATAGTTTTAGAAAGAAAAAGGTAGGATCAATTATGGATAAAAAAATAGTATATAGTGGAATTCAGCCTTCAGGCTCTTTGACCATCGGTAATTATATTGGGGCATTGTCTAATTTTATCGGCTTGCAAGATGAATACAATTGTCTTTACTGTATCGTTGACATGCACGCCATTACAGCGTATCAAAAACCGAAAAATTTACGGAAAAATACTTTAGATGTGCTGGCTCTTTATTTGGCAGCAGGTTTGGATCCGGACAAGAGTATTATTTATATTCAGTCCCATGTTCCCCAGCATGTGGAATTAGCTTGGTGTTTAAATACCATCACCGGCGTAGGGCAATTGCAGCGAATGACTCAATTTAAAGACAAATCCTCCAAATCCAAAGAAGTGATGGCCGGTATCTTAAATTATCCGGTGTTAATGGCAGCGGATATTCTACTTTATCAAACATCCTTTGTTCCAGTTGGGGAAGACCAACGGCAACATATTGAGTTGACTAGAGATTTGGCTCAACGGTTTAATTCCCGCTATTCTGACACTTTCGTATTACCGGATATTATGGCTCCCAAAGTGGGAGGACGAATTATGTCTTTACAAGATCCCATGACGAAGATGAGCAAATCAGATACCAATTCCGATGCCTATATTCTACTTTTGGATACGGAACAAGAAACACGAAAAAAAATCAAACGGGCAGTTACTGATTCATTAGGAGAAATTCGATACAGTGATGAACAACCGGGATTGAAGAATTTAATCAATATCTATTCTTCCTTTAGTAGTCTATCCACAGAAGAAGTGGTTCAAAATTATGAAGGAAAAGGCTACGGGATCTTTAAAGAAGATTTGGGAGACGTTGTGGTGGAAGGACTGCGACCTTTACGGACTCGTTTCCAAGAAATTCGTCAAGACAAGGACTACCTGGAAAAGATCTATCGGGAAGGTGCTGAAAAAGCTTCTTATATTGCCAACAAAACCTTACGAAAAGTCTATCGAAAAATTGGATTTATTCCATTAAAATAATTGACAAAAGCAGAGCTTTTCAATATAATTAAACATAATTTAAAAAGACGATAAAAAGAGGAGTACTAAAATTTTTTCATTCAGAGATGTATTGGTTGGTGAAAAATACTTGAAAATTTTTGGGAAGGTAGCTTTTTTGTCTTACAGATGAGTTTAGTAGTTTGTAACGAGTAATACCCGTTAATGTATTTCGAGTGTTTATTTTTAGAATAAAAAATAAGGTGGTACCGCGTCTTTCGTCCTTACAGATGGAAGACGCTTTTTTTATGGGAAAGAGGAGGAAATCAGATGAGAGAATTGTCGAAAAATTATAATCCAAAGGAATTCGAAGATAAAATATATGATTATTGGATGGAAAAGGAGTACTTTAAAGGAGAAGTGGATCCGAACAAAAAGCCCTATACCATTGTGATGCCCCCACCAAATGTCACGGGAAACTTGCATATGGGCCATGCTTTAAACAATACGATTCAGGATATTTTGATTCGGACCAAGAGAATGCAAGGATATGCGGCCCTTTGGGTACCGGGAACCGACCATGCGTCAATTTCTACAGAAGCAAAAGTTGTCGAAAAGATTAAATCCGAAGGATCATCCAAAGAAGATTTGGGACGAGAAGGATTTTTAAAAGAAGCATGGGACTGGACGGAAAAATACGGTGGAAATATAAAAAATCAATTGAAAAAGTTAGGGGTTTCCTGTGATTGGTCTCGAGATCGTTTCACATTGGATGAGATGCTCTCCCATGCTGTGGAAGAAGTCTTTATTGAATTGTACGAAAAAGGACTTATATATCGTGGTGACCGAATTATCAACTGGTGTCCCAGCTGTGAGACGGCAATTTCCGATGCGGAAGTGGAACATGAAGAAAAAGATGGCCATATTTGGTATTTTAAATATCCCTATGAAGACGGATCCGGAGCCATAGAAATTGCTACCACCCGACCGGAGACCATCCCTGGAGACTTGGCCATTGCCGTCAATCCAAAGGATGACAGGTATCAAGATGTGATCGGAAAAAATGTGCGGATTCCCATCTTTGAAGATCGACTGATTCCCGTGATTGCCGATGAATATGTGGAGATGGATTTTGGATCCGGCGCCGTAAAGATCACGCCTTCTCACGACCCTAATGACTTTGAGGTTGGCGAACGTCATGATTTGGGACAATTAAAAATTATGACGGATCAAGGTTATTTAAATGAACATGCTCAACAGTATAACGGCATGGAACGTTATGAGGCTCGCAAAGCGATTATTGAAGATTTTAAAAAATGTGATTGTTATGTAAAGACAGAACATCACCACAATGCCATCGGTCATTGTGAACGTTGTAAGACGGTCATTGAACCGATGATTTCTAAACAGTGGTTTGTCGAAATGGCTCCCTTGGCGAAACCGGCATTGGAAGCTTATCAAAAAGGCGAACTTCACTTTGTGCCGGAACGTTTCGGAAAAATTTACGTTCACTGGTTGGAAAATATTAAAGACTGGTGCATATCCAGACAATTATGGTGGGGCCATCGCCTGCCGGTATGGTATTGTGACGAGACGGGAGAAACAGTCATTTCAAGAACGAATCCGGAAGAAGATCCTAAATATAAAGGATACCATTTTACCCAGGATCCGGATACATTGGATACTTGGTTCTCATCAGCACTATGGCCTTTTTCCACATTAGGTTGGCCGAAAGAGACAGAAGATTTAAATTACTTTTTCCCAACAGATGTCTTGGTCACTGGCTATGACATAATCTTTTTCTGGGTCATACGAATGGTCTTTTCCTCATTGGAACAAATGAAGGAATTGCCCTTCCGAGACGTTTTCTTTACTGGATTGGTTCGAGACAGTGAAGGTCGAAAGATGAGTAAATCCCTAGGCAATGGAATCGATCCATTGGATGTCATTGATCAATACGGTGCCGATGCTCTTCGCTTTACCCTGATCATGGGAAATACACCAGGCAATGATATGCGTTTTTATATGGAACGGGTCGAAGCCAATCGAAATTTTGCCAATAAATTGTGGAATGCTACTCGATTTTTAATGATGAATTTGGAAGAAAATATGGAAGATTCTACATTTAAAGAAGATCTTCTCAGTTACGAGGACCGTTGGATCCTTACGAAACTACAACGTACCATCCAGTCCATGACGGAAAAAATTGAAAAATATGAATTGGGAATGGCTGCTGGAGATATCTATGACTTTATCTGGTCGGATTTTTGTGATTGGTATATCGAAATGGTCAAACCTGTATTATACGGCGAAGATGAAGCACAAAAAGACAATACACGGAAAGTTCTTCTCCATGTCTTACAAGATATTTTAAAATTACTCCATCCCTTTATGCCCTATATCACCGAGGAAATTTATCAACATCTACCCCATGGAGAAGAAGCGCTGATTATTTCTTCCTGGCCACAATCTAAAAAAGAATGGATTTATGAAAAAGAAGAGGAGGCCATCAATTATATCGAAGAGGCCATTCGAGGCATCCGAAATGCCAGAGCGGAAATGAATATTGAGCATTCCAAAAAATCAAACACCATTATATTTACTGCTTCCCAAGAAATTAAAGAGATGATTGAAGAAAACACCCTTCAATTTAAAAACCTGGGATATTCCAATACTGTAACGGTGACCGATGATCCTTCCGTCAAGGAAGAAGAGCATATTTCCGTCGTTTTAGATCGAGCCGAAATCCTCCTTCCCTTGGCAGATTTAATTGACTATAAAAAAGAGTATGAACGATTACAAAAGGATAAAGACAATGCCATTGGTGAAATCAAAAGAGCAAAAGGGAAATTGTCCAATGAAGGATTTGTCAATAAAGCACCGGCGGAATTGGTGAAAAAAGAGAAGGAAAAAATGCACAAATTTGAAGAAATATTAAAAAATATTGAAGAGCGTATCGCTCAAGTGGAAAAACATCTATGAGATACGATAAATTGATTGAAGAATTGGAGTCTCGTTCTGGCAAGTCAATATACTCCGGGGCCCAAAGGATGAACTATTTGATGGAAAAACTGGACTTTCCCCAACAAGGACCCTTTTATTTTCATATTGCCGGAACCAATGGAAAGGGATCCGTTGCCAATTATTTGAAAGACGCTCTAAAAGAAAAATACCGAGTGGGTTTTTTTACCTCACCTCACTTGGTCTCCTATTGCGAGCGAATTCGAATAGGAGATGAGCCCATAACAGAAGATGATTTTGTCCGACTGGGACAAAGGATTTATCAGGCGGAAGAAAAAACAAAAGAAAAATATGGACCTTTAAGTCTTTTTGAATTTATCACCGCTATCGGTTTTTTATATTTTAAAGAAAAAGATTGTAAATATGTGGTGATGGAAGTGGGGATGGGAGGACGTTTTGACAGTACCAATGTCATTTTACCGGAAGATAAACTCATAAGTATTATCACCTCCATCTCCTTTGACCATATGGAATATCTGGGCAAGACTTTATCGGAAATAGCCTATCAAAAGGCAGGCATTATTTCATCGAAGGGTTTGGCGGTTACATCTAATAAGAACAGGGAAGTATTGAAAGTTTTGGAAGAAGAGTGTCGACTTCAAGGAGCTGCTCTTTATAAAACTGAAGATTTAACAGTAAAGATATTAAAAGCCACTTTGGAAGGGACTGTATTTGAAATAGAGTTAAAAGAGAAGCATCTCTTCCATCTTTCTCAACTGGGTACGTACCAAGTGGAAAATGCCACTTTAGCTTTTTACAGTCTCTATCTCCTAATTCAAAAGGGCCTCTTGGATCTGACCGTTGAGGAGATCATACAATCTTTCCAAAACTCCCAATGGCCGGGACGAATGGAATTAATATCCCAAGATCCGAAGATCCTATTAGACGGAGCCCATAATCTGGCAGGAATTGAAGAACTTTTCCATGCATTGGAAAGCTTTCAATTTAACAAGCTCTATGTAATTTTATCGATCTTATCCGATAAAGAACATCAACGGATGATGGAAGTGATTAGTTATTTTACAAAAGAAGTTAGTATCGTAGAATTACAAAATAAAAGAGGCAGTCAAGGTGAGCTTCTGGAAAAAGAAGGAAGAATCTATGGATTAAAGACCAAGGTTCAAACATTAGAAGAAGCTTTAAAAGATCTGGTGGAAAAAACTTCAGCAAAAGATTTAATTCTCATTACCGGATCCTTATATTTTGTCAGCGAAGCCCGAAAACTTTTAATGAAACATCATTTAAAAATTGAATAATTAAAAATTCATGATATAATCATAAATAGGTAGAGTAAGGTCAGTGCGTTAAGTGTTAAGGGATGGGATGTGGCCCTTAAACGAAGCAAGTCGCGGTACTGATTTGCATCCGCTATCATCCTGCTGTGATGGTAGCTACCAAGTACCATTATAGGAGGTTTTATGTCTAAAAATTTTAAAAATATTCGCACTTTAACGGCAGTAGCAGCATTTATTGCTATGTCCGTCGTATTCAGTCAGTTCTTGTCCATTACCTTTGCCGATCGGAAATTCAGTTTTACCTTTTTAGTAACGGCAACCATGGGTTCCGTATTTAATTTACCAATTCTTATCTTGGCACAAGTATTGATTGACTTAATCGGAAATACGCTTTTTTCCAAGGGCTTTCCCTATTATCCCCTCTTCTTAGTTCCGAAAATCGTTTCAGTATTTATTTACTATTACTTTTTCCACAATAAAGAGATCACATGGAAAAATGCGTTGATAGCAACCCTTTTGGTATCGATAATTTGTAATATTTTATTAAATGGATTTGCTATTTCCAGTTTAATGAAGACACCCTACATTCCTACATTGGTATCCAGAGCTGGAACCAGTACGATCAATTTGATACAAAGGGCCATTATGATGCCTTTATTGTTACCGAAATTGGCAACGATAGCAAGGAGAGAATTGCTACGGATCGGTGCCATTGATCGGATACCATATAAGGAGCAATGACCAATCAATCCCGGAATTTCCGGGATTTTTTTAT
>JAUNVJ010000023.1 GCA_030537695.1 Tissierellia bacterium
AAAAAGGTTGATTATCTTAAAAGAAAGAGTATAATAGAGTTAGTTTGTTAGGGAATGAAGTTCTCCCTCTTTTAAGAAACCGCTTATTAGCTGATGACTTCTGTGAAAACACAGAGGTTATCAGCTTTTTTTTATTCTTTAACTTAGGAGGAATTATGTTATTAAGCCTTGGAATTATATTTATAGTCGGTTGGATTTGTCGTCTTATCTTAGGGAAATTGAAAATTCCTCCCCTATTGGGGATGATCCTTGCAGGAATTCTTTTGGGTCCCTATGGATTTCATATTTTAGATCAGAAATTACTGGATATTTCTTCTGAGATTCGACAAATTGCCTTAATCATTATTTTAACTCGAGCTGGATTATCGCTATCGATTGATGATTTAAGAAAAATTGGACGTCCTGCACTATTGATGTGCTTCGTCCCTGCCAGCTTTGAAATTATGGGGATGCTTCTCATTGGCCCCCCCTTTTGGGAATTACTCGAATTGAAGCAGGTATTATGGGAGCCGTTTTAGCTGCGGTATCACCGGCAGTGATTGTACCTCAAATGATTATGATCATGGAAAAAGGTTACGGTATGAAAAAGAGAATTCCTCAACTGATCCTGGCAGGGGCTTCCGTTGACGATGTCTATGTCATCGTTTTATTTTCATCATTTTTAGCTTTGGCGAAGGGGGGCCGAGTATCTCCTTTGGAAATTGCCTCTATCCCTTTTTCCATTGTCATTGGAATTGCAACAGGATATATTGTCGGCTACGGACTCTACCATTTTTTCAAATGGTTAAATATTGATGGCATCACACAATTGCTTCTCTTGCTAGGCCTTAGTTTTATTATCGTTTCCATTGGAGAAGATTATCAAAAATTCTTTGCACCTTTAATATGTACCATGGTAATTCCCATGGCCTTTGACAAGAAGGATCAAAAAATTACTACAAATTTAATCCATCGTTACTTGGATTTATGGAAAATGGCGGAAATTTTCCTCTTTGTATTGGTTGGTGCTGCTGTTAATATCAAATATCTATTGGCCAGTGGGCCGATTATTCTATTGGTGATTTTCATTTTATTGCTCTTTCGTATGATTGGTGTAGCCTGTTCGATTTTAGGAACCCCCTTTAATAAAAAAGAAAGAGCCTTTGCCATGTTGTCCTATTTACCGAAAGCAACTGTACAAGCTGCCATTGGCTCGGTTCCCTTACAAATGGGTTTGGACTGTGGGGAATTGGTGTTGGCAATAGCCGTAGGAGCCATTTTAATTACCGCTCCTCTGGGAGCCTTTTTAATCGATAGAAGCTACCCTCGATTACTGACCCAATCGGAACCGTCATGGAAGAGGCCGTTGTCAGTCAAGTAAAACAGCTCTCAATTATAAAAACAATCTTTGATCAAGGGGGAACAATATATGGCAAATAAAAATATTGTAATAAGACAATGGTTCCAATAGAAATAAAATTCATCCTTTGCGATAAAAATAGGAATTTTCTCCATCTTCTATTTTTTAAAAAGATAGCATATAATGTTCTTATGAATAGGTGATAGAGTGAAATATAATCATAAAATTGTGGAAGGAATTTTTGTAAAAAGAAAAAATCGATTTGTTGCCCAATGCGAAATCGACCATCAACTAAAAGAGGTTCATGTGCCCAATACCGGACGATGTCGAGAACTTTTAAAAAAAGGGGTTACAGTATATATGACTTATCATGACAATCCCCATCGAAAGACTAATTATACTTTAACATCGGTCGAAAAGGGGAACTTGTTGGTCAATATTGATTCGTCGGCTCCCAATAAAATAGTGGAAGAAGCATTAAAAAAGGGAAAAATTCCATTGGATTTTACGCCAAAAGTAATTCGTCGTGAATATACTTACGGGAAAAGTCGTTTGGATTTTTATTTGGAAGGGGAAGGAAAAAAAGCTTTGATGGAGGTCAAAGGCGTTACTTTGGAACAGGATGGAATTGTCGCCTTTCCCGATGCTCCCACCCTTCGAGGATTAAAGCATATTCGAGAATTGGAAGAAGGATTAGAGGATGGCTACCAATCTTATATCGTCTTTGTGATTCAAATGAATCGAGGTAAATTTTTCGTTCCCAATCATAAGATGCAAAAGGATTTTGGGCAAGAATTGAAAAGGGCGGAAGAAAAGGGGGTCAAGATTTTATGTTATACCTGTCTTGTTTCACCGGATGGAATTCAACTGAAAAATCAAATCCCCTATTATTTGGAGGATGAATATGAATTTACGACCGGCTAATTTAAAAGATCGCAGCGATATTGAAAGGATGTATCGAGACGGATCGAATTATTTGAAAGAACAAAAGGTAGATCAATGGCAAGGTGAGCAAAGGCCTAATTTGAAGGACTTTGAAACATGGATTCAAAGAAAAGAGATCTTTGTGTTAGAAGAGGAACAGCCGATAGCCACCTGTTTGCTAATGGAGGAAGAACCGGATTATAAAAATATCTATCAAGGACAATGGCTCTCCTCAGGAAAAAATTGTTATATTATTCACCGTGTAGCTCTTTTAGCTTCCCAACGAAAAAAAGGTTATGGCTTAAAGCTCCTTCAAGAAATTGAAAAATTGGCAAAAAGAGGAGAAAAAGAGAGTCTTCGAGTGGATACCCATGAAGATAATATTCCCATGCAAAGTCTTTTGACGAAAGCGGGATACCAATACTGTGGCATCATCTACCTAGAGATAGAAGGTAAGCGATTGGCCTATGAGAAGAAATTATAGATAAAAAACCTGCTTTGTTCTGTAAAAGCAGGTTTTTAGTGACAATATTTCCTTACTATTTTATAACATTTCCTGTAATTCCATTAAAAAACGGCTTTCCAAATTCTCTTGACCATTTCTGTAATGAGGATAGAGGAGGTAGAGATTTTTTTTAGCACGGGTCATGGCTACATAAAAGAGTCGGCGCTCTTCTTCCAAGAGGGAAGGATCCTTCGATTTTTCTTCTAGGCTCTTTGAACTAGGTAAATTTCCCTCCATGAGATCAATGATATAGACATTGTCAAATTCCAATCCTTTGGCAGAATGAATCGTAGAAAATAAAACTTTCGAGTTTGGAGATTGGGATTTTTTTAAGAGAAATTCCAGATGTTTTAAGCGTCCGACAAAGGCGATGGAATTGTTTTGTTCTTCGGCAATCAATTTTAAATAATAGAGATACTCCATAAGAGTTATTGGTGTTTGGCCCAATCGCTTACAATTCTCCATTAAATAATCACCATAGCCTAAGTCTTTTTCGATAAAGGATATGGTTTTAGAAAAATTCATATGTGACAATTTTTTGAAATCCTGAGCCAATCGGGAAATATTTTTCTTATAGTACTCAGGAAGACCGGGATATTCCAATAAAATAGAAAAGATATTTTTTCCCGGATGAGATCGTAAATAGGCAATATGACGTTTGGATATATATCCTTTTAATTTATAATAAAAAGTTTCATATAATTCGATTTGAGACAAGTCGTCGGCAAAATTTAAAATATTTAAAAGATCGGTCACAATAAAGTGATTGAAAAATTTATTTCTTCGATCTTTCAGATTGAATTCCATTTGATTACGTTCAAAATACTCCACTAATCCAATGGCTGTTAAATTGTTTCGGTATAAAATAGCATGGTTTTCTTCGGGTCTTTCTTGAATCTTTTGTAGGATATAATCATATTGATCTTTGGCATCTTTCATCTTCAAAAGATTGACGGGACTATTGTAAGGATTATTAGTCCGAAGTGATTTATGAAATCGAGTTTCATTTTTGTGAATTAAATAATTGGATAAATTGACTATATTTTTGGAAGAACGAAAATTTTCTTCCATATAATATGTTTTTAAATTAGGATATTCATCTTTTAAGTTCAAGATTCCCTGAGGATCCGCACCTCGAAAACTATAGATGGATTGATCGTCATCGGCTACGATAAAGAGATTATTCTTCGGCTGAACTAATAGTTTAATCAATTGAAATTGACTATAACTAGTATCTTGTCCTTCATCGATTTGGATAAAATCAAATTGAAGACGGTATTTTCGACGAAGATAAGCATCTTCTCTTAAAATTCGGTAGGTTTCCGTAATCATATCGTCAAAATCAATTAAATTTTTCATTTGTTTGGCTCTTTCGTAATCGGCATAGAGTAAATCAAAATTCAAGGTGTCACAATTTCTGTCTTTCGCAAATGATTGGGGATTGATCATTCGGTTTTTAACATAAGAGATTTCTGCAAAAGCGGTTTCCATTTTTTCTTCCGTACAATAGGTGTGATTGATTCTCTGGTAGATTTGACGCAATAGATTGTATTTTTTTGCCGGATTGGAATCTAAAAGCAGGTATTTTTTACCGTGAATGCGACCATAATCTCGTAAAATACCATAGCAAAAAGCATGAATTGTAGAAAAGACGATATTTTTTTCTTGAGACATTTGAAGAAATCGCTTTTTCATATCCAAGGCGGAGGCCTTTGAAAAAGTAATCGTCAATATTTTATTAGGGGCAATCCCTTGTTGGATCAATTGTAGCGTTCGGTAAATTAACATCGTGGTCTTACCCGATCCGGGGACTGCCAAAACTAAGGCCGGACCTTCCATATGTTTTGTTGCTAATTGTTGCTCCTTTGTCAGTTTCACAAATATTCCTCCCAGTGACAGTTTAAATGATTTTCGATCCTGAAGCAAATAATAAATAAAACTTTATAAAAGATTGTACTTAGGATATAATTTAAGATAGGATGTTTAATAATATGGAGGGATTAATATGGTAATGACAAACTTTCTTCAAAAGAGAAGGTCGGTACGTAATTTTAAAAAGACCAAAGTATCCAGAGGGATTTTAGATAATTTAAAAGCAATAATGGAAGAAATTACAGCGGAAGATTCCACGGTAGATTTTGTATTATATGAAAATGGTTCACTGATTGGTACTGGATTGGAAGGGTATGCCGGTTACGGTGGCGTCATGATACATGCACCTCATTACATAGCTCTTTCTATGATAAATAAAGAGGATGAGTTGAATATTCTTCAAGGAGGATATTTTCTGGAGAAGCTAAATACGAAAATGGTGGATATGGATTTAGACACTTGCTGGATCACCGTGGATGAAGTAGAAGATCAAAAAATGAAATCTGTTTTCGGTGAAAAAGGAGTAACGATCGATTATTTAATCGGTTTTGGATACGGTCAAAAGAAAAAATTATTTGATCCGGAAGTTACCAGTTCAAGACGATCCATAGATGAAATTGTATTTCAAAATGAAATTGGCAAAAATATCGATTTGGAAATGTTGGAAAATTACGGCTTAATGGAAGTATTCTCTTCCATTCGATACGCTCCCAGCCATAAGAATTTTCAGCCATGGCGTTTCGTATTGGAAAATGCAGGAGTAACTGCTTATATGGTTAAATCTGATGAAGATCGTCGAAGTCTTGTGGATATGGGTGTGATGCTATTTTATTTTGAAGCCATGATGAAGACTTTATCTCATCCGGGCAAATGGGAAATTTCCTTGGAGGATCAAGGGGATCTTAAAAAAATTGGATATTTCAAATTGTAAAAGATATGTAAAGAGAAAAGAGTACAATCATTCGTCGGTTAAACCGGCGAATTTTTTTATTGGGAAAAGAGCGAAGGCCAAATAATAATTTTAAATCTTATTGACTTTTACTAATGACATGATATAATAAACACATGAACAGATGCACATACGAACCTGTTTTAAAATCTTGAAAGAAGGGATAAAATGTTATACACCATTTCCGATCAAAACTGTAACCATTGTCTACAGCTACTGTTACAAAAATTGCAGCAAGTACCGGATATAGAAAAAGTTCAAATGAAAGATAATCGATTGGAAGTTCGAACAAATCATGAAGATCATTTAGAACGAGAAATTGATGAAGTTTTAAAGATATCAGGACATACTCATGGTTTTAAAGTTGATAAAATGCATCAACAAGAATTCTTTTTTCGAGGACTTAATTGCATTAATTGTGCTGGAAAAATTGAAGATAAAATTCGCAAGCTTCCTTATATTCAAGATACGAATTATGACATGTCCCGACAAAAGATGATGATCCAAACCACGTCTGAGAATTTTGATGAAATGCAAGAAGAGTTTCAAAAAATTGCCGACAGCATTGAGGATGGCGTTCAAGTGGAACAATATTTAGTCAAAGGTCAAGTAAAACATACTTTTTACTTTCGTGGTTTAAACTGTACACATTGTGCAGGGAAAATAGAAAAGAGTATCAATGATCTTCCTTATATTCAAAAGGCCAATTATGACTTTTCAAGACAAAGAATGGTCATTCATACGAAACGCAATGATATCGAAGAAATTCGAAAAGAATTTCAAGATTTGATAAATTCAATAGAAGACGGGGTGACAGTGGAACTAGATCAAGACATAACACAGAAAAAAGACTATGCTGTTTTTTTGAAATTTGGTATCACTGCATTGGGACTTCTGATTTTACACTTTATCTCCCTGCCTTTCTTTGTAGAATTAACAGCCTATGGCCTATTATTTTTGGGAGTGGGTTTGCCTGTCTTAAAAAATGTCATCAAAGGGACAGGTTCTTTACTGGATGAAAACTTTCTAATGAGCTTTGCTGCTTTGGCCGCATTTATTACTGGAAATTATTCAGAAGCGGTAGCGGTAATGTTATTTTATGGCTTGGGAGAAGAACTTCAGGATATGGCAGTGGAGCGGTCACGACACTCCATCGAAGGAGCATTGGCTTTAAAACCGGAATATGCCAATGTAAAACGAGACGGTCAAATGATTAAAATATCACCAGAAGATGTAAAAGTGGGAGAAAGAATCGTCATTCGTCCGGGAGAAAAAATACCCTTGGATGGAAAAATTCTTCTTGGAAAAAGTGAACTGGACACATCTGCCATTACAGGAGAATCCATCCCTCAATTCGTAGAGGAGGGAGATGATATCGTCTCCGGCTCATTAAATATCAATGGCATGTTGGAAGTGGAAGTCACCAAAAGTTATGAAAGTGGAACCATCGGAAAAATTTTGGAAATGGTGGAAAATGCTTCAGCTCAAAAAGCACCGGTGGAAAAATTTATTACTCGATTTGCAAAAATCTATACGCCGATCGTCGTAGGGATTGCCGCTTTAATGGCTATAACCATGCCCTTAATCACTGGAGATCAGTGGAGTTTTTGGATTTATAGAGCTTGCGTGTTCTTGGTTATCTCTTGTCCCTGTGCTTTAGTATTATCCGTTCCTTTGGGAATTTTTGCAGGAATCGGTGCCATGTCGAAACAGGGAATTTTTGTCAAAGGTGGTAATTATATAGAAGCTTTAAGTGATGTTAAGACCATTGCCTTTGATAAAACGGGCACCATTACTCAAGGTAAATTTCATATTGATCATATTGAAGTGGTAGAGGGAAGTTATACAGAAGAGGAAATTCTTGCACTGGCAGCCATGGGTGAACAATTTTCAACACATCCATTGGCAATAGCCATCGTCAACAGTTACAAAGGTAATTTGGAAGGAGTCCAGAACTTTAAAGAATGGACAGGAAAGGGGATTTCCTATCAATACCAAGGTCGAGATATTTTAGTAGGTAACGAAAAACTTCTTCGACGCTTTAAATTGGAGATATCGAAAAACATCATTCCTGGAGCTGCCATTTATGTGGCTTGTGATCATGAAGTCATCGGTTTGATCGTTCTAAAAGACCAATTGAAACAAAATGTCTACGAGAACTTAAGGCTTTTAGAAAAGGAAGGAATCCATTCCGTCATTCTGTCGGGCGATGGAGTGGAAAATGTAAAAGATGTGGCTGATGAATTGTCCGTAGACGAATATTATGGATCCTTGTTGCCTCTGGAAAAAGTGGAAAAAATTGAAGAATTTATGAAAACGAGAGAAGGTAAAGTGGCTTTTGTCGGGGATGGAACCAATGACGCTCCTGTATTGACGCGAGCCGATGTGGGAATTGCCATGGGCTTTTCTGGCTCTGATATTGCGGTAGAATCTTCGGATATTGTCCTTCTGCACGATGAAATTTCTAAAATTACGGAAGCGGTAACCATTTCTAAAAAGACAAAAATTATCGTATATCAAAATATTACTTTAGCTCTAGGTTTTAAAATACTAATTTTAATCTTAGGTTTCTTCGGAATTGCCAGTATGTGGCTTGCCGTTTTTGCAGATGTAGGAGTCGCTCTTCTTGCTGTATTAAATGCTATTCGTGCCCTTTATTTAAAATAAATTCGAATTTCCATAAAAATAAAATTTTCAAAGAATGAAAGTTTTCCTTTTATAGTCCAAATGGCCAAAATTTTATCCCAAGCAAAAAAACTTAATGGAAAATAAAAAAGTACTTGAAATGTACCGTAAAATTTGATATAGTTCTATAAAACATATGGAAGTGGAGAAGTAAATGTCCTATTTTCTTCAGAGAGTTACCGGTTGGTGAGAGGTATCGAAAAGAATGCATTGAACTAGTCACGAAATGGCTATCTTGAACATTGAGTAGGGATAGACGTGAGCTCACGTTACAGAGCTATTCATTATTGGATCAGAGTGCATCATTACGATGAAGAAGAGTGGTACCGCGGAATGCTTATAGGCCTTTCGTCTCTTTTGCTATAGCAATAAGAGACGAAAGGTTTTCTTATTGCCAAAAAATATACGGAGGTAGTAAGATGAAAGAAGTTAAAAAGATGAATAAAAGCCACTATATGATGGCAGTTTCAGTAGGAATGGTATTATTTTCAGCCCATGCTGGGGGAGGTTTTGCCACGGGTAATCAAGCCAATACCTTTTTTGTTTCCCTGGGATGGCCGGGAATTTTAAGTGCTTTCTTGGCAATGTTGATTCTAACTCGCACTATGAAAGAGGCCATGGTGATGTATAATACACGGAAACTTAATTCCTATAAGGAATTGTTTGAAACTCTATATGCCCCTTTTGATAAATTGGCTATTTTATTTGATGTGTTTTTCTATATTATGGTCATTATGGCCATTGCCGCCACAATTTCAGGAGCTGCCAGTGCATTACAAGAATATTTTCCACTGTATTACCCTCTTTATGTGGGAATTGTCGGTATGATCGTATTGCTTTTAACTATTTTTGGAGCGGAACCGGTACGAAGGGTCAGTACAGTATTGGGAATAATAATCTTAATATCAGCCATCAGTATTTATATGATTGGAATTATAAAAGCACCAAATATTGGAGATATATTTTCAATGGCCGCTATGGAAGAAGGAGTTTCCACGATCCCCAAAGCTTTGATAAATTCTCTGGTCTATGCAGGATTTCAATGTGTCACATTGCCCACTATGATCGTCTGCGGAAAAATATTACAAAACCGTAAGGATATCGGAAGATCTATGAATTTTTCCTTTGTTATCAATACGGCAGCTTTGATACTGTCTGTTATCATGTTAATGTCCTGGCAAGGGTTTTATACATCCATTGACAACGGAACCACATTGCCTACCTTATTTGTCACGGAAAAAATCGGTTGGAATATTCTTTATATTGCCTACGGTTTATCATTGGTACTTTGTCTATTGTCCACGGGAGTGACAACCACTTTTGGATTTGTCTCTCGATTTGAAAATATGAAGGCTCTCTCTTTTATTGATCATTTGATCCTTCGACGAGCCATTGTCGCCATCTTTATTATTTCCTTGTCCATGGGGATCTCCATGGTGGGATTGACTAATATTATTAAATATGGATATGGTTATTGCGGTTATTTGGCAATTTTTGTTATAATTATTCCCATGTTGACCGTGGGAGTTTATAAAAACAGAACCTATGGAAGACAACATTTAGAATTGGTACAAGAAAATGTATAAGAGGGAAGGAAGAAGATGATGAAGACAATTAAAATGACAAATTACAGCTTTTCTCAAGAAGGTTATCCTCAATTGGCTGAAATTTGCAAAGAATACGGATACCATAAAGTAGTGTTGGTGGGAGGAGAGAAGGCAATGAAGGCTGCTACTCCCAAAATTCGAAAAGCTCTGGAAGGATCTACTGTGGAAATTACTGGAGAATTGGTTTATGGAAAAGAATGCACCGACAATAATATTGATCGTCTCTTGGGAAGAAAAGAAGTTCAAATCAGTGATGTGATCTTTACCATCGGGGGAGGAAAAGCGATGGATACCGGAAAGGTATTGGCTTATAGGGCCGGCAAACAAACTTTTACCTTTCCCACCATCTGCTCCAATTGTGCTGCAGTAACTGCCATTGCCGTAGTCTATCATGAGGATGGATCTCTTTCCCACTATGAGCAGATTCCTGCACCGGCTCATATGTTTGTCGATACGGAAATCATCGCTCAAGCACCGGACAAATATATGTGGGCCGGGGTAGGGGATGGATTGAGCAAACAAGTGGAAGTGGAATTTGCCACACAAGGTGCAGAAGATTTAGATCATACCGCAAGAACCGGATTGATGTTGAGTAAAAGTTGTCAGGATGCCTTTTTAACTTATGGAGAAAAAGCCATTGACGATGTTAAAAACAATATAAACTCTCGTGCTGTGGAGGAAGTGGCAATGACGATTTTAGTCAATACAGGCTATGTGTCCAATTTGACGAATCAACCGGAATATTATTATAATTCTTCTTTAGCTCATATCTTTTACAATGTATCTACTGCAATTCCTCGAGAAGGGGAACATCTCCATGGAGCTGTCGTTGCTCTTGGGGTCATGGTTCTTCATGCTTATAATCATAATCTGGAGGAATTAGAGCGTATCGCTACTTTTAACAAAAGGGTAGGACTTCCCATTACTTTAGACGATATTGGATTGGAACCGTCTGATATTGAAAAAATGGTGGAGTTGGCACCGAATACCAATGAATGGAAGTGGGCAAACCCTCCTCTGTCCAAAGAAAAACTGACACAAGCTATTTTCGAAGCCGATGCCTATGGTAAAAAATTATACGCCATTGGATAAGAGAGCCTAATCTCAATCGGATCAAATATAAAAAGCCCAATGAAATATATTGGGCTTTTTTTGATTAATTTTTCTAAACAAATGACGAATATTTCCATAATAGAGAAAAAAGCTCCTCGTTGATCCTCCACAAGATATCGAAGATTTTTCTTTGGCTTGTAATAAAGGTTAAATATACAGATTACAAAATTCTTTCCCCAGGGTTAGTAGGATATTTTTGCTTTTTAAAGATAGGAGCAAATTTCAAAAAAATCTATTTTGTGTTAAGGCCTGCCACCCTCGCATTTACCCTTTCCTTGGAATAACATGATTTTTTACAAAAAGAATTTTGAAATTAAAGACTTTCCGATGAACAAAGTGGACAAAGGTCCAATTGTCCCATCGGAATTGAACTTTCTTGGTATCGAACTGCTCGTTTAACTTCTGTATTTTATCGGCTAATTGAAAGTGGATACTACTTCATGTATTATCCAATGCTTATAAAACTTCTACGATATCTTCTATGGATTTACGCTGATAATGACGTGGTGAGGGGAGACCATCTTTTGCCGGATACCCAATGGGGAATAGAGCAATTAATTCAAATTCCTTCATTTCAGGAAACTCTTTTCGCAAGAAGGGCGCATCAAAATGACCGACCCAAGTGGTAGCCAATCCAAAATCATGAATTGCCAACATCAGATGTGTCGCAATAATGCTGCCATCCACATCGGCAAAATTGCGTTGGTCGAATTCACGAACCCAAGCTTTTTCCTCCTGATATCCAACGATTAAAAAGGTATCGGCATCGTAAGCACAATTGGTGGACTGACGGACTTTTTCCTTCGCTGTTTGAGAATTCATGACGAAAATTTTAAAAGGTTGACGATTGACTGCCGTAGGAGCCCATCTTGCTATTTCTAAAATAGCTTTGATTTTATCTTCTTCCACTTCTTTATTGGAAAAATGACGACATGAATAACGTTCTTTTGCTACATTTTTAAATTCCATAATACCTCCTGTTAATAATTGTGGTTCAATAGATTTTACTTTGGTAAAGACTTCTGTAAATAAGGTGCCGTAATGGATTCTTTTGCTTTTAGCATTTCATTGGGGGTACCTGTAAAGAGGAGATTGCCACCTTCCTTTCCCCCATAGGGTCCCACTTCGACAACATAGTCAGCAGCCTTTAAAACATCTAAATTATGTTCTACTAAAAAGACGGAATTGCCTTGATCTACCATATGATGAAATAAATTGATGATTTCCGAAACGTCTTCCAAATGGAGACCATTGGTAGGTTCATCAATGATAAATATTTTATGGGCATCTCTTTTTTCCGACGCTAATTTCATCCGTTGTAATTCTCCACCGGAAAGGGTAGACAATGCTTGATTGAGATGAAGATAGGAAAGACCGGTCTCCCCTAAAGGTTGAAGTTTTTCTTTTATTTTCTTTGTACTTGAATCATCAAAATGGTCGATAGCCTCACCCACAGTTAAATTTAAAGTTTGAGCAATATTGAGTCCTTTATATTGATATTGCAAGGCGTCGTCATTATAACGAAGTCCATGACATTTTTCACATTCCGTCTCCACATTGTCCATAAAGGCCATTTCGGAAACGATGATCCCTTTTCCTTGACAGATAGGGCAGGCACCCTCTCCGTTAAAGGAAAAAAGACTCGCCTTTCTACCACTTTTCGTTGCGAATAATCGACGTATGTCGCCTGCTATCTTCATATAAGTGGCAGGAGTAGATCGAAGGGATGCACCAATATCTCCTTGTTCGATCAAGGTGACCTCCCGGGGACACTGTCGGACAAATTCCTGCATTAACGAAGATTTGCCAGAACCTGCCACTCCGGAAACAACCGTTAAAACGCCAAGGGGAAGATCCACGGTAATATTTTTTAAATTATGCTTGGTTGCATTTTTAATGGTAAACCAATCTTTGGGTTTTCGCACCTTCTCTTTGATGGGCTTTCGTTGTTTTAATAGCCGCCCTGTCAAAGTCGTTCCCTTTAGGAAATCTTTTAAATTCCCCTCAAATTGAATTTCTCCTCCCTTGGATCCGGCTCCCGGTCCTAAATCAATTACATGATCGGCAATTTGAATCATTTCCGGATTATGTTCTACCATTAAGACCGTATTACCCTTATCACGAAGATTTTCCACTGCCTCACTGAGAAGATGAATATCATGACTGTGAAGACCACTACTGGGTTCATCTAAAATATAGAGGAGATCGGTCAAAGATGTATTATTATATTTGGCAATTTTACATCGTTGCGTTTCACCGCCGGAAAGGGTCCCCATGGGACGATCCAAATTCAAATAGGGCAGACCAATATCAATCATGGCGTTTAATCTAGCGATTAAAGCATCTTGAATATCCACGGCAATTGGATTATTTATATCTTGAATCCACGCTAAAATTTCCGTTAAAGATAAAACACTTACCTGAGCAATATTTTTTCCGTCAATTGTACAACTAAGTGCTTCAGGCTTTAATCGTGCACCGTGACAAAGAGGGCATATCCTTTGATCCACCAGAGGTTCCAGTCGTTTCCAATGGACTTTGGCATCGTCTCGTTTTAGCATTCGATTCATTCGGTACATTAAGCCCTCATAATTCCCATTTTTATAATATCTTGGTGGTGGATTTTTCAATTTCATCGGTTTTTGATATAAGAAGAGATCCAATTCTTTAGGCGTAAAATCTTTAATCTTTTTATCCGGATCATAAAGTCCCGACTCTCCATAATAAATCCACCGCCATTGTCCCGGCTCGTAGGCTACATAGTTGATCACACCTGGCTCATTGAGACTTTTGTCAAAATCTACTAATTTATGGACATCAATTTCTGTAATTTCGCCCAAGCCGTCACAACGAGGACATTTTCCATTCGGATGATTAAAGGAAAAAGAATCGGAATAGCCGATAAAAGGTTCACCTATTCGAGAAAATAACAGTCGCAGTAAGGTATAGGTATCCGTAAATGTACCCACTGTCGAGCGAATATTTGTAGTAGGTTTTTTCTGATCCACTACAATAGCCACCGGCAAATTTTCGATAGCTTTCACATGAGGACGAGTATATTTCGGCAAATAGCGTTGTGTATAAGCGGGAAAAGTATCGTTTAATTCTCGTCGAGATTGAGCGGCAATCGTATCTATTACCAAAGAACTCTTGCCGGATCCCGATAAACCAGTTACAACCGTCACTTGATCCTTTGGAATCTTTAGAGAAATACACTTTAAATTATTTTCGAAAGCTTCACGAATAATAATATCCTCTTTTTTCAATGGACACTCCCTTCGGTTCATAAAAATAGTCGGTTAAAATAGCCTCTAATAGGCTAAAA
>JAUNVJ010000065.1 GCA_030537695.1 Tissierellia bacterium
GATTACAAAGAGATATTTTAAATCAATATCTCTATTCCATTTCGAAGGTGGAAGGTGTTATTTTGATCGTTTCCACTCTCTTGGCAATGGTTGTATTGTTCAATTTGACCAATATCAATATAGCGGAACGATCACGAGAAATTTCGACGATTAAAGTCTTAGGTTTTTATCCGAAGGAAACGACAAAATACATCTATCGAGAGACGGGAATCCTCACATTGATGGGAATTTTTATCGGATTATTTGCGGGAAAGATTCTCCACTATGTAATTTTACAAATTGTGGTTCCTTTAGAAGCCATGTTACTCCCTCATTTGGCTTTCAATGCCTATGTACGATCCGCTTTAATCACTGCTGCCGTCAGTATTTGCGTTATGCTCTACTTCCACTTTAAAATCAACCGAATTGACATGGTGGAATCTTTAAAGGGTAATGAATAAAATTAGTATTTTATTGTTGACAAAGACGATTTTTTAGAGTACAATATTTAGATTTACTTGACTTTTATTGATTTATATTATATAATTAATTGAGCGAATTATTATTCGATTAGGATAGAGGGGAATTATATGAATCAAATGGAAATGATCAAGCAAGAGTTATCGCAACACTTGGGAAAGCGTGTCATTGTTAAGGCAAACAAGGGACGAAAAAAGATTGTTACTAGAAGAGGGGTTTTGAAGGCAGTCTATCCCAGTTTGTTCGTAGTTGACGTTGTAAACGGTGACGAGATGACGACGTCGACTTATACCTATTCAGACGTATTGACTTCAACAGTACGTTTGACAATTCTGGATAATGATGTCAACTTTCAAGATGCGAAAAAAATATCCTGAGATCATGAAATGATTAAGCCGTTACCTATAGGTAGCGGCTTTTTTATTTGTGATCTATGAGCTTTTAAATTATAATAGAACGAAGAGGTGGCTCATGAAGAGAAAAGCTTTTGCAAAAATAAATTTAGCCTTGGATATACTATCCCGAAGGAAAGATGGTTACCATAATATTGATACGATTATGGTACCTATTTCTCTATATGATGAGATGGAATGTATCAAAAGGAAAAAGGGTCTGATCATCCAAGGGATGGACGACTTGAATCGGGAGGACAATTACATAACAAAAGCTTGGAAACTACTTTGTCGTGAAACCGGTCAGGATTTGGGATTGGAAGTTCGAATTCAAAAAAAGATTCCCATGGAAGCCGGTCTTGCCGGTGGTACGTCTGACGGAGCGGCAATCCTTCACAGTCTCAATGACTTGTACCGATTAGGCTATTCTACAGAAGAATTGGCCGGACTGTCCCTTCCCCTGGGAGCGGATTTTCCCTATATGGTAACCGGCGGTACGGTACGAGCACGAGGAATTGGTGAGGATCTGACTCCTTTAGATGATTTTGGCGGAATTTTCGGCTTATTGGTTAATCCCGGATTTGGAATTTCCACTCCTTGGGTCTATCAATCCATCGTACCGGATGGGAAGAGGCTTTCCATGGATTCGATCGTAAAGGCGATGAAAGAAAAAGATCTTCTCACCCTTGGAAATCTCTTGGAAAATAAAATGGAAAAGGTCGTTTTTTCTTATTTTCCAAGAGTGGAGGAAATTCAAAAAGAGATGGAAGAGCTGGGAGGAATTTCACGAATGAGCGGATCAGGAGCTTCCGTTTTCGGATTGTTCTCAGCAGAGACGGATCGAGATCAAGCATTGAGGTTTTTTAAAGATAAATATGAAAAAGTCTATCCTTTTGTAACGGGAGGTTGCCATGGCAGTATTTGACAGCGGATTGGGAATCATTTGTTTTTATGAAAAGATGCCTCATCCCATGACCTATTATATTGACAATCGCTACAATCCCTACGGAGTCTATTCACGGGAGACGATTTATCAGCGAGTAGAAAATTTTTATCACCATTTTT
>JAUNVJ010000066.1 GCA_030537695.1 Tissierellia bacterium
AAAAATGGTGATAAAAATTTTCTACTCGCTGATAAATCGTCTCCCGTGAATAGACACCGTAAGGATTGTAGCGATTGTCAATATAATAGGTCATGGGAAGGGGCATCTTTTCATAAAAAGAAATGATTCCCAAGCTACTGTCAAATACCGCCATGGCAACCTCCTGTTATAAAAGGATAGACTTTTTCGTATTGTTCTTTAAAAAAAAGTAATGCACGGTTTCGATCTGATTCCTCGGCAAATAAACCGAATACGGAAGCTCCGGAACCACTCATCCGTGAAATACCTCCCAACTCTTCCATCTCTTTTTGAATTTCTCCCACCTTTGGAAAATGGGAAAAGACGATTTTTTCCATTTTATTTTCCAATAGATTTCCAAGGGTTGGAAGATCTCTTTTATTCATGGCCTTTATAATCAAATCCATGGGGATCGGCTTTCCATCGGGTAAAATGGATTGATAGACCCAAGAGGTTGAAATTCCAAATCCTGGATTCACCAATAAGCCGAAAATTCCGTCAAAGTCCTCCAGGAAGGTCAAAATCTCGCCCATCCCTTGGGCTCGTACTGTACCACCACTGACCATATAGGGAAAATCCGCTCCCAAAGGAAGAGACATCGTAGCCAATTCTTCTGTAGAATATCCTAAGTTGTACAATTTATTGAGACCGTGAAGAACGACCGCTCCATTAGATGTACCCCCTGCAAGGCCGGCTTCCATGGGAATTTTTTTGTGAATTTGAACTTCCAATCCCAAATCTCGGCCGGTTCTATGACAAAGTAATTTCCAAGCTTTTGTGATATAATTGTCCTCCCAATTCAACTCATCCATGCCTTGAATGATCAGACCTTTTTTTCTTTTCATGCATTCCATCTCATCATGGAGGGAAATAGGCACCATAATTGTATCGATATTATGGTATCCGTCTTTTCGTTGAGACAAAATATCCAATGCTAAATTTATTTTTGCAAAAGCTTTTTTCTTCATGAGCCACCTCTTCGTTCTATTATAGTTTAAAAGCTCATAGATCACAAATAAAAAAGCCGTTACCTTTCGGTAACGGCTTACTCTTTCCATCATCTCAAGATATTTTTTTCGCATCTTGAAAGTTGACATCATTGTCCAAAATTGTCAAACGTACCGTTGAAGTCAATACGTCGGAATAGGTATAGGTCGACGTCGTCATTTCATCGCCATTTACAACGTCAACTACGAACAAACTGGGATAGACTGCCTTCAAAACTCCTCTTCTAGTAACAATCTTTTTCCGCCCCTTGTTTGCCTTGACAATGACACGCTTTCCCAAATGTTGCGATAACTCTTGCTTGATCATTTCCATTTGATTCATATAATTCCCCTCTATCCTAATCGAACAATAATTCGCTCACTACATTATATTACATAAATCAGAGAAAGTCAAGTAAATCTAAATATTTTACTCTAAAAAACCTTTTTTGTCAACAGTAAATATTATTTTTATTCATTTCCCTTCAAAGATGCCACCATGTCAATCCGATTAATTTTAAAATGGAAGTATAACATCACTCCGATGCTGACACCAGCTGTGATGGCAGCGGATAGTACATAGGCATTAAGGGTCAAGTGGGGAAGTAGCATGGCTTCCAAAGGAACCACAATTTGTAAAATTCCGTAGTGAAGGATCTTACCGGCAACCAGTCCCAACAATATGCCCAAGATTGTGAGAATTCCCGTCTCCCGATAGATGTATTTCGTCGTTTCCTTCGGATAAAAACCTAAGACTTTAATCGTCGAAATTTCCCGAGACCGTTCTGCAATATTGATATTGGTCAAATTGAACAATACAACCATTGCCAAAAGAGTGGAAACGATCAAAATAATGCCTTCCACCTTCGAAATGGAATAGAGATATTGATTTAAAATATCTCTTTGTAATC
>JAUNVJ010000024.1 GCA_030537695.1 Tissierellia bacterium
AACATCGTTCAATGGCTTTTCGAATCAGTATCCCCGTCCATCGATCTTGATTCTGGCGATCGTCAAAGGAAAGCCTAGAACGGGTGAAGTCATCAAAGGTTCGAAAATTCAAATGAATGGCTCCGCCTAATTCTTTTAACACCAAATCTTGATAATGACGAAGAATATTATAAGTCGGGAGAACCACTAAATAGTTCTCCCGATTTTCGATTCCTCTTATTATTTTTTTGAGAATGATTTCTTCACTTTTATTGGTGAAGTTCTCGAATATTATCTTCATTCGTTACTCTTTCTTATCCCATGCTAATTTGGCGGCACCGATGAGTCCGGCATCATTTTTAAACATGGCCGGCACGATCTCCATGCCTTCTGGACGATTGCAATAGTCTTCGTAAAACTTGACCATATCATCCCACCAATACTCACGGCTTTCAATAAATCCACCACCGATAATTACTGCCTCGGGATCAAAAATATTTTTAATCGTCGTTAATAAAACACCCATATCCGCAACTAATTGATCCAGTGCTTTTCTGCTATTTTCATCACCATGATTTAACCGTTCAATGATTTCTTCTCCTGTTACTTTCTCACCTGTCAATTCTTCATAATTAATACTTAAAGAAGATCCGGCTACATATTTTTCAGCACATCCTTTCTGAGAACAATTACACTGACGTCCGTTGGGATGAAGAATGATATGGCCTAATTCTGCCCCTTGATAATTAGAGCCTTTCCAAAAACCTAGCTTCTCATCAAATATTGCTCCACCTAAGCCAGTCCCCATCGTAAGCATGATGAAATTTGAATACTCTTTACCACTGCCGATCCAGTACTCACATAGTGCTGCGATATTGGCATCATTTTCTACAAATACGGGTAATTGCGTCACTTTTTCCAACTCTTCTTTTAAGTGTAGCCCTGAAAATCCTTCGATATTTCCAAGAAATTCCACAATTCCATCATCGGAATTAATAAAACCTGCTGTTCCAATTCCTACGGCCAATGCTTCTTCTTCGTACTCTTTAATTTTCTCTTGTAAATCTTTTACAATAAGATCTCCATTTTCTTTTGTCTTTATTTTCTGGGACTTTATAATCTTCCCTTCTTCATCAATTAAGCCAATATTAATTTTCGTACCACCAATATCAATACCAATTACTTTTTTCATATTATCGATCTCCTATAAACTCTCTCAATATGGAATTATTGGGAACAACAGCATCATTTTCAATATCTCGGAAATATTTAAGGAAAGACAAGAAACGTTTCACATTTTTATAGTGTCTTCCATCTTCTGGGTAATTTTTTAATAAATCATAAATATGTTTTTTCAAAACAGAGATTTCATAAACTAATGAGGAATCAATGGCTCGATCAGCAAAATCTTGGTAAGGGAAAATATACTCTTTCTCCCCACGTCGTACTTTCGGCCAATCGTCAAAGGTTTCATCAACTGACTTCCCTCTTGTATGAAAATCTCGTACCATTCGGCGCAATAAACGCATATCCGTCGTTGAAATTCGATTGTGACTGTCGATATTTAAATTTGTCAATGCTGATACATAGATCTTGTATTTATTCTTCTCTGGAATTAAAGAAGTCAAGCCTGGATTCAAACCATGGATTCCTTCAATAATAATAATGGAATTGTCATCGAGTTGAATTCGTCGTCCCGAAGGTCTCGAAACGCCATCGACAAAATCAAATTCTGGTAATTCTACTTCTTCTCCTTGAATCAAGCGCAACAAATCTTCGTTGAATTTCTTCAGGTCGACGGCTTCTAACATTTCATAATTTCGGTTTCCTGTTTCATCCCGGGGTGTATTTACTCGATCCACGAAATAATCATCCATGTGAATAGGAACGGGGGCCATTCCCCTTACTCCTAATTGTACAGATAATCGATAGGAAAGAGTCGTCTTTCCAGAAGAGGAAGGCCCAGCGATCAATACCACATTTACCGTGGGATCTTCCGTGATATCCTGTGCCATTTCCGCAATCTGATTTTCAATATAGGCTTCATTCACTTTAATAAGAAAATCAATATCATCTCGAATAATACGTTCGTTTAGAGCTGCCACATCACCGATTTTTAATAAATCCGTCCATTTTTTAGAACCGGCAAAGATTTTCGCCAAGGATTTCTCTTCTTTAAATTCCGGTAACATATCTGGTTCCTGACGGGTTGGAATAATAACAATTGCTCCTGGATAATAACTCACCACATCAAATTTTGAAACATATGATGTTGAAGGCGCTAAATAGCCATGGAAAGTAAAGATATGGTCCTCTACTTCGTAAACATCGACGGTATCAAAATCCAAAGTATCAAATAAACGTAATTTATCGTCATAACCTTCGGCTTTAAATAAAACTTTCGCTATAGTCATATCGACGGTGCGACGAATCAAAGGAATATCTGCCTCAATAATATTTTTCATTTCCTTTTTAATTTCTTTTATCAAATCCCATTTCATGGCTTCACCGTCATCAAATTCCAAGTAAATACCTGCCCCCATGGAATGTTCCACGTTGACTTTCTTTTCTGGGAGTATTTTTTTTACTGCTAGTAAAAATACAAAGGTGATCGTACGCGTCAAGATGCTATGACCATCTTTACATCTGCCATCAAAAAAGGAAATATCCCCTCCTTTTTCAGTCACATAATTTAGATTTTTCACGACATTATTAAAAACAGCTCCGACAAAATTATTTCCTGGAACAAGAATTTCGCCTATTTCCTTAAGACTAATATCTTCTTCAAATTCATAATTTTGTCCTTCATAATTTATCTCAATCATTTTGTACTCCATTCAATATTTTATTAAAGTATGCCGGACGCTTTGCTGTAAATTTCTTTCCTGATAAATAAGATAGCTCCCCGTCAATCTCGTGGAAAATGACAGATCGACAATGGAGAATTTGTCCCGCGACTTCTTGCTTTTTTCCTCCATATTTTGTATCACCGTAAACAGGATGACCAATTGCTCCTAAATGTGCTCGAATCTGATGCGTTCGACCGGTGATAAGATCGACTTCGATCAAACTATAATTCTTGTAATTCTCAATACACTTTACTTTTGTCCTCGCTTTTTTTCCTTCAGAAGAAATAACCACTTGATTATCCTGTTCATTTTTTTCTAAGGATAAATTAATCTCTTGATCTTTTATCTTTCCTTGGACGAATGTTTCATAGATCTTAGTAATTTCTCGATCTTTGAAAATATCATTGAGTTTCTTCAAAGCGTCACTATCTTTTCCCGCTACGACGATCCCTGAAGTGTTTCGATCGAGTCGATTGGCGAAAGCCGGTGTGAAGGATTTCTCTATTCGAGGGAGATATTCCCCCGTTTTTATTAAATAACTGATCATGTAATCCGTTAAGTTCTTTCCATAATCTTCTTTTGAAGCGGCATGAGTTAACACGCCACGATCTTTGTTTATGACCAATATATGTTCATCTTCGTAAATAATATCTAAATCAAAATTTTCTGCTTTGTACTCCCGTTTGTCCTGATATTTCTCTAGTACTTCATCGTATATATATATATTTACGATATCGCCTTCTCGGAGCGTATCTTGGGGCTTTGCCCGTTTCTTATTGACTTTAATTCTTTTTTTACGAATATATTTTTGAATCATCGAGGATTTCATTTTTGGTAGATATTTTCCTAAAAATCGATCCAATCGTTGATCTGCATCATTTTTTGTAATTTTTAGATGTTTCATCTCATCATCCTTGCACTTTTTTTCCATATTAAATATACTTGTTAATAAGATCTTCTCTGTATATTATAGTATAATTAAAGAAGATTTGAAAATCACCATTGAAAGAAAGGAAGGTTCCTATGCGTTTCATTCGTTTTATTTTAGACACGATTTACGATTTGTATCAATATATACTTATTTTACTAATTGTTGCCGTGATTTCTCTAGTACTTTACTCATCGATTCAACATATGTTCTCTACGGACTACAATCAAGTGAAGGCAGGCCAAGGCGATACCGCTACCTTTACAGAAATTAAAGAGGAAGAAGAAAGCACTTTTCAAGTAACCATTCCCGAGGGTTTTTCTCTATTAGATATTTCGAAAGTTCTCATCGATTCAAAAGTCATTAAAAACGAAGAAGAATTCATCCACTATATCAAGGACAATAATAAAGAAGATCTTCTTGTTCCTGGCGAATATCAATTCTCAAAAAACATGGAATACGAAGATATTGTCCATCTTTTCGAAGAACAAGCTCCTACAGAAGAGACGGAAGCCGAAGAAACAGAATAATTATTCCAAAAATCAATGGCAGGCCATTGATTTTTTTATTTTTATACTATTTTTCATAAAATTTACAAGCCACTATTTTCCATTAATCTTTGAGAAAACTCCATTAATTACGCTTTCATAGGCTATGAATCTATGATATAATGTATTAAATAGTTAAAGTATCGGGAAAGGAGTCTTTTATGAAATTTCATTCTACAAGATCCGATAATACAGTTACAAGTAAAGAAGCTTTACTTATGGGAATTAGTCCCGACAAAGGACTATTTGTCCCAGAAAATTTCCCAAAACTCGGATCACCTTCCAATATGACCCATATGCAATATGAGGATCTTTGTTACTATGTACTGGGAAAATACCTCACCGATTTTACACCGGAGGAATTAAAAGAATCGGTACATACTGCTTATCAAAAATTTAGTACACCAAATGTCGTTCAAATTAATCGAACTTCAAAGGCTTATTTTTTAGAATTATACCACGGAGAAACAGCAGCATTTAAAGATTTAGCTCTGTCCTTACTTCCGGAATTATTAAAATGTGCATTGGCATCCTCCGAGGATCCACGAAAAATCTGTTTGCTTACAGCCACCAGTGGCGATACTGGAAAAGCAACTTTAGAGAGTTTTAAAGATCAAAAAAACTTTAAAGTAATCGTTCTTTATCCAAAAGACGGTGTTTCAGGTATCCAAAAATTACAAATGATGACCCAAGAAGGAGACAATGTCCATGTCCTTCCGATCAATGGTAATTTTGACGAATGCCAGTCTGCAGTCAAAACACTATTTCGCGATGATTCTTTAGAAACAGGAAATTATCGTTTGAGTAGTGCCAATTCCATTAATATTGGACGTTTACTACCTCAAATCGTCTATTATATATATACCTATGTTACTTTGCTAAAATACGGTGAAATCACAAAAGACGAAACTATAAATTTCGTCGTTCCTACCGGTAATTTCGGCAATATCCTTGCCTCTTATTACGCAAAGCAAATGGGACTTCCCATTGGAAAAGTGATATGCGCCTCCAACGAAAATGACGTCTTAACAAGATTTTTTAATACTGGGAAATACGACGGCACAGGAGAACTATTGAAAACAAACTCTCCTTCCATGGATATTTTGATTTCATCGAATTTAGAACGGTATCTTTATCATGAATTGGGAAGTAGTGAGGATATCCTTACAATTTATGAAGAGTTCGAAGATCATAGAAGTTTTGAACTAGATCTCGACCGCTTCAATAAAGATCAGTGGATCAAGGCCTATTCTGCCAGCGATGGGGAAGGCGATCAAAAGATCGTCAATTCATTCATCGATGACAAATACCTCATTGATCCCCACACTGCCATTGCTTTAGCTTGTTATAATAAATATCTTCTGGATAGTAAAGATTTTACGAAAACTGTAATTTGTTCCACGGCATCTCCCTATAAATTTGCCGACACCATCCTCCACGCATTTAATATCGATGTGCCGACAGATATGGAAAAAATACGCACTTTACACAAAATTTCAGAAGTACCCATTCCTAAAAATATAACGAAATTATTTTATTTAGAATCTCGTTTCCACAATAGTTTTGAACAGCAAGAAATAAAAAATACCATTGAGGAGATCTTTCATGAAGAAAATTAAAATTAAAGTACCGGCATCTTCGGGAAATATTGGCGTTGGTTTTGATGTCTTAGGTATGGCATTAAATCTTTACAATGAATTTCAATTTGAAGAAAGTGATAAATTCTCGATTACATCGAACTATCCCCAATTTAATAACGAGGAGCACTTAGCTTATCAGAGCTTTAAAAAAGTTCTCCAAGACTATGGAGAAGAAATTCCTACGGTAAAAATTACCATTCAATGCGATATCCCTCCCTCTAGAGGCTTAGCATCTTCGGGAACTTGTATCATTGCAGGGGTCATCGCGGCTCTGTACTTTTCAGGAAGAGAATACACCCCAGAGAAAGTCATTCCTTTAGCTTCTCAACTAGAAGGCCATCCCGATAATATAGTCTCCCAAATACTAGGAGGAATTACGGCTTCCTATGATGATGAAGAGCTTTTCTATACAAAATACCAAATTAAAGATCAACTAAAAGCTCTCGCCATTGTACCAAACTATACCTTGTCAACGAAGGATTCTCGTGCCGTACTTCCAAAAGAAATCGCAATGAAAGATTGCGTATCAAATATGGCTCAATCAATCTTTTTATTAAACGCCTTTCAAAAAGGTGATTTTCATCAATTGAGATACTTTCTAAAAGATCATTTGCACCAAAATTTTCGTGCGAAACATGTAAAGTACTTCAATGAAATAATCGAAATCGCATTGGAACATCATGCTTACGGTGCTTATTTATCGGGGGCTGGACCGACAATCATGATCTTTTTACCTCTCGACAATGAAGAGGTAAAAAAAGAATTAGAATCTTTCTTGAGTAAAAAAGAAGAACAGTTCCAACTCATTCCCCTTTCCATCGATGATGATGGCGTTCAAATCGAAGTAGGAGTGTAATTTTTAGTATCTAAAGATCTCAAAAAAAGGATTGACATCATAGGTCAAATAGTGTATTATATAGATAATACAACCGTAGTCTATGATAAAGTAGAAAGGAGCGGTACCATGGAATTTAATGACTATCAACCCATCTATATTCAAATAATGGATTATATCAAATTTCAAATTATACGTGGGGAATTAAATCCAGGAGATAAAATACCTTCTGTTCGCGATATTGCATTATTGTTAAAAGTCAATCCAAATACGGTCCAACGAGCTTATCAAGATTTGGATCGCGAAGGCATCACGTATTCAAAAAGAGGCCTCGGTTCTTTCGTTGTCGATGACGAAGAAAGAATCATATCTTTAAAGGATGATAAAGCCACAGAAATCACCAGTAATTTTGTATCTAATATGAAACAACTCGGTGTTGAACAAGGGAAAGCCATCGATTTTATAAAAAGGAGTTGGGATCAATGAAACTTGAAGTAAATCAGTTAACAAAGAAGTACGGCCGTTATAAAGCCTTAGATGATATTAGTTTTACAATAAATAATGGTAAAGTTATGGGATTACTTGGCCCGAATGGTTCCGGTAAAACGACATTAATTAAAATCATAGCGAATCTCATCAAAACTTATAGAGGTTCTGTTCTCATCGACGGCGAAGCCCCTTCCCCCATCACAAAAGCATTTGTGTCCTATTTGCCCGATCGAAATTCATTGGATGAGTCCATGAAAGTTCAGGATGCTTTCAAAATTTTTGAAGATTTTTATCCAGATTATGATCCAGTGAAAGCCGATTCCCTATTGGAACAAATGGAAATCAAACCCCAACAAAAAATTGGGACTTTAAGTAAAGGGATGGCAGAAAAATTACAACTCGCCCTGGTATTATCCCGCAATGCTGGACTCTATATCTTAGATGAGCCCATCGCTGGAGTCGATCTTCTAACGAGAAAACAAATCTTAGATATGATTATCAACAATATTAGTGAAGACTCTACGATGCTCATTACCACTCATCTCGTATCTGATATGGAAAAACTCTTCGATGAAGTGATTTTTATTGATGAAGGAAAAATTATTACGAGTGGTAATTGTGAAGAGCTCATCGAGAAATACCACTGTTCCATTACTGAATTATATGAAAAGATTTATGGAGGATTAAATCATGGGCAAATTGATTAAATATGAATTTAAAAACACTTATCGATATTTTCTAGAATATTCTTAGCATTATCAGTGGCAATTTTAGGATTATATACCATCATCAGTCCTCATATAATTGATAGTATCAGAAGCTTTGACTTAGAAGGTTTCAAAGTTTTTCTCTTAATCATATTATTTGCTATTATCGTTGCAACCTATATATTAAGCTTATTTGTCTATATCTCATCGTATCGAAGAGAACTCTATCGTGACAAAGGCTATCTAACTTTTACATTACCGATTGATGGATCGGAATTTGTAGGTTCGAAATTAATTGTCGCAACAATTTGGAGTATTTTGGCTACTATCGTCTTCATTGGCGTCAATGCCATTGGCATCCATTTTATCGCAACCGATGGTCATTTACCCGAAATCCTACATTCTGCCATCAATGAAGTCGGCCTTTCCCCACAGTTTACAATATTTTATGGCCTCTATTATTTAATCGGTTTGATTCAAAGTATGTTGTTGATGTATTTTACCATCACGATTTCCCGGATTATATTCAAACAATCCACATGGGGCGTCCTCTGGTTCGTATTTTATCTCATTCTTTCTTACGGGATTGCCGAACTGGATTACCAATTATTTCGTTTCTTTCCCTATGCCATTAAAGTTGATGGCAGCATTGAAATGATGAAAAATGTCGCTACGAATTTCTTCAATTATACATCATCAATGGATGGCATCTTTCTCAATGTCATCAGTATTGCTACATCAACTATTGTTTCCATAATACTTTATTTGTTAACATCTTATCTCATCAATAAAAAATTAGATATTTAGTGTTTCAGCCCCCGAAATTACGGTATAAGTAATAAAAGGGGGCTATTCTTATGACGGAATATCATTGGCTTGATCTTTCCTCCAATGAATGTGATCAATCTCACCAATTGGAATATGAGATTCTCCGAAAGCCTTGGGGGCTTCCACCAGAGAAAGATGAATTCTTTGAAGAGTGGATCCTTGGTGCTTTTGAAGGCAATCATATGGTGGGAACTTCTGCGGCGAGGACGATCATGAAAAATGGAAATACTTATTTTAAAATCCTATATTTTGTCGTTGATGAATCCTATCGTCAACAGAAAATTGGCGAAAAAATGCTCCAACTATTGGAAAGAAAAGCAGAAGAACTAGGTATTGATAAAATCTACATGGAGGTTTTTTCTTCTGCTGTATATTACTTCACTCATTATGGTTATGTACAAAAGGGATGTAGTTATATCCCAGCATTTATTCCCATTGATCATCTTGAAATCTATAAAAACATAAAAAAAGACAAATCCTTATAGGATTTGTCTTTTTATTTATTCTCCTGTACTAAATTCTTTGGAAATAATATCCTTCTTCGCATTCGTTCTGAGATTCCACGTTCCCCAAAATTTGTAAAATAATAAAAAACAAATCCAAGGGCAAGCCAAATAAAGAACAAGATCAGGGATAAACGCCCCATAAATGCCGGTTGACCTGGTATAAATGTTAATAATACAATGAGTAATGAAATCACTACCGATAATCGTATGGTATGGATCCCACCGAAAATATCAAAAGGTCGTTTTAAATTCTTTTCATTTTTACGTAGCTTTAATGCCGACAAACACGTAATAAACCAACCTAATACAAAGGCGACAGAGCCTAGAGATGTTAAAGAGTCAATAACGGCAAATCCTACTAAAGGTCCTGCAGCGGCAGCGACAAAGCAGAATACCGATGCTCCCACTGGCGTCTTGTATTTTTTATGGGATTTTTTGAAAAATTTCGGTAACAAACCTGAACGCCCCATGGACTCTAATAATCTAGCGGATGCCATAAACATACCATTCCATGTAGAGAACAATCCCGATAAAGTTCCAATCATGATTACATAATATAAAACACTACCTAGGCTACCTCCATATACACTTTGAAGGCGATTCGCCATCGCTGGCGCTTCTTCTAATGCATAGCTTGTCCAAGGTGAAATCCCTGCCGTTGAAATAATAATCAATGCATAGAAAATTCCCGCCGCTACAATTGATAGTATTAAAGTTCGAGAGACCGATTTAGTCGTTATTTTATCGCTTTTTTCCTCAATCGATTGAGGGATCGTATCAAAACCCGCCATAAAGAATGGTACTAGAACGACCATGGATAAAATACCAGAATACAAATGCTGATGGGTCCCAATCCCTATATTCTTATAGAGTGGAAGAATATTATCCATATCAAATTTTAAAAATGAAAAGATAATAACTGCTGCACCACATAAAATAATGACATAGGACAGAGCCGTTTGTATTTTTCCAGCTAGTTTCGATCCTTTTAAATTAATAAAAAATAATCCCAAGGCAAAAAATGTCCCCATTAATACGGTCTTTAAGTAAATGGGACTGCCCATGACATGATAAAGTGGTGTTCCTCCCCGTAAAAAAGGGAATAATCGCGTCAGAATATTGTTAATATAAATGGCTTCCCAAGGTAATATGGTCAAATAAGCCAGTGCCACAAACCAAGAACCGATAAATGATATAAATGTATTATAGGCTCGATAGGCATAAACCATAACTCCACCCGAGACAGGCATGGAACTCATTAATTCCCCATGGCTTAAACCAATCGGTAATAATAGTAGAGTTCCGAGTAAAAATCCTAAAAATGCAGCTAATGGTCCACCTGCCTGTGCTAACCAGTGATTCGAGCTAACCGCCCAACCAACACCGACCATGGAACCAAAACCCAACATAAAAAAGTCTCGATTCACTAATTTTCCTTTTTTCTTAATTTTTGTCTCTTTATTACTAATAATTACACTTCCTTTTTTTGCTTTATCCATTATTATATAAAATTGATGCTGAACTGTCAAATTACACTAGCGATACCAATTTTTAATATCTATGCTATAATAGTAATTTGGAGGTCATTTACATGGAAAATAAAATGGGTAAAGAACGAATATTGCAATTATTGATACGGATGTCTATACCGACTATTTTTTCAATGTTCGTCATTTCATTATATAATATTGTCGATTCCTATTTCATATCAAAAATCAGCGAAAAAGCTTTCCGGGCAATCTCACTAGTATTCCCCATTCAAACAATTATCATCGCAATTTCTGTGGGAACTGGTGTCGGAGCCAATGCGCTTATCGCAAGGTATTTAGGAATGGATGAAAATAAAAAAGCAAATATCGTCGCCAATAACTCGATGTCTATCTCGTTAATTTTAGGCTTAATCATTGCGATATTTGGTGTTGTTTTTTCAAAAACATATTTTCAAATTTATACTGACGATTTCGAGGTTATTCGCTATGGTGTTGATTATATGCAAATCATCACTTTATTATCTGTATTTCTAGTCATACAGATAATTGTAGAAAAACTAATCCAAGCCACTGGCGAAATGATATACCCCATGTTATCTCAGTTTATGGGAGCATTTATCAATATCCTTCTCGATCCGCTACTAATTTTCGGTTATGGCCCTTTTCCTGAAATGGGCATTCGAGGTGCAGCTTACGCCACCATCGTTTCTCAAATCTTAGGCGCCCTTTTTTGTTTTGTGTATTTATTAAAAAAAGACAATCCCATTCATATGAATGTAAAAGCCATGGCATTGCACAAAGAGACAATACATGAAATCTACCGTATTGGCGGACCTAGTATTGTCGTTCAAGCCATACCGGCTGTATTGATCTTTGGCTTAAACAAGATCTTAGCAGAAATCACGGAGTTGGCGGTGTCTGTATTGGGAATTTATTTCCGATTACAATCTTTCGTTTATATGCCAGTATTCGGCGTTACTCAAGCGACCATGCCGATTATCGCTTATAATTATGGAGCAAAAAGTAAAGAACGTATCAATGACTGTTTAAAATACTCTATCATAATATCTGCCAGCATTATGGCATTGGGAACTTTTATCTTCCTCTTATTCCCTCGCCAACTGATTTCCATATTCAATCCTACAAAAGAAATCATGGATATGGCCATCATCGCATTGAGAATATTTGCCACAATTTTCATCCCCTCATCCATTAGTATCGTACTATCCACATACTATCAAGGCTTGGGAAATGGCATCTATAATTTGATTATTTCCTTTTTAAGACAATTGGTAATCATCTTACCCTTAGCAAAAATCTTCAGTAGCATTGATGTAAATTACACTTGGTACGCTTGGCCTATTGCCGAAGTCTTTGCCTTATTAATCAGTATCTATTTTGCAAAAAGAATTTATCGAGACAAGGTCCAAGTTTTATCAGAAGATTAATTTATAAAACAAGCACAAAAAGAATCCCAGCACTACTATCCCCCTAAACCGAAATTTTGATTTAGGGGGATAAGATTATAAAATATTTTTAAAGAGTCTGAACCTTATGATTTGAGTCCAATGAAAAGTAAGATAAAATAGTTGTCTTAGAAGATATCAAAAGAATTGAAAAAGCATAAATTACCCTAGAACCCAAACTTTTTAACCTGAATTACTGCGTAAAAATCTTGAAATCTAAATGGGGTGGCGACATCTTGATTTGCAATATCATACAATAACTATAAAGAATAGATATTTGTTTATAGATCTTACTTCTTCTAATTCATCTAGACAATTATATTTGACGCATAATCAATCTCCTCTTTAAGAAGTCCAAGGAAATTTTCCATCAAAGAAATGTTTAGACAATCCCCACGTCTTGACATTTTTTATATGATTATTTTCAAATATTTTACCTATGACTGATGTTAATAATATTCTTGATCACTATGTAGGATTAAGTTGGGAGTTTTTAAGAGTCTCTTTATATTATCCTTTAAAGACTGATTCGCATAGTACAGAACCGGTGATGTTCCTTCGTAAAAGGATACTATTTCACCGTGGAACAAATCCATGATTTGTGATAAGTATAATTTGTTTTCACTATTTAGAACTCTAAATTCCATTACATCCCTAAGCAATGCTTCTTTTATTTTTTCTACTTTAAAATTCCTGTTCAATTCATTTTCAGCGTTCTTTCCAGTCATAAAAAGATGTTCTTGGAAGTTTGGCGATATCAAACGAGATCTATAACATATTCTTTGATTTAATACGACTTTATTCAAGGACTATTTTAGTCTTTCAATCACACTTACTTGAAAGAAAACCTCTTACATCCCCTTCTTCATTTTTTCGAACTAATTACATTCAA
>JAUNVJ010000025.1 GCA_030537695.1 Tissierellia bacterium
TAACCCTTTTGTTATACTTTAATAGAATTAATGTTGAAAGATCATTTTATTAAAGTATAGGAGATGTTAAATCGTGCGGTCATTAAAAAATAAACTGCCCATGGGGCTCATTGCTTTATGTGCGGTTTCAATCTTCGGTCTTAAAGATACCGGAGTTTTTATCAATGAACATGTACAGAGAACTTATAGTGGAAACGAAATTGAATTTTCCATTGGAGAAAAGGTAAATATCGTAGAAAAAGAAAACGACTCTTATATCGTAACCAAGGGAAAAGCAAGAGTTACAGTTCCTCAAGATAAAGTTCTTGTCACAAAAGTTGACATTCCCACATACCGTATTATAAAAGCAAGTCCCATCCAAAGAGAGGGACAAATCATTCGCAATCTTTTTATTGGAGAGTATGCCGTTTTGGTCGAAGATAAGGGAGACCTGGTTACAGTAAAATGTAATGACGGTACCATCGGTGATGTCAATCCTTCTTCATTGGAAAAAATAGCAGATCAAAGAGATCACGAAACGATTATAAAAGTATTGGAAAATACAGAAGCTAAAAATAAAAATGATAAAATTTCAGTAGAAGCCGGTGAAACGGTTACTGTTGTAAATTATGATAATGGAGAATTTATAATTAGAGCGGCCAATGGAAACAAGTACTCCATAGATGCCGATAAACTGGATATTGAATCTGGAAAGAAATTGGAAATGCCAACTGTAGAAGCAACAAAGATGGTTTCTTTGGAAATGGATGAAAAAGAAATTGAAAAAGTAGCATTAGAAGCTTCGACAAATAAAAAATCTCAAAATGGAAAAGCTCAACAGATCATTTCTTCGGCAGCCAATAAATTAGGCAGTACATATGTCTATGGCGCAACTGGAAATGGTGGTTATGATTGCTCCGGTTTAGTTTATGCAGTGTATAAAAATGAAATGGGTATTGAATTACCTCGTACTTCTTCCGCTCAATCCGGATTTGGAACTCAAATTGGAAAATCCAATTTACAAGAAGGCGATTTGGTATTTTTTAATACGGCAGGTTCCGGTGTATCTCATGTAGGTATTTATATCGGAAATGATCAATTTATCCATGCCTCTTCCGGACAGGGAAAAGTGATCACTTCTTCCCTTTCTGAAGATTACTACGCAAAACGCTATGTCAATGCTACTCGTGTCCTCTAATAGAGGAAATTATATTCGATAGAAACAGAACTCATTAAACGATGAGTTCTTTTTTTAATTTGGGGTATTCATTTTCGGAGGTGATATGATGAAAAGAACAATTAATCATCGAGACTATGAATTTCAATGGATAACAGTAGAAGAATTGGATCCTCTAATGAAATTTATGGAGCAGGTATATGAAACAATTGAAAATAAAGAAACCTTTAAATTAGATACGAAAGAAACCATTGCAAATATGCTCTATCAAGGAGCTAAAGCACTTGGAGTATATTATCAGGGAGAACTGGCTGCCATTCGTTATACGGTAATCCCTAACAAAGAAGACAATTTGGCATATGATGTGGACCTTTTTGAAATTGATCCGAGACGAGTAGCCATCAATGATACCGTGATGGTCAAGGAAAGACATCGAGGGTATAAACTTCAAAATATAACGAGAGAGTTGATTGTAGAAGCATTGGAAAAAGAAGGCTTTGAACATTTTATGTCTACGATCTCACCGAATAATATCGCATCCTATCGCAATACTGTAAAATCGGGCTATCAAATTGTGGCCCTTAAAAAAAAGTATCCTGATGAAAAAAATCCACTGGGCTATGATCGGTTTATCCTTCATCACTCCAATTATTTAAATTATGAATATACCGGTAACCAACGATGGATTGACCATGGTGATTTGGAAGAAATTCGAAAGGCAATCGCCAAAAAGTATATCGGTACCGATGTGAGAGACGATGGTAGTATCCTATTTAAAGAAGTGAAAATTAAGCATATATAAAGCTCTAAGGGATTTTATAGAATTTAAATTCGTCAAAAAGTAGTACAAAAAAAATTGTCGCGAACTAGTAAGAATAATGAAAATCCCATCATAAGAAAATAGATTCCTCAATGAATTTATTTTCATGGGGAATTTCCGAAGAGATCCCCTTGAAAGCTCAAAAAAATGAAGGAGGTCATTCCACTCATTTAAAAACATGCTGTCTCAATAAAAGAGTGATAGGGAGTTAAGGGATGGTAAAAAGATTTTAATCAAGTACCGTGATAGGGTTGGATCATTTAATTGCTAAGGAGATGTTATATTGTCAATATTAGGGAGGGAGCTTCTTTTTTTAAAAGAAAAATAAAAATTTCTTTTGCTTTTTCTCTCTACAAATCCTATAAGTTTTTAACGAAACCATTTAATAGTAAAACTTATCCTTCCCTTTTAGTGATTATTCGTTGACGATTTCTGATACTTTGTATATTTTAATGAATTCGGCTGATTTTAAATTTTGGACAAAAGTATATCTTTGGAATTGGAAAATTTCGCTATAAGATGGATCATAGAATTTTTTCTTTTTAAAATTGAAAGATACCTACAGAAATGATCAATTGAAAACAAGATCTTATAAATAGTATATTCCATAAGACGAAGTTTCTGAATAATGTTTTACTCTTAAAATTCAATCGATGTAAAATGTACAAGACCCTATTTAAAGGGTATCGTAAAATTAGCCTATGGAAAGAGCTAGGAGCAATAGATCTTGACCATGGTGCAAAAACATATTCCATTGATGGTAGGAGAAAAAGAATTTAAATTGGTATGAAGAAAAGTTCTTTGTTACTAAAAAGACGTTCCAACTATTTTATGTATTTCAATACTAGGAATAAAGTTATCTTTCCATTCTTTTTTCTCAAAGTTTATAAAATATGCTATACTGGAAAGGATGAAAGGGTGATTTAATGTATCAATGTCCAAAATGCAATAGTGAATATGGCTATGATGATGGCATGGCTTATAATTGTCCGGAATGTGGACATATGTGGACGGATCTCTGCTTAGAAAAGGAAAAAGTTCGAGATTCCGTTGGAAATGAGCTTCATAATGGAGACGATATTACTTTGATTAAAGATTTGAAAGTAGGTTCTTCCACCTTAAAACGAGGGCTACGGGTTCGAAAGATCATTGTACTGGATGAAGAGGTGGATGGCCATGATATTGAAGCAAAAGTTGACGGTGTGGGAGGAGTTTATCTGAAATCGGAATTTGTGAAAAAAATTTAAAATATTTTTATCAAATAATAAAAAATGAGTGTTCTTTTGGCATATTGATCGCCTAAAAAAACCTCTATCCTAGATGGGTCGGAAGAAATCCTTTATGAGGGATTTCTTCTTTTTTTGGATAGATTTTAAATCATATCTACAAATATTATTTTTACCATCTATTGTTGCTCTTTAAAATAAATCCTTTATAGGATTTTATATTACCGTTTTGATTGGATCGAAATCCCATGTGGACGGGTCGAAATATCCATGAAAGCCGTCAAATAATAAGTCTTATGGCTACAAAGTATTTCGATCCCTGTCGAATGAATTTTGTCCTATATTTGTATGGCTTTTATTGTTCCCACAGGAGGGATCTTACTGTATTATTTAAAGTTGAAAGGTTCAATCCCTCTTATAAAAATATTATTTTTCAAACCCTTGACTCCAAAAAGTGTTTTTATATTTTCATATTTAAATGGCGATTAGTCCCTTAGGGAATAGACTTTATGACCTCCAATATAAGTAGCCAAGACTTGGGTATTCCTTAAATCTTCGATCGGTCGTGAAAAAATATCTTGATTTAGTAGGATAAAATCCGCCAAATATCCTTCCAGTAATCGTCCTTTATAATCTTCCATCTTTTGGAGATAGGCTGAACCCACGGTATAGGCGTCTATTGCTTCTTCTAAGCGGAGAGCCTCTTCTTTATGAAAGACTGTACCATCATAGGGAGGCAAGCGTCTTCTGGTGACGGCACAATAAATACCTTCGAAGGGATTGTTGGAAGCAATAGGAGCGTCGGAGCCGAATCCGAAGGCAATACCTCGTTGTTTCAGTGTTTGAAAACAATAGGAATAAGAAGCTCGTTTTTTGCCGAGATAATGAGATAGAATGGGAATATCTCCATCTAAAAAGATAGGTTGAAAAAATACAGGTATCCCCAAGACAGCAATATCCTTGATCAAGAGGGGATCCAATACTTCTAAATGGACCAAACCATGGCGTAATTTATTTTTACCATGAATAAAACCCACTTTACGATAAATTTCCACGGTACGTTTTGCCGCTTCGTCTCCAATGACATGGGTGATACACTGAAGGCCCCGCAAGGTGGCTTGTTTGACGATTTGATATTGTTCTTCATCAGTCAAGGTCATGATGCCTCGATTATGTTCTCCAAGATAAGGCTCACTGAGATAGGCTGTTTTTCCACCGAGGACCCCGTCTTTAAACATCTTGACCTGTCCATAGCTGAGATAACCCTTGGTGAAAACGGGATTGTCCCTTTCTTTATCTAAAAAAGCATCCATTTTTTGAGCGGTATCCAAACAAAACTGATAATGGTAGCGAACCTGAGGTCTTCCCTTTCTATAGAGATTTCGAATTCGATTATAATTGACGAAAGGAATGGTGGTCATGATATCATTGGATTGAATGGAAGTGATCCCTAAAGCAGCACATTGAGTCAACGCGTCTTCCATTGCTCTTTCCATTTCTTCACTAGTGGGATCTTTAACAGCTCTTAAAATATAATAGCCGGCTTCTTCTTTAAATAGCCCCGTCGGATTTCCCTGAGAATCTCGGTGAATCGATCCTCTGGGAATTTCTTCCGTTTCACGACGAATATTCATAACTTCCATGGCTTTGTGATTGGCACTTTGAATATGCATACAAGCCCTTGTCAATACGATGGGAACCTCTGTTGAAATCCGATCTAAATCCTCGGCATAGAGGGGACGCTTTTCTTGTAATTGACTTTCAGTCCATCCTCGTAGAATGAAGCCTTCTTCTTGCGCTTTGGGATGATCTTGAAGGTATTTGGTTGCCACTTGTACAATCTCGTCAATACTTTGACATTGGGATAAATCGGGTTTTTGCAAATTTTTTCCGATCATGGACAAATGACAATGACTGTCATTAAAACCGGGAATGACGGTTTTCCCTTCTAGATCGACTTTATGATCAAAAACTTCTTGATTTAGAGCTTTGGTGGATCCTGTCATTAGGATTTTTTGATTTTCGACAATCATGGCTTCTATAAAATCATGGGTATCCCTATAGATTTTTCCATTGTAAAATAGTATTTTCATGAATATCTTCCTTTCTCATTTATTATATCAAAAATTTAAAATAAAAAGGTGGAAGGAAAGATTTATAAAAATATCTAAGAGTTTAAAAAATCTTTTATCTTGTAAATAATTGGTAAATAAGAAAATACAAGAGATCTTTGCAAAAAGAAGATGTTTTTTTAAATAAAAAATAATTTATTGTATAAAAGTTGATATAAATTGGATTTATTGTGTATAATTAGAATAGAAGAGTAGACATTTTAATGTATTACTCTAATGCAATAAGAAACAGAAAAAAGGGAGGAATTAGTAGTGGAAAATGATTTTAATTTTTTTAACCAGTATTTAGATTCTCAAAAAAACATGATGGACATGTGGAATCAAATGACGAAGAACTTTGCATTTAATAATATGTCTTTCAACTCCAATCCTTATGAAGGATATCAAAAGATGATGGAAAGTTTTGGTCAAAATAATATTTTTGATTATGCCGGTTCACCGGCGGAAGTTCTTTCAAAGCTAAACCAAAGTTCTCAAGTTTATTATAATTTGTACAAATTATATCAAGATATTTATGAGAAAAGCGTAGAGCCGACAGAAGAAAATTTTAAAAAAGTGATGAATAGTTATAAGGAACAATATATGCAATATGTAAACAATTATATTTTTCCTTATTTACCAGGAGATGTGCAGGATCTGCTTAAAAAGTCCGTAGGATTGACTGAAACCTATCAGTCTACTTTCAATACCATTTTTGGACCATGGGCAGACAGTGCCAATACCTTGATGGATAATTTTATGCAAGGTGCATTTAAAGATCCAGAAGGATTCTTAAAATACTTTGAGACATGGAAAAGTAGTTATAATGAAACCTTTGGTAAATTATTGAATATTCCTCAATTCGGTATTGAAAGAAACACCTTCCAGGATCGGATGCAAACTTTTGATAAATTCATTCGTTTTATCACTTATTATACGGAACTGTTGGTAAAACTTTCCACTTTGGTCAATGAAACGACGGAAAATGTCATCAAAGACAATTTCGAAATGTTAAAGACTGGAAACCAACCAAAAACTTTTGAAGAATTCTATAATTATTGGAAAACCACACTTTCTAATAACTTTGATCAATTATTCTATTCCGATGAATTTAGTAAATTCTTAGGAAACTTTGTAGATTCTCTCATGATCTTAAAGATTGATATCGACAAAGTACTAGAAGATTCTTTGAAAAATCTTCCAATTCCCACAAAGACTGATATGGATTCTCTTTATAAAACAGTCTATGAATTGAAGAAAGAAGTTCGTACTCTTAAAAGAAAATTAAGAGATAAAGAACATGAAGAAGCCAAAAGAGAGAAGAAGTAATTAGGAGGTTATGAATTTGGAAAATATGTTTGGACTGGACTATGAAGCATCACTTTCACAAGTGATCGGTAGCCAAGAAAAAATGATCAAGGGTATTGAAACCCTTATGAATGTAGATTATTCAGGTTCTGATGCAACCCCGAAGGAGCTTGTATTTTCAGAAGACAAATTAAAACTTTATCACTATATTCCAAAGGTGAAAGATCCCAATAAAATTCCTGTGCTAATCGTATATGCTTTGGTAAACAAACAATATATGATGGATCTTCAACAGGATCGTTCTCTCATTAAACAGATGTTGGAAGGCGGTCAAGACGTCTATATTATTGACTGGGGCTACCCAACAGCTGAAGATCGCTATTTGAGCCTTGAAGATTATATTAACGGATATATTGATGATTGTGTGGAATTCATTCGAAACAAACACGATCTGGAAAAAATCAATATTTTGGGAATTTGTCAAGGGGGAACTTTTACCTTTATCTATACGGCACTTCACCAAGAAAAGATCAATTCTGTGGTATCATTGGTAACACCGATTGATTTTTCAACAGATGATGGACTCTTGTTTAAATGGGGACCGTATTTAAATCCGGAAAATATGGTAAAAGCTTACGGCAATGTGCCTGGTGGCGTTATGAATGCCGGCTTCGTCTTCTTAAAGCCCTATGATTTAATGATTGACAAATATGTTACCGTCATTGATTCATTGGACGATGAAGAAAAAATGGCCAATTTCCTTCGCATGGAGCAGTGGATTTTCGACTCTCCAGATCAAGCAGGACGTGCTTATCTCCAATTCCAAAAGGATATGTACCACGATAATAAACTGGTAAAAGGAGAGTTTTATCTGGGAGATGAAAGAGTGGATCTTAAAAATGTCACTTGTCCCGTTTTGGTTATGTTAGGTTTAAAGGACAATCAAGTTCCACCGGAAGCAACTCGCCCGATTCCAAAAGTCATTGGATCAAAGGATTGCGAACTGGTTGAAGTAAATACTGGACATATCGGTCTTTTCGTCAGTGGCAGAAGCCAACGTGAAGTCGGACCGAAGATTGTAGAATTTTTAAATGAAAAATCGAAATAATTTCCATGAAAGATAGCGAAGTACTAGTACTTCGCTATTTCTTTTCGTAAATAATATATATTTCAATAAATACAAAGAAATGGAATTTAAACAATAAAACGGGAATTTACAATATATGGTCAAGATATTGAAAAAAACAAATTGGTTTCGATGAGAATCAATAAAATTTTCAAATAATTAAAAAATGTATTTTTTCATATATTCGATTCCTATAATTGTTAAACGAAGCAGGTGTCAAAGGACTTTTTACTATCTTAAAATCATTTGGAAACTAAAAGTTTTATATAAAAAAAGTAAATCACCATGGCAAAAAACTTATGAAGACCTTTCCCATCCATTGACAAATTGCCCACTTAATGCAATAATGGTTAAAGAGCAAGTAACTGAAATTAGGAAAGAGATGAACATGGAAGCCGAGAAATATTTAGACTATTTAACAAAAATATATGAAGTTTATTATGATTTATTTTACAATTACAAAATAAATCCATTGGAATTTGATCTATATGGAAGATATTTTGAAAGAAATGAAAAATATTTTGCGACAAAGAAAATAGTTTTATATGGATTGGAAAGAAATGAACATTTGCTTTACAAACACTATAAGAAAGTATCCCTTGACGATGTGAAAACATTTACACATACATTGGAGGATTCGATCAACACTTTGGTTACACCCGGAGGAGACCATATGGCCACTTTAATACGTGGTTTGATCAGTACCGAAACAAGGCCGGACAAAGAGGTTATAAGATATGTAAAAAAATACAAATTTTATAAATCTTTTTTATTCGGGATGAAGGGATGGGTCAATATCGGTCTTAACCTGGTTAACATAAATGATAGTACATCCTATCATAACAAAATGGGCAAAGCAGGTAGTGAGTCTTTTCTAATATAAAGGAGGTTATTTATGTTAGCTCTAGGTTTGGTATTGGGCAGTATCATTATATTCTATATTGCCTATAATACTTATGGCACATGGCTGGCCAAACAATGGGGAATTGACGCAACAAGTCAAACACCGGCGCATTCGAAAGAAGACGGTATCGATTTTGTTCCGACGAAACCTCAAGTATTACTTGGTCACCACTTTGCTTCTATAGCAGGAGCCGGTCCAATTAACGGACCAATCGTAGCAGCAGTTTTTGGTTGGGTCCCGGTTTTATTGTGGATTGTCATTGGAGGTATTTTCTTCGGTGGAGTTCATGATTACGGTTCATTGACTGCTTCTATGAAGCACGACGGAAAGTCGGTAGGAATTATTGTAGAAGATTATATGGGATCTACAGGAAAAACACTTTTCTCAGCCTTTGCATGGTTGACTTTAATCCTTGTAGTTGCAGCTTTTACATCCATCGTAGCAAAATCTTTTGCTTCGACTCCGGCAGCAGCTACAGCATCTGTTTTATTTATGATTGAAGCCATTATTTTTGGTTATTTTGTTTACAGAAAAGGTGTGAGCCTGACAGCTGCGACTGTAGTCGGTGTAATCGTTCTTTTTGCTTGTATCTATGTAGGAACACTTATTCCGTTACAATTATCTGAAACGACTTGGACGATAATATTAGCAGTCTATATCTTTGCAGCTTCAACAGCTCCGGTTTGGATTTTGCTTCAGCCAAGAGATTACTTGAACTCATTCTTACTATACACAATGATGGGTGGATCTGTACTGGGTATATTAATTGCCAGACCGACCATTCAATTGGCACCATTTACCGGATTTAAATTAGTTTCTGCATCCGGTGCAACAAAATTATTGTTCCCCACATTGTTTATTACCGTTGCATGTGGAGCCATTTCAGGATTCCACTCTCTAGTAGGTTCAGGTACAACGTCAAAACAAATTGACAATGAAAAAGACGCAAAATTGATAGGATACGGTGGTATGCTTATCGAATGTGCCTTGGCAGTAGTTGCTTTGATAACAGCAGCTTATTTGACAAAAGAAAATTATGGTGAAATCATGAAAAATGGTCCCACCGTTCTCTTTGCAAATGGTGTAGCTGATTTTATGTCCAAATTTGGCATACCCTTTGAACATGGTATGAACTTTGTTACTCTGTCTGTTTCCGCATTTGCTCTAACTTCTTTGGATACGGCAACGAGACTTGCTCGTTTCATCTTCCAAGAATTCTTTGAGAAAAATGCAGGGGAAGGACCTCAATCCGTTCTTACCAACAAATGGGTTGCAACGACAATTACTGTAGTTATCGGTTGTGTCTTAGCTCTTAAGGGCTATGCACTTATTTGGCCGATCTTCGGTTCTGCAAACCAATTATTAGCAGCCCTTGCACTATTGGCAGTGGCTTCCTGGTTAAAGGCCGATCACAAAAATTACAATATGATTGTTCTACCTATGATCTTTATGTTTGCTGCCACATTGTCTTCTCTTGTCATTGAAGTACGCAATTACTTTAATCTTGCAACGACAGATGGTGGAGCAGGAAACTGGATTATGACGGTATTACCCATCGTTTTATTAGTTTTAGCGATTGTACTTGTCATAGAAGGCTATAAAACACTTGTTAAAAATAGAGAACCTCAAAAACTTGCATAACAGCCCTTAAAAAGAGCTCTAATGAGCTCTTTTTTTAATTCATAAATTAAATCTTATATAAAATTATTTTTATAAAATTATGGCATGGATAGGAATATTTTAAATTTTTATTGGATAAATAGTCAAATCCAATGAATGGATCTTCTTTTAAAATACGGAAGAAAAATTTTGAATCTTGTCCATCCATCTTCTTTTGAGAAAAAAAGGGCGATCTATGATTCCAGGTGAAATTAGATCTTTTATCCCGATCTATCGAGAGAGTTTTATACAAATTTTGTCAGACTCCATTTTTGATAACGAAAAAATGGTAAGAATCTCTTGTCGGTGCAAGAAGAAGAACATTCCTTTGATTTTTAAAATTCAGTTTTGGGATCAAATCACCTTGCCTTTTAAAGGTCAGGACCATCTCTTCTTTCCATGGAGTAGGAAAATTAAAGGGAAAAAAGTTGTAAAAGAAAAACCAATGAAAAGATTATTAAATACCCTGAAAGACTTTTAAGGATTTAAAGAATATGGCATCTTGAAATTTTAAAGGATTCCGGTTGTCCTCTTTTTCAAAAGATCTCTTCCTTAAGGGTAGGATCAATTGAAGATATGATGGAACTTTTTCTCAAATAAAAAATAAAGCAGATATCTGCTTTATTTTAAAACAATGTATTGAATATAAAGTTTATAAAGAACCAAAATAGTTTAAATAATAGTTCAAAAAGAATAAATGTCAACCAATACCAACCGATAAAATTCACCTTACTTTGATTTTTAAGCTGAGGCCAGTATTCCGCCATTGCAATGACCAATGTTAGGATAAATAGAATGATCGTTGCAATAGGCATAGGAGTCAATGCTCCCAACAATTGAAATTGGAAGAATCCTCCCCAGGGAGATAGGATGAAAGCAATCAATAGAAAAGCTTTACAAATCAACCAATTGACCAAACTGTAATTTTTGACTTCTTCAATGGAAGTATCAATCCAAGCTCGATCCGTCGTTATATTTAAAGGCGTCAAAAATTGAAAATAATCAAAGATCAATTTAATGATAACGAAGAATAAAAAAGATAAACGGATTTTTCGTTGCGCCAAAAGAATGGGAAAGGCTGTCATAATAATACCGGATATAAGTGCTATTTTATATTCGCGAGTTTTAAAAGTACCCAATGTATCGACCCCTTGATTCAAATAATGATGCAATCTTTGAAAACAAGGAGAACATCTAGTGAAAAGATCGGATGATTTTTCCGAATTCTCTGGGGCATCTGATGGATTATAGTCCTTCTCTTCGTTTATGGTAGAATCTTTTTGAAATTTTGAAGAAATAGGTTTTTGGCGATCCTTTTTCGATTTGGTTTTCCACTTTTTCCACTTTTGCTGGAAAGATGAATGTGTCGGCATTTTATCTTGAGACGTTGAAACATCTCTGTGGTGAGTATTTTGATCTTCCATCGTCCTTTGCGTGGCAAAAGAAGATTTTTTCTCTCCCTTATCCATCACCGACTTTGAATCTTCTATTTGTTCTTCGGGAGGAATCACGATCTTTGGAACACTCATCGTATCCTCAATCCCTCGATCAGGGGTAGTAGAACTGACTTCCAAGTTCCGTTCTTTTTCGGAAGCTTCGCTCTTTGGTTCTTCGTTTAAGGATGAAAAGATGGAGTATTCGTCATCGTCTTCATTGACAAAGTCTTTCCATAAAGCTTTTAACGACTTTTTCTTATCCTTTTTAGGGGAAAGATCTTTTTCGATAGACTCTTTTTGTTTTTTCGGATACGTCTTGTCATCTATTTCTTGATAGCCGCTTTTCTTCAACTCTTCTTGAACACGACGAACCAATTCACTTTGGGTCATCGGCTGATCCTTACTAGGGGATTTGTCCCTATGTACTGTTTCTTTTTGAGTAGGAGCTTTTTTTTCATCCGTAGATTTATGGGAAGATGAATTTACAGACTCTTCCTTTTCAACGGAAGTTTCTTTTTTTTCTTCATTTAACTCGTCCATCAGATCATCTGTAATTTTCTTATTGTTTTGAGTTTCGTATTTTTTAATATTTTTAGAAACCTTTTTATCAACGGCATGAATAATATCTTTGATATTATCAGTCGTATCAATTCCATCCAATGATTTAAGATTAAAAATACGAGTTTTATCCATGGACTCTGACGGATCGAAAGTATCCTCTTGAGCTCGTTCAATGCGAACTTTAACATTTTTTAATTGTTTTCCACATAAGGGACAGTAGTTGTCATTCTTAGATACTGATTTTCCACAATTAGGACAAAACAACATTACACCTTCTTTCTTCTATCGATTCTTTTATATTATAACATAATTATTTAAATTAATGTAAAAGGCGAACAAAATCCCATAAAAAAGAAGGAGCTGTTAAACTCCTTCTTTCCATACCATTTAATTTATTTTGCTTCTTCAGCTTCAGCGTTATTGTTGTTTTCAGCATTTTGAGCGTTGTTAACAGCTTCTTCAGCTTCTGCTTCTTCAACATTTGCTTCAGCTTGTGCAGCATTT
>JAUNVJ010000067.1:0-547 GCA_030537695.1 Tissierellia bacterium
CTTATAATACGCTCTATTGATTCTTTCATTGTTGGCCACCAACTGTCGGTTTATATTGATATTAGTTACTTGCGCCCCCTTACTTAAAACTAATAAAGACGCTGTTCGGTGGCGATATCCATACTCTGCAATCATTGAAACTCTCGTCTCAATGGTATTTTGGATCATAGAATAATATTCTTCTCTTTCCAAACCTTTTTCGAGATCATAGACAGTTGGATCCAAAGTTAAAATCTCTGTCACTTCTGGATAAATGTCTCGTGTTAGATTGTCTAATATATCTGCTTTATTTTTAAACAAACCATAAATCGCCCCAGTGCTTATGCCTGCATGGTTTGTTATGGTAGATAAAGAGGTATTTTCATAGCCATTTTTGATAAATTCATTTTTGGCAGCCTCTAAAATCTTTTCTTTTGTTTCCATCGTTCCTCCTATCACTAAACATTTACAGTATATAAAATGTGCTCCCTCTCATCTTTAATAATCGAGCGTAAACAATGAACATATAATAGAACTAATGTATCTATAAAACATTCCAATTCTATCT
>JAUNVJ010000067.1:557-1798 GCA_030537695.1 Tissierellia bacterium
CCCTTTGCTAAACTAGATACCCAACTTTTGCCCCATTGATCCAAAATAGCCTTATCTACAGAATCTAATTTCCGCAGATACCACTCACACAGATTGATAAAACGAACACTATTACTGTTGGCGAGATAGTTTAACGTCCTTTCGTATGGAGTCCCCTTCGATTTAAAAAAGACCAATACGAAAACTTCTCTATTTTGCATGAAAAAAGGCAAAATCTTTTTTGTCTTGGTCGATAAAATTTGCCTAATATTTTCAAAAACCTCATCTTCAGGCATTCCTTTCACAATTGTGGATTCATCACTAAAACTGTGAATCATCAAAAACAATTGCTCAACTTTTTCGTGCACAAGAGAATCAAAAATTTCATTTTTATTTATAAAATAACCATATATCCCGCCGGTACTAATATTACACTTTTTTGCTATGGAACGCAATGATGTTTTTTCAAAACCTTCTTTTAAAAATTCTTCTTTGGCAACTTCTAATATTTCTTCTCGTATACTCATATAGCCCTTTCCTTTACTATGTCCTAATACTTATCATAGTAAATAATTTATAAAATGTCAAATTCAACCATCTCTTCCTTCTCCAATATCCAATGGATATCAGAGAATAATCCTCCTAACAAAAAAGAGACTATGTCAAATGTTGTTAACATTTGACATAGATAGTTTTTGTCTCTTTTTTTGTCTTAGAGGAACATTCTTTTATCTTTTTGTTCTTCCTGATTCAAGAATCCGTATCCATGTCTCACTTTCATCTTCATTTCGAATATATTCGTGGGTTAGACTTGCTTCGTAAATATGGTCAAATGCCCAGTATGAAGAATCTACATCGGGGAAGATCATATCCGGCGTGAGGTGGGTCAAGATGAAGGAAATGTCTCCTTTTCTATGCAACATACGATTGGTCATAGCTACAGCCTCGGCACGGATGATGGGATTATTGGGTTTAAAGGTTCCATCGGTGTAACCCGTTACGATACCCGTATCTCCGCAAGCATAGATATAATTCTCTGCCCAGTGTCCTGCTACGTCACTAAATCTAGGTGTGCCACTAAGGATGCCTTTATATCTGGCAACGATGGTAGCATACTCTGCTCTTGTAATATTGACTTGTGGACCAAAGGTTCCGTCAGGACGTCCCTCGAAAATGCCCATCTGGGTGGTGTAAGCAATAGCTCCACTGGCCCAGTGATCAGCCTTTACGTCGGGATAGATGGTATCCACTTTGTCAAACTT
>JAUNVJ010000068.1 GCA_030537695.1 Tissierellia bacterium
AAGAATTGGAAGAAGCGGCAAATTATTTTATGGAACAATTGGATAATATGTAAAAAAGCCAAGGGGAAACCTTGGCGTCTTTATTAGAGTCGTCTGTCGATATAAATCGCTAGTATAATAAAACAGAGAATATCAATAAAAGCTAGTAGGAGAGAATTCCATTCCATAGGTAGTAATTTCAGCCATCTCATAATTGTGGTAAAGATAAAGAGAAAAACCCCTAAATAAAGTGAGTATTTTCCAGCTAAGGAATTCGCCTTTTTCCAATTTTCTCTGTTCATCATGGATTTACGAGTTCGCAAACCTGAAAATTGATTGATGTTTCCCTGACTCATCTTTTTCCAATAGGGTGGAGATATCAGCAAGAGTATCGGAATTAAATAATCTATAATTATAAAAAATACATTCATTTGAATTTATCTCCTTCATATATTAATAGGATGGAATTTAAAAACTTTTAAGTGTTTTACTATTTTATTATATCAAAAGCAATCTATTATAGTATAGAAATATTTTATATAAATATTGGATTAACTGAAAAAAGTATTGTTTAAAAAAAGAAGTGACAATGTGATATAATCAGAATAATACGATAATAATTAATAAAAAGAGAGAGGAGTTACTGTTGGATATTTTAAAATTAAGGAAAGAACAATGTATTTTTACCATGGACTCAAACAATGAACCCATAGGAAAGATAAAAAGTGGTGAGAAAGTTATTTTTGAAACCTGTGACTGCTTTTCCGATACGGTGAAAACAGAAGAGGACACCGTTAGTACCATCGATTTTAATCGGATTAACCCGGCGACAGGGCCTCTTTATATTGAAGGTGCAGAGATAGGGGATGTCTTAAAAGTATTCGTTGAAAAAATTGAAATCGCTGATCAGGGTGCCATTATGACTGCTGCAGGTCTTGGTGTGTTGGGAGCTGAAATTTCCGAAGAAGAGACAATTATCGCCAGAGTCGTGGGGGACCATTTGGAATTTAGAGGTTTAAAAATTCCTCTCCGCAAGATGATTGGCGTTATCGGTACAGCACCTTTCGGAGAGGGGATCAGCACCGGAACGCCTCACGATCATGGGGGGAATATGGACTGTACACAAATAAAGGAAGGAAACATACTATACCTACCTGTAAACACGGAAGGTGGACTTCTCTCCATGGGAGATCTTCATGCAGCCATGGGAGATGGAGAGGTATGTGGGGCCGGGATTGAAATTTCCGGAGAGGTGACAGTAAGGGTGGAAGTAGTAAAGGATTTTCCCTATCCCACGCCTTTGATTGAATCCGGGGATTATTGGATGACTTTGGGCTCTCGGAAAACGATGGAAGAAGCTTCTCGGGTTGCAGTGAAAAATATGTCTAAAATCATAATGAATCAGAGAAAATGTGATTTAAATGAAGCCCATATGTTAATGTCTGTCCTTGGAAATTTAAGAGTATGTCAGGTTGTAGATCCAAATATGACCATGGGGATGGAGTTTCCAAAAAAATATTTAAAAGGATAGAGAGAACCTCTCATTTTGAGAGGTTTTTTAGCGTTTTTCCTTGAAGAATATTCTTATGAGAAAAGGTAAAAGGATAGGATGGATTTCATCTTACATCTTCAACGAGATATGTAGAGTTCACGATGAATGAGAAGGCTGAAACAATCTTTTGTCTATTCCCCTAATCTCCTCTTGGCATTTAAAATTTTTAGGAAAGCATCTCCTACTTCGTTGGTTTTAGCACT
>JAUNVJ010000026.1 GCA_030537695.1 Tissierellia bacterium
ATCCACTCAATTCCTGAATCTTTCATTTTTCTCGTCATATTAAACCTCCCTAAAAAGATTATTCACTTTTTGAAGGATGGAATCCTCAAGTTCTAAAAATCTCTTTTCTAACTCTTCGCTTGGAGTGGGTTTTTCATATTGATAGAAATAACGAGTAAATGGAATTTTAGCCCCTGTTTTAATTCTTGGCGTTTTTAAAGTTAAATCTTCTTCAAAAAAGGCTTTTGCATCTGGTATATGTGGTAACACTTCTTTTTCCATATAATCATCAATATCTACTTCAACATTTACAATTTCGGTATCTTTTGTATCTGTGTCATAGATAATTTCGCCTTTTTTATCTCTTTGAATCTCTGCTTCTTTGTCCATTAAAGATAAACCATCAAAAATTTTATTAAAGTCCTTTTTCGCTAGCTCCACTCCTGACAAGACTTCTTCCAGTACAGGGGTAAATTCATCAGGTGACATGTATTTTTTATCCGATATATTGTTTTTTAAAGTGTTGATAATTAGCTTATAAACATCTTCATTATCTCTATATTTCTTAAGATCTCTTTTCTCTTTTGCTTTCAGTATTTCTCCCAGCTCTTCTTTTTCACTGAGTTCTAAAAACTTCACCTCATCAAATAAATTTTTAAGTGCACCTTGATTGATCATCTCTTCGATTCGCTCTTCGGTGATCCCATAGGATCTTTGAAGAGGCTGCATAATGGTGTATTCCTTATATATAAATTCCGTATTGTCATAGATCTGGCAACGTTCATTTTCTTGAAATTCAGTATACAATTTTACAATCTTTTCCCGATCATCTCTCCTAAATTCTTTTCGTTTATTTCCTAAAGATTTTCTCAAGGTATGATAAATATTAGTGGCATCAATGAGTTGGATTTTTCCTTTTCTTTCCTTTCTTTTATTTTTAGACAGAATCCAAACATAAGTGGCAATCCCCGTGTTGTAGAAGAGTTCTGTTGGCATGGCGATGATGGCTTCGATTAAGTCATTTTCAAGGAGCCATCTTCTAATTTGTGACTCTCCTGAGGACACGCCTCCGTTAAATAATGGGGAACCATTGGTTATAATGGCAGCCCGACCACATTCTTCATCGAGTTTATCCACTGCGGATTGCATAAAGATAAGTTGAGCATCTCCTCCGGCGGGTAAACCTGCACCCCATCTTCCCTTCATCCCACGACTATGCTCTTCCAACACGGCATCTTCTTGCCCTGCCTTGGCACTGCTTCCCTTCCATGGGGTTCCAAAGGGAGGGTTTTCTAATAGAAAACGCATTTTTATATCTGGAAAACAATCTTTTTTTAACGTGTCTTCATGTTTAAAGTTCTCGGCGTTTTGATCTTTAATAAGCATCTCAGCAAGTCCTACAGCATAAGATTGACCCATAATTTCTTGACCAAAGAGTCTAATATCTGCTGTAGGGTTTAAATTTTTTAAGTAACTATATGCTGTGGAAAGCATCCCGCCTGTTCCACATGCTTGGTCTAGAATGGTGATCACTTTATTTTCGTCGAATACGTCATCACTGCCTTCTGCTGTCAACACAGATACCATCATCTTTATGATGTCACGACCTGTATAAAACTGCCCTGCATCTACATTTTGGTAAAAACGGCCAATTAGATTTTCAAAGATATATCCCATCTTTATGGAATCGAAATGTTCTTCTGATAAATCGAGCTCCGAAAAAGATTTTACGATATTGTATAGAACACCGTCTTTTTCCATTTTATCGATGTGGGTATTAATTTCTAATTCATTTAAAATATCCTGTATATTGGAAGAGAATCCCTCTAAATAGACCTTAAAGTTTGCTGCCAAAGAATCCGGCTCATTACATAGTTTTTTTAAATCAAATTTAGAGGTATTGTAAAACTGCTTTCCACTTAATCGATACATGGCTTTTACCGGGTATTTTGGATTTTTTTCATATTGTTCTATGACCTGATCCTTCGTTTTTTCTAATGCACATTCAAACCTTCGTATGATGGTCATTGGAATAATGACATCCCCATATTTATCCGGCATATAAGATGCTCTTAATTTATTAGCGATACTCCATATAAAATTGGCTTCATTCGTAATGTCTACCGATACATCGTCCCACATTTCTGTGGATAGTAAATTTTGGTTCACAACCTTCCTCCTCTGAATGTTTTATTTGTTTCCTAGATGGTATGAATTATTTTAATTATTTATCTTCAATTGAATGGTTAAAATTTTTTCGCTTTTAAGATTTATGATACATTGTATCATGATTTGGAACTATTGTTTTAAGGTACTATTCTTACTAGGGATCGGTCTGATCAAGGCTTGTTTCCCCAGGGGGTACTTCACAACTTTTTTTTGCATTTTTAGACCTCCATTTATTATGTGATCGTAGGGGTTTTCGATGTCCACCGATATGATTTTTCTTTCAAAACCCAGGAAATTTTTCCTTGTAATACATTTTCTAATACTTTACAGTTGTTAAAATCTATAAGGATCGAAGATAAATGGTATTATTTTTTAAAGATCCCCAAGTTCACCAACTGATCCTGTAGGCTCTAACATACTCCCATCACTTATGAAATGATGGGAGTATATCCTATGGCTATTATATCATAGGAAGGAGGGAATGAATTATTTGTCCTTACACATTGGTATTTTATAAAATCAACAAATCATGTTTTCATATAAATAAATATTTCAAAAAGAACAGTTGTAAAGGATTCTGCGATGGCTTTAAAGCATTGGTACTAATATGGGATTTTTTTGAAAAACTCTTGTTCAAATTTTACATAACTTCAATTTTTTCACCACCCTTACAATCCTCTTACCAATAGTCACCAAGGAAATTTTCCCATGGTCTTGGTTGACAATTTCACAGGGTTTATAAAATTATCCATACCTTCCTGGATATCGCTCTTGATAAAAAAAGAAAGCCCCAAGGAGCTTTCTTCTTTTTTATTATTCTTTTTTCTGATACACCGATCCTAAAAAATCCTCGACCACTTCGATATATCCATAATCACAAAGGTCTTTCATCTTTTGATTCAATTGATCATAGGTGAGATTTAAGCCATGTTTTTCATTTAATGTTTTCATCGTTTGCAAGGTGTTGGTCGTACTTAGGGGCAAAAATTCTTCAATGACTCGGTAAAATTCCTCAAAGCTTTTTGTCTTGGCTTGATCCAATTCATCAAAGGGATTTTCCGTATGTGGCGATGTGGTATTGGCTGCTCGAATTCGAACGAAGGAGGTTCGCCCCCGTTGGGAGGAGGAGATAAAAACGTCTCCCGTTTTCAAATAAGGCAATCTCTTCGCTTCATCGCTACTAAGGTCGGTCTCTTCTCGTATCGTGTCAATGTCCGAGGCACGAACTGTCCGAAAAATAAATTTGGTATTTAGTTGAGCCGTTATGGTCTCGTCCAACAATGTTGGCCGCTGGGTCGCCAATATTAAGAACACGCCGTATTTACGTCCTTCTTGGGAAATTTCTTTCAAAATTCCCTTGGAGGGCGTATCAAAGCCCTTGGGGGCAAAATTATGAGCTTCATCCGTTACGATTATAAAAGGTGGGAAAAATTTCTGATTTTCGTCACGATAGACGGCATCCCGATATTCTTTTCGTCGATGGTACAACTTACTCAGAATATAGGTGGAAAAAACATTGATCAATCGAGTGGAACCTTGGATGACAATCAATTTTCCCCCATATAGACCATCTTCCAAAGCGTTGATGCCATGGCTAAAAATCCCTTCACGAAACAGACTGTTCAATCGCCACAAAACGCCACGGACTGATTGATTATTACAAGTTTTATCGTATTTTTCATAAATTTTCTTTTGTTCTTCCAATTGCCTTCTTTTCGTTTCATCGGGTTCACTTAAGATATAATCTTGAAGCTTTTCCTTGGATCCGATTTCTTGAGCGTCCAACAGCAATTGTAATTTATTGGAAAAGGAATAATAGTTGTTGCCGGAAACAAACATAATATCAATCACATTGTTCATGGAATCACTTAAATGGGATGTGGCATTTAAAAGGTTTTTAATATCTTTTTTTGTCAGTTCTTCAAATTTTATCCCAATATCCACACCAATCTGTAGGGAAATGAATTTTTCCTTATAATTTTTTTCACTGATTTTGGAAGGGGTACTAAAATCCATTTCATAATGAGGATCCAAGACGATGGTTGGTACATTTTTTTCCATTAATTCTTCTAAAATTACCCGTAAGCCAAAACTTTTCCCAGAGCCGGAACCGCCAAAGACACCGATATGAGGATATTGATGCATTCCTCGATAGTCCAATAGATAGGGCAATTCTCTCTGTTTAGAGTATTTTTTGTTTTCATAGATGTGGAGAAGATTTTGATATTGTCCATCGCTTTCTTCCGTCAAATCGTCGGTGTTTTTAATGACACCTAGTACTAAAGAATCTTTCGTATCGATGCTCAATAAAAGATCTTTAATTTCAGAAAAGTGAGGTAATCTTACATCGGAACCGGTGAGCACCGGATATAGCGTTTCCTCAAAGAAACGGAGTTTGCCAATATAAATTGTTTCATTGTTAATATCATAGCCCATGACTTTTAAAGATTCCAATACGGAATTGTCCACAAAATCTCCGCCGATATTTAAAGGGATGAAACGATTAAAAGTTCGAGCTTCTACGATTTCTCCGATAATAGGACCTTGTATTTCATCTTCGACAATTAAAAATTCATTATTTCTAAAATTTCTTTCCCTCGATCCGATAAAAATTTCCTGTGTCGTCGTTATGCCAAGTACTTTCATTTGACCTCCTTTTACAATGTTCTCTTATCTCGTTCCGATACAAAAAATCGTTCATAGATATCTCGGTCCATATATTCTTCTAACAATCCATGAATCATACTGTCTGTAATCTTTACTTCGGAATCTACAATATCCAACCAAAGTGGAACTCCTCTTGACCTGTCGGGAGTAAGGGTATAGCTTAAATTTGCCAAGGTTACGATTTGATTTTGTTGGGATTCCAAAATATCCAAACCGACGACTCCCGGGAAGGAAGACAGTCTCATAAAGGCGGAAGAAAAACCTTCTCCGCTTTCCAAATATTTTTTATTGACCTCGTTGTCGATTAAGAAAAGTTCTCCTATTTTTAATTGATTATAGAGAATTTCCCGATCGAATATATTATTTTCTAACTCTAGGGCATTGGATATAATATTTGTCTTAATATCCTTTATAATTCCAAAGAGTAGAATATCTTTTTCTTCACATAGATCCCTTAATTCTCGCCAAAGGTCGAAGCAGTTGATTTTATATCGGATAAAACCTCCATCCATCATAATGATGGACGGCGAATATTGATGAATATACTCTATGGTGGCCTCCACTTCAATGGATGCTAAAAGTTTTTGTCGATTTTGTTCTTCGTCCATGGTAGTGGATAGAATCGGCGTATAAATTTCCGTTAAATACACTTCTCGACCATTGGTGGATTTTGCCAATCCTTGAAATAATTCAATATAGTGGGGATAAGCTCCACCCACTCGATTGGTGGATCCGTCTACACCTACTACCTCGCCCAATGCTTTCAATTCTCCTTGTTGTAATTTTTTCAAAGGATAAAAAGTTCCCACCTTTGATGTCATGGATTGTTTAAACTCTTCTTTAGAAATATTAAAATAATCCTTATATTTATTTTTTAAATTGAAATTGATATTTTTTAATTGAGTGGCAAATTCTTTCATATCATACATGGATTTTTAAACTCTCCTTATATACATCATTCTTCGGAAGGTCATAGGTGGAAGAGACCACTTTTACTGCTTGAGATTTTGTAAGACCTTTGTTGATTTCTTTTTGTAAAAGTGCAGCTATATCATATTCCACTTCTTCAAGATTTCCTTCCACCACTAAGACGAATTCACCTTTTGTAATAATCTCCTTTTTCGTCAGTTCCTCTAAACTTCCTCGAATACATTCTTCAAAGAGCTTTGTCAATTCTCGGGAGATGGAAGCTCTCCGATTTCCAAAAACCTCCAATACTTCCTTAACAGTTCGAGTGATTCGATGGGGAGATTCATAAAAGATCAAGGTGTCGCGAATTTGAGACAAATTTTCCAAAGCTTTTTTCCGTTCACCGGATTTAGTCGGTAAAAAACCGTAAAAATAAAAATGCTCCGTTGGAAGGCCGGATTGTACCAGAGCTGTTAAGGCTGCATTGGCACCGGGCAAAACTTGAAAATCCATATCTGCTTTGATCAACTCTTCAATTAAAATACTTCCCGGGTCGGAAATTCCCGGCATACCGGCATCAGTGACAAGAGCAATATCATGTCCTTTTTTTAAAAGAGTAAGAATACGACTGCTTTCCATTCTTTCATTGAATTTATGATAACTTTCCAATTTTTTATGAATATCATAATGATTTAACAGTTTTAATGTTACTCGGGTATCTTCAGCAAAAATATAATCCACCTTATTTAAAACTTCAAGGGTTCGTAGGGTAATATCTCCCATATTTCCAATGGGTGTGGGACAAAAATATATCATAGTATACCTCATTTCAGCGATTACATCGATTCTTATTCTATTATACTGGAAAAAAGGATTTCGTGAAATTTTTTCAACAAAGATTTCATTTCCTTTAAAATTTCCTTCAAAAATAGAGAGGAAAGATCCCCTCTCTTTTTGGTCTTCATTTCATTATAAAATTTAGGCAGCTTTTTCCGAAGAGTTTTCATTTCGGTATAGGATTTCTTCCGCTTCTTGAAAATATTTCTTGGCCTTTTCCCTCAATAAAGGATCGATTCCTTCATAAAATGCTCCACCTTCCAAAAAATCTCTCAGTTTAACGACTTCATATCGAAATTTTCCCTCCGATCGGTAGCGATTGACATAGGTGGGTTCTAAGGAAATATCTTTTAATCGAGTGGTATTGGTAGTAAAGTTCTTTTCGATGATCGCCTTTACCAATATTCCAGTTTCTACCCCCTTTTTTCTTAAATGATCCACACGTTGATTGGACAGGGCATTTCCCATGGAATAGATAGTAAAATGATCTCCCCAATCTCCGATACTTCGATCCGTCTCCTGTAATACATGGGGATGGGAGCCAAGTACCATATCTGCTCCGTAATCATAAAATTTTTTATTCCACTCTTGCTGTACCGGATTGGACTTTTCTATATATTCATGTCCCCAATGGGGCAAAATCACCACAAAATCAGTATGTGATTTTAAACTTTCAATATCACTTTTTATTATTTCTTCAGAAAATCGATTGATTCGATATTCTTCTTCCGGAGGCAATAGACTGTCTAAACCGTTTAAAGATTGAGTATAGGCCAAAAATCCCACACGAACACCTCGAACTTCCATGACAGCGGGAGGCCGTTGATGATTTTGAAACGTACCGACGGAAACAATGCCCTCTTTTTTCATGGTTTCCAATGTTTCATCGATTCCTTCGATTCCCATATCTAAAGCGTGATTGTTTGCCGTGGATAAGACATCAAAACCTACCCTTTTTAGAGAATGGATACTTTCCTTGGGGAAATTAAAGCGAGGAAATCCAGAGGTGGGTCTTTTACTGTCGATGGACCCTTCAAAATTGGCAAGGGCAATGTCCGCTTCCTGCAATTCTCTTTCTATTGGCCGAAAGCATGGGGTAAAATCGTATGTTTCACCATTAAAGTAACTTTTAACAATCGGTTGGTGGAAAATCAAATCACCGGTAGCAATTAAAGTGATTTCTTCTACAACTTTTTCCACCTGTTCTTTTGACCCATGGGAAGCTGCCTTTTCTTTTCCGTCAATCGTGGTCAACGAATTTTTATTGCAAGCAGTTAAAAAGAGTAGAAGAAACAAGATCAAATATTTTTGTCTTTTCATATTGATCTCCTTTCTTCCATCTCTCTTTTACTAAATACACATCCACAATAATCCTGTCGATACATATCAAAAGCTTTGGATAATTCGACAGATCTGGAATATCCGTTTTTTTTCTTGAAATCGGAGTATAAGTAATCAATTCCATATTTTTCACCGATCCGATGACCTAGGCGATTTAAACGCTGTGAATCCTTATGAGGTGAAATACTCAATGTGGTGGTAAAATAATCATACTCTTCTTCTTTGGCTACTTGAGCCGTCTTTTCCAAACGAAGTCGGAAGCAACGGGTGCATCGCTTACCTCCTTCTGGTTCCTTTTCAAATCCTTTGACAAATTCATAGTATTCCTTGGAATCATAAATTGCAATTTTTACGTCGATATCATGGGATAGGCCTAATTTTTTCACTAAAGTCTGTTGTTCCTTCGCCCGATACTCATATTCTTTCTTTGTATCGATATTGGGATTATAATAAAAAACCGTTAGGTGAAAATGAGGGGCAAGACGTTCGATCACTGCGGAGGAACAGGGTCCACAACAACTGTGAAGTAAGAGCTTTGGTCTTTTGTTGCCAATTTGTCTTATAATATTTTCCATTTTTAAATGATAATTTTCTTTTTTCATCGTTTCACCATCATCTTAAAACTCTTATTATTCGAAAGCTCCATAAAAGCTGTATGCTCCAATCTTTTGTACCCTATTATCAATCATATCAATCCAGTTCAATGTCTAATTCAAATGATGAGGATATTACAGGGGCAAAGTTCCTCTTCAAAAAAGTCATCGTCCAAAGTATTTGTTCAAGTCCTTTCCTTTTATAAATTATTGCATTATAAATATGTCAATTTTTTTATTTTTCGTCTCTACGCTTTGTACCATTTCCATAGCCATATGACTTTAAATCTTTCGAACTCCCCATTTCTTATTTCGTGAATTTTCATATCTGGTCCATTATATGTCCTTTTTCAAATTCTATTACAATAAAATCAAGAAAAAGAAGGGTCGACGATAGTAACTATAAAAAGGATTAAAAAGGATTGAAGATATGGTTCCATCGAATTTATTTTACCTAACTGAAAAATAGAAGATTTCGTCAACAAATCTCTATCGATGGTCTAATGATGGGATCCTCGCTCAAGATATATAATTTTTGATAAAGAAGGGATTCTTGGCGGGATTTTACCCCGACAAAACCTAATGTAAACTGATGTAAACAAATAAGGTTACAGAAGAATGGCTATTTTTCAAGCCTACCCTTCTGTAACCCTATCATAACTTGGTCGGGATGAAAGGATTTGAACCTTCGACCCCATGCACCCCATACATGTGCGCTACCGAGCTGCGCTACATCCCGACAACAAATCTATTCTAACATAAATTTATTGAGAGATCAACAGGTGCCTCCTTTAATTTTTTTCTTTTTTTGAAAAATAAAAATAGAAAAAAGATCCCATTCCTACTAAAATCAAACTGACCAATTGGGAAACACGATAGGATCCAAGGTATAGTGAGTCTGTTCGCATTCCTTCTACAAAAAATCGTCCCATTCCATAAATAATAAAGTAAAGAAAAAATAATTGTCCTTCAAATTTTTGTCTTTTTGACAGATAAAAATACAAAAAGAGAAAAATCCCGATATCGATTAAGGATTCATATAGAAAAGTGGGATGAACCTTTTGGCCATCTACTACAATGGCCCAAGGAAGATTCGTCGGCCCTCCATGGGCCTCCCCATTTATAAAGTTTCCCCATCTTCCAATGCCTTGAGCCAATGCCAAACCAGGGGCAACACAATCGGCAACGGTTAGAAATTTTAATTTTTTTATGCGACAAAAGAAATAGCCGGCCAAAATTCCTGCTAAAATGCCACCATAAATCGCCAGGCCCCCATTTCGTATGGCAGGAATTTCCGACAGATGATGGGAATAATAATCCCATTGAAATGCCACATAATAAAGCCTCGCTCCAATAATGCCTAAAATGATGACAATTAGTGATAAATCCGTACCGACTCCCTGATAAAGACCATTTTTATAATTTTTTTTCTCTGCCAATTTGTCGGTGGTATAGACGGCCAAAAAAGCACCGATTGCAATCAATATCCCATACCAACGGACTTCTAGTCCGAAGAGGGAAAAGGCCACTGGATCTATATTCATGCTTCGTTATACTCCTTCATAATTTGTACTCCGGCAGATACTCCCAAGCGATTCGCTCCGTTTTCCACCATCTTTTGAGCCGTCTTTAAATCTCTTATTCCACCGGAAGCTTTTACGCCCAGATCTTCTCCCACCGTATTTCTCATAAGTTCAATATCTTCTACTTTTGCCCCGGAAGTTGAAAAACCAGTAGACGTTTTAACAAAATCTGCTCCTGCTTCTTTTGCCAATTGACAAGCCTTTTGTATTTCCTCTTTTTCTAACAGACAATTTTCCAAGATCACCTTTAAAAGTTTCCCCTCTTTGTGTACTGCTTCGGCGACTGCTTGAATATCTTCTTGAACGCCTTGATAATTTTTTTCTTTCATCCAACCGATATTTAAAACCATGTCGATTTCCGAAGCTCCGTTTTTAATGGCTTCTTGTGCTTCGAACACTTTTGTAGTCGTGGTATTTGCACCCAAGGGAAATCCCACCACGGTACAAACCAATACATCTGTATCCTTCAATGCTTGATACGCCGTGGATACCCACAGGGGATTGACACATACGGACATAAAATCATATTCTTTAGCTTCTTGACAAAGTTCTAAAATTTGTTCTTTTGTCGACTCCGGTTTCAATAATGTATGATCGATTAATTTATTAAATTTCATTTTAATTCTCCTCTGTTCCCCCATCTGATTGCAGTAGGGATAATAATTTTTGATTGTCCTTATTCAATGGATGTTCATCCGTATTCGAAATCTCATAAAAGGAATATTCCGAACATCCGATGGCAGCAAAAAAATGGTCAAAGACCAATTCCGATCCTAAAAATTGTTTGGGATGAGCCGGTGCTCCTCCATTGATCAATCCGATTCCCAATTTATTTCGAGGCAGTTTTTCTTTTTGAATATATTTTCGACTCCAATAAACTTGCATTCGGTCAATGCACATTTTAGATAATGCACTCACCGAATTAAAATAAATGGGGGTTGCAAAAATGACAATATCCGATTGATCGATCTTTTCATAAATGCTCGTGAAATCATCTTTTACGATACAATAGGGTTTCGTTGCACAACCATAACAAGAGATGCAATATTTAAAGTTCAAATTTTTAAGATCAATCTTTTCAAAATCATCATCTGAAAATTTTTTTTGGATAAAGAGATCCAGCATCTTTTCTGTATTGTGATTTTTTCGGGGACTTCCCATAAAAGCAGTGATTTTATTCTTCATCCTCATCCACATCCCAGTTTGTATAGACATCCTGGACATCGTCATTGTCTTCTAAGGCATCGATTAATTTTTCCATATTTTTAATATCCTCTTCGGATTCTAAGGATGTATAATTGGACGGTAAATAGGTGATATCCGATTGCACGAATTCAAAACCTTCTTCTTCCAAGCCTTTTCTGACACTGTGATATTGATCCGGTTCTGTTACAATTTCAAAGGCTTCTCCTCGGTCAATGACATCTTCTGCTCCCAAATCAATGGCCGTTAACATTAATTCGTCTTCGTCGACATGGTCCCCTTTTAAAATTCCCATTTGCCCTTTTCGTTCAAACATAAAAGACACACAGCCTGGTTGGCCTAAATTTCCTCCATGTTTATCAAAGGCATGGCGTATTTCAGGTGCCGTTCTATTTCTGTTGTCCGTCAAACAAGTTACCATAACAGCAATTCCAGACGGTCCATATCCTTCATAGGTGACTTCTTCAAAGGATTCAGTACTTCCTTCACCGGTGCCCTTCTTGATGGCTCTTTCTATATTATCATTGGGCATATTTTCTGATTTTGCTTTATCAATGGCTACTTTAAGGGCGGGATTGTATTCTGGATCTGCCCCTCCCTCTTTGGCCGCAACCATTATATAACGACCTAATTTTGTAAAAATCCGACCTCTTTTCGCATCTTCTTTTCCTTTTTTATTTTTTATATTACTCCATTTCGAATGGCCTGCCATTTCATCACTTTCCTTTCGATTATAAAATATTATAATATCATAATTTAAATGATTTTACATCT
>JAUNVJ010000069.1 GCA_030537695.1 Tissierellia bacterium
ATCACCCTTTATCTTAATGGAATCCGTAGTGAGGGAATAGGCCATCACATTTCGATATTCTTTTAATAGACCCTGTTGTTTTAACCAAAGTTAAATATCTGAATTCTTTCCAAAAATATATTTTTCAAAGGACTGGATAAGGCCTTTTTCTATAATCCAAGCCATAAATTTCGTGTCATGGGGAATATAAATTTTGTTCTCTCCCTTATTCCATATATAATTTAATTTATTTCTCTTTTCACCGGAACCGACATGGACAGGCCCCATGGTTTTTACGATAACTTTATACACTTTCATAGGATATCCACCTCCATCCAAAATGGTTTCCCATAGCGATAAATGGGATGAACAAAGTGATAATCTACGGGAAAAAGATCCCCTTGAAAAGGTTGCTTAAATATGGATCCCGGTTTGAAAAAATGCATGGCCTTCTTCCTAGAGGTGGGAGTATTCTTACCCCTTTTATCTTCGGAATGGATAAAGCCCCCTCTTCTCGTCAACATATAGGAGGAATCCTCCAAGGTCTTCATTTCCAATTCTTCTTTTGTGGCCATACTTGTGGATAGGAGCATGGATGGCTTTTCAGTATTTAATTTTTGTTCTAATGTTTTTGGCAATGGCCTTTCCTCAAGGGTAAACCGTCCTAATCCAATACTTTTCTTTCCACCAATTCCGGTATAACCGATGCTCTTTAAAAGATCATAAATAAGATTTTGATTTTCATGGAATCCAAGTATGAAGTATAGCCCATTTCCCTTATGAAAGCGAAAATAACTTAAATTATATATTTCATGATCTCTCTCTTCACTGTAAAAGATTTTTGTGTCAATGGATTTTTTGCCAAAATTTTGAAAGTGTCGATTGAGCTCCATGGGATTCCCCCTTCCCTGTAAAAACTCTTCCCATTTAGAAAGGGGTATGTAATTTAATTTTTTAAATTCCTTTTTCTCAGAAGAATTGCCCGATTCACTATTTATCTGTATATAGGGTTTTGGTAAAAAATATTCTTCTCCTATATAGGGAAAGGCATCAGTGAACAAGAGATTACCATTTCTTGTTTCCTCTATTATCCTTTCACAACACTGTCCACTGATCTTTGAGGCTTCATTGAGAATCGCTGAAAAAAGAACATCGCCGGGAATTTCAATCTCTGATGTGTCAATTCTTCCTTTCCCCATCCGCAAACCCTTTGGAAAGGTAAGACGATAACATTTATACTTCATAGGATCACCCGAATATTTCTTTTATCTGAGCTAAAGTATTTTCATCCACATCCCCAATTATTTTTTCGCAGGAAAGATCCACAAATTCTATACGTCCATATCCTCGACTCCCGTGCCCTCCAAGATAATCATATTTTAATAGATCCAATCCCTCTTTTAGCAATTGAAAATCCTCTATGATTTCATCTTTTTCTTCCACATTGTAGATGAGATTCAATTCAAATTCTGTTCCTCTAATTACTCGCTCGATTTGTCTGGGATTGGCAACTGCTGTAAATCGATCAATGGTGTTTTCAAACTTTACTTCTGTGAAAGATTCTAGACCTAAACCTTCTAACTCTTCCCGATTACAGATAAAGGAGTCGGAAAAATAGAATCTGCTCTTATGGGCTACCACTGTATTTTTATCATTGGAAGATCCAAACAGACGTAAAATTTTCGGATCGTCATTATTGTGATTTATTCCGGAATCGAGA
>JAUNVJ010000070.1:0-1031 GCA_030537695.1 Tissierellia bacterium
ATAGGAGATAATTTTTATACTTATCTTTTAACCCCTCATCCCGATTTAAGGTTCCCACTTCTCCGCCTGTTGCATCTCGATATAACTGAGTGTCGGAATAGATGACCTCTTCAATTTCATCTTCAATCTCATCGGGTAGTTTAAATCCATCAGATGAGAAGAATTTAATCCCATTGTATTCAAAGGGATTATGAGAAGCGGAAATTTCCACTCCACAAAGATAATTACCTGTTTTCGTAAGATAAGCAATTCCCGGGGTGGGAATCACGCCTACCAGATCCACATCCAAACCAATACTCATTAATCCTGCCGCTAAAGATGTTTCAATTAAATCCCCGGATTTTCTAGTATCCTTACCAATAATCACTCGACCTTTTTCATTTTTCGATAGGATATATGCTGCAGCACGTCCTACCTCGAAGGCAAGCTGAGGAGTCAAATCTCTGTTTGCTACGCCTCGAATTCCATCTGTTCCAAATAATTTCCCCAAAATATCACCTAATCTATTTAAATTTGTTTTTGATTTTTTCCAATAAAATATCTCGATCGTTAACCTCAGGATTCTCATAAACCCATTCTTTTACTTCTTTTAGAATAATGCCAATGAGTCTACCTTCTGGAAAACCGAGCCCCATCACATCGTGACCAGTTATCGCCAAAAAATTATCTTTTTTCATTTCTTTTTCTTCTAACAGTTCTTCTACCCTTTTTTTCCTCTTTTCAATAAATGTAGCATCCCGATTCACGGTAGTACAGAGACAGTCAGCAATCATCAGATCATAAAGATCAAGAATGTTTTCTCGTCCCACTCTTTTAATTTGACGGCGTAAGGCACGATCTGTCATTTCCGAATGGACCTTCATATGTTCTAAAATTAAAATCCGAACTTTTTCTATTAAAGCATTCGATGCTTTTAATCGACGCAAAATATTTTCCGTTACATCGGCTCCTAAAACTTCATGATTATAGAAATGTCCTCGCCCCTCTTCGTCTATTGACAAGGTATCTACTTTTGAAATATCGTGAAAAAG
>JAUNVJ010000070.1:1041-1672 GCA_030537695.1 Tissierellia bacterium
TAAACGAAGGGAAAGTTTTCTTGGAGTATGGTCCAAAGTACAGAGGAGATGATCGAAGAGAGTTCGTACATGGTAAGGGGTTTTTTGATCATAACCCACTGTCCGCACAAGTTCAGGAAAAAGAATGTGTAGTATTCCCGTCTCCTGCATCATACGTATCCCATAGGAGGGATTTTCCGCCAAAAGTAGTTTTGAAATTTCTTCAAAAATACGTTCTGACAATCCCGATATATTGTCATGCTCTCAAATAAATTTTCCTCAATATAGAGTTCATATGTGGTTGCAAAACGCAAGCCTCGAAGAATACGTAAGCCATCCTCCTCAATTCGCTTTTTGGGATCTCCCACAGCACGAAGAATTTTTTGATCCAGATCCTGTCTTCCTCCAAAGGGATCAATCCACTCTCTATTACGACCCATGGCCATCGCATTCATTGTAAAATCTCGTCGTTTTAAATCATCAAGCAAGTTTTCTGAAAAAGAAACTTCTTGGGGCCACCTATGATCTCGATAGAAGCCTTCTTCTCGATAGGTGGTCACTTCGTAGAGATTACCACTCCATCCTATGGTGAGCGTTCCAAACTTTTCCCCATGAGTTAGTATTTTATGACCTCTAAAGATTTCTTTTAATT
>JAUNVJ010000071.1 GCA_030537695.1 Tissierellia bacterium
TCGCTTTTTGCGTTTGCTTGTGTTTATTCTTACACTATTTAATTATCAATTTTCAAACTGTTGTAAAAAACAGTCTGCATGAAATAATAACATTTATTTCATACGCTGTCAAGACACATTTCATTCTTTTTTTAAAAATTTTTTGTTCTTAAGACAACTTTTATAGTATACGATCTTTTTTATCGATTGTCAACGGTTAAATTAAAATCATTTTTATTTTAAAATTTCGAATATTTTTCTTTACGATACATCATATAAAATTACAAAGTATTGTGGATATCAGATTTTATAAATCTTATCTTTTCCAACTATGAATTTTCTCACCCTTAGGCTACAATAGTCATAAAGGAGTCGGATTATTATGGTTCTTCGGAGCAAATTTTTTCATTATATGATACCCTCGGTTATTGCCATGTGGGTTTTTTCCATCTACACCATTGTAGATGGTTTCTTTGTGGCCAATTATACCGGTGTCCATCAACTGGCCGCTGTTAATTTATCCACTCCCTTTGTCACTTTTCTATTTGCCATCGCCATTTTATTTGCAGTAGGCGCTCAAACCATTATCGGCATTTTATTAGGACGAGGAGAACGAAACCGTGCCAACCAGTTATTTACCTTTACCACGGTGTTTATCCTTTTCTTTTCCATCCTTTTAACCATAGTCTGTCAAATTCATCTTGATAAAATTATTGTCTTTTTAGGTGCGGAAGAAGAATATTTTTCCTATGCTCAGGATTATCTCCATATCATCCTATATTTCGCCCCTTTTTTTATCCTTTCTTACACTTTTGAAGTGCTGGTGAAGATTGATGGATATCCCCTCACATCAATTGTGGGGGTCTTGGCAGCTTCCGTTTGCAATATTGTATTGGATTATCTCTTTATTGCCCGTTTCCAATGGGATGTCAAAGGGGCAGCCCTTGCAACGGGCTTAGCACAGGTATTATCTGCCATCCTCTTTTTCCTCCATTTTCGAATGGCCAGAGGATATTTACGCTTTACGTCTTTTTCCTTGCAAAAACAACTCCGTCATCTGAAAACCGTTCTGTTTATAGGTTTTGGAGAAGCCATTTCCGAGATGAACCAGGGAGTGATTCTCTTTATCTTCAATCTTTTTATTTTGAAATTTCTCGGAGATCAAATGATTGCACCCTTTGCGGTTATCAATTATATTTCTCTATTGGTGTCGGTTACCTTTGCCGGTATTATTCAAGGGGCGCAACCTTTAATATCCTATTATTATGGTGCAAAAGAAAAGAAGAAATATTTAAAAATCATTAAATATTCCCTTCTCTGTGTACTGATCTCTTCCTTGGTTTTTTACGCTTTGGTCTTTCTCTTTTCCCATCATCTTTTAGGTCTCTTTTTGGAAGATCCTATCCTAACAGCAAAAACCGTAGCTCCCTTACGACAATTTGGGTTGATCTTTTTATTGGCCGGTTACAGTATATTCGTAGCCGGTGCTGCATCGGCAATCAATCGACCTAAATATTCCATTTTGATTAACTCTTGTCGAGGAGCACTTATCCTAATTCCCAGTTTAATATTTACAATTTTTGTCTTGGGAAGGGATTTCTTTTGGTATGCCGCTATTTTGTCGGAAACGATTAATTTTATTTTATCTCTGTTTGTTTTTCGTAAGCTTTTTTTACAAAAATAA
>JAUNVJ010000072.1 GCA_030537695.1 Tissierellia bacterium
GAAAAAAGAACATTTGGATATTGTTTTTAATGAACGACCCGATGTACTAAATCATAATGTGGAAGCCGTACCTTCGATCTTTAAACAGGTTCGACCCCAGGGGGATTTTAATCAATCCATGGAAGTTTTACGCTATGCGAAGGAGAAGGGATTGATTACAAAATCAGGCTTTATGGTCGGTTTGGGAGAGACGAAAGAAGAAGTCATGGAATTGTTGGAGAAATTACGGGAAGTTGATTGCGACATGGTTACCATTGGACAATATCTTCAGCCTTCACGAAAACATATGGAAGTATCGAGATATGTCCATCCCGATGAATTTGAAGAATACAAAAAAAGAGGTTTGGAATTAGGATTTAAGAGGGTATCCTCGGGACCATTTGTCCGTTCATCCTATGGAGCAGAGGCTTTATAAAAGCCATAAAAAAAGTTTTCCTTGAGATAATGAGGGGTAGATATTGGGAAAGTTGATCTCCAAAGAAAGGGAGATGATTATTTGAACAATTATTTTAAAGAAAACACAGATCCCAAAAGGATTGAAATCCTACAAGAGATAAAAGAAAAATATGAAAAGGGGCGAATCAGCTTAGGGGAAGCTAGATCGCAATTAAGGGATAAACTTGGAAAGGTTCAACCGATAGAAATCTCGGCGGCAGAACAGGAATATACCGAATTCCGAGAGGATCAATGTCAAGTGGAAGATATGCATAATATCACAAAATTATTTGAAGATTTAATGGACATGAGTCCACCAAAATTGCCGAAGGATCATCCCATCGCCCATTATTATGGTGAAAATGAATATCTCAAAAAATTAATGGAATCCATCGAAGATCTGGTACAATATCCGGTCATTAAAAATCAATGGTATGAATTATACGATGAATTGGACAAGATAAGGGTGCATTTCTCCCGAAAGCAAAATCAATTGTATCCGGTTTTGGAGAAAAAAGGCTTTGATCGACCTACTACAACGATGTGGACCTTTGATGATTATATCCGGGATGAAATAAAAAAATCGAGAGAATTATTAGATGACGATGAAGAGGCCTTCATCAAAGCCCAGAAATCATTGGTGGAAGATATCCTTGATCTCGTCGATAAAGAAGAATCTATCCTCTATCCCACAGCCCTAGAAATGATTCCACCGGAAGAGTTCGAAGAGATGAAAGAAGGCGATCAAGAAATTGGTTTTTCGTGGATAGAAGTCAATCAAAGGGAAAAAAAAGAAGAACCGAAGAAAAAGGAATCGGAATTGGTGAAGGATTTACAAACATTACTATCAAAACATCAAATCCTTCCCCATAAAGGAGAACTCGATGTAAGTATGGGAAAACTCACCTTGGAACAAATTAATTTAATTTATCAACATATGCCGGTGGATCTTTCCTATGTTGATGAAAATGAAATTGTAAAATTTTATACCGATACAAAGGAACGGGTATTTCCACGGAGTAAAAATGTCATTGGAAGGGATGTTAAAAACTGCCATCCTAGGAGCAGTGTCCATGTCGTCGAAGAAATTGTGGAAAAATTTCGAAATAATGAAGAATCTGAAGCGGAATTTTGGATCAATAATGA
>JAUNVJ010000006.1 GCA_030537695.1 Tissierellia bacterium
TCGCTTTTTGCGTTTGCTTGTGTTTATTCTTACACTATTTAATTATCAATTTTCATGGCTACCATTACGGTAGCTTTATCAGTATATCTCGGATTGGATCTTTTGTCAAGAAAAACTTTCTATTTTGTGATGTTTTTTTTGTAATTACTCCATCCGATTGGTCGCATATTTGACTTGCGACTTTTATATCTTAACATTATATTATTTTACTGTCAACAACTTTTTAAACTTTTTTTGTATTTCTCTTCAGTTTTTGACTTCCATTTTCGGAAGAGCTGTGTCAAGTGGTTCTTTACCGTCTTTTCACTGTTATAGGGATTCTTTTCCTATGAAAGATTGGTATATTTATTTAATATTCTCTGTCATAATGCTTTTGCCCTCGTACTGTGTACGCCATACTCTTTTTGTCATTGTATTTAGTCCATGTTTTTTGTATGGATTTTTCAGTATGTTTTTTCTTCCAAAGTGTTTTGATGGTAACATGAGTTTTTTGTTAATTCTAAGGTAATCATAAGGTTTTGAGAACGATAGGGAATGTTATCTGTCCCCATCATTTGGAGTTTCGTTTCTCTAAATTCGATATTTTTCGAAAATCAATAGATCAATGTTTTGAATACTTTCAAAGATTCTTATTTTTACATATGAAGCTTTTTTATAATTGATTAAATTCCTTCATATATAATGAAACTTTTCGTTTCAATTTCTACCCTTTCTTTCATTTCAATTCTTTTACACTTTCTCTTTTTAATATTTGTGCCGGTAATACCACTTCATTTGGATCTTGTGCTTTTTCCTTGGCAATTTCTTTTAGGATTCGACGAATGGCCACAGCCCCTAAATCATAATAAGGTATTTTTACCGTGGTAAGTTTTGGCCGGTAAATGTCACTCATGCGAGATCCGCCAAAGCCCGTGATCGATAGGTCTTCCGGTACTTTAATTCCTTCATCAAAGAGAAGGTTCATTAAATGAATGGCCATCTCATCTTGTGTCGTTACAATGGCCGTCAATTCTTTTTCTTCAATGGTTCGTAATATTTCATCTTTTATTGCCTGTACTTCTTGAAAGGAGCTTCCGTTGGTAAAGAGTTTTACTTGTTCCAGACCCTCTTTTTCCATGGCTTGTTCATAGCCTTTCACTTTTTTTAATTCCGAAGTTCGATCGATGTCTTTTCGAATGGCCAATGATGCGATATTTCGATGTCCTTTTTCAATCAGATATTGAACCATATTATAACTTGCTTGTTCAAAATTGACATTGACGCGAAAGTTGTCTTCTGTATTATACAGTAGGTTTAACATGATATAAGGAATTTTTCCTTCTTCCAATCGGTATTCCAATTTGGTGTTGAGTATATTAGAAATGACGATAATGCCTTCGACTTGTTTTTGTGCCAAGAGATTGGCAAATTTGATTTCCGTATCGGAGTCTCCATAGGAGCTGGAGAGTAGGATGTCGTAATTATACATTCGACCAATCTCTTCCACTCCTCGCAGTATCTGGCTAACATAAGTACTTCCAATATCTTCAACGATCACTCCGATTAAGTTTGATTTTTTTGTCACTAGAGATCGGGCTAGTTCGTTGGGTTTATAATCCAAAACTTCGATCGCATGTAACACGCGTCGTCTTGCTTCCGGACTTACAGGTTTTGAGTCATTGATTACTCTGGATACTGTCGATATGGATACATCCGCCATCTTTGCTACATCTTTTATTGTGGATGCCATGTCTTCCTCCTTTAATTTACTATTAATGTTAGAGCTTTTTCCAGAACTTTGAATGTCATCGGTAATTCTCCGGCTCGTTCTCCGTCCAGATCCAAATTCACTTGGCGATCGCTCTTGATTTGTATTTCTTTTGTTTTGATATATATTATCTTATTGTGATCTACATGATTGCCATTGAGTAAAGATGCAATTAATTCTGGTACGTCCAAAGGCTCCAGCTCTTTAAGCATCAATACGTCTAAATATCCGTCAAAGACTTCCGCACGAGGTGCTAATTTTTTAAATCCTCCCACGGAAGCGGAATTTGCAATTATAAAGACCAGAACTTCTTCTTCCCCTTGTAGTTCTTCAGACTCCACATAGAGTTTGATTAAATCCGTTTGTCCAAAGGGGCGAAGTTTCAGCAATTCTTTGGCCCCTTCAAAATAATATGCCATATTGCCAAATTTTGCTTTGGTGTCATCACTGACCGAGTAGGCTATTTCCGTCAAATGACCTCCTGCCGCCACATTGACAAATACTCGCTCTCCTGCCATTCCCAGATCAATATCCATGGTATTTCCCTTTAACAGCATTTGATAGAAACGACGGACATTATGAGGTAATTTTAAATGATTGGCAAAATCATTAACTGTGCCGCAAGGTAAGATCGCCAAGGGTTTGCGTCGTTTGGCATAGTAAAGTCCATTGACTACTTCATGAAGGGTTCCGTCTCCTCCACAAGCGATGACCAAATCTTCTCCATGATCTTGTTGAGCATATCTAGTGGCATCATCGGTACCATGAGTAAAAAGGAGAGTGATCTCTACCTGATCTTTACTTAAAAATTTCACTAGATGCATTACTTTTTGTAGAGCTTCTTCTCTGCCTGAAACGGGATTGGCGATTATTTTGATTTTTTTCATACAATTTATCCTCCAGACATTTCTCTATTCTATTATACCGTATCCAAGTATTAAATTGAATATCTACCGGAAATTAAGATCTACTCCTTCTGAACATTAAAAAAAGACGAAGAAATCTTCGTCTTTTGTTCTACGATTATCTTAAGAAAACATCTTTTAATGCTGCGACGACTTCACGAACTATATAAAAATAATCCATGGCATTGTCTGCATTTAATGTTATCGTCTTTGCAGCATCAGATACCGTATCAGATACATAGTTTACGGAGCAAGCCACTCTTTCAGTAGTATCATCAACTCTTCTGGTAATTCCATTTACCGTGTCGGATACACTTCCAACAGCGCCCATCACTTTTTCAATTTCCGGTTTTACTTCTTGTACCAGATGGGTTGCATCGGCGCTGATAATATTGACATTGCCACTGATGTCTTTTGCATTATCCACCAATGCCGGTATCGTCTTGATGGTGTGGTCGATTTCTCCTTGGTTCTTTTCAATCAAATCATTGACTTTACCCAAGATTTTTGCAACTTTCAACAGAACCATAAAAAGTGCTACTAAGGCTGCAATTCCTGCTAAAAATAGAACAAAACTAAGCAAGTCATGAAGTGTAAATGTTACAGACATAAGATCCCCCTATTTATTTCTTTGCGTGACGTTCTACTTGCTTTGAAGTTTCCTTCACATCTTTTTTAATTTCTTTTGCGGAATCCTTAGCCTCGTCTTTTACATCTTCTGCGCCTTCTTTTAGGTCTTCTTTCACGTCTTTAGCAGTGTCTTTTACTTCGTCCGTGGTGTTTTTTACGTCTTTTTTGACGTCGTCAGCGCCTTCGCGAACGACTTCTCCAATGGCTTTGGCTTTTAGTTTTGCTGCTTCAATATCTTCTTCAAAATCTTGCTTCTTTTCATAAGCTTTTTCTTTTAATTCGTCAAAGGTCTTCTTAGCTTGTTCTTGGGCTTGATACGCTTTAAATTGAAGAGTGTCCGCAGTGTCTCTGGCTGTACTAGCTACACTGTCAGCCACATCTTTGGATTTTGTAGCAATATCTTCTCTCGTTTTTTTACCTTCTTGAGGGGCAAAGAGGATTCCACCAAGAGCACCAAGTGCCGCTCCGCTAATAATTTTGGATGCGTCTTTTAAACGTCTTCTTCGCCGTGCTTCCCGTTTTTTTTCTTCTAAATAATCAAATAATCCCATTAAGTATCGCTCCTTATAATAAATTTATCGTTATGATATTTGTATGTTACCCGAGTACTTGTTGCTTTAATCAAAATATCATGATACTAAAGTAAAAATCCGCGATGCCGTTTCTCCATTAATTCAGACCCGCCCTGTATTAAGGTGGGTAACTTATTAGAGTCTTCTGACTTCCACTCGATGGAGGCTTGTCATATCACACTAAACACAGTTTCCCGTGTCTGATTTGTCGGTTGAATTAATAGGAGCATATCGCACATCGCAGATTTCTCATTTCGTCTATATTTATTATAGCTTAAAAAAGAGCTAAGTTCAATCGCTCTGTAGATCTCCATTTTGAAATATTCTTTTAAAATCCTCGGGGCTTTCTGCTTCAAATTGAAGTTTTTTTCCGGTCCGAGGATGCGTAAATTCCAAATAATATGAATGTAGGGCTTGACGATCCAACAAGGGATCATCGCCTCCATACAGCTGATCTCCTCCTATGGGATGTCCCAGGGACTGTAAGTGAACTCTTAATTGATGAGTCCTTCCCGTATGTAAGACTAAGTCCACCAAGGTATAGATACGATCTTTTATTTTTCTTTCGCTCAATACTCGAAAATCGGTACAAGCTTCTTTCCCGGCATCACCGATTTCTCGATGAATGCCATCGGGAGCCAATTGGATCTTCCCGGTAATTCTTCCTTGTTTTTGTTGAAATGCTCCAAGACAAATGGCTTTGTATTTTTTTGTAATAAGACCCCTTTCCATTTGTTTCGCCACCATGGAATGGGCAAAGGAGTTTTTTGCTACAATGATGATACCACTGGTGTCTCGATCCAATCGATTGACAAAACGTACTTTTCTTTGTATTTCTTGACGAACAAAATAACCTCCCACATAATTTAATAGGGTGTTTTCCCGATCGTCTTTTGCTGTATGAGTTACCATATGAGGTTCTTTATTGATCAAAATCAAATCTTCATCTTCATATATAATGTCCAATTCTCGAAATTGAGGATTTACATTTAACGATTCTTTCCCCAAAGATATGGAAACTTCGTCTTTTTCTTTCAAACTTCGGTTGTCTAACAAAAGGTTTTTATTGAGATAAATATCTCGTTGTCGTACACTCCGTCGGATATAACGGGATGAAAGTCCTCTTTTCTCCAGAAATTCTCTCATCTTTATATTTTCTTCCTCTTTTTTTACATGAAATATTAAAAAGTTTTCTGCTGTAAATTGTTTCAAACCGATTCCTCAACTTCCTTTTTTAACTCTATTTCGCTATAATAGTATAATAGTTAAATTAAATTTTCAAGTAGGAGGCTCTATGTCCAGTAAAATTATCAATATCATAACCAATGCCAATCATGCATCGAAACGAACAGCCTCGAAATTAAACAAAGAACTCAAAAAGCATGGCTTTAAACCCTTTATGGGATTTCAGAAAAATGCGGAGTTAACAGTCACCGTCGGAGGTGACGGCGCTTTCATTAAAGCAGTTCATAAAAATGACTTCCCCAAGATTCCCCATGTGGGTATAAATACGGGGCATTTGGGATTTTATCAGGAAATCTCACCGGAGCAAATCGATAAATTTGTTCAAGACTATAAACATGGTAATTTTGAAGTCGAAGAGATTAAATTGGTTCGGGGCGATGTCTATACCAAAAATAAAACTTTTCGATACCATGCTTTAAACGAAGTGGTATTAAAGGCCCAACATTCAAAGATTATTCATATGAATATATTTATTGATCGAAATCATGTGGAGAAATTTTCCGGCGACGGTATTTTAGTGGCGACTCCTTCCGGGTCTACTGCTTATAACTTTTCTTCGGGAGGAAGTATCGTCTATCCTACATTGGATATTATGCAAATGACTCCAATTTCTCCTGTAAACTCCGTAGCCTATCGATCTTTGGGTTCTTCTGTTATTGTTCCCGGTGACCATACCATCTCTTTGGTAATCGAAAAACGATATGCCAATTCTAACCTTCTCTTAGTAGACGGTACGGAATATATGTTCAAAGATTTGTTGCGAGTCAATCTTCGGTTATCGGATAAATTTATTTCAAAGTTGGTCTTTTCACAGGATTCATATTGGGATAATATCAAAGATAAATTTCTATAAAAAAAAGTCGGCCAAGGCCGACTTTTTTATTTTCTTAAGCAGCTTTTTTATTGATATCTTCTTGGGGAATTTCTACGCTTTGATCTTCTATCGATTCCACTTTTTCTTTACCGGTTAAAATTTTTGTTAAAGTTGTGACTTCTTCAGAAGACAAGCCCACTTTTTCTTCTAAATAACGAGTGGCGGCTTCTTGTAAATTGACTTTTGCCAAAGCTTCTTTGGAGTCCACGCCGGCCACCATCATCAAAGTCTTTTCAATATTGGATTCGATAATTTTATGGTATTGCTTGGAATCTTTTTCCACATGGAAAAAGTTAATATAAGAGACCATATAGTCTTCTATAATTTCTTCTTGTGTTGCTCCTCCCAGCATTTCTAATAGTGCAGAAACAAATCCGGCACGGTCCTTTCCTTCTGTGCAATGAATGGCATAGGGACCTTCATGGGCAATCATAAATTCCAAACCTTTTTTCAATTTTTCATTAAACTCGTCTTGAGAAAAGTCCACTCCCATGCTAAGAGGCATCACTTGTCCTTTCTCAAAAAGCTCCTTGTAATAGGGAGAATCAAAAGTATCGGCTTGGATATTTGCCTTCACTTCTTCTTCCGTTTGAGCAAAGTTTAGAACGGTTTTAACTTCCGCTTTTTGAATCAATCGATCGGCATATGCTGCTCGGTTTAATTCCGGATCGATGGGAGAAGAGGTGCGATACAAGGTCTTTGGTTGGATATTTCCTGCTGTAATTTCCCTAAAGTTGGCATAGACTTCGTCGGACTTATAATCTTGCCTTTCATAAGTTCTTTGTTTATCGATATTTCGAATATTATACTCTTCCAAATACAGGCCGGCTCCTTGAAGGGTTAGGGAGATTCCATCTCCTTCTTTTGCTCCATAGGTCTTGGAAAAATCCGCCATATTAATGGCTACAATCATGTTCTTGGTATGTTTTGCATCAGGAAGAACCACTTCTTTTCCGTTGTCTACATTTGAATAGGTATCTCCATAGGGAGCTGTAATATTTTCGTCATGGATCTTAATCGTCAGTAGATCCCCTGGTTTTATTCCATGTTTTTCCAAATTTTCCATCGGGATATCCGTCTGTACATTTCCATGTTTTGAAACGGAAGCTACCGTTCCCTTGACCTCTTGTACATCGTATAGAGCTTTTAATACCTGGGCGAATTGATTTTTATGGACTTCTTCCTTTGGCAAGAGTTTTATACCGTCACCAACCATAATCTTTAAATTATACAATGCGGCAACGGCTTCTTTTAAGTCTTTGTCAACTTGGTCAAAATCCTCGTTCTTCTCTACAAGATCCGTATTGCTATTGGTAATAATGCCTTTGATTTTCAAAGCTTCCATAACATAGGCTGCTAATTGCTCCCGTGTCATACTTTCTTCAGAAGCTTCCACTTTTAAATCTTCTCCGGCAAATGTACTTAATTTTTTTGCAGCTTCTTTTGCCGTCAATTGGTCACTGAGTTCAATGTTTTCTTTTGACAAAAAGTCAAAGGCGTCCTGATACCATGGTTTTGCACTGACAGGACTGACGATACCTAATAGGATACTAGAAGCCAAAACTCCGGCGACCAGCTTTTGCTTTAATTTCTTTTTCATAACTTCTCCTCTTTCATCATATTATTCGACATTGGACTGTTTAGGAATGACAATGGCTGCAATAATGTAAACCCAAATGCTCATTCCTCCAAAAAAGGTGAGCAAAAAGGTGATCAAACGTACGAGCCCCGAATCAATGTCAAAGTATTCTGCAATACCTCCGCATACTCCTGCAATGACTCGATCCGTACTGGAACGATACAACTTTTTTTTCATAATATCACCTCGACTCCATTATAAACGAAAGAGAATATTTTTTCAGTACTCTTCCTTTACAATCCTGTAACAATTTCAAAAAATAAAAAAACATCGGATCATCTCCGATGTTTTGTTCGGTACCATTAACGTTTTGAAAATTGTGGAGCACGTCTTGCTTTTTTAAGACCGTATTTTTTACGTTCTTTCATACGAGGATCTCTTGTGAGATATCCTGCTTTTTTAAGAACGGAACGATACTCCGGATCCACTTCCAAGAGTGCTCTGGCCAAACCATGACGCACGGCTCCTGCTTGTCCGGTAAATCCACCACCTTCTACTTTGACGATAACATCAAATGAATTTTGAGTGTCCGTCAAGTCCAATGGGGATTTGGCCACATTGATCAATGTTTCGTAATCAAAATATTTGTCTAGATCTCTTCCATTTACGGTGAATTTTCCATTGCCAGGTAGTAAACGAACTTGAGCAACAGATGTTTTTCTTCGACCGGTTCCTCTATATTGTCTGTTATCCATTTCTATTCTCCTTCTCAATTAAAATTCATAAACTTCCGGCTGTTGAGCTTCATGAGGATGCTCAGGACCGGCATATACCTTCAATTTTGTAAACATCTTACGACCTAGTCTGTTTTTCGGAAGCATTCCTTTTACAGCTAGTTCGATGATTCTTTCAGGTCTTTCTTGAACTAATTGACTATAAGAAACTTGACGGCGACCACCGGGATAACCGGTATGGTACACATGAGACTTTTGCTGCCACTTGTGACCGGTTAAACGGATTTTTTCCGCATTAATAACAACGACAAAATCTCCACAGTCCACATGGGGAGTAAAGGTCGGTTTATTCTTCCCTCTTAATATATGGGCAATTTCACTGGCTAATCTACCAAGGACTTTTCCTTCTGCGTCAATAACATACCATTTTCGATCTACTTCACTGGCCTTTGCCATATAGCTTTTCAATGATTTTCCTCCTAATGTGATTAAAAAAATTCCGGGGCTTTTTAAACACTAGTAGATATTTTAAACCAATTATTTTTATCTGTCAATAAAAAATTGAATTTTTTCTCTATTTTACAGAGTCTAGAAAGCTTTTTCTCCTCTTTCGATCTTATCGTTATCCAAGGGAGTTTTATAAACGGAAGATTTTTTATACTTATCAATGGCTCGTTTCACTCTTGTCATAGATGCGATGGTGCCCACTCCGGCAATACATCCTCCTGGACAAGCCATTCCTTCCAAAAGATAACCATCCTTTTTACCTCTTTTTGCCACCTTAAGCATTTTTACACATTCCTCTAAAGTATTGGCACCTTCAATCTGAATCTTTCGATCCGGCTCCAATTCTTGAGCTACAACTTTAACTGACTCAGCCACACCACCGGCAATGGGATATCCTCTACCGAGGGCGGAAGATTCTTCCACTTCTTGAGAAATTTCTATTTCCGACGGCTCAATATTCTTTGCAACAAACATCCCCATCAATTCTTCAAAGGTAATGACAAAATCCACATGGGATTTTACTTTCGTATCCAAAGCTTCCAGTTTTTTTGACGTACAAGGACCGATAAAGACAACAGTGGCTTCCGGATCCAGTTTTTTAATATATTCCGCTGTGTATCGCATCGGTGACCCGGAATCGGAAACTTGATCAAATAGTTCGGGAAATTCATTTTTAATCATCAAGGCCCAAGAAAAACAGCAGCTGGTTCCCATAAAGGGAATATCTTCAGGCACTCTTTCCAAAAATTCCTGTGCTTCATGAAGAGTGGTAATATCTGCTCCCAGTGCAACTTCCACTACGTCTTTAAAGCCCAATTGCTTAATACCTTCAATAATTTGTTCTGGCTTCGTGTTCATACCGAATTGGCCGATATAAGAAGGTGCAATGGCCCCGTAAACTTTTCTTCCTGATTTTATCGCTTTGATCAATTGATAAATTTGAGTCTTGTCTGCAATGGCTCCAAAGGGACATTCTGCAATGCAACGACCACAAGCGACACATTTGTCATGATCGATCTCCGCCCGATTATATTCATCGGAACCGATGGCATGGACTCCGCAAGCTGCCGCACAAGGACGGTCATATTTTACAATGGCGGAATAAGGACAAGTGTCTTTACAACGTCCACATCGAATGCATTTTTCATCATCTATAATTGTACGATGTTTCCCCATGGATACTGCATTGACAGGACAGACATTGGTACAGGGATGTGCCATACATTTTCTACAATTGTCCGTTACGACAAAGGATTTTGTAGGACAGGACTCACAAGCAAATTTAATGACATTGATCAAAGGTTTTTCATAAGCATTTGTATCAATGTCCACTTCATCAAATCCGTCTGTTACTTTTGTAAATACACCAATTTCACGCACTCCCATACCCATTGCCAAACGCACCCTTTCATCGGCAACGGCTCGTTCTCTAAATATATCCTCCCGATATTTTGCTATTTCTCCGGGTACAATGCGGTAACTGGAATCTTCAAGTTCAGATATGTCATAATCTCCAAATGCGATTCTTGCTACTTCAGCAAATACTTTTCGTCGTATTTCAACGATTGTACCGTAACTTTCTTTCATATTTTAAATACCCCTATCAAAAACGTAATTTGTTAATAATCTTCTCACTGACTTCTTGTGCACTTGCACGAAAGATAATCTCATCGTCAATCAACACCACAGGTGCCACCTGATTGTTCATATCTTTTTTACAATACCCCAAGCAATGGGCAAACTCCACTTCCAAATGTTCTGCAGAGCATAGTTCCGACTCCGGACCACATACATTTTCTTTTAAAAATTCTACGGCGTCATATATCCCATTGGCACCCATCAATGTACATCTTGCACCCATACATATGGTTACTTTCATAGCCTTCCCCTTTCCTATAAATCTGATATTATTTTAACATAATTAAGATATAAAAGATACCTCATTCCTCCATCAAAAGAATGTTGATCCTCCCATAAATAAAAAATCCTCCCTATTCAATAGAGAGGATTTTGAAAATTTTATAATTCCGGTGTCTTATCTTCCTGAAACCGTTCTGTATGGGCAATTCGAGAAGCTGCAGCTGCTGCAATGGCAGCTACTAAGTCATCGGCAAAAGTCGTTACGGAATCTTTGGATTTTTTTTCGTCTAAATATTTAATGATCCCAATCTTTTCTTTGTCCAAGTAGCCAAAATTCGTCAATCCGATGGATCCATAGATGTTTACAATCCCCAAGGGTAAAATTTCATCGATTCCATAAAGGCCTTCATCGGCGGAAATAATGGATTGGATTGGTTCAGGTAGCAATTTTCGATCGGCCAAGTCGTCAATGGCAAGTCCTGTCAATACTGCATGGACGACTTCTCGCTTCTGTAGCACTTTCTTTACATTTTCAACACATTCCTCCATCGTAATATCAGGAAGATAGGGTTTTTGAAGAAGATGAACCACTTCAGCAATGTCTTCAATACTTACGCCGATTCGTTCTAATTCCTTTACCGTGTGTTTGTACAGCTCTTCCATTTTATATTGATACATAAATTCACCTCAATTTTTTTCTTATGAATAAAGTCTTTCTATCTGTATTTTCTCTTTTTATCATTGGTTTTATGTGAAATCGTCCCAAAAATATTTTATTTTCAATGTTTAAATATACCCAATATAGGCTTTTTACCACAAGATGATGAAAAGACAATTCCCATCTGCCATTGTAAAGAGTCTGCAATTTGTCATCGTAAAGATGGAAAGTTTTTTCCACCGATCCCTATGGAAAATCCTGAGTCGATATCTTTAAAACTGCTGCCAAGGCCGATTGTTCAATCGTCGTTACCGTCTTCGTCTTTGACTTTTTCGACGCATTTCCTGTTGATGGCGAATGGAACGCATTCGCCGTTTCCATCGAGCCCGACTTCTCTTAATACTGATTCCGTACAAAAGTCCAGGGATAAAAGAGCTGATTAAAACCGTCCCCATATTAAGAGGAAGACGATTGATTTTTATGATATAAATTTGGGGCATGAGAAAAAGTTCCAGTGGGAATTTCCACATATTCGTGCCGGGAGGCTCTGCCAATGGATTTTTTCCCAATCCTAAAAATGAGACGATTCCTAAGAGTATGGCCATTAAGACGATGATGTTTCCCGTTAGAAAATCCAATTGTCTCGCCGTTTTTTTACTCATTCCCTTCCCAAAATTATAGTAGAGTAGAAGGGGTATTAATGTTAAAAAAATTCGAAAAAATAAATTTCCATAGACAAATTCTCGTAAATTTTCACTTAAATTTATAATAAAAGCCAGACTAAATACAATAATAATCGTAAAAAAATGAAAAAGTAAACCTCTCATATTATTTCGCATGGTCGTCCTCCAGATATTTCGACATTCCCGGAGTCATAAGAACTTTTAAATCTCTATCAATCCATAGCATATCTGTCTGAGTCTGTTTTGCCATGGCCATGATATCTTCCGTATTACTTAAAAATGCAGCAGTGGATAAAAAGTCACATAGACCCGAATCTTTTGTCACTACCGTCATCGATCGAATATGATCTGTCGGGTATAAGGTGTCCGGATCCAATATATGGCAGTATCGTTTCCCCGCCAAATCAAAATACCTTTGGTAATCTCCACTGGTTACCACAGAAACTCCATTGACATCTAAAATTTCAGCGACTTGATTGGAGGAATTCGTATCGGGATTTTGAATGCCCACACGGAAAAATTGTCGGTCTCCCATTGGTTTTCCAATAAGACGAACATTGCCACCGGCAGAAATCATAGCAGAAGTTACACCTCGTTTTTCAAGATCTCTGGCCACAAGTTCTGTGGCATATCCCTTTGCCACTGCACCGGTATCCAAAGACATGCCTTCTTTCGTCAAAAACACGGTATGGTTTTTATCATCGACAATCAATTCATTCATATCCATTAGAGGACGTAGAGCTTCCAATTCTTCTTGAGGGGGAAGTGAGTATCCCAACTGTTCTTCCACATCCTTTGAAGAGGCTCCCCCTTCATAGAGATCCCGATATTGATTCCAGTAATCCACTAGGGGTCCCAAACAAATATTGGTTTTGTGTGAAATCGTATTATAAGCTTCTTTTGAAAATTTGATCATTTCATAGAGATCCTCAGATACAAAAACCGGTTCCTTGCCCGCCTTGTCATTGATGGTTTTCACATTGGGGATTTCTTTTTTATCCGATCTGTAATTGTGATATCGATCAAAAAGCTTATGTAATTCTTCAAATCTATCCTGAGCAAATTGTAAGTTTTCCTCTGCAAAATCTTTATCTTCTGAAAATATTGTCACTTCAATTACCGTATCAAATGTGTCATAAAATTGTATATTATGTTTGATTTGAGCTGTATCTCTTTTGCAACCGGTCATTGACAGGAGCAAAATCGATAGGATCAAAAATATTTTTTTCATAAGATCACCTCCTAATATACTACCATTACTTCTTCTAAAATGACAAGAAAAAAAGAAGGAGTTCCCCTTCTTCTCTTCGTCGATCCATATTTTCAATTATAGAGTATAGGACTTCATATTTCCAAATGCAGTGACAATGGTGGAGCTGTTATGCAAAGCGGATGAGGTGGTATTATTGATGATACCGAAAACTCCCAATACAATGAGAAGGGAGTTAAATCCGATAATCCCCCTATAATCCCTGTCAATTCTACAATTCAAAGCCTTTGCAATTTTAACTACATCCACTAAGGAGTCCAAACTGTCATTCCCAATGGCGATATCGGAAATTTCTCGAGCAATATCGGCCCCTTGATACATACTGATACCGATGTCTGCCATGGAAAGAGCCACCGAATCATTGATGCCATCACCGATCATGACCACCTTATGACCTTTTTCTTTTTCTTGGCGTATAAAATTGGCTTTGTCCTCTGGCAAAACTTGAGATTTATAATAGTCGACTCCCAAGGTTTTAGCAACATGAGCTGCCGAATTTTCATGGTCTCCTGTCAGCATCACAATATTATCAAATCCTAAATTTCGCAATTGATCAATCGTTCGTTTGGCATCAGGACGGACTGGATCATGAATACATAATACAGCAATCAGTTCCCCGTCATAGGCCAAATAAAGGAGGGAATATTTTTCTTTGAGTTTTTCCACCAATTCTCGTTTGTGGGCAGGATAATTCACTTTTTCATCTTCAAAGATAAAATGTTCCGATCCGATCAAGGCTTGTCGTCCATTGATGGTAGAGGCAATTCCATGGGCTACAATATACTGAGGTTCCGAGTGCATCTCTTCATGATGCAGTCCTTCAGCCTTTGCTTTTTCTACCACAGCTGTAGCTATGGAATGGGGAAAATGTTCTTCCAGACATGCGGCAATTCTTAGGCAATCGTCTCGAAGGTTTCCTTCAAAAGTTATAATTTCTTTGACCATGGGCTGTGCTTGAGTCAATGTTCCTGTTTTATCGAAGACAATGGTATCAGCATGGGAAAGTTCTTCTAAAAATTTTCCACCCTTTACCAGTACTTCTTCTTCTGAAGCTTGTCTCATGGCACTCATTGTGGCAATGGGAATGGTCAATTTCAATGCACAGGAAAAATCCACCATTAAAAAGGCCTTCGCCTTTGTAAAACTACCGGTAAGCAAAAAGGTGACAGCTGCACCTAAGAAAGAATATTTCACTAGGGCGTCCGCCAAGTTTTCCGCTCTTTTTTGAGCTTCACTTTTATTTTTCTCCGATTCGGAAATTAAATCGATAATCCGGTGAATTCGAGATTCGTCATACTGACTCGTGGTTTGAACGATTAATTTTCCTTCCTCTAAAGCAGTTCCTGCAAAAACACCATTCCCTTTAATTTTTTTGACCGGCATGGATTCTCCAGTAAAGCTGGATTCGTTGACCATGGCAATTCCCGATACGACTTTGCCGTCAACGGGGATGGTATTGCCCATGGTGACCTCCACCCATTCGCCTTTTTGAATTTCTTCCAAGGCCTTTAAGCTCTTATTTCCTTTTTCATCTACGACAAAAACTCGGTCCACATTGACTGTCAAGGATCGAGCCAAATCGGATTTTGATTTTTTAAACGTCCAATCTTCTAATTGTTCGCCTAAATCCAGTAGGAACATAATCGAAGCTGCAGCACCGAATTCTCCCCCCATCATCGATACGGTAATTGCGGTTGCATCTAAGATTTCCACATTTAAACCTTGGGTGATTTGGTATTGGTCCCAAGCCCTTTTTATAAACTTTCCGGCTCGTAACAAAATTGCCACTGTCCGTAGTGGATAGGGCAAAAGTCTTCTCATCACGAATCGACGCTCAAAGGCATCCCGAAACACATGGAAGAGTTCTCGCTCTTCTTGTGGTACAAAATCTCTGTTTTCAATAAGGACTTTGGACAGATCATCGATCTTTAATTCTAAGATATAACGACAAATTTTAGGGAGAACGTGATCTTCATACTCCACTACAAAGCTGCCACTGATTGGATGGACCTTACAATGATAAACGCCATCCATATTCTCCAAAAGATATTTTAATCCATTGGCTTCTTTATGGGTCAGCTTATAGGGGGTACAAAAACGTGTTCTCCCTTTTATACGATGGGCTATTCTAGCTTTCATATCGTCTTATTCCTCGTCGGCTTTCTCTTCGCCTTCTTCTACAATTTCTTCTTCCACTTCTTCGTTTGCAACGGCTTCAATATCTTCTTCCATTTGTCTTTCTCGTGCTGCTTTTTCATCCTCTTCTTTTTTTACCTTTGCTTCCGCTACGATATCATTGGTGTTTTCTCTTGCTTTTTCAATGGTTTTATCAATGGAGTCTTTGATTTTTAACCCGCCGGCTACTGCATCGACAGCTAATTCCTTCGCTTTGTCCGTTGAAAGAATTTTTCCACCAACTGCTCCACCAATAAGACCTAATCCAAAATGTAATAATCTTTTTTTCATTCTTCTACTCCCCTTTCGGTATTATTAATTATCTTTTATTAATAGTATCACTATCATTTAAAAATATCAATCACCATTTGATTCTCTTGGATCATCTTTTCTCACTATCGATCTGTTAACTTGAATTAACATAGGAGATCGATTTTATTCATTTTTTGTTTCTCCATTTAAAAAAGCAGATTTCCTTCTAAAAAATCTGCCTTTTATGATTGCTTAATAGGTAAATATGAATTTATCATTTTTAATTCAAAATAATATCCTTATATCCTCCACCGGCGGGAATCATTGGATACACATTATCCTCTTGAGGAATATGAACGTCGATCACCATGGCGGAATTTCCCTTTGTATAGTCTTGGAGAGCTTCCTCCAACTCCAACATATTCGTAGCTTGGCGTCCTTTTAAGTGAAAGGCTTCCGCTAATGCCACAAAATTTACATCGTCACTTATCAAGGTTTGAGAATATCTTTTTTCTTGAAATATCTCCTGCCATTGACGCACCATTCCCAAGGCATGATTATTCATGACAAGGACGAGTATTTTAAAATCATATTTGCTGACTGTGGCCAATTCATTTAAATTCATTCGAAAGGATCCGTCTCCAGTGACCAAGCATACATTTTTGTCAGGATTCCCTACTTTGGATCCAATAGCTGCTCCTAAGCCAAAGCCCATGGTCCCCAAACCTGCTGAAGTGATAAAGGTTCGAGGAGTTGAAAAACCGTAAAATTGAGAAGTCCACATTTGATGCTGTCCAACATCGGTACAGATAATACCATCATCGCCCATATATTTGCGAAGTGTGGTTAAAATATTGCGTTCGCTCCAATTTCGGCTCTTCGTTATCTCTTGTACTCTTTGTAATTCTTCAATCCAACTTTGTCGATCTTTACGCTTTACTTTCTCAGCTAATAATGGCATCACTTGAGCTAAATCGCCCCAGATGCTATCGTGTATTGCTTTGTTTTTCCCCAATTCACTTCGACTGATATCTACTTGAAGGACCTTGGCATGGGGGGCAAAATTTTTCTCATTGCCTGCCACCCGATCTGAAAATCGAGTACCCAATGAGATGAGAAGATCGCAATGTTCCACGGCATAGTTTGCCCGATTGGAACCGTGCATTCCCACATGGCCTAAATTATAAGGATGGCGATAGTCCACCGCCCCTTGAGCCATGAGGGAGGTGACCACGGGAATTTCACAGTCTACCAATTGTCGTAACTTTTCACAGGAATTAGAGGCAATCAAGCCTCCTCCAGCATATATCAACGGTTTTTTCGATTGATTGATCATTTTTGCAAAGGTTTCAATTTCTTCGTCCTTCGTTTCTCGATGGAAAACTTCACTTTTATCTTTTTCTTCATATTTATATTCTTCCACGAATAGATCCTTGGGTATATCAATTAAAACCGGACCCATTCGAGGTCTTTTTGCAATTTGAAACGCTTTTTTTATCGTATCTTGAAGATCTTCAATCTCCTGTACCAAAAAAGTTGCTTTGGTAATGGGCGAGACCATTGTGGTAATGTCCATTTCCTGAAAAGAATCCTTTCCTAAAAAAGTTCGGCTTACTTGTCCGGTTATCACCACGAGAGGTACCGAATCCATATAGGCATTGGCAATTCCCGTCACCGTGTTGGTAGCACCGGGACCTGATGTGGCAAATACCACCCCCACCTTTCCTGTGGATCGAGCGTATCCATCGGCTCCATGAGTAGCTCCTTGTTCATGGGCGGTTAAAATATGAGTAAATTGTTCTCCATAGTCATATAAAGCATCGTAAAGAGGAATGACCGCTCCTCCCGGATAGCCAAACAAGGTATCCACTTTTTCTTCCAATAGTGTTTTTAAAACAATTTCAGCACCTTTCAACTTCATCACCTACTTGCATATGGCTCCTTCCGATGCATCATGAACCAACTTTTCATATTTCGAAAGATATCCTACGAAAGATCGTTTCGGTCTTTGAATTCGTTCCAAACGTCTTTTGATTTCCTCTTCTTCCAATGCGATATTCAAAGTATTTTCCACCATGTTAATGGAAATCAAGTCCCCGTCTTCCACAATGGCGATGGGTCCGTCATTGGCAGCTTCGGGACAGACATGACCGATACTTGCTCCTCGAGTAGCTCCCGAAAATCGTCCATCGGTAATCAATGCCACTTCCTTATCCAATCCCATTCCGGCGATAGCCGATGTGGGGGAGAGCATCTCTCGCATTCCCGGTCCCCCTTTCGGGCCTTCATACCGAATCACTACAACGTCTCCTGAACGAATCTTTCCCCCATAAATGGCAGCACAAGCTTCCTCTTCTCCGTTAAAAACTCGTGCCGGTCCTTGATGTATCAGCATTTTTTCATCTACGGCTGCTCGTTTAACCACAGCGCCCTTCGGTGCCAAATTCCCATAGAGGATGGCTAGACCCCCTGTTGGAGAATAGGGTTTTTCCACCGGTGCAATAATATTTGGGTCCAAGTTGGACGCTTTTTCATACTGTTCTTTTAATGTTTTTCCCGAGACGGTTTGACAATCGCCGTGAATTAATCCCAATTGGTCTAATTCTCGATAAACTGCCATAATACCTCCCGCTCGATCCAAATCTTCCATGTGGTGAATTCCCGAGGGCCGGAGTTTACATAAGGTCGGCGTCCGTTGGGAAATTTCATTAATAACCCTTAGATCAAAGGGAAGACCCCCTTCTTGAGCAATGGCAGTTAAATGGAGGACGGTATTGGAGGAGCAACCGAGAGCATTATCCATGGTAAGGGCATTTTCGATCGCTTCTTTCGTGACAATATCCTTGGGACAAAGATTGTTTTTTATCAATTGACCAATCTGCATTCCCGATTCCTTGGCTAGAAGGATTCGATTGGAATAAACAGCAGGAATCGTTCCGTTTCCCGGAAGGGCGAGGCCTAAACTTTCTGTCATACAATTCATGGAATTGGCAGTAAACATTCCTGAACAAGAACCGCAACTGGGACAGGCATTTTTTTCAATATCCCATAACTCTTCTTCTGTGATACTCCCTTGACTGTATGAGCCTACTGCTTCAAAGACTGACGAGAGATCGATACTTTTTCCCCGGGCACTTTTGCCTGCCAGCATGGGCCCTCCACTGATCACTATGGTGGGAATATTAAGTCGCAAGGCTGCCATGACCATTCCCGGTACGACTTTGTCACAATTTGGTATTAAAACCAAACCATCCAAGGAATGGGCTTTTGCCATCACTTCGATGGAATCGGCAATCAGTTCTCTGGAGACCAAAGAGTATTTCATCCCTTCATGATTCATACTGATTCCATCACATACGGCAATGGCGGGAAATTCCAAAGGAGTGCAACCTCCTATGAGGACTCCTTGTTTGACTGCTCTTGTAATTTGATTTAAATGGACATGGCCCGGTACAATTTCATTAAAGGAGTTGACGACGCCTACCAGGGGCCGATTCATTTCTTCTTCTGTAAATCCTGCTGCTCGAAACAACGAGCGATGGGGAGCTCTTTTTGCTCCGGTAGTTACACAGCTGCTTTTCACTTCATCACCTGATTTTTCCACATTGAGTTTTAATTTTCCTTCACTTTTGATTGGATAAAAGGCATCATCTTGCGAAGTCTTTCTCCCACTTTTACGATGGGATGATTGAGATTTTGTGCTTTTAAAGCATTAAATTTCGGCCGATTATAATGGTTTTCCGCTAGCCAGTCTTTTGCAAAACTGCCATCTTGAATATCGGCCAATACTTCACGCATAGTGGCCCTGGTCTCTTCTGTTATAATTTTCTTTTGAGTGACATAGTCTCCGTATTCCGCCGTATCGGAAATGGAATAACGCATGGTTTCAAAACCACCTTCATAAATCAAGTCCACAATCAACTTCATTTCGTGAACACATTCAAAATATGCCGATTCCGGTTGGTATCCCGCTTCCACTAAAGTATCAAAGCCAGCTTTCATAAGTTCTGTTACACCACCGCAAAGGACTGCCTGTTCACCAAAAAGATCCGTTTCTGTTTCTTCTTGAAAGGTGGTTTCCAAAATTCCTGCCCGACCGGCGCCGATTCCGCCACCATAGGCCAAGGCAATTTCTTTACAATTTCCCGTATAGTCCTGGTGAACCGCCACGAGAGAAGGAACGCCGGAACCTTCTTCATAGGTTCGCCGAACCAGATGTCCCGGTCCCTTGGGTGCAATCATAAATACATCAACATTTTTCGGCGGTTTAATTTGACCGTAGTGGATATTAAATCCATGGGCAAATGCCAGTGCATCTCCTTCTTCCAAATGTGGTGCCACTTCTTCTTCATAGAGAAAGGCCTGCTTTTCATCTGGCACCAACATCATCACCACTTGTGCCGATTTTACAGCATCATCTACTGTCGCCACTTCCAGTCCGGATTCTTTTACTCGATCCCAAGATTTGGATCCTTTATACAGTCCTACAACTACGTCATATCCCTCGTCCTTTAAATTATTGGCATGGGCATGGCCTTGGGAGCCGTATCCTAAAACAGCTATTTTTTTCCCTTGCAAAGCCTCTCTTTTTACATCTTGATCATAATACATCTTCACCATTAACAGTCATCCCCTTTTTTGATATTTATTTTAAATTTTTATTGATTAACAAACATAATTGACATTGACACCGTCTAAATCATAGAGGTTGGCAACAAAATTACTTTTACGATTTTCAACGAAATCCAGTGTTAAGCTGAAATTGTTCAGATCTTCCGCATGAATGGACAAATTAGAAATTAATACGCCTTTTCTTTTGGCTAAACTGACAAGTTTTACTAAAAAATCCATATTATCAACAACAAGTTCTGCATTTCTTTTCATCTTTTAACATCCTTTCCTATTTTGAGTATAAAAAAAGTCCTCAAGGTATAATACCTTGAGGACGAATAATCGTGTTACCACCTCAGTTTACAATAGAGTTACCCCTATTGCCTCTACGGGTCCATCAACCCTGAGTCCTGTAACGTGGACAGACGATATTGACTACTTTTTACATTTCGCCTCAATTGCTATGGAGTGATTTAACATGGAACTTCCCTGTCGATTTTCACCACCCATCGACTCTCTACAAGTTTCATTCCTGTATTTTCTCCATCAATGCATTTAAATCTAAAACTTAATATCCAGTATATCAGGTTCTAAAAATAAGTCAACTGTTTTTATAAAATAATTTAATTTAATGGGAAAAATAAATTTTCCAAGGATTTGAGAACTTCTTTTTTTAATGGTCTTTTATCTTTTCTTTTTTTAAATCCTCAATCCAGTCCCTTAAAATGCCAATTTTTTGGATAAATTGGTGAAAAAAGTAGATTTTTCTTTCTCTGTCCTGTATAATAAAGTACTGGTTAAATATTTAGGATGGGAGGTTTAGATGCAAGATAAGAAACGTGTGATACTCGGTATGAGTGGCGGCGTGGATTCTTCCGTTGCCGCAGCACTTTTAAAGGAACAGGGCTATGAAGTTATAGCCGTTTTTATGAAAAATTGGTCGGAAGACGATGGTGAGTGTACCGCAAAGGAAGATTATATGGATGTGGTTTCCGTATGTTCCAAATTGGATATCAAACATTATACCGTTAATTTCGAAAAAGAATATCGCGACGAAGTGTTTTCTTATTTTTTATCCGAATATAAAAAAGGTCGTACCCCCAATCCTGATGTAATGTGCAATACGGAAATAAAATTTAAGGCTTTTTTAAATTATGCCCTGGATTTTGATGCCGACTATATTGCCATGGGTCATTATGCAAGGACCCGAAAGATCGACGGAAAAACTCATCTGCTTCGCGGAGTGGATGGGAATAAGGATCAATCTTATTTTTTAAGCCGTGTTCCCAATGAGGCCTTGGAGCGATGTCTCTTCCCTGTGGGAGATTTAGAAAAGGATCAAGTGCGTTCCATTGCAAAAAAATATGATTTATCCACGGCTTCCAAAAAAGATTCCACCGGGATATGCTTTATCGGCGAAAGAGACTTTAACGAGTTTTTAGATCGATTCCTCTTTACAAAGCCGGGACCGATCCAAGATACGGAAGGTCATATTTTAGGAGAACATTCGGGATTGATACACTATACCATCGGCCAACGGCGAGGAATCGGCATAGGTGGAGTAGGTAGCGGAGAACCTTTCTTCGTAGCGGATAAGGATCTAGAGAATAATACTTTGATTGTAGCACAAGGTGTCAAACATCCGGCTCTTTACCGCCATTCTTTCTACGGAGAAGATCCTTTTTGGATTGTAGAAGAACCGACTTTTCCGTTGGAATGCACCATTAAAATACGTTATCGGACGCCGGATGTGAAGGCGACGGTAATAAAAGATTCAAAAGGCTTGTTCATCCGACCGGAAAAAGCTTTAAAGGGAGTCACTCCCGGACAAGTGGTGGTTTTCTATGATGGAGAAATTTGTCTAGGGTCTGCGATTATAAAGTAGTTCATTATTGATTTAATATATTGGAGGTTAAAATGTCAGAATTTAAATTAAGTCTTAATAAAAGAGAAGCAAAGGGTAAGAATAAAGTAGATAAATTAAGAGCCCAAGGAATTGTGCCCGGTGTATTGTATGCAAAGGGAGAGGAAGCTCTTGCTGTACAAGGTTTGGAAAAAGACCTATTAAAAATCTATAACGAAGCGGGAACTTCAAATATTGTTGCTTTGGATATTGACGGAGAAGAAGATAATATTCTGTTTAAAGAAGTTCAAATGCATCCTTTAAAAAATCAAATGATTCATTTCGATCTATACGAAATTGATATGACACAAAAAATTACCGTCGTTATTCCTATTGTTTTGGAAGGAAGAGATTCCATTAAGGCTCAACCGTCAAACCTTATTCAAGTGCTTGATGAAATCGAAGTAGAATGTCTACCGGCCCACCTGCCTTCAGAAGCTGTTGTCAATGTCATCGATATGGAAATTGGAGATACGGTAAGCATTAAAGATCTTGACATTTGTCAAGACGAAGATGTCGTTGTTCTTGCTGAACTTGAAGACACGGTTGCAACTCTGACAGAACCACGTGACGAAGAAGAATTGGATGCTCTTGATGAAGATGTGGAAGAAGCTGAAGCCGGCGAAGTTCCAACTGTATCTGAAACTGAAGAAGACGAAGAAGAGCAAGACGAAGAATAATAAAGATTACATGCAAAAGATCTTATGAAGTTTGTTCATAAGATCTTTTATTCTAATATCATCTTTTAAATATTACAGAATAGTTAGGAAGGAAAATCTATTTTATCCGCATCCCTTTGATTCGACAAAAGGAGTTATAAATGGGAACATTTAAAAAAATTTTAATTTATCTCTTTTTCATGTTAATTCTTGTTACCTTAATTATTTTGGCCTTGAGAAAATATCATCACAAAAAAATAGAATCTGTCACCTCTAAAGATTATTCAGCAGAAAATTACAATTATCCGCAAGGAATTGACAGGACTCACCCAGAAAAATCTCAAATCCCCGGAGTAAATGTTTCAGTGATTGAGGATGGAAAAGCAGTTGGCTATAAATTGGACCCCTATCATAAAATTAGCAAAGGAGCCATTATTACCTTAGGAGGTAGTGAAGGTAGTAGTAATTTCCCTCTAGCTGCTCAATTGGCGAAAGAGGGGTATGTCGTATATTCCATGTATTATTTTGGAAAAGACAATCTACCGAAAGAACTTGTCAAAGTTCCTGTCGAAAATTTAAAGGCTATTCTTGAAAAAGTGAAAGGGGAAGTCGATGGACCGATCTCTGTTATCGGTGCTTCTAAAGGAGCTGAATTTGCCTTGTTGGCAAGCACGATTTATCCCGATGCCATTGACCATTTAGTACTATATTCTCCATCTTCTCATGTTTTTCAAGGACTTTCATCCAATCGAAAAGTTAGTAGTTCATCTTTCTCTTTTCAAGAAGAAGAAATCTCCTATCTAAGTTTCAAGGATGTTTCTCCTTCTATTTGGATTCACTTTCTAATTCAAACAACCATTGGAAAACCCTTAGTTTTCGAACCTCTTTATCATAATCTTTTAGATAACACAAAACATTTTGAAGAAACAAGAATAAAAGTCGAAAAATTTCCAGGTGATATTTTAATTTTTGTGGGAGAAAAAGACCAAATGTGGCCTTCCTTAAAAATGGCAAAGTTCATTAAAAAGAATCACCCCCATACAAAAATTAAAACTTTTCACGATGCAGGACATACATTTTACGGTCCGGGGATTCTAGATCATTTTGCTCTAGGAGGAAATTCCACAACCAATCAAAGGGCTAAAATCATCTCTGATACTATTCTTTATCACAATCTTGAGCACTGGCATCCTCTCATCGAAAGTTCCAAGAATTGATTCATTTTAAATTTCTTTCATCACATAAAAAAATGAACATTTTATTTTAAATTATAGTCTATTTATGAATCCTAAATTTTATACAATTTATAAAAAGACCCGCTTAAAAGCGGGTCTTTAGTATTTGCATTTTTGATTTATTCAATGGGTAGAGCTTCTAACCAATCAGAAATCTGATCTTTGGAAGCATCTACTTCTGCTCCTGGAATTCCAAACTCTTGGAGCAATTCTCCACCGGTTGCCAAATCACCTACGGATTGGACGGAATCTCCAAGTCCGCCACCGCCAAAGGTAGCAAAGGGAACTACTTTTTTACCTTCAAAATTATGAGCTTCCAGGAACGTTTTTACAGTTGGTGGTACGTCACCATTCCAAATCGGATAACCTAAAAAGATTACATCGTAGTCGTCAAAACTTTCCACTTCTCCATCATATTCAGGACGAGCCTTGGCTTCCGTTTCTTCGACTAAACGAGCCTTCGTCTCATCTTCATCTTCAGGATAAGCTTCTGTAGGTTCAATTTTAAACATATCGCCACCCATTTTTTCTCCTACCAGATTGGCAACTTTTTCCGTGTTACCGGTACGAGAATAATAAGCGATTAAAATTTTAGAATCCTTCGTTGCAGTTTCTTGTTCTTCTACACCATTGTTGGCAACGTTTCCTTTATTCTCTTGATTATTTCCTTGATTATTGGCACCACAGGCCACCAATACAACGGAAAGACAAATCATAAAAAATCCTGTTAAAAATTTCTTCATAATACCTCCTAAAGTTTAAATTAAATTATGTTACGTTAAAATTATAACACAAATTAATATTTTTTAAAGGAGCATTCCTCTTTTTTGATATCAATGGTTAAAAAAGACAACTCTCCTTATTGAAATAAGGAGAGTTTTATCGATCTTTTATTCAAAGGAGTATAAAAATAGTCCGGAGATTAGTTTCGGTTCAAACCAGGTGGACTTCGGTGGCATAATCAATCCTTCCTCCGCTACATGGACAATCTCTTCCATCTCGGTGGCCGGCATCAAAATCAATCCTTGATATTTTTTCAAAAGCTCTTTGCTTTCTTCCACCGTTAAAAGTCCACCGCAAAAATCAAGATTATCATCTTCCCTTGGATTTTGAATCCCAAAGACAGGTGCCAAAATATAATCTTGGACAATGGAAGCATCCAAATCTTTGACCACATGATGACGAAGCTTATCTTCTCGCAATTTCAACTGATAACCTCCCTCCTCGGTCAAAAGATAGTACTCTTTCGACTCCATAGGCTCCCCTTTCCATTGACCTTTTGTCACAACGAAATATTCTCTCAATGCCTCCACAATTTCCGAATTTGTCTTTCCATGAAAGGAACGGACCATACGATGATAGGGTTCGATGTGAAGTTCTTCTCCCGGAAAGACCACCGCCAAAATACCAGAGCTGAATTGTTTTGCTATTTCAGCAGCAGAAGCGGTGCGGTGATGTCCATCGGCAATATAGACATGCTCTAGATCTTCCAAAGTTTTTTGAACTTTAGCCACATCTTCCGGTAAAATCTTCCACAATCGGTGACAGGTTCCGTCTTCTCCTACAAAATCATAGAGTTTTTCCATCTTCCATTCTCTTAATCTTAATTGGGGCGAAAAGAAAAACACCGGTTCTGTTTGCATCTTCGTCTCTTGAAAGTGATTTTTCCGATCTCGTTCTTTTGCTTTAAGGGTCAATTCATGTTTTAAAATTTTTCCTTCCCAATAATCATGTCCCTCTTCAATGTAGACGATCCCTCTTTGACAATGGCCCTTCATTTCTTCTTCGTAAATATAAAAAGTGGCTTCTTCTTCCTGAAACAATATCCCATCGGCGATAAAAGCGTCCAATCTTTTTTTTGCCTCTTGATACACTTTCGGATCGTAGGGATTTACCTTAGGACAATTGACTTCACTATGAATAACATTGATAAAAGAATTGGGTTTTTGTCTTTTGATCTCTTGAATTTCTTCATCGGTCACAACATCATAAGGGGCTACAACGAAATCCTCCACCAGCTCTTTTTGAGGACGATAGGCTTTAAACGGCTTTACAGAAAGCATCTTCATCCTCCTTTTCCTCTTCGATTAATTCCATAATATGATGAACTACTTCTTCTCCAATTCGACGTTGTGCTTCTACGGTCGAACCGCCGATATGAGGACTGATGGATACTCTAGGATGATGACAAATCGCCTCATTGGGTTTTGGCTCATTGCAAAATACGTCCAAACCGGCACCGGCAATTTTTCCTGATTCTAATCCCATTAACAATACCTCTTCATCAATGACATTGCCTCGAGCAGCATTGATGATAAAAACTCCGTCTTTCATCCGTTTTAAATGGTTTCGATTGATAATCGGCTGATCTACGGAACTGGTATGAAGGGAAATAAAATCACTGATGGGCAAAAGATCTTCCAATTCCATATAGACAAATTTCGGATCTTCTCGAACGACTTCATCATAAAAAACAATATTCATTCCCAGGGCTTTCGCCTTTTCTGCCAATGCCTTACCAATTCGACCAAAACCGATAATACCCAAGGTCTTTCCATAAATTTCCATGCCATTGTACTGTTTTTTATTCCATTGGCCCTCTCGCATGGTGACATTGGAGATGCTGATAAATCGAGCCAAGCCCAACATATGTCCCAAGACCAATTCCGCTACAGAATTGGTACTGGCATTGGGGGTGTTTTTCACATCGATTCCCACTTTTTGAGCCGTCACCAGATCTACATTGTCCAGCCCTACTCCAGCCCGAATGATGCGACGGAGTTTTGTGCCTTTCAAGGCCTCCAATACTTCTCGAGTCATTTTCGTCGCAGAGCGAATAATGATCACATCATAATTTCCTCCTTGGCGAATTAATTCTTCTTGATCCAAATGGGTTGTTTCTACGATAATTCCTTTATTTTCTAAATATTCAATGGCTTGAGAATCCAAGCCGTCATTGGCCAATACTTTAAACATGGGACACCTCTTTATATTTCCTTTACCGTTTTAGTAAGTTCATGCAACATTTCTGCTAAATCTGTCTCCTGACAATCTGCCATATGGGCAATTCGAAAGGTACTGCCCTTTAATTTTCCATAGCCTCCGGAGAGAAGATAGCCTTTATCCTTCATCTTCCTTAACAAAAGATCGATATCCTTACCTTCCTCCAAAGCAATCGTCGTCACTGTGGGAGACCGTAATTCTTCTTCTGCAAAAAATTTTCCATATTTTTCCACCCATTCCCCTACCATGCTTTGTAGTCTAACATGTCTTTGAAGTCTTTTTTCCAAGGTTTCTTCTTTCACAATATAGCGTAATTGCTCTCGTGCCGCTGCCATTAAGCTGATATTGGGTGTGGATGGATACTGATCTTTTTTGATTCTGTAATTATCCAATTTCAAAAGATCCATATAAAATCCTCGTCGCTTTTTGTCTTCTGCCCTTTGTCTTGCCTTGTGGGAAAAAGTACAAAATGCCATTCCCGGAGGAAGCCCCAAGGATTTTTGCGTGGAAGTAATCATAATATCGATTCCCCAATCATCTACATCGGTGGGAGCTCCCCCGGTAGCCGAGACGGAATCGACAATCCAGAGAATTTCCGGATATTTCTTGAAAATCCTAGACAATTGATCCAATGGATTGATTACGCCTGTAGACGTTTCATTATGGGTTAAGGCAATAGCGTCATATTTTCCACTTTTTGCTGCTTCTTCCAATTTTTTTTCGTCAATTCCTCGACCCCATTCTTCTTCGTATAGATCCACTTCTAGACCTATCCCTTTTCCAATCTCTTCAAATCGGTTTCCAAAGGCTCCTACAGAAAATACTGCAACGGAATTTGCACAGGAAGATAAAGAGCCTTCCATAAGTCCTGTCCCCGAGGAAGAAGAGCAAAGAACCGCCTTTTCAGTATGCCAAATATTTTGCATATATTGTGAAATTTCCAATTGCCATTGGGAAGCCTCTTGACCTCTATGGGAGATCATATTATGACTCATAGCATTCAATACTTCTTCTCTCACCGGTACGGGACCGGGAATATATAGTTTCATCTCTATCCTCCTATTTTAATTATTCAATAAAAAAGAGCTTTCATCCAATAAGGACGAAAGCTCGTGGTGCCACCTTAATTACTAGAGAGCGGTACCAACATACCGAACTGATTCCCTAGCATCTCTTTGTCCATAACGCGGACATACGTGGAAGGTTATCCCCTCATGCTCAACAGTGGATTCCATGAATTGCAAATTTTCACCAAACATCTGCTCTCTATTATTTCATGTACTAGTCTGCATCATTGCATATTTTTTTAATTACCAATCATATTATCACATTAAATCAATTTGTCAAGGGTTTTTTATTTTTATTTTTTTGATATTTGTTATCAAATATGATTATAGACTTTTATTTATGGGTAATTAATGATTGGTAAATGAACTATTTCATTCTAAGTAAATAGTAGTTCAAACTTACTTATATTACTTTAGGAGGTAATTATGAATCAAATGAACGAAAACACTGTTAATTTCCCCTTGATTGGAACGAAGGCACCTGAGTTTTCAGCTCAAACGACCCAGGGTGAAATTCATTTCCCCAAGGATTTTGAAGGAAAGTGGATCATTTTATTCTCTCACCCGGCAGATTTTACCCCAGTGTGTACCACGGAATTTATGACTTTCGCCTCAATGCATGAAGAGTTTAAATCTTATAATTGTGAATTGGTCGGACTATCCATTGATTCGATCCATTCCCATCTAGGTTGGTTAAATTCCATTAAGGGATATTGTTGGGAGGATATTGAAAATCCCGAAGTGAAGTTTCCCTTAATCGCCGATATTAAAATGGAAGTAGCCAAAAAATACGGTATGCTACAAGGAGAATCCGATACCTCTGCCGTAAGAGCGGTATTCTTCATAAATCCGGAAGGAATTGTAAAGACCATACTTTACTATCCTGCTTCTCTAGGGAGAAATTTTGCTGAAATCAAACGAATCCTCATTGGACTTCAAAAGGCAGAAGCCGAAGGTGTTGCTCTGCCTGCCAACTGGGAACCGGGCAAAGACGTTATCATGCCCCCACCGGGAACAGCACAAGATATTGAGGAGCGAATGGAATTAGTCAAAGAGCCGGGTTATGAAATGAAGGATTGGTTCCTCACCTTTAAAGCAGATAAGTAGACATATAAAAAAGAGTCCCTGAAGGGGCTCTTTTATCGTTTTGGTATTAACGATCCAGTTCCAACAATTCTCCTGAATCCACGGCATATTTAATTTCCATATCTTCTACTTTTTGACCTTGTTGATTTATTTTATCCATATCAAATTCAATCACGAGAATTCCATCGTCAAAATCCATTTCGTATTCCTGGATCCGATAGCCTTCACCCGCTTCTTGCAATGCTTTTTCCATAAAATCATCTATTTTTTCTAAATCTTCTTTGGCAATAAATGTACCGTCTTTATGGCCTAGATCATCCGACTCATCTTTGATGACTTTCTTTGTCGAAGCATCGATTTTTACCTCATATTCATTGGTATCATCATAACCTTCCACTTTGTAAATCAAACGATGATCCTCTTCATCCAATTGAAATTTTTCTACTTTTGTATTGGGGTGAAGATCCATAAATTGCTCAAAAGCTTCTTCTGGTTCCATTTCAATAGGATCTACATACATTTCTGTCGAACCGTCCGCTTCCCCGATAATTTTTGAATTGTCTTGATTCTCCTGCTGATTTTTATTGGTTTGAACGGACTCAGTTTGATTGGCTCCTTCATTCACTATCGGCTTATCCGTTTTTTTCCCACAGGCTGTCAATAGCAAAAGAACTCCCAATAAGAGAACTGTCATTTTAGTTTTCAAACTAACCACTCCTTTATTTCCATACTATGTAAGAGATAACGATACATCATACATTCCCTCCCACCATGTGTTTTAAACAGTCCAATATTCGGATCCAAAAATATTTTGATATCTTTCGAAGGAGAAGTGACTTTTCGTAGAAGGTTCAGAAAAACTTTATCCTATTGTACCTTTTAACCATGGGAATTTACGATTCAAATCTTTGACCTGGAATTTTTAGCCTTATACTTTTCCCCACAAGAGAAGAACCCAAGGAATATCTCTTATATCCCATCGATTTTTTTCGTTCAAAAATTTCTATGAAAATACTTTTCACATTTCTTCAAATGCGATCCACTGTAAAATAGGATTCATGTTTGAAAACCATCTTTTATTTGTATATTATCACCATAATTGTACATCGATTTATACAACTTTAGGTGTTTTTCACAAATAAAAAAGTCCTTGAAATATTGAAATTTCAAGGACTTTGCTGGTGCACCTTCAGGGAATCGAACCCTGGACCCACTGATTAAGAGTCAGTTGCTCTACCACCTGAGCTAAAGGTGCATTTCGAGTTAACAGTATTATTATATCTCCCTTTTTATTTATTGTCAATAGTATTTTGAAAGAGAAAGAGCCTCCTAGGGAGGCATAAGTATTTTCGATTAATAGCGAAACATTTTATAATCACTTTGTTCTTCTAACATGGGATAGATAGAATCAATTAATTTTTTACTGGTTTTTGAAGCTTCTTCCGGATTTTGATCCACTATATTTTCATACATTTGTATCAATAATTGATATACAATGATGATATTATCTTCCGACCGGAAAATAAAATTTCCAAAGCGATAAAGTCTCTCATTAATAATCAACATCAATTCTTTTAAAATATCATTGTTGAGAGAATGCACCATTGCGATATTCCATTGTACTATTAAATCCTTTAATGCTTCTAAATTTCCTTTCTCATATGCATCTTTCATCTTTTGGGTGACTTCTTCCAATTCTTTCGTTCGCTTATTCAGCCCCTTTTCTGCAACCAATCCAATGGCTAGAGGCTCCAGTGCAGCACGAACAGTATAGAGATTTTTCGCTTCCTTCATTGAAATTTTTGAAACGATATAAGATTTTCTCGGGAAATTTTTGGCCAGACCTTCTTCTTCCAATTTGCTTAAAGCTTCACGGACCGGCGTACGGCTTACACCTAAATCATTTGCAATTTCCATTTCAATCAGTTTATCGCCGGGAAGTAATTCGTTGTTTAAAATCTTTTGTTTCAGTTTTTGATGCACACGATGACTTAGCGATTTTTTTTCTAATTTTCTTTCCATATAATCCCCCTTCTACTTCTACAACTTTATTATATCAAAGTACTTATTTTAGTACAATATATTTTAACAAAAACTTATTAATAATTGACAATCAAACTTCACTCCATTAAAATCTCTTTAAGGAGGATATGTAATGAGTATTAAAGTTTCAAAGTTCGGTGGTTCTTCTTTGGCAAATTCCAAACAGTATCAACGAGTTTATGACATTGTCCATGAAGATCGAACTCGTAAGTTTATCGTAGCCAGTGCTCCGGGAAAAAGCCATTCCGACGATACAAAAATAACTGATTTGCTCTATCTCTGTTATGATTTGGCGGCTCATAATATTAATTTTCATGAGACTTTGGATATTGTCGAAAAGAAATTTCGTGAAATTGTAGAAAATATCGGTGTGGATTTCGATCTGGATGCTTCCATTCAAATTTTAAAAGAAGAATTGGATTCTGGAAAGAGTCGAGATCATATTGCCAGTCGGGGAGAGTTTATCGGATCTCAAATTCTTGCCAAATATTTAGGCTATGAATTTGTAGATGCCAAGGAGCTGATCTTTTTCGATGACCGCGGCCAATTTATGGAAAAAAAGAGCTATGACAAAATCTATGAACTGAGAAAAACCGACAAAAATTATGTGATTCCCGGATTTTACGGGATCATGCCCAATGGAGAAATTAAAACATTTTCTCGAGGTGGCGGTGATCTAACCGGTTCTATCATCTCTCGAGGGGTTAAGACGGATCTCTATGAAAATTGGACCGATGTCACAGGGATTATGTCGGCGGATCCTCGAATCGTTAAAAACCCTCGAAATGTTGAAATGATCACTTATCGAGAACTTCGAGAGCTTTCTTATGCCGGTGCTTCCGTTCTTCATGAAGAGGCGATTTTACCTGTAACCCATGCTGGTATTCCCATTGAAATAAAAAACACCTTCCATCCGGAAGACAAGGGCACATTTATCGTTCCCGATAATGATATTGAGGTTCAAAAAATGACCCGAGGTGTCACGGGAATTGCCGGACGAAAACATTTTTCCGTCGTCAATATTGAAAAAGTTCGAATGAATCAAGACAAGGGATTTCATCGCAAATTGATGAGTGTTATTGAGGTCAATGATATGAAAGTGGAGCATATGCCCACCAGCATCGATTCCATTTCTTTAATTATTGCCGATAAATACCTACAGGGGCGAGTGGACTCTTTAGTCAGTGAGATCAACACTTTTTGCAATCCAGATATTATCAAGATCACTTCCAATATCGCCTTGATTTCCGTAGTCGGTAGAGGAATGAAAAACCATATCGGCGTCTCTGCCAATCTCTTTACCGCTTTGGCAAAGGATAATATCAATATTCAAATGATCATCCAAGGTTCTTCCGAATTAAATATTATTGTGGGGATCCATGAGGACGATTACGAAAAAGCCATTCGTGCTATTTATAATGCATTTTTAGATTGATTCTTTTCATTTAAAAGAGCCTGTCCTAGGACAGGTTCTTCTTATTTTTCATTCTTTTCCAAAAGGTATTTATCAATATGATCGGCTATGGAATCATAACTGTCTTCTCCTACAAAAGAGTAGACTTTTTTTCCTTGACGATAAAATACCGTTTGTGGCAAGGTGTTGATCTCATGTTCCTTGGCAAAAGCCTTGTTCAAATCCACGTCCATATAAAATCCATGGACTTCTTGAAATTCCGTCTCCAACAATGTGGTTAGAAGCTCCATCAAGGGAGGACAGTGGAGGCATCTCTTGGCTCCGAAAATGACAATGGCCTTTTGACAGCTTCGAATTTTTTCAGTGAAATTGTTTTGATTGATATATTTGATCACCGATTGATTTCGGCGAATGATTTCTTTTTTAAACTGCACTTCTCGATTGAGTTCCGACTCCATGGTGATCACATCGATATCTTCACTGATGGAAGCATTTTCCACCGAAATCACTTCCTTCGATCCAAAGGCTGCTGCATGGGGAAGTCGAAAATTACAATTTTCTTCTCCTATTACGGAAATTTCTTTACCTTCTTGATAGTCCAAGTACTCATAGGGATATCGATAACTTGCATAGACCAAATGATTCCACAACAGGTTTTCCCGATCCGTCTTATAAGGATTGATCCACTGCCAAACCACTTCCTTCTCCTGCGTCACTTCCAATACCATCCCGTCGGTTGCCATGGTGATTAAAGTATTGCCATTGGGCAGTCGTTGCAGATTACCTGCATAGGGAGAATAAAATTTATACCCGTTAATTGGTAGGGAATAGCCAAAGTCTCGAGGATCGATGGACCACAAAATATCCATGGTGATCGGATGAATTTCCAAAATACGACTGAAAGGTCGGACATAGGGACTAAGGCCTGTAGGACTTAAGCCATTTGGTGCCCCATAACCGCACATTCCTCCATTGTCAAAGATCAAAAGGTTTCCTTCCCCCGGCAAGCCCTTCGGTATCAAATGGGCATGGGCGGAACCGATAATCGGCCCTGTCTTTTCAAAATCTTTAAAATCCGGCCCCATCTTATGAATGATGGAGGAACTCTTCTTATCGATGATTCCAATGATATTTGCCTGTCTTGCCGTGAAGATGATATTATCCGGATGGAAACGAAAGTCCCCCTGATCATACCACTTGTTTTCTCCTAACAAAGAAATAGACGTAATGTCCAAATAATTTCCCAAGGGTTTATCCGTATTCCGAAGATTGGGATTTCGATAGATCACATTTTTACTTTCTTCTGAAAATCCAAATTCTTCAAAATGTTCAGAAAAGGAAAATTTCCAGAGAATATTTCCGTCATAGTCCACTTCTAAGATCACATCGTCTAGCAGCTCTTTGTCGGAAATCGACGGAACGACTACGGTATCGTGAACTAAAAGTAATGTATGGGGTTCTTTGACGGTTTTTTCTCCCGGGATATAATAGCCGGTGGGATTGCCCTCCCGCTGATAATCCGAATGGGCACGAGCCATCCATTTCGGACGATAGCCTCGATCCTGCATATATTTAAATTGATCGAAAGACCAGACCACCTGCCCTTGTTTTGTAATTTCCACCAATTTTAATCCATCACTGACGCCAAAGTCGGAGCTGCGAAAGGCATTGATTCCCATAATATTTCCATTGGGAAACATCTTTGCCGGCATGGGGTTGAACAAAAATCGTTTTAACTCCACACCATTCATATCCGTAATCAGTGCACCGTCTTTCGATGTAGATACCAAATTTATTCCGTTATAGCATTTTTGAGGATTATATTTTACCGTCCCCGTTGGATAGACTCTCATTTTGCCTCCATTCATTCCGTATGTATTTCTCCGCATATACTGTTGCGATGGCACCGTCTGAAGCAGCGGTTACAATTTGTCGCAATGTCTTTTGTCTCAAATCTCCGGCACAAAAAAGCCCCGGGATATCCGTAGCCATTCTATCATCAGTTATAACATAGCCGTCTTCATCTAAGGTGAGGATTTCTTTGACACAGTTTGCCTGTGGTTCCATTCCTCCAAAGATAAAAACACCATCTGAATGGACTTTTTTTCGTTTCTTGGTGATCGTATTTTCAATTTCAATCCCTTCCACCTGATCCTTTCCTTCAATGGCTGTAATTTTAGAATTCCACAAGAATTCAATCTTGGGATGGTACAGTATTTTTTGAAATTGTAAATAATTCCCATCGACCTTCCCCTCTTCATGAAGAACTACCATGGTGATATGATTGGCAAACTGAGCCAAATAATCGGCTTCTTCCAAGGCCACATCTCCAGAACCTAAAACATGAATATTGGAATTTCGAAAATAGTCTCCATCACAAGTGGCACAATAGCTGACTCCATTTCCTTTCAATTGAATTTCCCCGGGAATATTCAAAACCTTAGATACCGTCCCTGTGGCTACAATTACAGCTTTAGATTTAAAAAATTTATTTCGTTTGGTGGAGACGATAAAGTAATCTCCGTCTTTTTCAACTTTTGTCACCGTTCCATAGATAAACTCATTGGTTTTAAAAAAAGAAGCATGATCTCGAAAATCTTGAACCAATGCTTGTCCCCTATTGGAAGAGGCGGCGGGATAGTTGATGACCTTTGCCGTATCATTAATGCGACCTCCCAGAGAAAAAGCTTCAATGACCAATGTCTTTAATAAAGCTCTACCTGCATAAATAGCAGAGGAAAGACCGGCCGGTCCTCCTCCTACTATAATTAGATCATATTCCTTCATCCTTCCACCAACTTTTGAGTGAATTCTTTGATTTCCTCAAATTCTAAAAATTCCACTCGTCCTTCATCCACATATTTTGTAAATTCACTGTTGATGGGAAATTTGACGGTATTTTCCACCTTCTCCTCTTTTGCTTCCTCTTCTAAATTGCTGGTTCCAAAGATGTGGTCCACATGATTGCAACAGGGGCATTTATAGTAACTCATATTTTCGACAAAACCCAAGATGGGAATATTCATCATCTTGGCCATATTGACAGCTTTTTTTACAATGACCGACACCAAATCTTGAGGTGTAGAGACGATAATTATCCCATCTAGAGAAATGGATTGAAATACGGTCAAGGAAACGTCCCCGGTTCCCGGTGGCATATCAATGAGCAAATAGTCCAATGCACCCCATTTGACATCGGAGAAAAATTGTGAGATGGCTTGACCGATAATCGGAGCTCGCCATAACACTGGCGCTTCCTTATTTTCTAAAATCAAGTTGACGGAAATAACTTTAATTCCCGTCTTGGTAACTTCCGGCAAAATAAATTTACCGTCGGAGTAAGCCATCTCCTGTAATCCAAAAGCTGAAGGAATGGAAGGACCGGTAATATCTGCATCTAGTATACCCACCTTTTTCCCTTGTCGGACTAATTCCGAAGCCAAGGTAGAGGTGACGAAAGATTTGCCTACGCCTCCTTTTCCACTGACGATACCGATAATATGCTTTATTGAACTTTCTTCATTGGTTTTAAATTTTTGAATTCCAGCCATAGTAACTCCTTTCCCCTTTAAATCGTCGTAATGGGATTTAAAGGTGCTTTCTTTAAAATTGTAAATTGACCGTCTTTATATTCTGCCACATTGAACTCCGCATTTCGTCGGACTCGATTGTCCCAAAATTGTTCCATTGGCAACTTTTCCATAATAAAAAACATGGCAATCATGGTTATACCATGGGAGACCACTAATATATTTTGATCTTCTGAAGAATACACGGCTTTTTGAAAAAATGTTTCGACACGTTTGATTAAATCATAAAAACTTTCTCCGTCTAAGCGATTATACCTTTTCGGATTTTCAAAATATCGGCGATGAAGAGCCGGATCTCTATGTTGAACGTCTTTAAAATGCTTTCCACTCCAATAGCCAACGTCGATTTCTCGAAGGAGGCGTGTTCGAATAATCCGTCGATGGGGACAGATGATCTTAGCCGTATGGTAGGCTCTTTTCAAATCCGATGAATAGACATGATCAAAGGGAATATTTTTAGCCTTGACCGCCAATTCTCTGGCCATGGCAATTCCTTCTTCCGTCAAAGGAGAATCTTTCCATCCTTGGATAATATCCTTCCGGTTCCATTCCGTCTCTCCATGTCTTGTAAAATAAATTTTCACTTTTTCTCCTCCATTTTTTTTGCCAAAGCATAGGCTTGATCAATTATTTCTTTCGGATAGTTTTTGGATGCTAAAATGGCGATGGCATTTCGTGACGTTGCCGGACCTTTTTTTAATTGGTAATCAAATACGATATCCTGTTGGATAATCTGCTCTTCAAAATGGAAATTTTGATACTCTCTATCCAACAGTTCCGTCAATTCAATATCATGGGTGGCGGCAATGACTTGATGGTGATGGGCCAAGTATTTTAAGGTATAAGTAGCTGCTGAAATTCGATCGATGGTATTGGTTCCACGAAATATCTCATCCAGTAAAAGGAGTTGTCTTTCTTCTTTGTCGATCATCCGTTTAATCGCCACAGTCTCCGCCATAAAATAGGATAGTCCCTTTTCCAAAGAGTCGGAAATATCAATGGCTGAAGTCACGGTATATAAATCCGTCACATATTCCTTGGCAAAGGCAAAACCCGTGGTCAAAGCCAAAAGTTGGTTAAGGCCTACAGTGCGAAGAAAAGTGGATTTTCCCGATGCATTGGATCCAGTTAAAAGCATGGACTTTTTTCCCATATCAAAAGAATTCGCTACAGAAGTTTCAAATAAAAGGGGATTGTGAACTTCAATACCCTTCAAAGCTTTGTCTTCATATTTTACATCCACCACATCATTTGCCAAAGTCAGAGAAGCCAGGGCCAATTGGGTATCCATATTTCCCATTAAATAATAGATTCGAAAGAGTTCTTGAGAAAATTCATCCACATATTTTTGAGATTTAAAAAGTCGTCTTGCTTCACTCATTGCCAGTGCATTGACATATTCTTGGGCAAATTCCATTTCCACCATTGCACTGCTGCCGGGCATTTGAAACCCTCCTAAGGATCTTGTCAAGGGTTTGACCTTTTTTAACAATTCGTTTAATTCCTTTTTTTCTTCTATAAAAAATGCACTGGAAATTTTTACCAATCCCTCGCCCCTGCGGAGAAGTTGTCTTAAATGCAATAAATCGATTAGATGACCTTCCGTATCCTTTTTTAATCGATTGTATAAAAAACCATTTAGAATAAGAAGGCCAATGGCAGGAAAAATTGCAATTTCACGCAATAAATAGATCATTATGAGAATATAGGCAATGGTAAAAGTAGAAAAATATACCGGGATCCGATAGGCGGGATTTACCGCAATCCCTTCCTGTAGCAATCGGGGAATCGAAGCATTGTAACGGCCCAATTGGGCTAATTCCAATTGCAGTTTTTTCATTTGGTCAGGATGTTCCAACATTTTTTGTCGTTGGATTTGTAATTGTCTAAGTGTTTTTTTATCTTTTTTGGGATTTCTCAAATGGTAATAAAAAATCTCATCCCCTACTTTGGATTTACAGTGATTGTATCGGGATAAAAAAGTCAAGACCTCCAAATCTCGGAAGGTAATATCGTCAATGCTTCCTCCAAAGATTTGATAGTAATCATCAATATTTTTTAGAGGAAGCTTTTTCTTTGGATTCTTTCCAAAGGATTTTTCCACTTCTCGCTTTATGATCCTTTTGGATTTTATTCTTTGATATTCATTATATAATATTAAAAATAATACCAAACCCAGAAAGACAAAGGCAGTTAAAAGAATATTAGAATCCATTATAAGCCTCCTTAAATTCTTGGATGATTGACCATAGAGACGGATCCATGTAGCTTTTGATCTTTAAGATCCACTCCTCTTCCACCCCATAAAAGGCTCCGGCGACACCTCCGGCCATCGCCGCCGTCGTATCCGTATCTCCACCAATTGAAACGGCATTGCGAATAGCATCTTCTAATGATTTGGATTGAAAAAAACACTGTAAGGCCACCGGTACCGTATCGATTGCCAAATGGGTCTTGTCGATTTTGTGTTTTAAACGTCGAATGGACTGAGAAAAGTCGTAAGAATAGGTTTTTTCCACATAATGCTGAATATCTTCTTTACTCTGTCCCTGTCGTGCCAAAAATACAGAAGCCCCCATCGCCTTGGAACCGTCAATGGCCTCTTTGGAATTATGGGTGGCTCGAGATTGAATGCTTGCAAAAAATTCCACTTCTTCTAAAGTATCAAAGGCATAGGCAATGGGAGTCACTCGCATTGCGGAACCATTTCCCAAAGATCCATAGGGCTTTGCATCTTCACTTTGCAACCATTGGGCAAATTTCCTTCCGTATCCGGCTTTTGGATATTGTAAACCCAATCGTCGCATCCAATAATTACATTGGTAATAAAAATTTCCTTTTTCTTTACATTCCACGAGGGCCTTGGCGATTGCCACAGCCATTACGGTATCATCCGTGTAGTGATTTTTTTCTGTTAAAAAGGGAAATTTTTTCCGATGAAAATCTCTATATTCATAAAGGGATCCTACTATATCTCCCAAAATCATTCCCCACATTTTTGTCACCTCATCTTTTATTATAGCATTTTTCCCCGACGAATAAAATTTGCTTTCTTCCCAATCAATTTTCAAGAAATGACTTTTTAATCCTATTTTGTTGCATCTTCGGAATTTATCCATTACCATTATGTGAAAGGAGGAAAAAATGAAAGATTTTAAATATGCTCTAACTCTATCAACTCCGGTGTTGATTTCTTACATTTTTATTGGCCTGGCGGCAGGACTTTTATTTCATCCCTATGATCATGCATTACTCTATGCTTTTTTGTCCTCCCTCTTGATCTATAGTGGCTCCATTCAAATTATTTTGATTCCACTTTTAATGTCGGGAGCTTCCTATTTCACCTTAGGTATTACCGCACTTTTAATCGGCTCACGACATATCTTTTACGGCTTTTCCTTTTTGGATCGCTATCCATCCATCGGTGGATGGAAATTTCCCTATATGGCCTTGACCATGACGGACGAAACCTATTCCATTCTGGCAACTTTAGATTGTCCCCAGGAACTTGACCAGGAGTCGGTTCATTTTTTTGTTTTATTCCTTTGCCATAGTATTTGGATTATATCCACGGTAGCCGGTGCTTTTCTAGGTGAGTTTTTGCCTTGGAATCTACAGGGAATTGACTTTGCCGCTACAGCTTTATTTGCTTTAATTGTCTATCAACAAGGACAAATTTCTGCCAATCATTGGCCGATTTTCATTGGTTTCGGTTTGGCGATTTCCTTTTTAATTGTTTTGGGACCGGATCGTTTTATTCTCCCTTCCCTTTTGTTAACAGCTGCTATTCTCTATCCAAGGAGGAATGAATCATGAGTACCCATTATATTTTAGGAAGCATCTTTGTGATGGCCTTTATCACCATGTTAACCCGTGGATTGCCCTATCTTCTCTTTCGACACAAAGAGATTTCACCTTCTTTGCAAATCTTTGGACGGCGACTTCCGGCAGCAATTATGCCTATTTTAGTGATCTATTGCCTTCGGAATATTACATTGGGATCCTATCCCTATGGATTGCGAGAAATCCTTCCCTTGCTTTTATTAGTCCTTTTACAAAAATGGAAAAAGAATGATTTGCTTTCCATTTTCAGTGCCACTTTTTTCTATATGCTTTTATTGCGAATTTAAAAAACCTCGATCGAGGTTTTTTTATTTTTTACAGACTCTTGCTCTGATTTTGTAGACATTCTACAAATTGATCGAGAGTGTCAACTGATAATCCATAGCCTTTTTTCATCTTTTTTCTTTCTCTGAAATATCCATCTTTTTAGAAGTATTGACTATCCAGATGGTAAAAATTCCCACTAATAATAGCCACTTCTGCTTTTTTTCTTTGCTGTTTTTATAAGCTAAAAATGGTTCCATTCTTTTACAGCTTCTTCTGGCGATGGTAAATTCAAATATGGCTTTTTTCAATTGAAAATAAGATTTACTTTAAATGATTTTCTCCATCATTTCTCAAAGAATTTTTAACCTTTGCGACAAGCTATTTTAAAAATTTCATCCTCTTCCACATCCTTCCCAGAATGCCTAAAAGATGCGTCGTCTTTTTCTCTATAAAAAGTATGCCGAGGTTCTTCCCCCCTAGTTGGAGCAAGTTTTTTATCAATATTTGTCATCTGTATCTATGCCCAGATATTTTTTTATGAACCGGTGGAAGAAAGCCTCTCGTACCCCTATTTGTTAAATTTTTCGAGCCACTGTCACCACTTGCTTTCTCCAATCTGTTTTCAAAACTTTTGTAACCTTTCGATGTGAAACCCTTTTTCCTTATTTCATAGTCCATGACTCTTTCTATCCTGTTTCTTCTTGGCCTTCTTTTAAAATTTTTTTAAGTTTGAGCAACAAAAAAAGCCTATGTTTCCACAGGCTTTTTATCGCTGACTTAATTTATTTCTCAAGACCTAAAACATCAATCACATTGTTAATTACCACATGTCCAATATCGTCTTGAGCATCTTGGGTCGAACCACCAATATGGGGTGAAACGTAGACACGATCCAATTCAAATAATGGAGATTCTATTGGCACATCTTGAGTATCCAATCCGCCGGATCCCAATTCATCAGCTAAGCAGTCCAAGTTAGCCCCACCAAGTTTTCCATTCTTAATGTATTTATACAATGCTTCTTCATCGACTGTTCCTCCACGGGCACAGTTGATGATGCAAGCGCCGTCTTTCATTCTTTCCATTTCTTCATCTGATATCATATTTTTCGTATCCTTTGTCAAAGGAACATGAAGGGTAATAATATCTGAATTTTCTATAATCTCATCCAAGCTTACAATCTTGACATAGTCGATTTTATTGTCTTCCGGTTTTACAAAAGGATCATAGGCAATGATATCCATATGGAAGACATGGGCAATTTCAGCAACACGACGTCCAATGGCTCCAAATCCGATAATACCCAAGGTCTTGTTACGAAGTTCCCGTCCTTTCCAACGGTATTTATTCCAAATATTATCATATTTTACTTCATTATTGGCTTGTACGGAATTACGATACAAATCCAAGGCTTTACAAAATACCAGTTCTGCCACAGCATTGGCATTTTGTCCCGGAGAATTTCTTACCGGAATATTTTTTTCTTTGGCATATTCCAAATCAATATGATTTGTACCTGTCGATCCGACAAAGATCCCTTTTAAATTCTTGCCGGCATCGATGACTTTTTTGTCAATAAAGGGATCGACTCTCATGATTAAAAGATCATAGGGTTCGATTATTTCTGCTAATCTTTCTGCTGTGGGAAGCATTTCTTTATCAACTTCAATACCTCTTTTTTTGAGTTCTTCGTCAATTACCGTTGACATATCGTCTACAATTAACGCTTTCATTCAATCTCTCCTTTATGTAAATTAAGCACTACTACCTATTACAATTTTATCCAATAAAAAACGCTTTTTCAAGCTATTTTTTCAGCTTTCAAAATGCTTTTCGAATGGAAGATCCCATCGAAAAAATCAATGAAAACTTTTTCTTTTGGAAAGATTTTTTAGCTTTTTTAATTGGTTGGAAACCAAGAAGATGCTGACAATAGCCGCTAGAAAATCAGCTATCGGACCGGCATATAAGATCCCGTCGATGCCAAAAATGCGAGATAGGATTAAAACCAATGGAATCAAAAAGATGATTTGACGGGAAAGAGCGATAAAGACTCCTTTGATGGCCATGCCAATGGAAGAAAAAAATCCCATATTTACCGGCAATAATCCGTTGATAAATGTAAAAAACATAAAGACGCGGAAAAGTCGGACACCGAATTCATAGTATTCTTTACTTCCCCTTCCGAACAAGATCATTATCTCATTGGGAAACAGTTGAAAAATTAAAAAAGTGACCAGAGATATTAAAAGAGAAATTTTGGCCGCCAAAAAATAGGCTTGACGGACTCTCTCATAATTACCCGCTCCATAATTGTAACTGGAAATTGGTTGAAGTCCCTGACTCATGCCAATATTCATGGAAAAGAAAATCATATTGACCTTCATGACGATGCCGATGGCCGCCAAGGGAATATTGGGTCCATAAATGGATAGAGCTCCGTATTTTCGGAAAAGATTATTTACTACGATTTGAACCACCAAAAGAGATATTTGATTAAAACCTGCACCTGCTCCTAATTTGATAATATCTCCAATATAGGAAAATTTCCAACGGATATCTTTAAACTTGAAAGGTATTGTCTTAAAATCTTTTAAATAGAATAGAACCATCAAAGCGGAAATTCCCTGTCCTGTAACCGTTGCCCACGCAGCGCCTCGCATTCCCATATGAAAGATGAAGATAAAAATCGGATCTAATATGGCATTGATCACCGCACCGGTGACAATACAAATCATGGAATATAAAGGGGATCCGTCGGCTCGAATCAGATTGGATCCTGCATTGACAAAAATTAAAAAGAGAAATCCTCGGGAAGTAATGGTGACATATTCACGGGCATAGGGAAGAATATCCTCTGTGGCTCCAAAAAAATAGAGAAAAGAGTCCAAAAAGAGATTGGTAATAATTATCAGAGTTACTCCCATAACACCAATGAGAAGCAAAGTGTTGCCTATATATTTTTTGGCCTCTTCCTCCTCTCCTCGGCCCATGGAAATATTAAAATTGGCTGCTCCACCAATCCCTGAGGTCAATGCCAAAGCAATGCAAACTGTCGTCAAAGGAAAAGAGACATTGGTTGCTGCATTTCCCAACATACCTACGGAATTTCCAATAAAAAATTGATCTACAATATTATAAAGAGCCGATACGATCATGGCCACGATGGAAGGTAGCGCAAAATGAAACAGTAGTTTTCCAACCGGCTCTTGACCTAATTTGTTTTGCTTCTTCTCCATATTATTCTCGCAAAATGTTCAATACCGTATCCAACATCACTTGGGCTCCTTTTTCAATATCTTCAGGTGAAGTGTATTCTAAAGGACTGTGACTGATACCCTTTTCACTTTTTACAAAGATCATGGCCGATGGTGTGATTTTTTCCATATTCATCGCATCATGACCGGCGCCAGAATTCATAATTTTGTAGGAATATTTATTTTTAATACAGGCCTCTTCGATTTTTTCCATAAGATCTTTATCCATTTCCGAAGTAGGAACACTGTAGATATCTGAGTGATGGACTGTCAATCCATGGGCTTTTCCAATTTTTTCCCCATCCTGTAATGCTTCATGGGTCAGGGCCAATACTTGGTCAAAATCCTCCCCACGAATATCGATATAGATGGTAGCCTTTCCCGGAATGACATTGGATGTATTGGGAGTAATCTCAAGTTCTCCCACCGTGCCCACAGGTCCTTGATAGCTTTTTACCAAATGATTAAAATGGGTGATAAATTCTGCCCCTGCCAATAAGGCGTCTTTTCGCATATCCATAGGGGTCGTACCTGCATGACCAGCTCTTCCTTCAAAGGTAATAGAGGTTCTGGATATCCCTTGAATCGTCTTGACGATGCCAATATCAATATCTTCCTGATCCAAAACCGGCCCTTGTTCTATATGAAGTTCCAGATACCCCTTTAAATCTTTGGGATCTTTTTTAGCATCTTCCAAATTCACTTCAATACCAAATTCTTCCATGACTTGTTCCAGGCTTTGATCTCCGTCTTTGTACGTTTTCAAATCTTTTGTCGTGATCTCACCGATCATGGCACGAGAATTTGCAACGCCCATGGCAAAGCGAACCCCTTCTTCATCATTCATACAAACAAGTTCCAAGGGATGACGGAGGGGGACTTGATTTTCCTGCAATACTCTTAATACTTCCAAACCACAGACCACTCCCAAAATACCGTCATATTCTCCTCCATGACGAACGGTATCAAAATGAGAGCCTATGAGAAAGCTCTCTTTTCCTTCTCCGTATTTGGCAAAAAGAGTTCCGTAACCGTCAGTATAATAGGGCAATTGGTATTTATTAAATTCCTCCACCAAATAATCTCTTGCCTGTTGATCTTCTTTCGTAAAAGAAAGACGAGTGACTCCTTCTCCCGGTGTCTGATTAAAAGTGGCGAATGTTTCTAAATCCTTCATGATTCGAGTAATATTTATTTTCATATTTTCTCTCCTTTCTTTCCATCATCTTACCATTTTATCCCAATTCTGACAATTCTCATCCTTACTATAAAATAGGGTGAGAATCGGATTCCCACCCTATGGATCATATCTTATAACGATTTTTTAATCTCTTCATATTCTCTCATGAGATCTTTTAAAATTTTTTCCACTGGTTCAATTTTTTGTAAAAATTCCAAACCTTCTCCAACCATAATGGAACCCCATTGCGTATCACCATCAATGACGGCTTTTTTATTGGAACCTACACCTAATTTTTCAAATTCTTCCAAAGGAGCTCCTTCTTTTTCCAATTGAATCATGGCTTCCGCCAATTTGTTTCGAACCACACGCACCGGATGACCGGTATATACTCCCGTAATGACAGTATCGGAGTCCTTCGCTTGAATTAAATATTTTTTAATATTTTCATGGATGGGCGTTTCTTCTGCCACTAAAAATCTGGACCCTAATTGAACACCTGCTGCGCCCAATACTTCTGCTGCCAGTATTTGAGCCCCTGTATAAATTCCTCCGGCAGATATGACGGGAAGGTCGACAGATCTTACAATGGCCGGCAATTCCGCCATGGTGTTTAAGGAGCCGATATGGCCACCGGCTTCCGCTCCCTCAAAGATCACGGCTGTTGCACCTAATTCCTGACATTTTTTGGCCATTTTGATATTGGCAATGACCGGCATGACCTGTATCCCGGCGTCCAACCACTTTTGAAAATACGGAGCAGGATTTCCCGCACCGCAAGTGATCATTTTGACTCCTTCCTCAATGACGATATCGATAATCTCTTCAATATCCGGATGCATGAGTACTAAATTGACACTGAAGGGTTTGTCAGTGAGCTCTTGCATTTTATGAATTTCTTCTCGAATTTGTTTTGGCGTAAATCCTCCTGTAGCCACTTGTCCTAAGCCGCCAGCATTGGATACTGCTGCGGCCAATTGGGATTTTGACGTATGGGCCATCCCCCCTTGAATAATCGGATATTTAATATTTAATAGTTCTTTTATTTTCATTTTACACCTCATAGTCTATTGCTTTAGTACAGTATTATGCTTAATTTTATCATACCCCTTTCAGTCGGTATAAAACGAAAAGCCCCAAAGTTATTGGGGCTTTGTTATTTATATAAATAAATTCAAATTCGATTCTTCCGTTTTTGCCAAATAGGTGGCTACTCCTACGATCTCAACATCGTCTAATAATTCTTCCTGTTTAATGCCCATAATGTCCATGCTCATGGCACAAGCCATTAAATTGACACCTAATCCTCGGGCATTTTCAATTAAATCTCCCAGTGAGTCCACATTTTTTTCTTCCATGACTTTTTTGATCATTTTCTTACCCATTCCCATCATATTCATATTGGAAAGATTCAGTTGATCGGCTCCACAGGGCATCATCGCTCCAAACATTTTTTCCATCGGTTCTTTCTCCACATTGGCTTTTTTACGGATAATATTTAATCCCCAAAAGGTAAAGAAAAGATTGACCGGTTTGCCCATGGCGGCAGCTCCTGTTGCAATGATAAAGGCGGCCATGGCCTTGTCAAAATCTCCAGAAAATACCACAAAGGTGGCTCCATCCTTCTGTGGAATTGTCCCTTCCCGAGTTTGGACTTCCTGCTTGTCTCCCGGCTGATAATCTGCCCGTCCCTTTAAAATTTTAGCATAGGTATAATAATCTTCCTTCTTCAATTCCAATAGGGAATTTCCCATTTTCGAACACCAAGCTTCAATATCTCTGGCAAAACCGGGATCTGTCGCCTTGACTTCCAGTACCTCCCCTTTGTTCATTTCCAATAGGGCTGCATAAACCTGGGCGATGGGTCCGGGACATTGAAGACCTCTGGCGTCCACTTTTTTCGTCGGTTCCTGTTCTAAAACCTTGGGATTGTAACTACAAGCTACCGGATTTCCACTCCCATCTGTCAAAGGAGTCGTAGAGGAATCCAAGTTTGGAATCTTTGCTCTTTCCGCTTTTTCAATGACTTTTTGATCTTTTTTATACATTCGTTCACTCATCAGATAGGATTCATACCCTCCATCGATATTTTTTGCATCAAAGCCGGCAGATTTTAAAATCCTGGTGGCCAGATATCCTCGAACGCCAACTTGACAAATCACATATATTTTTCCTTTGTCCAACTCGTCTAATCGATTTCTCAATTCTCCCACGGGAATATTGACAGCATGGTCCATTTCTCCCATTATGGTTTCGGAAACTTCTCGTACGTCTAGGATTTGACCCCCATCTTTTATAATTTGATCCACTTCTTCCACGCTGACTTGTTCCAACATTCCGTCCAAGATATTTTCCGCCGCATAGCCGGCTAAATTCACCGGATCTTTGGCGGCACCGAAGGGAGGTGCATAACAAAGCTCCAATTGGGTTAAATCTCGAACCGTCATATTTCCGTATAAAGCAGTGGCAATGACGTCAATTCGTTTATCGATTCCCTTTCCTCCCACTGCTTGAGCTCCCAAGACTTTTCCAGAAGGATATTCAAAGAGTAATTTGAAATTCATCGGTAGGGATCCGGGATAGTATCCAGCATTGGAGAGAGGATGGGAGTGGACGACACGGTAGTCTATTCCCTTTTTCCGAAGAGTCTTTTCATTAAAACCGGTGGCGGCTACATCCAGATCAAAGACTTTGGCAACGGAGGTGCCGTAAAATCCTTGGTAGGAATCGTCGATACCACACATATTATTGGCCACAATCCGTCCGCAACGGTTGGCCGGTCCCGCCAAGGCCAAAGACATCGGCTCTTGGAACATTCCGTCTTGGAACAAAATGGCATCTCCCACAGCATAAATATCTTCAATGGAGGTTTCCATCTTTTCATTGACTTTGATAAAGCCTCGAGAATCTCTTTCAATGCCGGAATCATTTAAAAATTCCGTATCCGGTTTGACACCGATGGCAAGAAGGGTAATATCGGATTTCACTTCAATACCCGATTGCGTTCGAATCGTCTTTCCCTGATCTAAAAATTCTTCCACGCCATCTTCCAAAATCAAACGGACTCCCTGATTTTCCATATGATCCTGGAGAAGTCTTGCCATTTCAATATCGATAGGACCCATAATTTGATCTGCTGCTTCAATTAAAGTCACTTCCATTCCCAAGTGGTGAAAGTTTTCCGCCATTTCAATGCCGATAAAACCCCCACCTATGACCGTAGCTTTTTGAACAGAATCTTTCGAAACAAATTCCTTTATGGCATCGGTATCGGGTACATTTCGAAGGGTAAAGACATTGTCCGCTTCCTCCAAGCCGGGGATGGGAGGTTTTATAGGATAAGCTCCCGGTGACAAGAGAAGTTTATCATAGCTTTCTTCATAGACTTCTTCCGTCTTTAAATTCTTAACATGAACCTTTTTTTTCACCGGATCAACTTGAACCACTTCTGAGAGATTTCGAATATCTAAATTAAATTTACTCTCCATACCTTCTACGGTTTGTACCAGGAGGGATTCTCGATTGGTAATCACATCTCCAATATAATAGGGCAGACCGCAATTTGCATAGGATATATATTCTCCTCGTTCAAAAAGTACAATTTCCGCTTTTTCATCAATACGACGCAATCTGGCTGCAGCCGTTGCACCTCCTGCAACACCGCCAACAATAACAAATTTCATAGATCCTCCTTATAATGCTGTATATTATTATATATTAATAGTTTGATCTTTTTCTAACAATAGACTCTTTAAATAATACCCTAATCCAATTAAAATATCAAGATATTATCTCTTTTTGTAAATACCGATAATTTTCATCAAATGGCATCGTTTTTTTGGATCTACTTCTCTATCCCGATGGTAATTAAGTCAAAATGAAAACTCTTGACTTCCATAAAAGAATGGTCCATCTTTTGATCTTTCCTAAATAGACTTCTGTGGATTTCAGAAATAAAACGAAAATCCATTATTTTATCCCATTGTCCAATGTTTTGAAAAAGTTTATATAAAATTTTCTTTAAGATCTCTATATTCTTTCTAAATATTAAATAGACTGGACTCATTTTGTAAGAATATTTCCAGATCATTTTTTTCCTATAAATTGAAGGGATTCAATGCATATTCTTTTGAAAAATTTTGCCATTCTTCTTTTCTATTCATATTATTCAAATCTCTTATCCCTCATCTGGAATCCGTCTCGAATCCCTCATATTTCGATCCCATCAAAAGATCTTGAAAAAGCCCAGTTTATCCATAAAATCCTCTCTTGCCCAAACATGATTTCTATTATTTGTTATGGATCCTTCTTGATTCCATTTCTAAAGGCTATAAAAAGAAATTCTCCTTTTGTATCTTTTAAATCTGGAAGTGTTTCTTCTTAAGGGAATAATGGTTTTTGTATAAAAATTATTGTATCATTAAAAAAGGACCGTCTCAGAACGGTCCTTTGTATTTTTATCTTAATCAATTTCTGCTTTAAGTTGTTTTTCTCTATCGATGAATTCCACCAATTTGGGAACGATGGCGTTTACATCGCCTACAACACCAAGATCAGCAGCTTCAAAGATAGGAGCATCTGCATTCTTGTTCACGGCAATAATTAAATCGGATTCTTCCATTCCTGCCAAATGCTGAATGGCTCCAGAAATTCCCATGGCGAAATACAGTTCAGGACGGACGGTTTTACCAGTTTGTCCCACTTGATGATCTTTAGTGATCCAGCCGGCATCAACAGCTGCTCTAGATGAAGAAATTTCCGCTTCCAGAACTTCCGCCAATTCCTGTAATGGCTTAAATCCTTCCGGTCCACCGATGCCACGACCACCGGAGACAAGAATGGCTGCTTCCGTAATATCTTTCTTTTTCGATGAGGACTTTTGAATTTCTTTGATCTCCACATTCATGTCTGCATCAGTAAATTCAACCCTTTGCTCAATGACTTCTCCAGTACGGGAATCGTCACGTTCCAATGCCGTCATAACACCGGGGCGTACTGTAGCCATTTGAGGACGAAATTCTTCACAAAGGATGGTTGCCATCAAGTTTCCACCAAAAGCTGGTCGAGTCATCAAAAGGTTTTTAGACTCTTCATCAATTTCAAGTCCAGTACAGTCTGCCGTCAAACCGGTATGGATTCTGGCTGCCAAACGAGGAGCTAAGTCTCTACCAATGGAAGATGCTCCGTAAATGACGATCTCTGGGTCATACTCTTCTATTATGGCATAGACCGCCTTGGTATACGGTTCTGTTACATATTCTTTTAAAATCGGATCTTCCACGACGATGACTTTGTCAGCACCGTGGGTGATCAAAACGTCACTATGTTGTTTTACTTTTTCTCCAACAAGCATTGCTACAACGTCTTGGCCCAGATCATCTGCTAATTCTCTTGCTTTTCCCAAAAGTTCAATGCCTACTTTTTCCAGGCTATTGTCTCTTTGTTCTATAAACACAAATACATCTTTACTCATTTTTCCACACCCCATTAGATTATATACTTTTCTTGAAGTTTAGCTACGATTGCTTGAGCTCCTTCATCGGCAGTAACATCTGTAAGAAGGACTCCTTTGCCCTTTCCTTCTTTAGGATAGGAGCGTTTTACTTTTGTCGGAGATCCTTTGAGACCGATATTGGATTGATCAAGATGTTCTTTAATATCTTCATATCCCCAAACGGTGATCTCTTCTTGGAATGCATCAAAAATTCCGCCAACGGACATATATCTTGGCTCTGCAAGCTCTGTAATGGCAGTGATCAAGCAAGGAAGTTTTACATCGATAATATGGTAACGGTCTTCAAATTGACGTTGTACAGTGATATGATCTTCTTTTAATTCCAAGCTTTCCACATAGGAAACTTGAGGAAGTCCAATATGCTCTGCTATTTGAGGTCCTACTTGTGCTGTGTCTCCGTCAATAGCTTGGCGACCGGTAATAATCAAATCATAATCCAAATTTTCCAAAGCACCTGCCAGAGTACAAGAAGTCGCCCAAGTATCTGCTCCACCAAAAGCACGATCGGTAACTAAAATTCCACGATCAGCACCCATGGCCAAAGATTCTCGAAGAACCGCTTCTGCTTGAGGCGGGCCCATGGTTACCACGGTAACTTCTACTTCTTCCGGATTTTCATCCTTTAGACGAAGTGCAGTTTCTAAACCTGCTTTATCGTCGGGGTTAATAATACTTGGTACTCCTTCACGAATCAACGTATTGGTTACGGGATCCAAACGAACTTCATTTGTATCCGGTACTTGCTTTATACATACTACTATCTTCATGACAAAATTCCCTCCAATTATTTTACGCCCATCCAGCCGGCAATGACCATTTTCATTACTTCGGATGTACCTTCATAAATTTCTGTAATTTTAGCGTCTCTCATCATTCGTTCTATCGGATAATCTCTTGTATATCCATATCCGCCGAATAATTGTAAGCATCTTCTGGTGACATCAGATGCCGTCTCGGAAGCAAATAGTTTTGCCATGGCAGCATAGTGTCCATAAGGTAGGCCTTTGCCTTTTGCATCAGCTGCACGATAGACTAAAAGTTGTGCAGCATCGGTTCTAGCTTTCATATCTGCAAGTTCAAATTGAGTATTTTGGAATTGGGAAATTCTTCTTCCAAACTGTTTTCTTTCAGAAGTATATTGTACCGTTTCATCGATGGCACCTTCGGCGATTCCCAAAGCTTGGGCACCGATTCCGATACGTCCACCGTCAAGGGTCTTCATAGCAAGGCCAAATCCTCTTCCTTCACGACCTAATAGATTCTCTCTTGGGATTCGGCAATCTTCAAATATCAACTCACAAGTAGAGGAACCACGAATACCCATTTTGTCTTCCGGCTCACCAACTTTAAAACCAGGAGTTCCACGTTCTACGATAAAAGCTGAAATTCCTCTGGTTCCCTTTGATTTATCCGTCATTGCAATAATGATAAACACATCGGCAAAACCTGCATTCGTAATAAAGATTTTCGTTCCGTTTAAAACATATTCATCTCCATCTCGTACTGCAATTGTCTGTTGGCCGGAAGCGTCTGTACCGGCACCAGGTTCTGTCAATCCAAAAGCACCGATTTTTTTACCTGACAATAAATCTGGCAAATATTTTTGTTTTTGTTCTTCCGTTCCATTTTCAAAAATAGGTGCAGCACATAGTGAAGTATGGGCAGAGACGATTACACCGGTAGTGGCACATTTTTTGGATAGTTCTTCAACTGCCATTGCATAAGCAAGGTAGTCTCCACCTTGTCCACCATACTCTTTTGGGAAAGGTATCCCGAAAAATCCGTATCTTGCCATCTTTTTGATGTTTTCCATAGGAACTTCTTCCGTAGCATCCACATCGGCTGCTACAGGTTCTACTTCATTTTCAGTAAATGCTTGATACATTTCTTTTAAAAGTAGATGTTCCTTATCCATAGTAAAATCCATTTTTTAAATCCCCCTAACAAAGTTTTAATCTAAAGAACGTTTAATAATTAACATACTCAGTTTTGAATGTTATATATTTAACATTCCATTATGTGTTTATTATAACACTTCAAAGTCAATTTTCAAGTAGAAGCCATTTGAAAAAGCCAACTTTTACCAATCGTTTCAAATGGCATTATATGTCTACTATTTGTTACCAAAAGTTTAATAAAAGAGCACTCATATCGTCTCTTTGCTTTGTGTCCAAAAATTTTTGAAGTTCATTTTTCAAAATTTTCATTTCATCAATATGGTGTTGAAGCATAATCTTTTCTACTTTTCTTAAGCCGAAGACTTTACCTTCTGAATTTTTTGCTTCGATAATTCCATCGGTCATAAATAATAGACGATCGGAACAGTAAAGCTTGATACATTCTTCCGTATAATTGGATTTGACAAAAAGTCTGGAGATGGGAAATCCTTCCGTTTCCAAATATTCGATTTTATCTTCTCCACATTTCATTACCAATGGTAAATGTCCCGCATTGGCATAGGTAAATGTAAAGTCTCGACGATTATAGACCCCGTAAAAACAGGTGAAATAATTTTCAATATCCAATTTTAAAGAAGAAAATCGCTGGTTGATATTTTTTAAAGTCTTTCCCGGGTATAAGAGAACATGTTTTGGCAAAATGCGTAAAACAGACTTAATAAACATGGTGACCATGGAAGCTGCAAAACCATGTCCCACTGTATCGGCTATATAGACTGCGATATTATCCTCATTGATCTCAAAGCAGTCAAAAATGTCCCCACTTAAAATATTGGAGGGCATATAGAGATAATCCAATTTCACATTTTTCACAAAGCCTTTTTCCGGCAACATGGTCTGTTGAACTCTGGATGCTGCAATGGTCTCATTGGTCATCAATTTATTTTTTTCAATAAGTTCTCGCTGTAGCTTTTTTTCTGTCGTGATGTTTCGAAATACTTCTACCACACCGATGATGGAACCTTCCAAGCCGATAATCGGCGAACATTTTACGGAAAAATAGTTGTTATCGATGATTTCCTCCCGCTGAATCACTTGCCCTGTGGCCAATGCTCGTTCAGTGATTTCAGGGTTAAATGGTGATCCTTCAATATTACAAACTTTATTTTCTATATCATATCCCAGAACTTGTTCCATGGATCGATTGACGAATATGACTTTATTTTCACTATTTAGAACACGCACTAAATCGGCAATGCCATTTAATACCTGGTAGTCAATTTTTTGTGATGCTAAATAGTATTCTTTCATAGTGATCACCTACATCCATTTAAACTCAATATACGCCCATTATATCAGAATCATTCTTTTTAAACAATTGCACCTACTGTGGTTTTGGCCCGTAATATTGATAGTAGTAACTCTTAATTCTACCATTGTATAATTTCCGATTGCGATGGGATTTCTTTCCAAAATCTCTTTCAAAACTTTCGCTTGCCGTAATAATATAAAAGGACCAACTGGGAATGGACTGATAGAGTTGTCCCAATTCGAAATTCAAAGCTTGGACTTCCTTTTCTCCAATTCGAATCCCATAGGGTGGATTTGTAATCAACACTCCGTAATCGTCAGGAAGTTCCAATTGTGCCACATCCTTTTGAAAGAATTGGATATCCTCTTCCAAACCTAAAATTTCAGCATTGGTTCGAGCAATTTCAATGGCTCGATAGGATAGATCCGATGCAAGAATTTCCAATGTTTCATCGTATCGGATTTCCTCATAACAACGCTTTTTTTCCCGTTTCAAAATATTGGGATCTATAAAAGAAAAACCTTCAAAATCAAATGGTCTCATCAAACCGGGAGGGATGTTTTTCCCGATCATGGCCGCTTCGATGGGAATGGTTCCCGAGCCACAAAAAGGATCGGCAAGGAGTCGATCTTTATTCCAAAAGGACAATAGTACCAAAGAAGCGGCAATCGTTTCAGAAATCGGTGCTTTGAAATTTCTTTCCCGATACCCCCTTTTATGGAGTCCCTCTCCGGAAGTATCCAATGTGATGGTAGCCATGTCTTTAAAAAGGGAAACTTCAATTTTATACCGGGAACCGGATTTTTCAAACCACTCCCGTCGATACTTGGTTTGAAGTTTTTTAATAATGGCTTTTTCCACAATGCGCTGACAGTCGGATATGGAGAAGAGCTTTGATTTGACACTTCGTCCTTGAACGATAAAATTAGCCTGTTCCGGCAAAAGAGAAACCCAGTCCAATTGATAGGTTCTGTCAAAGAGCTCTTCAAAGGTTCGAGCCGGAAATTCTCCCAATTTCAATAGAATTCGCTCAGCACTTCGAAGTCGTAAATTGGCTTTGGGGATATCCTCGATGGAGGCTGAAAATTCAATCTTTCCATCACTTCCTTGAAGATCCTCAAAGCCTAAATCTTGAAGTTCTCGTTTCGTAACGGCTTCCAAACCGAAATTAGTTGTCGCAATCAATGTTAAATCTTTCATTCTACACCTCTTCTGTCATTATACGTAAAATTTTCCATGGAAACAATTTATTTTGAATAAAATAGTTTATTTGGGTATCAATATTTGTAGGATAAGATTTTAATTTAAAATATTTGGGGGTAATAAAATGAAATTAACACAAACGGTACAATCAGGTGACTGGAAAAACGAAAAACACGTTCCTGCCCTACATGTGGAAAAAGTCGAAGACGGCTTTAAAGTAAGAGCTTTTGTAGGGGAGGAAATTGACCATCCAAACACATTGGAACACCATATCCTTTGGATCAAAGTGTATTTCCAACCGGAAGGAGCCAAGTTCCCCATTGAAGTTGGTTCTTACCAATTCCAGGCACATGGTGAATCCGAAGTTTATACGAAACCGGAAGTAATTTCCTATGTGAAGACAGAACAAAAGGGTCAAGTATTCGCAATGAGCTATTGCAATATTCATGGCCTTTGGGAAAATGCTATCGACGTTGAATAATTTTATCCGATCGGTAAGATCATACTCTTGCCAAACTACTGTGGAATTTCCACAGTAGTTTTTTTTCAGTCTGCCACTGTATTTAATCGGCAATCAAGGACATAATCAAACTGACTTGATCTACTATACTCATTGAACTTTTTTGGAAATTTATTGGATTCTTTTACTCTTTTTACTTGAGAAGCGGTTTTTTAATACGGGAAAAATTCGATCCGTCTTTAAAATAAATTTTCTTCTTGAGACTGCAAAACCTCTCCTTCTTCATTTTTCATGACAGACTTTCCATGTATTGTATTCCCTTTATTAAAACTTTACCAAATCTTCCATTGACAGTCCTCCTTGGAAATTTCATAATAATCGATATCCCCTTCCAAATCTCACTCCCTAAACCTTAACAAAGCCTTGATCCACACTTAAAATAACGTTCAATCATCCCTACTTTCAGATCAGACCATTCACATCTTTTTAAAAAGTTAGCCTATCACCATCAAAGAGAAAAAAATTATCTCTTTGTTATAAAATGCTTAAAATGATATAATGATTCTATACTATTGTTACAAAAATTTTTTAATTTCATAATAGTGCTTATTGACAAAATCCTTCCAATTTTTTTGTATCAAAATTACAATTTTTAAACTTGAGGAAAAATATGAATTCTTATATTAAATCCGATAGAAATCAAAAAGATCAATCTTTTCACTCTAACCATTGCAAATATTTAGTTCTTCTTCTCCTACTCTCTATCTTCATTGTAGCTATAAAGATACATATTTCGATACAAAAAGACAATGAACAAACTGTAACCATCGGCACTCGCCAAATCGATATCGAAAAAATGACCATAGAGTTTGGCATCGTTAATGAAGAGGATCCTACTGCTAATTTTGAAAAAAGGATGTATTCCATTCCCGATTCCTTGGTACAGGACATGGTCCATCTTTTAGAAACTTCTCTAATCTATGAGCTGGATTCGGGGTACCAATTGGCAGATATGCCGGAAGACTATATGATAATCCAGTTAAATCCTTCCGTCACCTTAGACATTACCTGTCGAAGGGAGTTTTATCACTGTGAAGGAGAAACTCTTTGGGAAGAACCGGTTCCTCCCGGCGACTATCTGTATTTTAACTATTGGGATCATTCCGATCCATCGGAAAACAGTTCTTCCCTTTTCCTATCCAAAATCAATATGGTTGAAGAAATGGAAAAAATCATACGAAAACATCATCTAAAGCCTCTGTAAATCTTTTACATGGAATTTTCTCTTTCCAGGATGGTTTCTTGATTTTTTATGGTACATTATGTCAAAAAAGGAGAATGGTATGAATTTTCGTTTTGCAGAAGAAAAAGATCTTCCCATCATTCAAAAACTTGTTTTAGAATTGGCTCGCTATGAAAAAATGGAAGATCAAGTTACAGCAACCATTGAAGACTATCGCAAATCTCTCTTTGAAGAAAAAATTGCTGAAGTTCTCTTCGTGGAAGAAGGAGATAGTATTCGAGGGATGGCATTGTTCTTTCATAATTATTCTACCTTTTTAGGAAAGAAAGGGCTCTATTTGGAAGATCTTTATATTCGAAAAACCCATCGTAAAAAAGGATATGGCAAAGCTCTTTTTTTGGAGTTGATACGGATTGCCCACGAGAGAAATTGCGGTCGTATGGAATGGGTTTGTCTCGATTGGAATACACCGGGACATCAATTTTATCGTAAATTAAAGGCAAATCCTCTGGAACAGTGGGTTATCTATCGATTGAAGGAACAACAAATACTGGAGTGGACAAAGGAGTAAACTATGGATGAACGAGAACTACGCCGTCGAAAACGAAGAGAAAAAGCACGTCGTCGGAAATATCGTAATCGTCGAATCATCGCTTTGGTGATTCTATTCGTTGTAATACTTATTATTGGAAAGGCCTGTGGAAGAAAAACTCCTCCAGATGATGGGACTCAAACTCCAACGGTTCCCGTAGGAGAAAATCAGACCAATGCTGAATCCCAGGAAGAAGAATCCGACAAAAATCAAAATCTAACCCTTGGAACTCGCTCCATCGTTGTTCGGAATATGAACGTCAGCTTTGGACATTTTGAACATGATGGAAATATGGAGGTGGGAGAACAAGAGCAATATGTGATCCCTGAAGATGTGGTTCATGAGATCATTACTACTTTGGAAACTGCCATTTCCTATGAGCAGGACAAAGGCCATCAACTGAAAGATCTTCGAGAGGATTATATGGTGATTAAATTAAATCCCAATACTTCCTTGGAAGTTCGGAACAAAGAAGATTTTGCACCGTCTTACGGACAAAGTCTACAAGGGGAAGAAATTCCGTCGGGAAAGTATATGTATGTCAATTATTATGACAATTCTTCCCATGGAAACGGCTCCGTCACTTCCGTCTTTTTATCCAAGGAAAATATCGTTCAACAAGTTCAAGATATTATAGACCATCATAAGCTTAAAGCTCAGGTGATTGAATTGGGTCAATAGAAATTCCATCAAAAAAAGCATCCGAAGATGCTTTTTTTATTTTATAAACAATTTTAAAATTCCGGAGGAGTTCAACCAAATAATAAAGATGACTACCGGAGCAATAAAACGAATCATCAATAACCAAAATCCTTTGGAGTGGAAAGGTAGGCGTCCATTGTCGGAAATTTCCGCCACCGCTTCTTTTGGAGACCAGAAGAAAGCAACGACGATACACATAAAAAATCCGGCCAAAGGCATCAACAAAGATTCTGCAATATAACTCATAAAGTCGAAAAAGGGCATTCCGAAAAATGTCTGAGTCCAAGCTCCATTGGAAAGGGATTCGGGAATGGAAATTAAAAATGCAATGGCACATAGGGCATAGACCGCATTCTTACGTTTCCAGCCACGATTGTCGATAAAATATGATACCGGTACTTCCAATAGTGAAAGGGAAGATGACAGGGCAGCAAAGATAACCAAAATAAAGAATAGACTGGCTAAAATTCCCCCGCCAGGCATGGAATTAAAAACTGCAGGCAAAGTAACAAAAATCAGTCCCGGCCCTTGTCCCGGTTCAAAGCCAAAGGCAAATACCGCCGGCAAAATAACAAAACCTGCTAACAATGCTGCGATCGTATCAAAGATGGGCACAAGAATTGCGTTTTTTTCCAAATTGGCCGTATCTCCCAAGTAGGAACCGTAGGTTATAATGATCCCCATTCCCAAGCTAAGGGAAAAGAAACATTGTCCCAAGGCCATGGACACAGTATTCCATGATAAGGCGGAAAAATCCGGTTTTAAGAAAAATTCCACCCCCGCCATAGCTCCTGGTAAGGTGATGGAACGAATGGCAAGCGCAATTAACAGGACGAAAAGCATGGGCATCATAATTTTAGAAGCCCGTTCAATTCCCATTTCTACACCCTTTGATATAATAAAGATATTTAAAAGAATAAAAATAAAAGTCCAAAATATGGGTTCATAGGGATTGGTAATAAAAGCACCGAAAAATCCTTCCGGATCTTCATGGATAATGCTACTTTTTCCAGTTAAATAACTGACCAAATATTTTAAAATCCATCCACCGATAATATTATAATAGGTGACGATAATAAATGCGACTAAGACGCCGATGATTCCAACAAAGGTGAATTTTTTCGAAATCTTTTGATAGGCACCGATGGGATTGAGCCTTGTGGCCCGACCGATGGTCATTTCTCCCAATAGACAGGTAAATCCAATGGTCAAAACGATTATCAAGTAGATTAAAACAAAAATTCCCCCTCCGTTATTGCCTGTCAAATATGGAAATTTCCATAAATTTCCCAAGCCGACAGCTGACCCTACTGCAGCCATTAAAAATCCGAAATTACTAAAAGTTCCTCTACTGCCTTTGTATTCTCCCACAATATAACCTCCTTTTCATATTGTATTTTTGTACTATTTGAAATCAAAAATTTATCACTATAGTAGTTTTTTTTATAACTTATAGTTTATCGAGTTTTTCAGAGAATTTCAACATAAATTTTTATTCTTTTAGCAAGTTAAAGGATATGGATAAAAATAATTCAATCCCATAAAAAAAAGGACGGTTGCTCCGTCCTTCTTATCCTTTGATTTAACTGACATCTAAATGTTCCATAGAAAAATCCTTTTCTAAAACCCATCGAATATTTTCCTCAAACTTTTTCGGCTGATCCAAAAAGATACAATGACCGGAAGATTTAAAGGATACTAATGTGGCCTCCTCTCCAAAATCCGCCACAATTTGCTGGGCATCTTTGAAGGGAACGATCCGATCATAAATTCCTTGCATCACAATTACAGGTGCGGTTATATCGTAGATCCGACCTGTTCCATATGCAATATTATCTCCGGTATCGGTTATATTGAAATTGGTCATTGCTTCCCAGTAATCTAAATTATTTCGCTGAAGCAACAATGCATCGATACATGCTTCCCGATATTCTCGATCCGGGGTGGAACGATTAAATAATAGGGTGTCTAGATAGAGCCCCAACTCGTTACGATCATTGGTGATATCAGAAATTTTTTGAAATAAATTTAAATTATCTAAAAAATACATTGGGACCGGAAACATAAATCGAACCAATTTTGTCATGGCCAAAGGGATGGAATAATCGGAACGGTACCCTCTAGTCGAAATCGATGAGATTAAAACAAGTGCTTGTACTCGTTTTCCTAATGCAGCTGCCACCTCCATGGCAACGCCCCCTCCCGCGGACCAGCCTAAAAGATAGACTTCCTCCAGATGCAATGCTTCTATAAATGCGATAATATCCTCCGCATAAACTTTTAAATCTCGACCTCTGTTGTGATAACTACTATGGCCAAAACCTCGTAAATCAGGTGCAAATAATTTGTAATCCTCCCCAAGGGCATCCATGATCGGCGTCCATACAATGGAAGAACAATAATTTCCATGAATTAAAATAAGATTTTTTTTTCCCTTTCCCTTTTGGCGAAAACTTAAATTTTCTCCTGTTGGGAGTTGAATATATTTCAGTTCAAAATCACACATAGAATCCTCCCACCGGCCTACAAGCTTTTTTGATAGATCCTGTAGACATCCTCATGATCTAAAACGATTACGCCTTCAATGGCCCCTCCAGCATGTTCTGCTGCTTTTTGCGACATTTCCAATAGATATGTTTCATCAATTCCCACCTCTTGAAGGGTCATTGGAATCTGCATATCCTCTTTAAAAAAGGTAAAGAGAGATTCAATCGCTTTTTCCGCATCTTTTCGTCGGTTTTGGGACGGTGTAATATTGAAAACATTTTCACCGAAGGTTGCGATCATTTCTTCCGTCTTATCACTTAAAATATGCTCCAACCAATGGGGTGTGAGAATAGCAAGCCCTACACCATGGGTCAAGTCATAATAGGCACTTAGTTCATGCTCCATGGCATGAACGGACCAATTGGTATTTTTGCCGGATTTTAAAAGTCCATTGATTGCCCAGGTAGAAGCCCACATGATATTGGCCCTGGCTTCGTAATTATCCGGCTCTTGAATAGCAATGGGCCCATAATGAATACAAGTTTTTAAAATTGCCTCTGCCAAACGATTGGATAAATAAGCATGGTCGGAAAGAGTAAAGTAGTTTTCCATGGTATGGCTCATAATATCCGCCACTCCTGCAGCGGTATGGTAATTATTTACTGTATAGGTATATTCAGGATTCATAATGGAGAATTTTGGTAAAGTATGGATTGAGGTAAAACCAATCTTTTGTTTCGTCTCCAAATTCGTAATGACCCCGGTACCGTCCATTTCCGAACCGGTGGCGGCCAAAGTCAAAATCGCACCAATCGGCAACGCTTTTCGAATTGGCTCTTTTTTTATAACAATATCCCAAGGATCTCCTTCATAATAAACTCCTGCGGCTATCAGTTTCGAAAGGTCGATCACAGAACCTCCCCCCACGGCTAGAATAAAATCCAGTTGATCTTCCTGGACCATTTTAATTCCTTCCCGTGCAGAAGTAACTCTCGGATTCGGCTCAATCCCTGAAAGCTCACGAAAATAGATGTTGTGGGCTTTTAATTCCTCTACAACATCGTCATAAATTCCATTTCTCTTAATACTGCCTCCCCCGTAGCAAAACAGGACACGACTTCCGTATTTGCTGATTTCATCAGCCAGATGATGAATTTGCGACTCACCAAAGAGTATTTTAGTCTTGACATCAAAGATAAAGTCTTTCATGTCTTTCCCCCCTATTTTCTTTTTAAAATCTATTTTAAAGTTTTTAATATATTCCATTACTTTAATTTTTTGTAAAGAATTATTTGACATTATTATATCATAATTTATTTCATTTCTACAATGATAATATCCTTTTATATTCTACTACAATCTTTTATATCCTGGACCAAGCCTTTCAAATTGTATAAAAAAATACAATATTTCATCCTTTTAACCATTTAGTAAAAATAACGCTCTATACTTTCATCTGAAAGAGGTAGTTGGATCTTACCATCCAACTACCTCTTTCACTTATAGAGTCTGTTCAAACCAATCCTTCGTCAATGTTTCTAATTTCTCAAATTTTTCTTTATCTTCCGTAAAAATATTGAAGGTATGATCGGCTCCTTTGATTATTTTTTTCTTAGAATTTTTATTTCCTGCCGCCTTTACAATAATGTCACCGACTTTTGGGTCAACTACATTGTCTTCACTGCCATGAATTGCCAGAATCGGAACTTCAATTTTTCCTAATTCTTCTTTCAGATCCGTATTCCTCACATCTTCAAACCATTCCAGTCCTAATTTTAAAGGATCTCTCCAATCAAACTCCAATGGATAATACCCTTGCTCTTTTGCTATTGCATAATTTTCATCCGTGTTCATAGACGCCAGATCAATAGCACCTGCCCATGTCAATACAGAGCGGTAAGTATTATTTTCTGCAGCAGCTAATAGGGCAATCGTACCTCCTTGACTCCAACCCATAATTCCGATTCGTTTTTTATCAATCTTTTTTTGATCCATTAAATACTTGGTGACTGCCTGACAATCATCTTTTGCCGTTTTAAAATTATAATGGATATAATCCTCCTGACTTTCTCCATTTCCGATGAAATCAAAGCGAATGGAAGCGATATTATGATCTGCAAAAGTTTTCGCCATTTCCACATAACCGTTACCTGCCTCATCTTTATTAGATCCTGTCCCATGAAGCATGACAACTGCAGGAAAAGGTCCATTCCCCTCGGGGATGGTGATAATTGCCGGAATTTGATGATCTCCATTTTGGATCATTATCCTTTCCGAATCATATGACGGTTTTGAAGATACTTTTTCTACATTTGTTCCAAGCCCTGTTTCGGGAATGGTAAGTACGGTTCCAATCTGCAATCGATAGACATTTTTGATCTTGTTTTCTCTTTGGATCTCTTTCCAATCTACCCCATAATTTTTGCCGATTCGATATAGAGTATCTCCTTTCATTACCGTGTATGTCTGGGAACCGGCTAAAACTTTCGTCGATACTGCCGTTAAAATCACAAGCATAAAGATCAGTATTTTCTTCTTGTTCATTTCTTCCTCCTTTTATTTTACAATGCCTCTTTCCCTTTCATTATATCTTTTGGGATGGAAGCATTCTACCCTAAAAATAGAAATTTTTTTCATAAAAAAAGAGAACTCAAAAGAGTTCTCTTTAGCATTTCGATTATTCAAGAATTTTAGATACGACACCGGATGCTACCGTTCTTCCTCCTTC
>JAUNVJ010000073.1 GCA_030537695.1 Tissierellia bacterium
TAGCTGAAACATTTGGTTTTGTTATTTTTGCTATTGGCAACGGTTTATGTGCGACACCTGGTTTAACTGTAGCTATTTTAACGATTCCAGATGAAAAAATTGGCCTAGCTTCAGGTCTGTATAAAATGACTTCTTCACTCGGCGGGGCGTTTGGCATTGCAATGAATACGACAATATTCGCGGCGGTACAAGTGACACATAGTGCAAGCGTGGCAGCGACTTGGTCTTTCATGGCTAGTATCATGTTAATGATTATTGGTGTGATTTTAGCGCAGATCATTATACCAAAAAATATAAAAGCTTAAACACTACGAGAAAAAGCCAGTTGCTGCTATGCAACTGGCTTTTGACATTGTATTTTATAATTGGTTACCTTCATTCGGAATAGGGTGATTCTTGAAAATTTTGGCTAAGTGCATTGTATTATAGGCGAGCATTTCAACGTGTTTTTTGGTAAATTCGTTTACGTGCTCGATGTCTAAATAAGAAGGGCCTGGGCCTGCTTCACCAACCCAATAAGCGTCAACATTTGGAGGTACTGTTAAGCCAATATGAGATAGGGCGTATAGGATTGAGGCAGCTGCATTTTTTGCGCCATCTTCGTTACCAGTAACAATGGCACCACCCACTTTATTATAAAAAAAGGATTGACCACGTTCGTTGGTTAAACTTGTACTACCATAAAGGCGTTCAATGGCAAGCGTTGCGATACTACTTTTCTCACCTAGCCATAAAGGTGTACCAATAATTAAAATATCTGCATTTTTAATTTTTTCTAAAATGAGAGGCCATTCGTCTCCGTTGCCCATATCATCAGAAATGCCATAAGAAATATTATAATCACTTAATCGAATCATCTCACTCGTTACATTTTCTTTATGATAGATGTCAGTGACTTCTTTCGCTAAGCCTTCTGTATTGGATAGTTCATCACCATGTTTTAGAGATGCATTTAAAATAATTGCTTTCAAGGTCATAACTTAGCCTCCATTTTTATATTTTCGTCTTGAACATGAGCTAGAAGTAATAACACATTTTCTTGGAGTAGGACTAATTGTTATATAAAAATGGGTTATAAAATTTTTTAGAGCTTTGTTCAGAATCTTTTTCACAATAATACCAATTTTTACAGTCATAATTGGAATCTTTCATTCGTTTTTTAGCATCTTCAAGCGTTTCTGGTGGGGCAGCTAATAAATTATCTCCCTTTTTCCAATTAGCAGGTGTGTTATCTCCTGTTTCATCAGAAATCTTAATCGCTCTAGTAACACGTAAGAGTTCATCGATATTACGACCGGTAGTCATTGGATAGTAAATCATAGCACGGACCACAGCATCATCATCGATAATAAATACTGCTCTTGAGCTTTCGGTATTATGCGATTCAGGCGCCAACATACCGTAAGTTTCTGATATTACCCTGTTGGAATCTGAAATAAGTGGGAACTCAATTTGCACATCAAAAGACGTTTCGATACTGTTTAGCCAAGCCATATGTGAGGCAAGGCTATCTACACTTAAACCAACCAGTTTCACACCTAAATCTTGAAATTCCGAATAT
>JAUNVJ010000074.1 GCA_030537695.1 Tissierellia bacterium
AATTCCTCTGTTTAAATGGATGGAGATCTCCCACCAGGGCCTCTCCGGAGAGAATTTTTCCTCTCAACTGATTAAAATTTATCCTCCGGGAATTCTATTTAATCATTCCATCAGAGGAATCTCCATCTTTATCTTTCTATCCACGATCTTTTGTCTAATTACAATTTTCCTCATCGGTGATAACTATCAAAATCTTCAATCTCCCATTCACCTTGAGTTAGATCACCACTTCAAGCTCTGTACCGCAGGGAATTATTTCGATTTATAAATTCTCCCACCTATTTTTTAAATGGCGGATTGGGAATCCTTTTGTTGATATTCTTCACTTTCGTCTTACTCTTAGCTCCCGGAAAAATTCCGTCAATTCTTAGTGAGGTGCTGAAGGTAAAAAGTAAGGATCATATCTATGTTCATATCTTTGTGGCCGGTTTGATCTCCATCAGCTGCACCACTTCTTCCTCCATTTCTCTAGAGGGAGAAAATATTTGGATCCTTCAGACTGCGCCTCTTTCTAAAAAACAGATTGTAGACAGTAAACTCGCCCTAAATATAACAATTCATACCGTCGGGTTAATCCTAAGCACCATGGCCTGTCTCTTTCGACTTCATTGGAGGGGGGCAGAAGCGATAGTTTTTCTATATACGGGAGTATCCTACTCCCTCTTTACCTCTATCCAAGGTATCTATTGGAATCTAAGATTTCCCAAATTTCACTGGGATTACGAAGTGGTGGTGATCAAACAGAGTCTGCCGGTATTCATCACCGGTATCCTCAACCTCCTTCCGGTGGCATCTCCTGTGGTTCTCCACTTTCTCTTCCATATTCCACTTGTGAATACCCTGTGGGTCGTTAATACGATTCTACTCCCCTTTTCCCTTTTCCTCTATAAAAAGGCATTGGATTTAAAAATTTAGTGAGGTGTAAAATGAAACGAAATATCAAAAGAGATCTCTTGGTCTTTGGCCTGCTATTGATGGTGTTCCTGATTGTCATTCAATATCTCCCCCCTTCCATTCCCATTCACTTTAACAGTAAGGGAAAGGCTACCCACTATGTCAATCGCTACTATTTTTTATTTGTCTCGGTGATCTTCTATTCCCTCTACCGAAAATTTCAAAAATGACTCCGCAGATAAAACTCATATCTCTATACTCTAATTTCATAGCAATCTTTCTATTTATAATCTTTTAAAATTCTTATTGACATTCATCGAATTTTAAAGAATGATAGGGGAAATGGTAAGTTGTACCCCTGTGATTTCTAGAGAAAATAATTTATGAGCTTCCCTAAAATTGTATCGAAATAATTGAACCTTTCCATAGGAGAAGCTACTATCAATATTAAAATCCCCCCTTTCGGATCTGAGTGTTTTAAGTGAGGAATTCTCCCCTCTAAATAACTGTAAAGAAAGAATAAGAGGATGGATTTTCTCCGGATTTTTAATACCCTTAGCTTTCCTTAACGATACCAAACTATTTCCAAATTAAATGAACCTTTTTTCCCCAAGTGGACTCTTATATCT
>JAUNVJ010000027.1:0-2802 GCA_030537695.1 Tissierellia bacterium
TGATTTTACCTCCACTCACTGGATAGTCAGTAGCTCCATCTGTCCAAGTGGTGGCATTTTTCTTTGTCAATTCTTTTTTGCTGCCATCGGGAAGCGTGATGATCAATTTCTCCGCTTCATCCGGCGGCGTAATTTGAATTGTGGTGTCACCTACGTTTGTTGGATCTATCAATGGTGCATCTGGTGCTGTCTTATCTATGGTCACATTCGTAGGCTCAGACTCCGGTTTCCCATCTTCTTTCTGCTTAACTATGACTTTGCCATCATGAGGCACACTATCTTTCGGTACTTCAATTTCATAGGTTCCGTCCGGTTTTACCTTGACCGGTCCTGCGATTAAGTTTCCAGTCGTTGGATCATAGACATTGATGTCTGCGCCTGCAACCCCTGTACCTGTAATCGTAGGATTGCCATTTTCCTTGGTCTTGCCCTGTTCTGCCGTCGGTTTGTCACTTTGTTTTGCATTGACATTGATGGAGGTCGGATCAGAAATGGCATGGCCATGGAAAACATCTTCTGCTGTGGCACCAAAGGAATGGTTCGGTGTCAAGGTGATACCACTGGGAACAGAAACCTTCAATTTGTTACCCTCTTTGGTGATGGGATTGTTATCTTGATCTGTCCAGTTACCACTGTCATCTTTTGTTAAAATCAACTTCGCTTCTTCTGTTGTTTCATTTCTTATGGTAATAACCAATCTATCAACTACAATTACACCTTGATTGATGGGCTCAATTGTAAAGGTCGTATCGCCTACTGTCACCTGTTCAAATTGAGGTGTCGGTGTTTTCAGATTGGATTGTTTCACCGAGTCTGTCGCGATAGGAGAATCCGCCAGTATCCCTGTGGAGTCTTTACCTTGGGCTGTGACGATATCTCCAACCTCAAGTCCTTCATCATCTGGCACCTTCACATCAATTTTGCCGGAAGTTAGAGGATAGGTGATGGTTCCATCGTTCCAAGTTACTTCGTTGGTATTAGGGTCAATTTTTTTCGTTAAGGTAACCGTATCATCGCCAATGGTGACCACCAAAGTATCCCCTTTGAGAGGTGGTGTGATTTTTACCGTCTTACTTCCTTTTTTAAGCGGATCAATCTTCGGAGTGTCAACGGCAGTTTTATCTTCAATCCATACATTGACGATTTTTCCCGTTTTATTTCCCCATTGGTCTTTTCCTGTATAGGTAATCGTCACATTATCCGCTGCTTCGATTCTATATGGAACAGCTCCTTTTACTTTCCAAATGGCACCATCTTTTACGATTTGTAATTTTTGTGGCAATTCAAAATAGGCTAATTCTTCAAGACCGGGTGATGTTTCATCCTCTACCTTGATTTGGTTTGTGGTGCTGTCCTTTAGAGGAACGCCTACACGCCCCTTAATATCCTGGGCTGTAATCACCGGTCCATTGAGATCCAAGGCTTTCGAAACTTCGGAGAATTTTTCTGGTTTCCCCGGTTCTTTTACTTTCACCTTCACTTTCACACCATGGGCTAATACACCATCAGTAACGGTGAAAACAACTTTTCCGTCCTTTTCAGAAACAGTGGCTGCGACTTCTGTACCGTTTTCTTTGCAGAGCGTGTAGACCGTGTTATTCGCCGGGTTAGATCCCGCAGGAATCACAGCACTGATGATGACATTGTAGTTATCATCCCGTTTTTCTTGTTGCGGTTTTTCCGTAGTAAAGGATGCCTTATCGCCCACAATGGTTTTTTCTTCCTTGGAGATATTGTTGTACTCGTCATATCCAACGGCTTTTACAATATCGTTATTTTTTAATTGTGGTGCATCCAAATCTGTAATATTCGGTCCTGTCCCCACAACTTTATTATTGGAATCGAGCCAATTGCCTACGTTGTTTTTCGTCAGCTCCTTAGTCGTGTTGTCAGGCAGGGTCACGATAATTCTTGTACAGTCCTCAGAGATGGTATTTAATGTGATCGTTGTTGCGCCTGCATCAAGATCACCAAGTTTTAATGTGGGTTTCGTGATTTTTAATTCCGCATCCACTTTTTCGGACTCCGGCCTTTCCTCAATCTTCTGGGCAAATTGAATCTTGCCATCTGCCGGCATATTTTCTTGAGGAATTTTTGCCTCAAAAAATCCATCGTTCCCAACCGTAACGGGAATGGCAATCTGGTCTCCACCGGGGCTGTATATATTGATAAGCGCCCCCGGTACACCTTTTCCTTTGAAAACATGGAACTTTTGTGCATCATCATTTTTGAGTTGTTTTACATAGCTGGGCTCATTACTTTGCTTGGCATTGACTTTGACTGAAGTGGGATCTGAAATACTATGACCATGGGTCTTATCTTCTGCCGTCGCACCCAAACTATATTCCGCCTTAAAGGCAAGTCCCGGATCAACTGTTAACTTACCTTCCCCATCCGGCACAATATCCGTTGATGTTCCTTGGATTCTCCAGTTACCTTTACTTTGCTTCTTCAGTATAATCTTCTTCACCGTGGTGTTGGTCATATTATCCTTAATGGTGACCACCATGGTATCGGTAATGATATTTTCACTGGTGTTATCAATGGGCTTAATGATAAATGTCGTATCTTCTGCAGTAATTTTTTCCAAGGTGGGCGTGGGTGTTTTCTTTTTTGAACGCCCCACAGCTTTGGTGACAATGGGAGATTTGGCTTTCGTATTTGCCTTATCTTCTGCCTGGGCCTTGACGATGTCTCCCTCTTTTAATTGAACTCCGGTGGGAACAGGTACTTCTACTGCACCATCACCATTGACAGTTAATGTTGTTGTACCATCTTTCCAATTTCCCGAGGCATCCTTCG
>JAUNVJ010000027.1:2902-9824 GCA_030537695.1 Tissierellia bacterium
ATGTCTAAGGGATCAGAAAGGTCCGATAGGGTTGGTTTATGTCTTGGTTCCTCTGCCCTCACTTTTACTTGGTCATCTTCCTGCAAAATACCATCGGAAACTTTAAATGTGATGGTTCCAGCGGTGCCAACCGTCCCCACAATGGGCTGGTTATTGCTATCTTTGATGTCATTTCCTGAACTGTCCACAAGAGTATAGACCGTATTGGGATCCGGTGTAGTTCCTGTGGGTATGGTCGACGTGATGACCACATTGTAACCATCATCCCGCACCTGTTGCACCGGTTTATCTGGTTTCACGCTTGGTTCGGCGTCCTTCACCATCATTTGATTGGTCTTAGACTTTACTTCTTGTTTATTTTCCGCGTGGGCTTTGATGACTTCATCTTTTTTAAGTTTTCTGCCACCCGGCAATTGGATGGTAATTTTCCCCGTATCATTTGTAGTGATGGTATATGCCGTATCACTGGGATTCCAACTTCCATTGGCCGTTTTTTCTAAGGTTAAGACAATCTCTGGATCTCCCATATTTTCTCCTGGTATGGTCACAATGATTTTTGTCACCACATCCTTGGGATCCAGTCCCGGTGTAATATCAAAACTTGTTTCATCCACATATCCCTGTTCTACCACGGGGGCAGGAACATTCACCTTGGTATTGGTTAGCTTGAAGAGATATCCTTCAGCAATATTGGTAGTTGCGTTGTAGTTGGTCTCACTTCGCATGGTGGCAGATGTGAAAACATCCACATCTGAACCATTTCCTAATTCCACATTTTGATACTTTCGATGACCTTCTTGGTCTATCCACACACCGAGTTCATCCATGCTTGTCGCATTGTAAAACTTAGATACATAGTTTCCTTCCGGTTTTAATTCCACTGTAATATAGGCATACCGTTCCCCGGCATCATTATGGCCTTCCACATTCCAGTGAAGTTTTCCGTCTGGTCCGGCATCGTCAGGAAGTACTTTTAAAGAGTCTGGAACTTGTGTGAACCCGCCCACAGATCCAAAACCTGGATTATATGGAGGTCCAACTGCTACACGACGAAGCAACCCCACAGCGACTTTAGGTGGATTGCTTATCGTATTGCCTTCGTCATCCTTCCATTCTTTTTCTGCTGTCACATCATAGAGCTTCATCCATTGGGCATAGAGCTCGTTGGCACCTTGGTTCACCAAATCATTATCAATTAGTATTTCTTGCTGGTTTCTAAATTGTATGCCACTAGCATCTCGATTGGTGGTCCAGTATTTAAACTGATAGCCTTCTTTTTCAAATTTCAAGCTTGCATTCGTGCTATCGGTCAAGGTTTTGACATCGGGTAGAGTGTATCCTTCATTTTGTGTCAAATTATTTTCAAAATAGACAGCCTCTGGAGTCTTCTCGTTGTTTGCAAAAAGTTTGATTTCCGTTTTGGCATCCTTATCTCCCCAGATTGCCACGAGGAATAAAGCCCCTAGGGCGTCGTCATTGCCTGAAGATGTACTGTAACTGATATTGTTTCTACCAATGGTAAAAGGGGAGTTGTAATAGTAAAGGTTGGTATCCGCCCTCGTCCATATACCGTTTTTATAATTTCGACTATAAATCTTCCAACCTAGGAATACTTTCCCCTCCGTAGCAGTACCGGCCGGTGGAACAGGATGATTGATAAATCCTTCAGCATCCATACCCAGTGGATCTCTTAGTCGTAAATCCGTATCGATGTCATATTGATACTTGGACATATAGTACCGATTGGTTTCGAGATAGTCTCCTTCAAGATCGAGCCTTCCTCGAAGCGCAACCAATTCATCTTCTGTTAGCGGCCTGTCGGGTGTATGATTACTGTCAACGAAGTTGTCATAGTTAAAGACGTAGACCACCCGTGCCTTTCGATTCTTCCACTTGGGATAAAGATGAAAGCCTGATTTTACTTGATTGTCAAAAATATACTCAAAGGCTGTTCCTTCTCCATCTGTACTTGGTATATGCGTATTTATATCTCCATAGGTTTCCCAGCCCAAAAAATCATCTTCTGTAAAACCGGCTGGGATAATATAGCCTAGTTTTGGATTTTGCTCGCTAAGTTTAGCATCATGTTCAATTTCAATTTCAACAATATTGTTGGGGTTCTCAGCACCATCAGAATCTTTAGATAGTTTGTGAACTTTAACATAGTGGGTATAGGGCTCCCACTTGGCAAAGACTTGCATATTATGGGCCGGCATGGGCATATGCTCTTCAAAGGGGAGCATATATCCTGGGTCCAAGTACCAACCCATGAAGAGGTCTCCATCTGCATTTTTCGTCGCTTCATCATAGTTGGTGACTTCTTTTGTATCGGGATCGATGATTGCCTTGATAAATCGACTTAGATACTCCTCAATTTCTTGCTCTTTGGCCGGGATATTGGGATCTCCTCCCTCAGGCCCCGGAGGACCCACTAAAACAGAATCATAGGGAATATCACTTACTGTTAAGGGCCCATAGGCACCTGTCATCCCTGATTCAAATCGTAAATTAAATGCTTTCTTTTTATAAAAAACAGGTGCTACAACGTACTTGTTTCTAACACTGGAAGTATTCTCAACTCCTGCCACATTACATAATTTATCTTTATATCCAGGGCTTCCCGTAGAGGTATTATAGGATTTAACTCCATTAATACATGCATATCCATCTATTATGGCATAGTCTTCCGCTCTGAGACTCATGCGTGGCCACCAGCCGGTGGTGTCAGAAATGGCAGGATTTTCCTTATTGGGTAAAAGACTGTCCGTAATCATTGCTTCGGTAGTTCCAGCATCTTTAAGCCAATTTTCAGATTGATTGTAAGTGTAATTTTGCTTATCCAATGGTAATTTAATGGGAACGGACAGTAGACTGTAATCATCTGGTTTGTTAGCTAAAACAAAGTTAAATTTCCAACTATCTCCATCTCGCTGCATATAATACGCTGTATACCCTTCTACTGTTGCTTGATCAACAGCAAAGGGAGCGATGGTAAACCACAGGCTTCCTTTATAGTTTTGAAGCATCTTCCCTTGGCCTTTATTAAATTTGTCAATCAGATACTCCCAACCTCGATTAGCATCACTAACTTTGATGGATTCCCCATATTTAAAATTACCGAGGGCATCGGGACTCGAATTTTCATCCTCAATCAAATTACCCGACGTTTGATATCTACTTTTATATACTCTTAGATTCACCGTATCCCGATCAAGATACACAAGTTTTGTGGTGAGGCCGTTTCCTTTTAAAATGCAGTCTACTTCATTAGTCTTTTCCTTATTGACATGGAATCCCTTGAGCAGTTCTTCTTCTATTCCCATAGAACTCGCATATTTAAGTAAATTTCGATTATTGTTAGTCTGTTCTAAGTAGGACTGGAATTGGTCCTTATCCAAGTTTGTCACTTGTTCCGGAGTAGATGAACTTTGGTCATCAAAGATAATCTTGCTACCTGATAAACCTTCTGTTTTTTGTAGATTATTGTTCGCAGAGGAACCATGGTTAGAAAAATAGCCCAAAAACTCATAGGGACTGGCACCTGGTTTAATCTGATCCGGTCTTTTTTCTCGCATGAAAACAATCCCAAACTTCACCGTCTCCGATGTATATTTGGCGTAGATAACCGTGCTTTTCTTGATTTCTTTATCAAATACTAATTCCCCACCAACCGTCTTTGTGGTCAATGTGATTTCGGTATCTTCCATCTGTCCTGTTGCTGGGTTGAGCTTTTCCTCAATAACATACCAATGGTCAAAGGTGTATCCTTCTTTTTCCGGATCAGCAGGGACTTTAGCATAGATTTCATCTTTACCTAAAAAATATCCATCAATATTGGTACCACCATCGGTGTCATAATTGATACGATAGGCCTTTTCCAAGACAGCATAAACCACCACGGAACCTTCCACTTCCGTTGGATCCGTATCTTCTTTGAATTTGAAATTCTTTCCTGCCGCAACGACAGCTTCCCAAGTGGGGATATCGGGATCCAAACTCCAACCTTTCAGGATTTTGTTCTCCCGCATCACATTGGGTTCATCATTGATGGTGATGTGTTTTTCATTATCAGCAGTAGCCGTTCCTAAAATGATGCTTCCTTCGGCAAAAAAGAGCGCTGAAACATCTTTGTATTTAGGATAGACGTAGAGGGTTATATTTTCCTTGACATTATATCCTTCGTTAAAGATAATCTTCTGTTCTTCTCCATTATATGTTGTATACCAACCGTCAAACAACTTTTTATTGATTTCCACCAGTTCAGGTTCTTCTAATTTCCCATGGGTTTTGACTTTTTGAACATTGACTGGAACAGGTGTGGAAGTACCACTAGAAGCATTGATTGCATCCTCTTTTGTCTTATAGAATTGATACTCATGAACAGGAGTGGATGCACCGGGGTCAATGGAGCGCACCTGTCCTCCTGGACTAACCCCTCTCATCGGTGGTCCTGGATTAATACTTCTAATTTTATTTTTTATAAGATATTTCCCCCCCAATTGAACATTGCCTATGGGGGCATCTCCCGATATAGATATTTCTTGCCCATATACTTGCATTATACTACTCATAATCATAAATATTGCAAGAATAAATATAAATTTCTTTTTCATAGTTTCCTCCTCGTTTATAGATTTAAGAAGTAAAAAACTTATTTTTGGTTACAAATTAAGGCTCTGTGTAGTATGATTATCTTAATAAATAAGGTCATAATGTTTGTTCTGGTCCTCCTTGTGGGCTTACGTCTAAAACTAAACGCTATCTTGGATTCTGTCCCATGCCCTTTCAATTATCTTCGAACCACTGGTTGTTTCTAACTAATCTATTTCTTTTGGTAGTAGATTTCATCCATGTAGACTATTAGTAGACTTGTATTGCGAGGATGTTGATGCGAAAGTTTGCAGAACATTAATTTCGTAATCTTCTTTTCTAAAATTTTTATGATTGGAGGTGAAGTTATGCCTGATACTTTCTAAATTGGCATCAATGCTAGTAAATCTTCTAATTCTGTCTATGTTATGATTTTTTATAATGCTAAGGTTTTTAATCGTTCTTTAAGGAATTTATTTTAGGTTCGAAACAATTTTAGATAATATTTATATCCTTTCAAAGGATGCTTTCTTTTATTTCGGTTTGGAATCTATCGATAAATATAGGGAAAATTTTGCACAATTTCTAAGAGAATCTAATGATATTGATAAAATCTCAATTCTGTTCATGTTTTAAATGAACAACAGGTTAAAAAATTCAAAGTTTTTTATTCGGAGGTTCCGAAAAATGATGCAATCTTCGCTTTTGTCATTGCCAATTGCTTAAGATTTGGTTGTATTAGTAAGAACGGAACTATTATCAATGAAACTTATTACCCATTGATGCAATTAACTTGTTTACGTTACCAATATACCTATGATTTAGCTTGAGAAAAAATCGATTCCTAGTACTTTGTTTTAAAGGTTTTCTACTCTTTCCCAGATCCAAGCTTCTAGTGACAAGCTATTTTCTAATACTTTTGGTAATATTTGTGTTAAATTTTGAATGAATATTACCCTGTGGATAAAATAATATATAAGGATATAGATTCTTTTACTAATTTTTTGATTGGAAAGAGGAAAAATTACTTTAAAAACCCGATAGCTCTCAGATGTTAAATTCAAAAGGCAGCAAAATCTTCCTATAAGCTTCCGAAAGTTGTTCAAGACCTTTGAATCAGTCTCTTGCTTTTCAAAAGCAAACAATTTAATCCTTTGAAAAATAACTTATGGAGCTTGACAATGTCATTGCTATTCAATTGGAAGCTCTTAACGCTAACAAATTTTAATATCTATATCTAGTGTTAGTCCTGTTTATACTGCTGGTTTTTATAGGTAATTAGCAATATTAATAGATTTCATAAAAAAGCCGCTTTAGCGAAATACCGTGATTTTGTATGGAATGAGCCCTAATCCGGAAGCTTTAATCCAGACAATACACGTGACATTCAATCTAGTAACAGATATCTCAAGTACTATTTATTAGAAACTACAAATCTAATTCACACACGTAAGCCTGATTTGAAAGCTTTCCATAATATAAAGAAACTTTAAAGTCTCCCCATAAAAGAGCAATCGTATTAACTGCCAGAAAGTTAGTGCGTTTGTTTTTCTATTGAAAAAACAATCGTCTCTACACAAGAAAATATTAATTTGTAATTCTTTAATAACCTGTTAAAAAATTATGATTAACAAGTATATTTGTCTCGCCCAGTTTTAAGAAATCTCAATGAAAAATCCCTTACTTTCTGTATTCTTTATTGTTATTAATGTTAATTTTTACTCGACTTCTTACCACTAGACTTTGCTATAATTCTTTATAAATAATCATATTAAATTCTTCAAATCATTATAAACATACCTCCTTATTTTCATAACATTAATTCATATACGCAGATAGTAACTCTTTCACAAATTCCATAATTAATTGTACTATCTATTCATGTTCAAACTTCCAAATCCACATTGATAAAAAATGTATATTTCATCATTTTTTCTAAATTATTCGTTATTACGTTATATTTTTCTATACTTTCTTTTTTTTACTCTTTTTTTATCTTTATTTACTTATTATTATACTGGGAAAATCAAATTTTACAATATTCTCAACGTCTTATTAATCTTGTTGTAATAATAATTTTTTTCAACCTAAAATCTCATAAAGTTCAAATATAGTTTCTTTATATACTTTTAGAGGTGAAATCATTGACACCCATTGATGTATCCTTACTAGTTGTAATTTTTAACATAATAGAAAACAAATTGGAAAAATAGAGGAATTTAGAGGTTTTTGAGCATAGCAAATAAGCCTTAAGACCTCTTTTTTCTTTGTTCCTTATCTTAGCTGAATACAAAGAGTATTTTCGTTCGAAAATGTGTGAAGTTTGGCATCC
>JAUNVJ010000028.1 GCA_030537695.1 Tissierellia bacterium
TCGACAATGGAAAGGATTATTTAAATGGATCTAATAAGTAAAAAATTTGAAAAACTAGGTGTGGAAAATGCCCCGGGTCAAGAATCTCTTCAGAAGGAAGTGAAATTAAAATTTCGAGGGGAAAAGCTTCAGGGAGAATTGGTAGATTTTTCCCATGGGGATGTGGATGCTCATGAACCGATTCCAGGTTCCTTAAATTCTTTTATAGAGGGATTTCAAAAAGGAGGATCTCAAGCCTATACAGAATATCGAGGTGGTTTAAAAACTCGACAGGATATGGCAAAAAAACTAGGAAATTTTACCGGCATAAAAATAGATCCGGATCGGGAAATTCTCATTACTTCGGGAACGCAAGGTGCATTATTCCTGGCCATGGGAGCAACGATCAGTTCAGGAGACAGGGTGGCTATTGTAGAACCGGATTATTTTGCCAATCGAAAATTAGTGACATTTTTTGACGGACAATTGGTTCCCATCCCTTTGGATTATCTTCAAGAAAATCCAGACGGATCCGGCTTAAATTTGGAAAAGCTGGAAGAAGCCTTCCAACAAGGAGTGAAAATCTTTTTATTTTCCAATCCTAATAACCCTACAGGAGCTATCTATTCCAAAGAGGAGATCAAGAAAATTGCAGAATTAGCCTCCATTTATGACATTACTTTAATTGTGGATGAGTTGTATTCCCGTCAAATATTTCATGGTTTTTCCTATTACCATTTATGTGCTCAAAATGTGAATCCTGAAAAAATTCTGACCATATTAGGTCCTTCTAAAACTGAGTCGCTCAGTGGTTTTCGTCTAGGCGTTGCCTTTGGCAGTTCTACCATTATTGACCGAATGGAAAAGTTGCAAGCTATTATGTGTCTTCGAGCTGCCGGTTATTGTCAAAGGGTCTTGGAAAGATGGTTTGACGAGCCGAAAGGTTGGATGGACAAACGAATTGCAGTCCATCAAAAAATTAGAGACGATCTACTTCAAATTTTCCAAGAGGTGGAAGGACTTCAAATACGTAAGACGGAAGCCGGTTCCTATATTTTTCCTAAATTACCACCATTAGATGTCAGCTTGAGTGATTTTGTCAAAATATTGAGACTTCATGGGAATGTCATTGTCACCCCCGGTACGGAATTCGGTCCTGGTTTTACCGATAGTATTCGATTAAATTTTTCTCAAGATCCGGAACAAGCAAAAAAAGCGGTCCATCGAATTTGTGAAATGATTGAGAGGTACCGAAAATGAAAAAAGAAAATCCCATTCCTCAAGGAAAATACCTTCCTGCAAAGAGATTTGGGAATTTGATCTATACGGCAGGAATGACGCCACGTGTTCAAGGAAGGTTATTGATGACGGGAAAAGTTCGAACTCATGAACCCTTGGTAAAATATAAAAAAGCGATGGAACAGGCGGCGAATAATGCTTTGATGGCAGCTAGAAACCTCTTAAAAGAAGGAGAAGAAATTGAAGCTGTTTTGACTATGACGGTGTATATCAATGGAGAAGAAGGGTATCAAGATCATGCAAAATTGGCAGATTTTGCCACGGACTATCTCTATGAAGAATTAGGAGAAGTGGCAATTGGAACAAGAGCTGCCATCGGAGTGGCCTCTCTGCCGGGAGATGCTCCAGTGGAAATACAATTGGTGTTAGGTCTTTCCCTTTGACAGACATTCCCTCTCCACAGGATCTAAATATAGAGACTGTGGAGAGGGTGTTTTTATAACACTTTTTCCATGGGAAATTTTGTAATGGTGGAGGAAAAATAGATTTATTAGTAAATCCATCTACGTTAGGCTATAATGTTCTTGAGGTGATAAGGTGAAATTTATATGGAATCAAGAAAAAAAGAATAAAGTTTTCTTTTTATTTGAAGAAAAGCTGGACATTTGCGACAGTAAAATACGAAAGTTTTTTGAAGAAAATAAAATTTTTTCTGGGAAAAAGGATGAAATTTTTGACAATCTTTATAATGAACAACCGGCTATTTATGTCGGCTTAGGAAAGGAAGAAGAGCTGTCAATTCAAGTGCTCAGGAAACAAGGGAAAAAATTAGGGACTCTTTTGAAGAAATACAAACTGGATGAAGTGGAACTTTTAATTTCTTCAACTTCATTTCCCATCTCCCAAGAAGCTGTATTGGAAGGTTTAGTAGAAGGACTTTTGCAATCGAATTACACTTTCGACCGATACAAGGAAAAGAAAGAAGAACCGTGGGATATTGAAATTTCAATTCAAGGACAAGAGAGTAAAAAAAGCCGAAAAGTGATCGATGAAATCTCTACATTGATGGAAGGAGTTTTCCTAACTCGGGATCTGGTCAATATTCCGGCCATGGATATGTATCCTGAAGTCTTTGGAGAAAAAATAGATGAAGTCCTGACTCCTTTGGGAGTTCAAGTTACTATTTTGGATAAACAGCAAATTGCAGATTTAAAAATGGAGGCCTTCCTATCCGTGGCGGAAGGATCTGATCGGGATCCTCGCTTTATCTTGATGGAATATAAACCGGTGGCAAATGAAGCTCCCATAGCATTGGTGGGTAAGGGAATTATGTACGATTCTGGAGGGTATGCCATTAAACCTCCACGGAGCATGGTCACTATGAAAACCGATATGGCAGGGGCTGCTACCGTAGTCGGTACCATTTATGCATTGGCTAAAAACAAAATTCAAAAGAATGTGATAGGAGTAGTAGCCGCTTGTGAAAATATGATTTCAGGGCGCGCTTATAAAAATGGAGATATTGTAGGTTCCATGAAGGGACTAACCATAGAAATTGGAAACACCGATGCGGAAGGTCGAGTTACTTTGGCCGATTCTCTGTATTATGCTGCTACAAAAACAGGAGCAAAAAAGATTATCGACTTAGCTACCTTGACCGGTGCTGCCGTCGTTGCCGTAGGTGAATATACGACAGCTCTTATGACCAATGATGAAGAATTTTGTCAAGTGGTTAAAGATTCCGCAGAGGAAGCGGGAGAATATGTATGGGAATTAAAAGCCAATGAGGAACTTCGAGACTCTGTGAAAGGCGATTTTGGAGATATTAACAATATTGGAGGTGGTTCAGGAGGAAGCATTACAGCTGGTATTTTCCTGGAACACTTTGTAGAAGAACTTCCATGGGTTCACATGGATATTGCAGGTCCTGTATATAGTAAAAAGGCCTATAGTTATTTACCCAAAGGAGCTACCGGGATTCCGGTCAAAACCCTATATCGGACGATTTTAAACAGTTAAGTTGGAATCAAAAAAACCACCGAAAAACGGTGGTTTTTTATGGTCCTATTATAGATCCTTCACTGCATCTTCAATTAATTCATCTTTGACCAAGTAGGGGATGGTGATATGTCCATATTCATTATCATCATTAAATTCCATGGAAACTTCAATGGAATGTTTATTTCTTGCCCAGTTACGACGGGCAACGCCACCCATGACATCCCAAGTCATGGCGGATTTAATGATTTCGTCAATACGTTCTGATCCATCTAACACAAGACCAAATCCACCGTTAATGGATTTTCCGATTCCAACACCACCGCCATTGTGCAAAGCGACTAAACTCATACCTCTGGCAGCATTTCCGGCATAACATTGTGTAGCCATATCTGCCATGACATTGGAGCCATCTTTAATATTAGATGTTTCACGGAAGGGAGAGTCTGTACCGGATACATCATGGTGGTCACGACCCAGCATAATCGGCCCTACTTTTCCTTCTCGAACCAATTCATTGAATTTCAAGGCTATTTTGACACGGCCTTTTGCATCTTGATACAGGATTCTTGCTTCAGTACCGACAACCATTTGATTTTTTTCTGCATCTCGAATCCAATTGTAATTATCCAAATCTTGATAACGACGATCTTTATCAATGCATTCCATCGCAGCTTTATCGGTGGCAATTAAATCTTCGTGTTTTCCACTGAGGCAGACCCAACGGAAAGGCCCGTAGCCGTAATCGAAAAGAAGAGGTCCCATGATATCTTCCACATAGGAAGGCCAGATAAATCCATCTTTATCGTCATGACCATTTTTGGAAATTTCTTTTACTCCGGCATCATAGATGGCCTTTAAGAAAGAATTTCCGTAGTCGAAGAAATAAGTTCCCTTATCCACTAATTTTTTGATCACATCGAAATGGCGACGTAGAGTTTCATCTACTAATTTATGGAAAGTGGGTTTGTCTTCTGCCAATAATTTGGTCCGCTCATCAAAAGTGATCCCTACCGGACAGTATCCACCGTCATAGGCATTGTGACAAGATGTTTGATCTGACAACAAATCGATATGGATATTATTTTTTTCCATATATTCCAGTAGATCTACAATATTTCCATGGTAGGCAATGGATAAATTATCTTTGGTTTTTAAAGCTTCTTGTGCATATTGAACTGCTTCTTCCGGTGTTTCTGCCAATTTAGTAATCCAACCTTGCTCCAGTCGAGTTTCAATTCTGGAAATATCTACTTCCGCAATAATGGATACAGCACCGGCTATATCTCCAGCTTTTCCTTGTGCTCCACTCATTCCACCAAGTCCTGAACTGACAAAGAGTTTGCCGGCCAAATTATCTTCCGCTTTCAGTCCCAGTTTTAAACGACCTGCATTGAGGATGGTATTATAGGTTCCGTGTACGATACCTTGAGGTCCGATATACATCCATCCTCCGGCAGTCATTTGACCATAATTGGCAACGCCCATTTCTTCGGCAATTTCCCAATCTTCCAAATTGTCGTAAATACCAATCATAAGACCATTGGTAATAATGACACGGGGTGCTTTTTCATGGGATTTAAAAATTCCCAAGGGATGTCCTGATTCTACGACCAGTGTTTCGTCACTATGAAGCTCTTCTAAGTACTTTTTGATCAGATGGTATTGCATCCAATCGTGGCAGACAGAACCGGTTTCTCCATAGGTTACCAGCTCATAGGGATATAGAGCTACATCAAAATCCAAGTTGTTGTCGATCATTACTTGAAAGGCTTTACCTTCCATGCAATTTCCCTGATACTCATCAATGGGTTTACCATAAATCCTTCCTTCCGGACGGAAACGGTATCCGTAAATACGTCCTCTGGTGGTCAACTCCTCTAAAAATTCTGGAATCAATTCCTCATGGAATTTTTCCGGTATATAACGTAGTGCATTTCGTAGAGCAATTTTCGTCTGATCTTTGGAAAGACGAAAACCTCGATCAGGGGCACGACGAATCCCTGGTTCAAAAGATTTTTTTTCCGGCAATGTTTCAAAATCTAATTTGATTCTCATTGCATTTGAAATATCCTTGTTGGCAATCATTTTATCAACCTCCATTTTAAGGATATTATATAATAGAAATCGTTTTCTGTCTATCTGTTTTTGTACTATAATTAATATATTTTTACATGTAAAGAAATTTATTTGATTAAAACCTTTACTTTGTGATATAAATAATATCATAGAAGGGTGTTTGATTTTTTAAGGAGGTTCCAATGATTGCTGAAAAAGTATTAATCCATTTAAACGAAGTCTTTTGTCCCAATGACCCGGGGCATCCTCTTCGTGGTAAAGAAATGAACGAAGCTACCATTTTAAAAAATGGTTATATTGCCATTTCCGAAGGAAAAATTCTGGAAGTGGGAGAAGGGGAAGACTATCAGAAACTTTGTGATGACAAGACGGAAATTGTCGATTTAAAAGGGTATGTGGCAACTCCCGGACTGATTGATGCCCATACTCATTTAGTCTATGGAGGATCCCGTGAAAACGAATTTGCCATGAAACTAAATGGGATGGAGTATTTGGAAATACTGGAAGCCGGAGGAGGGATCCTGTCCACATTAAAGGCAACAAAAAATGCCACGGAAAAAGAGCTTTATGAAAAGACCAAAAATCTTTTGACCCATATGATGGTCCATGGTGTGACGGCCGTGGAAGCAAAATCCGGATACGGGGTTGAGTTGGAGACAGAAGTCAAAGAATTGGAAGTGCTAAAAAAGCTTAACGAAGAGATGGCAGCAGAAATTATTCCCACCTTTATGGGAGCCCATGTAATTCCTGAAGATTGTAAAGAAAATCCTGATGTCTATGTGGACCGAGTAATTGAAATGATGCCGACGATCGAAGAAAAAGGATTGGCGGAATTTTGTGATGTCTTTTGTGAAAAGGGAGTTTTTACGGCGGAACAGTCGAAAAGAGTATTGGAAGCAGGCATAAAGCATGGAATGAAACCTCGAATTCATACCGATGAGATTGAAAATGTGGGCGGCGTCCAAGTTGCTCATGATTTGAAGGTAATTTCTGCAGAACATTTAATGGTGGTCGATGACGAAGAAATCCAGCTTTTAGCAGAAGCAGAAGTGATCGGGAATCTATTGCCAGGAACGACTTTTTCTTTGATGAAAGACACTTATGCACCGGCAAGAAAAATGTTGGATGCCAATATGGCCATTACCCTATGTACCGATTCCAATCCTGGTTCCTGTCCTACGGCAAATTTGCAGTTTATTATGCAATTAGGCTGTTTGGAAATGAAGTTGACCCCTATCGAGGTTTTTAATGCAGTGACGATTAACGGGGCTTATTCTGTGGATCGTCAAGAGACGATGGGATCATTTCATAAGGGTAAAGATGCCAATATTACAGTTTTTGACGCTAAAACCTTAGATTATGTACTATATTTTTTCGGCACAAACTTAGCGAAGGAAGTCTATGTGAAAGGTAATCGTGTGGTTAAAGATCGTCAATTGGTATAAAATAAATTTGTACAAATCGGCAGGAAACTGTCGATTTTTTATTTTATAATACTTTAAAGAAATTATCGTAATTTGAGAAAGCTTGTGATTTGCTTGACAAGATTTCATAACCTATTGTACTATGGATTTAGGAAAGTATTCTTACGACCTAGAAGTATAATGTATCGTAATAATTAATTTAAGGAGGCGATGATATGTTATTTGAAAAAGTGGACGGTCTACTTAATATCAATATCGAACCGACCATGACTTTAGCTTTTGCTGCATTGTTGTTGGTTCTTGGGTATTTTGTGAAAGACAAAATCAAAGTATTGGATAAATATTGTATACCTGCACCTGTTGTAGGCGGATTTATTTTTATGTTTATTACTTGGATCGGCTATATCACCGATAGTTTTACCGTCAATTTTGAGAACTTATTTCAAGATTATTTTATGTTGGCATTTTTCACCACAGTAGGTTTAGGAGCCAGTATTAAATTACTGAAAAAAGGTGGTTTTCTTCTCATCATCTATTGGTTGATTTGTGGCGTGATCTCCATATTCCAAAACAGTATTGGCATTTTGATTTCAAAAATTACCGGTTTGGAACCGGCCTATGCACTACTCTCCAGTTCAATTTCCATGATCGGTGGACATGGAGCTGCTCTGTCCTATGGAGGAAGTTTTGTGGACATGGGCTATCCCAATGGCCAATTGGTGGGAGCTGCAGCAGCGACCTTCGGTTTGATTTCTGCTGTTCTCATTGGAGGTCCATTAGGACGACGGCTGGTGACCAAATATGATTTAAAACCGACAGAAGATGAAGAGTTAGATACAGAGGCTATGGCGATCAATGTTGCATCAGAATATGGATTGACGACTTTGGATATCATTAAAAATGTAACGGCTATTTTAGTCTGCATGGCATTAGGTGTGGTAATTGCCGGTAGGGTCAGTGTATTGATTGGTATGTCATTTCCCACTTATGTTGGCGCGATGTTTGTTGCCGTTATTGTAAGAAATGTAAATGAGAAATTCAATATGTATCATTTTGACTTTCCACTGGTCGATGGGATAGGAACGGTAATGTTAAATCTCTATCTCTCCCTTGCTTTAATGACCTTAAAATTATGGGAACTTTCCGGATTAATCGGCGGTGTCTTATTGGTTGTATTGTCTCAAGTGATCTTCCTATCTTTGGTGGCATATTTTATCGTCTTTCGTATTCTTGGAAAGAATTATGATGCCGCAGTTATGTGTGCCGGTCTTTGTGGCCACGCATTGGGAGCGACTCCATCCGCCATTGTAAATATGACGGCAATCAACGAAAAATATGGAATGTCCCGTAAAGCCATGATGATTGTTCCAATCGTCGGCGCCTTCCTGGTAGATGTTATCTATCAACCGACGGTATTGACATTTATCAAGATTTTTGTAAAACCATTATAATTAAAACTTTAAAAAGAAAGAGCAAGTGGATCCACTTGTTCTTTCTTTTTTGGCAGATAAAAGTTAAGAAAAATAAAAAATTGACGATATGTAACTATTACTATAAAACTATATCTTTATTTTAGGTCACCGAAAAAAACATTTTATATTGCAGGTATTTGTTAAAACATGCTTCAAACTAAGGATAAATTCGAAGATTTCAACTAATTACTTTATCGCATTAACGAATTATCCATCGATGAGATTAATCAATAAGGTTCAATATAATTACAACTCGACATTTTACCAAATTAAAAATAGTATTTTTTTATTGACAATTGTATATGTCTATGGGAAAATCAAGGTAGAAAACTTTTTCAAAAGGAGGAAAACAAAATGTTACTAACCAACTCAGTTGTAGTCTCAGTTATTGTACTTTGTGCACTTTGTATGTTGAAGCTCAATGTTCTTCTATCCTTAATTATAGCTGCTATTGTCGGGGGTGCGTTTTCCGGCATGCCGTTATTCACTTTGGAAGAAGGTGCATTTGGCGTATCACTGTTGACTAAATTACCCTTTTTAGCAACAGAAGGTGAGGCAATCATTCCAACTTTTATCGGTGGAATGGGATCTATGGCGGAAACAGCACTATCTTACATATTAATCGGTTTTTTCGCCTATGCCATTGGGAAATCTGGACTAGTTACCATTTTAGCTCAAAAAATCTCAAAAGGCGTCAGCAATAAGCGAGTGATGTTTGTATTTATCATTGCATTTGTAGCTTGTTTTTCCCAAAACCTCTTACCGGTACATATTGCTTTTATTCCAATCTTAATCCCTCCCCTATTGGGATTGATGAACCGTCTTAAAATCGATCGTCGTGCAGTAGCATGTGCTTTAACCTTTGGATTAAAAGCACCCTATGTGACGATTCCCGCCGGTTTCGGTTTGATCTTCCACCGTCTAATAGCTACCAATATGACGGAAAACGGAATGGCCGTTACAGTGAGTGATACGGGAAGAGTAATGTGGATTGGTGGATTGTCCATGTTAATCGGCTTGATCTTTTGCGTCCTTGTCCTATATCGCAAACCGAGAGAATATCAAGATATCGTCATTGAAGGAATGCCTTCCTTAGAAGAAAATGTGGAGATGACCGGTCGTGCTTGGGGAGCTTTAATTTCCGCATTGATTATGCTCATCGTTC
>JAUNVJ010000029.1 GCA_030537695.1 Tissierellia bacterium
TTTCCGATTGTTTTTTTCCTTGGATTTGCTCTTGGACCGGGATCTTGGTTTGGACTTGTTAAAAATACTGTAATCATTGATATCATAGTCATTTCTCGTTTGTATCGATAACTCCTTTGCCAATAGAGCAGCTGCAATTTTTCGAGAAGAATAACCTCGGCCTTCCAAGCGATCGATAATACCATAATAATCTTCTAATTGATTCTCATCAATGGCTTCCACTAATTTTTGTAGGAATTCATCAATTTTTGTTTGATTGACCGTTTTTAAAGAAGGGACCAAAACATGTTCTACATCTCGATCCATATAGGTTTCAATCTCTCTGAATTTATCGCGATCTCTGTGAGTTACCAAGGAGATGGATTCTCCTTCCAATCCGGCCCGACCACTTCGACCAATACGATGGACATAATACTCTTCCAGTTCTGGCAAATCGTAATTGACGACTAAATCCACCTTTTGAATATCCAAACCTCGTGCTGCCACATCGGTTGCCACAAGATATTGAAGTTTCCCCTCATTGAATCTTTGGAGAACTTTGATACGTTGAGTTTGTTTCATATCCCCATGGATACGATCAGCGGAAAAGCCCTTGCTACATAATTCCCTGGTAATTTGATCCACCATTCTTTTAGTATTGCAAAAGACAATTCCTCGATGAGGATTTTTTGATTCTAAAATTCGATAGAGTGCATCCTTTTTGTCAGACTTTTTAATAGTAACCATGGTTTGATGAATGGTATCAGTAACTACCGAATCGGATTGCACCCTGATATACTTTGCCTTTGATAAATATCTTTTGGTAAGATCCAATATTGGCTTTGGCATGGTTGCGGAAAATAAAAGACCTTGGGTTTTTCCTTCAATGGCATTAAAAATTGTTTCGATATCATCACGAAAACCCATACGAAGCATTTCATCAGCTTCATCAATGACGACTGTGTGTAAGAATTGAAAGCGAAGAGTTCTTCTCCGCAGATGATCCATCAATCGTCCTGGGGTTCCTACAATTATTTGAGGTCCTCGTTTCAATGCTTTGATCTGTTTTTGAATCGGCTCACCACCGTAAATGGCAAGACTGCGAATGTCATTACAATATTTTGCCAAAGATTTAAATTCGTCGGCTACTTGAAGGGCAAGCTCTCTTGTGGGAGTCACCACTAAAACTTGGGGTTTTTTTAAATCTTCATCGATTTTTTCAATAAGGGGAATGGCAAATGCCGCTGTCTTTCCCGTACCTGTTTGAGACTGTCCAATCACATCGACACCGTCTTGAATTATCGGAATAATTTTTTCCTGAATCGGTGTAAGATCTTGATATCCTTTTTCTTCGAGTGCTCGTAGGATCCGAGCGTCATGTATTATTTCTTTAATATTTATATACCTCTTTCGTTAGATTTTCTTATCATAACACAATAAAAGGGGAAAAGGAATAGTTAAGATTTTAAATCCGTAGAAATAATTCTCTATGAATGATTAAAATAATGGATCAAGATTGTAGGGCATTATCCCATTTAAGATTGAAAAATAGTAGATCGTATTTTTTTAAAAAGACATTTCATCTTAAAATGAAAGTCAGCCTAATTAATATAAATTATTTTTCTCAATGAAAGGCAATGATTAAATCGATTACAATTAAAAAAATGAAAGGAAAGCCATCCATATTCATGGATTGTATTTTTTAAAATGAAAAGAGAGATCGATTTTAGATGGTGTAAAATTTAGGATGGTTTGAAATTTTTCTCATCTCCTGTGAAGGAGTCCCAATCGTGGAAAGAAGTAAAGGTATTTCTTTGGATTTTTTGAATAAGTCGTGGAAAAGTTGTAAGAGAATCGAAACACGCAAAATTAATGACTAAAAATAATGATTGACAATAGTTATCAATTTATTATTTAATGAGATAAAGAGGTGAAAAGATGAGTGAATTAAAGAAGAAATGCGAGAATTTACAAGGAGTCGAACAGAGCATGCTAATCACATTGGAAGCTCGAGCCAAAGAATCACAGCAGGCCAAGCCCTTAATTATCGATCCCATGGCGAAGAAACTCTATGATCAAATGGCAAGCTACATTGCAAAAGAATCAGATTTTAGAGCTAGGATGGGCACCATTATAAGATGTGCAACTTTTGATGAATTTGTGAAAGCCTTTATTAACGATCACCCTCAGGGAGTGGTGATCAATTTAGGCTCCGGTTTAGACACTCGATTTTATCGAATGGACAATGAAAAAATTCATTGGTACGATGTGGATCTTCCTCGAGTGATGACCATTCGAAAAGAATTGTTGGAACCCCATGAAAGAGTAATGGAAATAACAGGCAATGCCTTGGAAAAAGACTGGATGAAACAAATCCAAACAAAAAATCATGAAGTTCTTATTATTATGGAAGGCATGTTGCAATTTTTTACACCGGAACAGGTGACAATGGTGTTAAAGAATTTGGCCGATGAGTTTCCGAAAGCTTATGTGATTATGGATTTGTTGTCGGAACATGTGTTAAATGATCCGAAATTAATGAAAAAATTGACCAAAGACAGTGGAGTATTCCATTGGGCGGTAAAAAAATCAAAAGATGTGGAAATGATGGATCCAAGATATGAACTGGTGGATGAGATCAATTTGGCGGATCGAATGCATTTGAAAAATAAAGCCATGAAAATTATGAGCAAAATACCAAAAGTTCGAAATTTAAATTCCATCGTGGCCCTCTATCAAATTAAAAATTAAAAGGAGTATCTCAAGAATACTCCTTTTGTATGAATTTTAAACCTATTTATTATTAGTATGGATAAAATTTTGGTACTTACCTACTTTTCGATAACCTAAATGGTTATAGACAAATTCTCCCAAGGTGGAAGCTTGTAAAATCACATTCTTTGCACCGTATTCGAAGGCACGGTTGGTCATTGCTGTTACCAACTCTTTTCCCAATCCCTGTCCTCGATAATTTTCGTCGGTGCCAATATAGTAAAGTCCTCCATAAGAACTCGAAGGGTCCAAACTTAAGATCCCACAACTTAAAATTTTACGATCGTCGGAAATATAGGCCAGTTCCTGAGAAGAAAGGGGAGAAAGGATTTTTTTAGCCGTATTAAAACTCAATTCAAAAGCCTTGCTGATAATAAAAGCACATTGTTCCTTTTCTTCCTCTCTTTCAGCCCACTGAACCGAATGGTTGAGAGAATAGTCAATGGGAAGTTGTCGTTCCATGGCAGGGGTTCCTCTTTCATCTCTTGGAGTAAAACCTTGATCGATTAAAAAATTTCCCCAAGAAGACAGAGCGGAAGAAGGCATTCGCACTCGCCAAGTATTTCGAGGATCATGAGAAAGTTTTCGAAATATATCCAAAAAATTACCTTTATCGGTATAAGTACAAGAATCTTTCCGAATGGTAAAACCTCGTAAATGGGTATCCGGTTCAGGGCAACCCATATCATAAAAAACAAAACTGTCCCGATCTTCAAAATGAGCATTGGTTTTGTCCATTCGATTTTGAATGGTATATATCAACTGTTCTTTCGTCTGTGGATTCATAAGATCACCTTTCATTATCAAATAACTTTCCCAAGATAAAGGTCTTTATATATCGATCTTTAAAAGAGAGGTAATTCTTCCAAAAAGAGAATATCATCTCGTTGTGCAGCTTTTCCCTCCGCCAAGATTGCAGCTTTTGCCACTACTGTAGCACCGGCTTTTTCCGCTAATTTTTCCAAAGCATAGATGGATTGTCCCGAGGAGATAACGTCATCCACCAAGGCAATTTTCTTACCTCGAATACGCTTAACATCTTCTTGATCCAAATATAATTTTTGAATATTTTCCGTGGTAATGGAATCTACTTCTATGGATAGAGGATCTTCCATATAAACTTTTACGGATTTTCTTGCTACCACATAAAAGGGGATTTGACGAATTCTTGCCAACTCATTGACCAATGGAATTCCCTTAGCTTCCGCTGTCATCAATTCGTCCACTTCCGGTACAATCCGGTCTAAATATTTTGCGGCTTCCGTCGTCATCTCCTGATCTCCCAAAAGGACAAAACTGGCAATGGACAATTGGGAAGATACAGGAATAATCGGGAGTTGTCTCGTTAAACCGGCCACATTCAATTCGTAATAATTCATAAAACCCTCCTTATATTAAAAACTTCAAAATAATGCCTGCCAATAAACCGAAGAAGGGATCTGTAGCTGCAGTAACAGCCATGGCAACGCCGGCAATTAAAGGTTCCGTTCCTGTAGCCCCTGAGAATGCAGCACCGGCATTGACGGGAACAGTCACAATGGCACCGAGGACGAAGAGAAAACCGTAAATCGTCTCTCCGGGGACGTATCTTCCGATTTTCGGCAATAGTCCTAATAATAAAATAATTCCCATGCCCACCATCATAAGAACTCCAGAAGTTATGGGATGGGGGGCAGCTCCCGTGGCTGAAATAATCGCCTCGACAGGAGCACCTCCAAAGAGGGAGGACAATGTATCAGCGATTCCTGAATAAATCGTTAGATGGTCCACATTGGCCATCGGTCCGTTTCCTAGGCCTGCGGTAATATTACCGAAGGCAATATTGGCCCCGATGGTTAAACAAGCTAAAGCTAGAGAACCTCGAAGGACATTGAAATTGAACACCGGTACTTGAATTTTAAATCGTCTTTTTTCCTCTTGAATGGTATTGCCGATTTCAATTTTTGCCACATTGGCATAGATGGTTGCCAAAACTACAGAAACACAAATCGTATAGACTAAATTACCACCGGAAAGAAAATAGGTGACCAAAGCAGAAGCAATGGATAGTAGAGTAATCCCCGGTTGGACACCCATCCCTGTAACTGCAATTCTTGTCAACATAATTCCCACACCGGCCATCATCCCGTTAATAATTCGTTCTCCCGCCAGTTCCACAATTTGGGATAGGACTCCTGTCAAGCCAAGAACTGTCATCAAAATCCCGGCAAAAAACACCATGGACAATCGTTCTTTAACATTTCGTCCCATCGTTCCTGCCAGAGCAATGGTTTCCGCCTGCATGGAAATTGGAATTCCACTTCCAAGGAGCAAACAGGCAATAGCACCGGTAAAAAAGCCTAAGGAAGTGGGGAATGCTGCAAAACCGTAGCTTAAAGCCAACAGAGCTTGGGGAATGCCGTTGATGATAACCCCTAAGGCAGCAATCAGATCGTTAAAATTCATTATTACCTCCCAAAAAGTGATATGGTAGATCCATTGATATCACCTAAATTAATTATTAAATAGACGAACTTATAGCTTTGTCTTTCCTCTTTCATTGTATCATTGATTATCATAAACGCAATGAAGAATTCATTCATGGATAAGTATGTCGAAGAAGGCACAAGCATTATTTCATCGAAAGATTGGGTATGAAATAATATATAACTCATCCAGTTCGTGAATTTATGGTAAAGATGGTTACCTATTTTACCATTAAAAATAAATAATTTTTATAAAAAATACTGTATATTAATTTTTTTACATGTTAAAGTTTGGCAAAAACAGCAATTAAAAAAATGTACAAGTGAGGAGAAATATGACTAAAATTAAAGAATCTATGGTTGATAAAATGATACTAAAAATATATTCAGATCGGGAATCTATGGGATGTGAAGCAGCAAAAGAAGCAATTAATTATATAAAAAATATTGAGTGAAAAAGAAGAAATCAATGTTATTTTTGCTGCAGCACCGTCTCAATCAGAATTTTTATTTGAATTGATGAAAACAACAGACATTGATTGGTCAAGAGTAAATGCAATGCATTTAGATGAATATATTGGTCTAAAATCAAGGGCTGACCAATTACTGGCAAAGTTTTTAAAAGAAAATATATTTGATAAAGCTATTTTCAAAAAAATACATACGATGAATTTCATGAACAATGAGGTAGAAGACGAGCTTATTAGATATTCTAAAATTTTAAAGGAGCATCCACTAGATATTGCTTTTATAGGAATAGAAGAAATTGGGCATATTGCATTTAATGATCCATGGGTAGCTAATTTCAATGATCCCTTATTAATCAAAGAAGTAAAATTAGACAAAAAATGTAGACAACAGCAAGTAAATGATGGTTGCTTTAAGAGCTTATCTGAAGTTCCTACAACTGCTGCCACCGTAACGTTACCTCATATTATAAGTGCCAAACGAATTTTTTGCATCGTTCCAGCAGCATCAAAGGCAGAAGCTATAAATAGGACTATTTATGATAAAATAAATGAAAACTGTCCAGCAACGATACTGAGAAATCATGAGAATACAACATTGTATCTCGACAAAGACTCGGCTAAATATATTTTATAAAAAGTTCGCTTTGGAATATTCTTAAAATTGATAAGGCATCTAAAAATATTGTATTATTTTAGATGCCTTAGAGCTTTAAAGATTTAAACTTTTAATAATTTTTAAAATGCAACACAATCTTTTTATTCTTCTCTCAATTCTCGTTCCCGCTGTTCTTCCTTTAGCTTATGACGCAGTTCCCAATGGATCAATACGGTCATAAAGACTCGAATCAACATTAAAACTCCGACTTCCACCAGTTGCCTCATGTCCCGATAGGCTATGGTTTTTAATATTTCAGCACCTAAGAGAATTTCCAAAGCACTGGCAAGACCTTGATTCATAGTGGTATCCCGTTCTGTGTTTTTCATGCGAAATTTATATTTTACAATAATAATATACATTTCTTTAATCACTGTTGCAATGATTAAAAAAATGCCACAAAGTTCGATAAAAGAGGCCACATAATAAATTAAAACTTCAATAAAATGATCCATATTTTCTCCTTTATTATAACTTTGGGAATGACTTGATCACCAAAGCTTTTTATAATCCATGGAAAATCACCGAGTAGTTTGCAATGATTTGCCATTGAAATATCTTTGTAAGCATTGACACCGGTATTGACATTTATTTTATCATAGGAAGAGGAAGGGAACAATCCAGGAGCTTTCTTTCGATATGTCTATAGATGACTCATAGGATATTGGACTTAAAATATCTTCAGATATTTAAAAATCCTAAGAAAAGAGGATCGATATGAATATAAAATATAAAATTACCATTGTAAAATTTTTCCCTTGGGTTTTTGTTCATAATCCTTTCGAGCTTTTTTCAATTGATAAAGAGAAATTTTATGACAATAGAGGGTAAGCTTTCCATTTTATTTTAAATTTTAAAAAACTTGTATAGGATTCTAAGGCATTTTTATCCTTACCATCAGAATTCTAGAATTAATTTATACTTTTATTGATCATTTCTACCTTGATTTAAAATATAATAATGGGATGTATTCATACACTATATTTTTATTATAAAGATATCAAATTAGAGGATGGATTAAAAATATTTTCTGTTTAGTCGGGATTGGTAAGAAACTTTGAAAGGCAATCTCTTTATGGCAATAGATTGGACTTTCAAATCATAAATTTCTATTTATATGGATCATCCCTCCTTTCGAGGTCGATTGAAGGGATTCCTTCATAGAAGAATAGAGTAGGGATTCTTTACATACATTGATAAATACTTGAAAAAAATACAAAGAAAAGGGTGGTTGATTGTCGTATTTCCATGATTTAGATTTCCACTTCATAAATGATAGATGAGTTTAACAAATTAATCCATTAATTGTGATTAAAATCCGTATCAAATGTTTCAGATTTTATTATTCAAGAGATGAAATATCCATTTCCAAATACTTGACTAAAAAATTTTTGCAATCTTTCACATCCTTTTCATCAGGTTTTCCCTTATTCATTCCTCCCACCAATTTTAGTATAAAAAAGGTATCAAAACCTTTACATTCAAAAGTATCTAATAAACGGATATTTGATTTTTTAAGTTTATTTTCAAAACTTTTTATATATCGATCTCCTCCGGTGCCACTGGTATATATTAAAATTGCATGATGGGGCAATATAGGTTTTTTATCTAAAAATTGATAAATCGACTTGTGAACTTTAAAAGCATAAATTCCCGATGCAAAAGCCACTAAATCATAATGTGAAAAATCATTTTGATCTATTTTTTCTACATTATAAAGGTCAATGTCTAAATTTTTTGTGGCATTAAGGATTAAATTTTCAGTATTTTTATGATGGACAGATGCGTACAATATTGCTATTTTCATAGATACACCTCATGATTTCTCTCATTTTACAATAACTATTGGGACAAACCGGTTCTAATTTTAGGCATTAATATAATATATACCAGTAGGGAAATCAATCCTATAATCCCTGTGTATATAAAGATTTTTGACCAAACTGCATTTTCTGAAAGGATTGCTTGATTTCCTTTATAGGACCAATAAAAGGGATTCCAATAAAAGAATTTTTGCCATTTTTCACTTAATACTT
>JAUNVJ010000007.1:0-1200 GCA_030537695.1 Tissierellia bacterium
AAAATAAAGTTTTATTTTAATCCGTACAAAACCCGTCGATCTTTCGACGGGTTTTGTTTCATCATTCATCTCTTATTTTCTCTAAAAATTTATATACTTGTTAATCATATCTTGAAGCTATGTGATTCATGTTTTAAAGATGTAATTAATATTTTAAAATATATATAATTTTTTCAATGATTTTATTATTTTAATCTTGAACACGATTTTAATAAATTCTATAGTTTCATATCTTTATACAATTTAATATTTTATTTATAAAAATTATTAAGTCTACGATTTTTTAAATACTTAATATCATTAAAAGATCTCTTTATGAAAAATTTACATCAGCCCCATAAGGGTTAAAATCAATCTCATTAATAACATTCCTATAACAGAGTCGATAATAGGGATTATTAACAAAATTTTTCTATATTTTGGATTTGTATCCGCTACTAAAACTATTCGTGCATAATGTCCTACTAGAGTCCCCATTAACATACATGGGACTAGAAGAATCGTAGCCTGTGATGCATTAATAATTCCTTCCGTATATAAATTTGCTGCAGTCGCCGCACCAGCAGCCTTGGCAAAAAAAGCTGATATCAAAACTACAATTGATTCACCGGGCAATCCAAATAATTTCATCACGGGTCCAAAAATAGTTCCAAATAAATCGATGATACCAGTTAATTGAAATATTTGAACAACGACATAACCAAGAATCATTGCAGGTAAAATTTGTTCAAAACCTATGTATAATCCTTTTTTAGCCCCCGTCATAAACACTTCTATAGGTTCTCTCTTTTTTTTCTCATTATATTCCATAATTAAACACCTTGTTTACCTTTATATTTAATTAATAGTCTCGTTAAATTTGCTCCAAAGACTTTACATAACCATAGAATTAATATGATTGGCCCAATAGCTAAAACAACTATAGGAAGCAATGGAGCTTGTGTACTGATTGTATTCAAAATTACAGCGGAGCCTGCATACTGATATGACACAAAAATAGTCCTTTCATCATCCGTGAGATAATTGTTCTCAACTAATTCTTTAGTCATGAATGAAGCAATATCACTACTTGTGAACGAAGATACAAAAGCTAAGCCTGCTTCTCCCGGTATTCCTAATAATGGTTTTAAAATCGGATTAAACAATTTTCCTGCAGCTTTTAAACCCCCAAAATATTCAACTAAATCAATTAAACCAACA
>JAUNVJ010000007.1:1210-48701 GCA_030537695.1 Tissierellia bacterium
CTAAACATATGGTTGGAATTAATGTTAAAGTAAATAAAAAACCATCTCTTGCGCCATTACCTCCTGAACCTTTGAATATTTCTCCTTCATATATCGTGCCAAATTGTCCTATAAGGTTAGAAAGATCTAAAGCTTTTAATGGTCCCTCTGCATGCTGAAAGATGCCCGAAAACATAATAATCAATAAAATTAAAGCTATCCAACCTTTCCAACTAACTTTATTTTCTTTATTATCATTTTTTAACATATTATCCCTCGATATTAAACTGAGCTAAATTTAATATGATTGCTGCAATTAACTTTGTTCTCTCAAATAATGAATCGACTAATGCATATTCACGATCTGTATGATTCCATTCCCCTTTAACTCCAAATGAACATAGAACCGGTGTGCCTGCCATATTAATATATGATGCATCGGAGCTTCCGCCTAAAGTTTTCGACTCCATTTTTTCAAATCCATATTCTTGAGCTATGCGGTTACAGAAATTATAAAAAGATATAACATCAGGAGTTGTTTCAAAAGGTCCCATATGTGAAGTTACATTGCATTCGGTAATTGTATTTTTAAGATACGTTTTATTACAAACACTTTCAATTTCTTCTTTAATCTTTTCCATTTCAGAGACATTCTTAAACCTAACGTCTAATTCTATTTTACATTCACTCGGTATTGCATTTGAAATTGTTCCCCCATGGATTGTACTGACACTGACTGTAGTGCCATTTTCTAGATTTGTTAATCTTTGAAGTTCCTGAACTTTATAAGCCATTTCTTCAATAGCATTAATTCCTGATGTAAAGTCATTCCCGGCGTGGGCTCCTATACCATGAGTGATTATTTCGTATCCGGTTCTTCCTTTACGTCCAACACAAAGACTATTATCAACTAGACCAGTTTCCATATTAAATGCACAAAAACCATCTTTTGCCTCTTTTAATATAACTTCTCCTCCTTGTGAATTGAAATGCCCGTTTTCTTCGTCTCCAGAAATAATAATTTTAATGGGCCGATCATCATAACCTATGCTCTTTAAAGCTTTAATAACATATAGTGCAATTACGATACCGCCTTTCATATCTAAACAGCCTGGCCCATAAGCTTTTCCATTTTCAATTTTAAATGGAGCAGTACCAAATGTTCCATTTTTAAATACAGTATCCATGTGACCTGAAAAAATTATAGGTTTTTCTATTCTCTCATGACCTAGAGTTCCAATTAAAGTTTTTCCATTGTATTCTCCTACTTCTATCAACTCGCAATCAAAATTTTCTTTTTCAAATGATTTTTTTAAAAAATCTGCTAATCGATCTACAGCTATTTTATCACCGACATAACTTTCATGATTTACCAGATCTTTCCAAAACTCAAGCATTTCTTCTTTCTTTGAATCTACAAAATTGGAAATATCATTAAATTTTTCTTTCATTAGATATACTCCTTTCTTTTACTTTTTATTATGCTAACAAACCTACATTTATTGCATAAATTGTATCATTGTTTTTATTAATTTAATAATACAAATTATTGTTCTGAATAATCTAAATTTCTAATATTACTTGATTATGAAGCTATCCACATGGAACATCCTTAATATTATCATTTAAAGTTTCTTGACAATTATTTCATTTGAATATATAAATATTATGGAAACTATTTTGATTAATAATAAAATTATAGGAGGACTATTGTGAATTCCCTAGAAATTGAAGCTTTTTTAGCAATTGTTGATACTAAGGGCATTTCTAAAGCCGCAGATAAATTATATATATCACAATCTACTGTTAGCCATAGACTTAATTCGCTAGAAAATAAAATAGGCGAAACATTAATAATCCGATCAAAAGGAATTAAAGAAATTCGTTTAACGCCGAAAGGTAATGAATTTTTATCTTTTGCAAATCGGTATATGTATTTAAAAAAGGACATTGCCACTTGGAAACTTAATTCTGCAAAATATGAACTAAAAGTTGCAGGGCCAATTTGTTTAAATTGCTATACATTACGTGATTTTTATATTAGTTTGATTGCTAAAGACTATCCATTAGCTTTAAAAATTAATACCAATTGGGACTCTACTATACATAATCTTTTGGAATCATATGATCTTGATATTGCTATTACTTCTAGGCCACGTTCTCTTAGCAGCCTTATATCCGAACCAGTTTTTTCAGAAAAATTAGTAATGATCAGTGATATTAGGTATTCAAATTATAGTCAATATGTTGATGCTTCAACATTAGATATAAGAGATGAGATATATATGAATTGGGGAGATAATTATAAAATATGGCATAATCAAATTTGGAATTCTTTAGAGCTACCAAAACTCACTATTGATTCTCCAAACTTGGCAAGCTTTTTTTTACAAGATAAAGAAGCTTGGGCTATTGTCCCTTTAAGTGTAGCAATTAATTTAAATAGTTTTAAAAATTTAAGAATTTCTATGATTTATCCTGCTATTCCGAATCGAATAATATATAAGATTACTCAAAGGGAGCAAAGTCCAGCTAGCAAAAAAGCAATAAACATTTTTGAAAAAGAATTAAAAGAATTTTTAACAAATAATAATGAAATTATTAAAATATAATTATGCGAATTTTAAAATATTTAATAAAATTTTGTGTTTCTATTTATAAATTTTTTTTATTCATTTAAATCGATTCAGAGTCGTTTTTTAGTATCATTTTATAAAAATAATTATATAATAGTTGACAAATTAAAAGAAAGGGAGCAAATATCATGATATTTGCTCCCTTTCCAAATTCTATTGTATTTCATTGATTAGTAAGCAGATATATGACCATCCGTTCTTTTCTCAGTCGCACCGCACAATATTCCCTCATCGTTTTTTAATATCATTTGTCCTCTACCCATATGATATGGATCCGGTTGAACGATTATATTATGTCCTCTTCTTTGTAATAAACGAATAATATGATTTGGTGTATCTTGTTCCACTTCTACATTCTTTCCACCGGTCCATTGAAATCTAGGTGCATCCAAAGCAGCTTGCGGATTCAATCCAAAATCCACCATATTCATAACAACTTGAACATGAGCTTGTGGTTGCATAAAGCCGCCCATAATTCCAAAAGGACCAATTGCTTTTTTATCCTTAGTTATAAAGGCAGGTATTATTGTGTGATAAGGTAATTTCCCACCTTGTAGCGAATTATCATGATCTTCATTAAATTGGAAGTTTTCCATTCGGTCATTTAAGGTTATTCCTGTGCCGGGTATCACAATTCCAGATCCAAATCCCCTGAAGTTTGATTGAATCATTGATACCATATTTCCTTCACCGTCTGCAGTACAAAAATATACAGTGGAATTATATTTTGGATCTCCAGCTTCAGGTTCTATGGCAAATTGTCCTATGCTTTTTCTTCTATAATTGGCATATTTTTCACTGAGCAATTGTTCCGGAGTATATTTCATATGCTTAGGATCCGTTATAAATTTAGCTGTATCCGTCATCGTTAATTTCATGGCTTCAATCTGTTTATGCATGGTATCCACATGATCTCTTCCTGCTTCAAATTCAAATCCTTTTAAAATATTTAAAGCCATTAAAACTGTGATCCCATGTCCATTCGGCGGCAATTCCCAGATGTCATATCCTCGATAATTCGTAGATATAGGCTCCACCCATTCAGCCTCATATTCCATCATATCTTCTTTCGTCAAATATCCACCATGTTTTTTCATGAATTCATCGATTTTTTCTGCAAATTCACCGTGATAAAAAGATTTTCCATGAGTTTTTGCAATACTGTTTAAGGTCCTAGCAATATCCTTATTTACAAATAATTCACCAGGATATAGATGTCTGTTTTCGGGAGCAAATACTTTAAACCATTCAGAAAACTCTTCTTTATCTTTAAACTGTGAATAAATTTCAAAAGCTTCTTCCCATAACCTGGAAATATTAGGAGACACCGGATATCCATTTTCAGCATATGAAATAGCAGGTTCAAAAATTTCCTCCAAGCTTAAACTACCAAATTTATTATGCATCTCCATCCATCCACCTACTCCACCTGGGGTATTTGTAGGGATGACTCCATATGGAGGAATCTTATCATAACCTCTGTCTTTAAGTTTTTGAATTGAAACACTTTTCGGTGCTCTGCCTGAACTATTTAAACCATACATCTTACCTCTATACCAAATAATAGCAAAACAATCACAACCTAAGCCATTACCCGTAGGTTCAGTAACCGGCAAGGTAGCAGCTGTAGCTATCGCTGCATCAATGGCATTTCCACCTCGTTGTAAAATTCGTAATCCTGCAGATGTGGCCGTTGGGTTTCCAGCACAAACCATGCCATTTTTTGCAAATACAACGTTTCTTTTTGAAGGATAGGGATAATCTCTAAAATCAAATTTCATGTTGAACTCCTTATAATAATTTAACGAATATTCCCGCAATAATAATTGATATACTTGTTACAGTAGCTAAACCGGCCACTACATATTTAGGCATTAACATATCAAGGATCATTGCTTTTTCATCTTCATTTTGAGCTACAGCTGATGCAATTTCATTCGAAATTAAATACGTAGCTGGAAAGCCTAATAATTGTGCAACTGCCACTCCCAGTGAAATATTTTTTGATCCTAAAATTTTCCATGTTGGTAATATTCCGATAAAAATATAAATTCCAATCATTAAAACGCCAAAAATAACAATTGTTTTAAATCCTAAAGATAATAACTGGTTCGCTTCAATTTTTCCTAAAGATGGAATAATGCTTGCAAAAACTGCCATATTTAACAAGCCTGAGGCTTTGGAACGATCCAAAATATTTTTAGGCGCTATACCAATATAACATGCGAGCACCCCTAATAATAATGCCCAAATCGAATAAGAGATGGGACTGATAGATCCTAATATCTTAGATAAATAAGCAAAGAAAGCTGTAATAGCAAAACAAACAAAATTTCCATAATATTTAATATGTTTATCTGCAAATTTCACTTGCTCATTTTCAGTTGTTTTTTTTGTCGTTTTAAATGGATTTACTCCCGTTTCACGATATGTTTTTAGAACCTTTTCAGCTTCTTTAAGACCAAAATGAGAAGCAAAAGGTGTTCCAAAAAATTTCTGAACAGCGTAGACAATCGCTCCTAAAGCAGCTGAAGCTGCAAAACCTTTTTCCATCGCACCCTCCGTCATAATTTGAGTGGCAATGATTCCACCATTTAAAATAGGGATACTTATAAATGCAGATTCTTTACCAATGATGGGTATGATTACAATCATCATAATAATAGCAACTATCATTGATATAACGGAAATAACCACCGTCCTCCACTCACTGACCAATTCTTTTAAATTTATCATCGTTCCCATATGAAAAATTATAAACGGAGAAGCCCATTGTCCTATTTCAGTCAGCCCAGCTTGTTCTATAATATCTGCCGGTATTACATTTGTAATAAATAATACTAAAAATAACATTAAAGACACAAAGACACTGGAGAGCTTCGCCTTTGTCAAAGTTCCTAGAAAATCACCTATTCCAAATATTAATAGACAAATAAAAAGATACTTAAACATAATACATCTCCCTTCATACTAAAAATTTTAATCTGATCTTCATTCAGATTAATTAAATAAATTATAGCATTGTTTTTGCACGTTTGCTAATATATATCTTAAATTATATATATTTGATTTATGAATAATCCATATCTCTTCAAATAGATTTATGTATTCTTCTTATCTAGACGAAACTAAAAACAGTTTTTTTGAAACGATGTTTTTTAAAGTTTTTATAATTTCAAAATATGTACCATCAAATAGTCTATTTAGAATGTTTATACTAAACTTTTCTATTGTAAATTAACTACTATAGATCTCTGGTTAACGCTTAAATTATATCATATCGATTTTTATGAATTACGCTAATATAAAATAATTTTTAGTCAGTTTATTAAAAACAAATTTAAAAGATTCATTCAAATTTCTTTTTTATAATCTTTAAATTGAATGAATCTTTTAGAAGTTTAATAATCACAAATTTTAAAAAGACTTAATTTTAACAAACAAAGTCTCGAGGTTTCTCGCCTTTTAACATTGAAATCAAATTTTCAATGGCATATTTTTTCAAAAGATGGAAGGACTCAATGCTAATATAAGAAATATGTGGAGTCACGATAATATTATCACAATGTAGAATTTCCTCTTTTCCAGTAGGGGGTTCTACTTGAATTACGTCCAAAATAGCACCTGATATTTCTTTTTCATTGACTGCATGTATCAGATCTTTTTCACGAATGATTTTTCCTCTGGCGGTATTTATTATATATGCTGTTTTTTTCATCATTTTTAATTCCCGATAAGTGATTTTATCCTTATTTTCATCACAACCTTTAAGATTTACGCTTACATAATCCGCCTGGTGAAATCCTTCTTCCCATTCAACTTTTTTAACGCCGTATTTTTCAATTTCTTCTTTTGATAAAAATTCATCATAGGCAATGATATTTAAATTATTTTGTTGTGCAATTTCTGCGACTTTTTTACCGATCATACCAAAACCTATAATAAGTAGAGTTTGTTGATCCAATCGATGTATTGGTTGAATTACAGACTGTGCTCCCCATTTTCCTCGATTGATATCCTCTAAAATTCTGTTATTATAATCAAAAAGTCGATTGTTACAATGGTAAATAGCCGCCATTGTATAATAGGCAATATCCATCGTACAATAATCTTGAATATTGGTGACATGGATTTTTTTCTTTTTACAAGCTTCAATATCGATCCGATCATATCCTCCGCCATAAGTAGCAATGCCCTTACATTGAACCAGCTGCTCAATGGCATCTTCTTTCAGGTATCCATATATTTGTATCAATATTCCATCAGCTTTATAACCAAATTCTTTTAGATCTTTTTCATAATTATAATTGGAGATTTTTATCTCCACTTCGGGAAATTCTTTTGACAGTATTTCTTTTTCCATATCATAATCTGACCACTCTTCATCGATAATCCAAATTAACATCTTCCACCTCATTTCAAAAACATCATCGTTATAGGTTTCATAAATGTTACCATCATTAAGACGATAACCAAACCAAAGATCATCTTGATGATTTGTTTCGATAAATTTTCCATAGGAACTTTGGATATTGCCGATGCCACAAATAGATTGATCCCATAAGGTGGGGTGCAAAATCCGATCGCTAAATTCATCGTTAACATAATTCCAAATGTTATTGGTTTCATGCCAAGTTTCACAACGATTGGCAATAATATCGGCGTCAAGATAATGGTGGCCGGGATATTATCTATAAACATTCCTACTATCAATAGTAATACATTGATCATTAACAATATTAAAATTCCATTATTACTTAAGCCGGTAATAAAAGTGGCAATTTTCAAAGGAATTTGTTCCATAGTCAATAATGCAGCAAATGCTGTTGAAAGACCGATCATAAAGGTGGTTGCTCCATTGACGACAATTGCACCTTTAAATGCTTCATAAGCGCCTTTAAAGTCCAACTCTTTATAAACAAATACTCCGATAATAAAAGAATAGACCACAGATACAACTGCTGCTTCCGTCGGTGTAAATTTCCCTGAATAAATACCCCCTAAAATAATAATCGGCGACAATATGGCCCAAAAAGCATTTTTAAAAGCCTCAGCTTTTTCTTTACTACTTTGTTTATTTTCAGACCCTCGATAACCTTCCTTTTTTGAAATGATATAACATATTATCATCAGTGCAACACCCATTAATATCCCAGGCAAAAAGCCTGCTGTAAACATTTCCGTAATTGATGCACCTGAGACAACGCCGTATATGACAAAGGGAATGCTTGGAGGTATGATGACTCCAATGGTTCCCGCTGCTGCCGTTAAGGCTGCTGAAAAAGCTTTATTATACCCATGTTCAACCATTTGAGGAATCATAAAGGCGCCAACGGCGGATACTGTAGCGACAGCTGATCCGGAAATGGCTGCAAAGAACATACAGACCACGACTGTAACCATCCCCAATCCTCCGGTAATGTGCCCAATAAAAGATTCAAAAAAGTCCACTAATCTCTTTGCAATTCCTCCGCTACTCATTAAATTACCTGCCAGCATAAAAAAAGGGATAGCTAATAACGGAAATGAATCAACGCCTGCCACAGCGTTTTGAGTTATTAAAAGAGTTGGCATAGACGTAAATTTAATCATGGTCAAAAGAGTTGCAATTCCAATCGCATAACCGATTGGAACGCTTAAAAACAACAATATAAAAAATATTCCAAAAAGAACTAAAGTTTCCATATTACACCTTTCTTTTGACTGTTTCTGATGTCTCACCCTTTAATATGTCAAAAATATCCAATAAAATGCGAAGACTGACGATAAATGAACTGAAGGGTAAAACTCCATAAACATAGACAAGAGGAAGCCTCATTCCTGAAGATGAAGCATGACGACCTTGCATCGATCGTAACAGCTCTACTCCTCGTATCAATAAAAAAATATTAAAAGCCAACCAAATCAAATTTACAGAAATTTTTATGATACGATGAGCTCTCTTTGAATGGAAAATATTATAAATTAAATCCACTTTTAAATGTTGATCATAATTATAAGCAATGCTTACACCTAACCAAATTTGCCAAATAAAGATATAGCGTGATAATTCTTCGGACCAGGATATTGACATATTAAAAATTGAACGCATTATAATTTGTAAAAATACAATTAATACATTTAATACCAAACTAATCACTAAAATTCGTTCTTCAAAAATATTATATTTTTCCAGTATCCTTCTCATGATTAACCCCATTTGATGGAAATAGATGGCAGAAGCCTTCTATTCCCATCATTCTTTCACTTATTTATTATACTCTTCACACATTTCAAATAAGTCCTTGCCAAATTCTTCTTCGTATTTATCATACATCGGTTGCAAAGCATCACGAAAAGCTTTTTTCTGTGCTTCTTCTAAAATATTTACTTCTAATCCACCTTCATCACTTAATTTTTTTATAGCAACTTCGTTATCTTTAAGTTCCATCTCACGCTGTGCTTTTACATAGTTTATCGCTTCTTCAGTCATAATTTTTTGCTCTTCCGGAGAAAGGGAATTAAATTTTTCTTGATTTATGATAAATGCTATGAAATTATGCACATGCTCATCTACTGTCAAATATTTTTGAACTTCATGAAATTTACTGGCATATATTAAAGTAGGAGGGTTTTCTTGTGCATCTACTGTACCTTGTTGTAGACCTGTATATAATTCAGTAAAACTCATCGGAGTTGGATTTGCTCCTAAAGTTTTATAGTAATCAATAAAAATCGGACTTTCCATAACTCGCATTTTAACATCTTCCAAATCGTCGGGGGCTACGATTGCTCCTGTATTTGTCGTCGTGCTCCTAGGACCATTGTAAATATATCCTAGATTGTGAATACCCTGTTTGTCTAATTCCTTATTAAAATATTCGCCGACCTTTCCATCCATAGCGCTAAAAGCACTTTGAGAATCTTTAAACATATAGGGCATATCCAAAATTCCAAAAGTTTCTGTATAGGCGGTTAAAACAGAAGTTGAGGGTAAAGCAGCATCCAATGTACCCATGGAAACGGATTCCGTCAATTGAACGTCTCCCCCAAGAGATCCATTAGGATAAATTTCTACTTTTACAGATCCGTCAGTACGCTCTTCCACATTTTTAGCAAAATCCAAAAGTGCTTTATGAGTCGAACGATCCTCCGGCTCTACATGGCCGATTTTTATTGTTTTTTGATCCGTCGATTCTACTTCTCCTGAATTTACCGTATTGTTGTTCTCATTGACTTCTTTTTTATCACCACAAGCTGTTAAAAATAGAACGAAGATTACTATTAATATTATTGATTTTAATTTCATACATTCCCTCCTAGTTTAATATTACAATTTCTCCCTTGATTCCATCGATTCGTATCCGATCTCCCTCTTTAATTTCTTCATAAAAAATAGGATCTACCTTGTCAACCATAGGGATTTCAAATAAGATAGCACTAGAGACCAATACAGTTTCAGCTCTTTCCACAATCATAGCTAAGGGTTGATTATTATGTTTCATTAATTGAAATAATCCATCTGCTTGAACGACAGAACTTCCCTTTCCACTGGGAAAGATCAAAATTTTATTTGCCATGGTCCTTCCTTCCAAATCATGGCCCGATTCAATCATCGTTCCTGTTTTTGGATCTATTAAATAAAACATAATATCATCCTTGGAGATAATCACTTGACCTTCTACGATTCCATCAGCAATTTTATGACATTTATATATTTTCTCCATTACATCACCTTTCCTGTAATTGCCGATTCAATACAGGAATCTAAATCCCGTATGACAAAATCAATCCCTCTTCTTTTCGGATAGTACGCACATTTTGGAGATTCTGTCACTCCAACCTTTCCTTTTAAAAATTTCCAACAAGGTTGATCCGGACAAGTATCTTCGACAATATGTGCCCCTTTTAATTCCAGCTGGTCATAAATCCCCCTACGTACAGCCATTTCTTTAACATGGGAAGAAGTTAAGATCCAAATTTCCTTTTCCAACTGTCTATCACCTATTTTCTTCGCAATGTATTCAGTTTCTTTTAAAGTGAAGTGGGGACATCCAAACATTACAAAATCAATTTCTCTATCACCCTTTAATGATATTTCCTCTAGGATTTCATCAAAATCATCATTTGTAATGATGACTTTTCTTTGAGGTGATTGTCCACCAAAAGCGGTCTCCACATCAGGAGCTTCCGGTGTAAAGCCAACGATATGGTACATATCATAAGCTCCGGAAGTGTTGAGTTCCGCTCCTAAGTTTCGAAGAGATTCGGAACTGATGCTTTTCGGCAAATTGACAAATACAGGAATTCCATGACCGATTTTTTTACCGCACATTCCCAACATATGATAACTATAATCATTGATCATATCCGCTTGTACATCTACCAAAATAGTCCCTTTCCTATTTTCATCAAAAAGTAAACCGTACTCCGGAACATAACCGGTAATGGAAGCAAATAAAGCTGAGTTGGCACCTTCTCGATTGGATCTGGCTCCCCATACGGAATTGACATAGGGAGTTGCACTGGATTCGGAGTAGGCAGTAATTTCTCCAAAATTTGGAACATTTGTATCCAGGTATGGAGTGCAGTTATAACTAAGGGTGGCCCCTAATGCCTTGTACGCCTCATGTGTTCTCTCCATCATCTTATAGTCCTTATTACTAATCATATTCCGATCTTTAAAATAGGATAAACAAAAACCGGGGTTTACCGTTGGAGAAATTCTACATTTAGCTCCTAAAGATACCATCTTTTCCGCTAACCAAAGATCCGCGTCCTGATTACTTAAAGCGACATGGGCTCTTGTTATAGGTACCATACGTTTTGCATTGAAAGATTCACCAATCGCCACTTGCACTTTCATAGCTAATTGAGCTCCCTTTGAATATTTTCCATCGAGTAAATCCTGTTGATCTTTTGTTAATTTCATTCAATTACCTCCCAAGGATTTCCATTCCATCTTTATGTATAAATGAATCTTTCATACCAGTTTTTAGTTGTATACTTGATGTATACTTCAAGTATACAACTATCCTTTTATCCTGTCAATATTTTTCTTGATCATGCATTGATCAGGTAAACCACTCGTTGAATAAGTTTAAAAATATAAAAAAAAGATATAGAAATCTATACCTTTTTTTAAAAATTATAAATTTGTAAAAGCTCGTGTCAATACTTCAAGTGACCAATTCATATGCAATTCCAATGCTTCCCTTGCATTTTCATAGTCTTTGTTTTCAATGTGATTTAAAATCTCCATATGTTGCAACGAACTTTCTTCAATAGTATCCGTCAAGTAATATGCATCATGCTGGTATCTCATAATTTGACTAATAATAAATTCCATTATTTTCTTTACATAATTATTATTTGAATTTCGAATAATCAGATCATGAATCTTATAATCTAACATCGATACATAATCGGGATCTATATATTCTCTCTGGTGGTAGCTGTCAAGCACTTGTTCGACTTTTCTTTTTAAATCTTCTATTTCATGAAAATTTATTCTATGGATTGCACTTTTTAATGCTAAAATTTCAACATCTTTGCGAACTTCATAAATATCTGTAAGATCTTTTATTGATAATCCAATCACGATGGTGCCAACTCCATCGAGACATTTCACATAGTTTTCTCCCTCCAATTGAGTAAGGGCCTTTTTAACCGGTGTTCTACTCATATTCAACAAGTTTCCAATCGATTGCTCCGTAATGATTTCTCCGTCTTTATATTCCCCTCTATTTATTTTATTTTTAATATATTCATAAGCAATTTGCGAAAGAGTCTGTTTTTCTCTTGATTTACTCTTTTCCAAATTGGATCCCTCACTTTCTAATCGAAATGGCATTTTGAAAAATACTTATAGGAACGCTCATCCTTTAATATTTTATAAAAATTGTAAAATAATAACTGGCAAAAATGTTAATATTAAAATATCAATATTTATTTTATTCTATAGACGGAAAAACTTTTGGACTCAATTTACACTTATTTGTTCATCCCTTTACTTTCCATTTATTCAAAAAAGTCTGCTCTTGATTTTCATCGTCAAATCTCTTGAATCTAATAGAAGTATACACCTTAATAGGAAATAAATCAATCCTCCCATCAATGGATAGCAATTTACACTTTCAAAATTCAAGAAAAAAAGATATGATTATATATAGGAGGAATTTTTATGAAGAAAAAAGCAACTGCACGATTTATATTATTTAGTTTGATCGGAATCTTTATGTTTTTTGTTCCGGTTGAATTTATGGATAATAAAACGATTCCATTGGATCATATTGTAACCTTAATTACAAGTATTCCCTACTATAAAATCATCTATCCCTTGGTTTTGATTTTTTTCGGCGTTATTTATCCATTTGTCAATAAAACATGGAATGCAACGAGAGTAAAAACAGTATTTTCGCTTATCAATATTTTAGCCATTCCCTTTGTTATCATGGGTATTTTTCACATCGGTCCAGAAGGACTTTTAGACGATTCAATGATTCCATTTATTCTAAACAAAATTGTCGTTTCCGTCTGTACCATTGTCCCTGTAGGCTCGATCTTCTTAGCACTTATTATTTCTTACGGACTTATGGAATTTGTCGGTGTTTTTATGAGGCCAATTATGAAACCTATCTTTAAAACACCGGGACGTTCTGCCATTGATGCCGTTGCATCTTTTGTCGGTTCCTATTCCATCGCTTTACTTATCACCAATCGAGTCTACGAAGAAGGAAAATATACAGCGAAAGAATCTTGTATCATCGCAACCGGTTTTTCTACCGTTTCTGCTACATTTATGATTATCGTTGCAAAAACCTTAGGTTTTTTAGAAAGTCATTGGGGCATTTATTTTGTCGTTTCCGTATTTGTAACCTTTTTGGTAACGGCTATTACAGCAAGACTTTATCCTCTCTCCAAAAAAGAAGATCAATATTATAATAATGTCAAAGGCGATGTGGAACAGGCCATTAAAACCGATAAGTTTAAAACAGCTTTGGGCTTGGCTCAAGAAACAGCATTAAATGCTCCTGGTTTGTTGGAAAACACAAAAATAAACTTTATAGAAGGCATTAAATTAGTTCTAAATATGGCTCCTTCTTTAATGGCAATTGGAACTTTAGGATTGATTTTAGCAAAATATACCCCTTTATTTGACATTATCGGTTATATCTTTTATCCCTTTACTTTAATTACAGGAATGGATAATCCTCTACTGGTGGCAAAAGCTCTTTCCATGAGTATTGCCGAGATGTTTTTACCAGTTGTTCCCGTAGCTGAAACAGGTTTTATTACAAAATTTATTGTGGGTGTTACCTGTATTTCTGAAATATTATTTTTCAGTGCGTCCATCCCTTGTATTCTGGCAACTAAAATTCCATTAAAAATTACGGATTATTTAATTATTTGGTTTGAACGAGTAGCATTGTCCATTCTAATTACAGCACCCATTTGTTACTTACTATTTAATGTTTTTGGACTATAATAAAATACAAATGAAAAAAGAAGCAGGAGAAGATCCTGCCTCTTTTTTCATTCATTTTTAAGTACTTACCATATCTACATCAATGAAGGTTTTGGTGACCTATTGTCAATCATTTAAATAGTTTCTTTCCGGACTTTTCTAGCATATCCTTTATAATTTCTAAATTTTCAGAGATCAAATTTGCGTGTAAAGAAGGCCCATGTTCACCGTCATGCACAGTCACTTAAATTACATTTTCCTTTTATAATTTAGCTTGGAGATCTTTGAAAGAATTATAAAATATTTATCTTGATCAGAACTGCTCTTTTCTCTGTCTTTAAAAAAACTATAATTTCACTACAAATAGCGGAGTTTTTCAATTCTTGATCCTCACAGCTTTAGTACATCCACTCTATTTTTAATATCTCTATATAAATTGACCTTTAGTTTCCTAATGTAACAGCTCCGAATAATTATTGACCTATTTTTATACTGGAATTTTTATCACCTTGAATCACCACACTTTTACAATTGCCAAAAGAACTTTTTCACATAAACTGAAAACCCCATCCTATGCACCAGCCCAATTTCATGTTACTTTCAGTTATATCCTCCATCCTATAAGTACTCCGCTTTTTTTCAAAAAAGGCCGTTAAAGATGGAAATTACTGTTTAAAAGTTTATCCATCGTCATCATACTCAATTCTTTTTTGGATGACAGAGACCGTAATTATGTCACGAATTAAAAGCTCTCTATTGGTGAATGGTTCTGAAAATAAGCTCAAGAATCGTATCCGATGGAAAGAGCTGGTCTTTAACCCTCTTAAATTTATCCCTTTTATAATCTTCTTCGTCAACGAAAATAGCAATGCCAGACAAGACTTCTCTTAAAAATCCACTTTCCCACAATACTCATTAACTTTATCCAAGTAAATCCCGCCATAACTTTTAACATTATAATCAAAGGGAATTGGTGATAATTATAAATAAATGCCAATGAAGATTCTCTCCAATTATATAAAAGTGAAATTACCGATTCTCTAGATGGCAGTATTAGGAATATAAATCCGATTACTGAAAATACTACCTTTTAATAAATTCTTTCATTTCATATTGACTTCTTTTTTAACTCTTTTGATGCTCCAGCATCCTATAAAAAATACCTTTTTTTTGGATCAGTTCTTCAGAATTTCCTTCTTCCATTATTTTTCCTTCTTCAAAGACTAATATTTTATCTGCATTCATGATAGTTCTCAATCGGTGGGCAATGACTACTACTGTTTTCTCTTTAATCAAATGAGACAGAGCATTTTGAATCCTCGTTTCACTATCTGCATCAACAGAAGCTGTCGACTCATCTAAAAATATAATCGGCGCATCTTTTAAAATTGCTCTGGCAATGGAAATTCGCTGTCGTTCGCCGCCTGAAAGAAGAGCTCCCCGTTCTCCCACCATGGTTTTATAACCGTCGGGAAGTTTACTTACAAAATCATCCACTTGAGCTATTTTTGCAGCTTTTAATACCTCTGCATCCGTCGCATCTTTTTTTCCGATTCGAATATTCTCCATAATCGTATTATTAAAAAGAAGGACGTCTTGGAAAACCATGGAATAATTAGTCAGTAGATAGTCCGGGTCAAAATCTTGAATATCTTTGCCCCCTAAAGTAATGCGACCCTTCTCCACATCATAAAAGCGAAGCATTAGATTTACTAAGGTGGTTTTTCCGCAACCAGAATGTCCCACCAAGGCGGTTACTTCTCCTTGTTTTGCCGTAAAAGAAACACCATTGATCACCGGTTCATCCCCATATGAAAAATACACATCCTTAACTTCAATATCATAATGATCCACTGAAATCTTCTCGCCGGTCATGGTCTGATAATCCAACATTTCTCGCATTCTTTCCGCCGGTATCGTCACATATAAAAACTCCATTAGAAAAGTCATGGCCCCTTCCATGGGAGTATATAAAATCGTAGTGACAATAATAACATTTAAAAGCATAGGTAAATTTACTCCACCTTTTAAATATTCACCAAAGCCTACAATTAATATGGAAAAGATACCCAGTCGGAAGAGAGAAGAGATTGGAGCTAACAACAGGGGATTCATCTTTTCCGACACCAGTTTTTTCTCTTCTTCTTCTTGCAAGATACGATCAAATTCTCTTAAGGTTTTTTCCGTACGACCATAAGCTCGAATGGGCAGAATATTATCTAAAATTTCTTGAATCTTGTCACTGACTACCAGCATTTGATTGGCATGGATTTTTTCAACTTTATATTTTTTATCCTTTAAGAGAAAAATCAAGAGCAAAGCAATGGGAAAGGGCCAAAACATGGCCAATGCCATCTTCACATTATTAAATGATACGAGTAACACAATGACAATAGTGGATAGAATCGTTCCATAAAATTGCGGTACAGCATGGGAATAGGCATGCTCCATCTTTTCAACATCCGTCATAATGGTCCGGGTTAAATCCGATAGATCCCGGTGAGCAAAAAAGGAGAGGGGCAATTTTCCAATCTGACGAGAGATGTCAATTCGATTCTTTGCCGCTTCCGTATAAGTGGTCGTATACACACTGTCATATTGCTTATTATTGGCAAGATATATCAATATAAAAACCACAGGAACCATAATAAAATATTTTTTAACGGAAATATTCTCTATATTATGCAAAAGATATTTATTGCTTACATCTGTTAGGAAATTAAAAATAATCACCATCGGTAAAATATTGGAAAGATTCATCAAAGCCGAGTAAATGATGGATTTCCCCATATTTCTTGCACCTTCGGGAGAAAGAACAAATTTATTTTCTAAAAATCGGTACATAACTCTTCCCCTTTCGTTTCAATTTTCCAAGTAATACTATTTTTGTACTCATTAAAAAGTTTTTGGTACTCTTCGCTTTTTATCATAAGTTCTTCATGACTTCCTGACATAAGGACTCGTCCCTCCTCTAGTACTAAAATCTCATCGGAATCCTTAATACTATTAAGACGATGAGCAATACTAATGGTTAACTTATCTTTTTTTAACTTCTCAATACTCTTTCGGATTTTAACCTCATTTTCCGTATCGGCATATGCACTGGCCTCGTCTAATAATAGAATTTTACTATCCTTTAAAAAAGCTCTGGCCAAGGCAATCCGCTGCGCTTCACCCCCGGAGACGAAAGTTCCCTTAGTACCAATAAATGTATCTAAATCATTGTTCATCCGTTCAAAAATATCTTCACATTGAGCATCTTTAATTGCTTTTAATATGGCTTCATCAGAATAATGTCCCCCCATGGTGATATTTTCTCGCAAACTTCCCTTTAATAGAGAAGTTTCCTGAAATACAATGGCCATTCGATCTAAAAGCTCTTCCATTTCATAGGAACGGACGTCTTTGCCTTCCACATAAATGGCACCATTATCCACATCATAAAGACGAGCAATCAGTTTAATAAGAGTACTCTTTCCGGAACCGCTACCTCCCACCAAAGCATAACTTTTACCTTTTTTAAAATGAAAACTCACATGGTTTACGGCTTTGTCCACTCGATTAGGATAAGTAAAACTGACATTTTTAAGTAGAACTCCCTCTGAATCAACCTCCGCTGCTTCAATGGTTTCCGCCGACTCTAAATCCAATATATTTTGAAGCTTTTCCACTGAAACGCGAAAAGACTGTTGAAACTCATTAATGGAAGTCACCTTCATAAAAGAGTTCAGGAGTAAAAAGGAAATCATAATATAAAAAATAGCCTTCACAAAGAGGGCAAGCGGACGATCACTATTTCTCATGAAATAAAGAGCTACCGGTCCCATTAGAATCGCCGGTGCCATAAGAGAAATCGTATTTAAAATCATCGGCCGTTTAAAGCGAAACACCAAGTCCATAGCCCGATCATGGTATTCCATTATCGCCTCATAAAATCTTTGAAAACTTTCCACACTTTGATTGAACACCTTTACGATGGGAATACCTCGAATATATTCCACTCCACTGATATTCAGCTTTTCTCCGGTGGCCGCATAAGCATCCATTAATTCCCGCATATCGGATTTCATAATGCTTCCCAAAAATATAAAGCCGGCTATAATTCCAAAAATACAAAGAAGTCCAAAGCGAATATCAATGGTTAAAATAAAGATAATTAACAGAATAGGAATCACCATTGCCGAAGTCATATCGGGAAAAATATGAGCTAAAAAAGTATGAGTGTTGGAAGCATTGTCATCAATAATGCGACGCAGTCTCCCGGTATCCTCATTTTGAAAAAAACCAATCGGTAAGGTCATCAAATGATGAACCCCTTCCTTTCTCATATTTGTTTCAACACGAAAAGCTAAATAATGAGACGCTAATAAAGCACCGAAATTTCCTAAAACACCCACCACTTGAGTGATGAAAATATAAATGGCAAACTGGATGACTCTTTCCATCGTCATGGTATTTTGTATGAATTCCTTCAACAGTTCATAAACGATATATAGTGGAATTACTTGCATAATTCCTGAAACCGCTGATGCTACAAAGGTTAAGTAATATAAATGTTTTTTCTCCGGTGCAAAATCATTGACAATTGACTTTATGTTAATCTTTTTTTCTTTTTTTTGCATAATATCCTCCTTTTAATCTTGACCTTTGATTCAATTTTATATTAGAATATAATTGAAAACAATAATCTAAATCATTTAAGTCCTTTCATGATATTTGGCTTTTTGTGTTAAGGAGGCATTTCATGGCAACCACCTCTGAAGATTTTCTACTGCAATCCGGTTTTAAAAAATTAGACTTCTGTGAAAAATTTCCTCAAATTGGTCAAACCTACCAGTGTAAAAATGAAAATGCAAACCAATTCTATTGGTTCTATGAATTAGAGCATTTTATCATCAATATCCATGATTTTCATTTCATGAAAGACACCTTTTTTACATTTCCTAAAGATATTTATTCCGGTTCCCATATGAGTATTTCTTTAATTAAAACAGCGTCGATGGAATTATTTCATCCCTATCAGAATATCACCAGCAATACGGTCTTGGTATTTTATCAACGAGAAAAAGAATTGGAATGTCTTCTCCATGGAGGAACCCCTTTCTTTTCCATTGGCATTGAATATAAGGATAAGTACTTGGACGATATTTTTTCAAAGGAAATGAATGTCGATGTGGAAGATACTCTTAACGCCATTAAGGCTTTAGACGGGACAGCCAGTTTTTCCCCTTTAGAGCGAATAGCCGACGAGATTTTATCCTACCGGGATATTTCTCCCGCCAGTAAATTTTTTTATGAACTGAAAGCTCGAGAAGTCTTGAGCTTTGCATTGGAACGGTACTATCGTTCCATTCGTCAAAACACGAATAAATGTGACGACGAAGCCTTGATGACGGTGACAAAATATATTGATGATCACTATATGGCAAACTTAAAATTGGAAACATTGTCAAAAATTGCCACTATGAGTAAAAGTAAATTAAAAGACAGCTTTAAGAAAAAATATAATATGACGATCACCGAATACACGCAACGACGGCGTATGAGTATGGCGGAACATTTGATTTTATCCACAGATCTTTCCATTGGCAATGTGGCAAAATCCGTAGGGTATAATTCTCACAGCCGCTTTTCAAAGCTTTTCAAAAGATATAAAGGTTTCTATCCCAATGAATTTAAAAAGATCTCACATAAAAACAATCTGTGAGAATCCAATGCAGAGTTATTAAAGTTGTTGAATCTATTTCTCTATCAAAGGAGCATTCTATGACATTTAAATCTTCAATCCCCAATAATGATATCCGCAAGTTGGAACAATTATGGTCTATCTATAAATATGAAGTTCTATCCAAATCCCATAAAGATTATCTTACCATTCGAGAACTTCTGAAAAATAAGACCCATCCTCCTACTCATAAAATTATAGAAATTATTCAAAAATCCCTGCAATTACCGGAATCAAAAAAAGATGCTGTCAATGGAGCTAATCATATTTGGGGCTATTTTAAAAAAGAGGTATCTAAAGAAGAAAAACAAAAATATAAAAAGTTAATTGAAGAGTATCAGAAAAATAGAATTCCCTATAGGGATATTCAAGCCTTCCTATGGCAATTATTGGAACAATATCCCAATTCATATCTTATGAATAGCAGCTATTTCAATTCTGTAAGAGAGACAAAATCATAAATTGTCTATATAAAAAAATTATGGAGAACGGAGATTATTTCGGTATTTTCTTATGACGAATCTTATCTTATGATTTAAATTTTTTAGATGATAAAAGCTGTAATTCTTATCGTCTATTATAATTTGTGAAAATGAAACAATACAACTCATATACGGTATTTTAGCAAATGTTCCGACTTGGTATGAGCCAAACAATGGGAAAAATAGGTTGAAAACAGATTTCTTATCTGGAAAAAGATCCTTAATAATAAAAAATATCGAATAATTTTAAATCTCAACTCTTCGATCCACAATTTTGCCATGGGATTTCTTTTAAATGGAGTGGATTATTAATTATCATTGCATTTTTTAAGATTTATCGAAGGAAGAACTTAATATTTTACCAATGCAGCTTATATGGTAGCTTATCATTTAAAAGGAAAGTAAAAACTTCTCCCTTTTAACATTTCCCTCTATGGGAATGGAAATCATGAGGGATATGGGAAACGCCTACCGTTTTTCGTTTTTTCGAAAATCACATTTATGTAAATTTACAGATTAGAAATTTTTCCAAGATCCCCTTCCTTGTGAATATCGATTGAATGTTTCGCCATCCGATATATCCAATGACTCATGGTTTAGAAGAAAAATCCATGCCAATCGATATGAGAATTGGTAGATCTGTATGATGAATAAAGTTTTACTTGATCTTACAGTTTAATGGATAAAGTGGAATTTCCATTTAAATTATTGATTTACTATAAAAAATATCAACGGACTTCTCGAAATTGTTTTCTCCTTTTTTGGACCATTCTCAGAAATCTGTAATTTTATATCATTAGAATATCGAATCTTTACATCCATCCAAATCCATTGCAATATGAATGGTTCAAAGCTTTGTCCCCTATTATATAATGTTAATTTTAAAAAATTTCATAAAAAATAGGCCTATTAGGGCCATATAATTATTTACCATTTAGGATTAAAGTCCATTTCAAATGGTCATTTTCCATTATTGGAATTTATTTATTCAACCTTTAAAATCCGGCCATCTTTTTATTTCCCTCGATTATCGAATCTTTCTTTTCAAAGTCTCATCGAAATTATGACCATGTGATACAAGAACATAGATATATCCAATCCATCTCAGACGATTGTTTTAAAAAAATTCGTTGTGACAATGGATAAAAGATGGATTTTTTTATCCATATAAAATTTAACTTTTACGAATCATCCAAGCTTTTATGTCTTTCCAAGGAATCAACCTTATCTTTTTCATCGAATGTAGAACAATTTCAGGTCAGAAGTGTTATAATGATTAGATGCAATGTTCATGCTATATATAAAAATATTAAAGGATAATGTAAAATTATAATTAGAAGGTGATCCATTGAATGATTCAGTAATCAAATTATCTTACAATGAAAAGGAAATTATCTTAATTCCAACGGCTCATGTATCTTGGGAAAGTGTGGAATTAGTAAAACATACAATTGATAAAGAGCAGCCGGATGCCATATGTATTGAGTTGGACGATGCACGATATGAAAATATTAAGAATCCACAAAAATGGAAAGATACAAATTTAATCGATGTGATCAAAGAAAAAAAAGTAGGTCTTTTAATCGCCAATTTAATTTTATCCAGTTATCAGAGAAATATTGCAAAAAAATTAAAGACAACTCCCGGACAAGAAATGATTGAAGGCATGAAATCAGCTGAAGAATATGGAAGTTCTTTGATTTTAGCAGACCGTAATTTACAAACTACTTTCATGAGAATTTGGAGAAGCCTAACTTTTTGGGGAAAATGTAAATTACTCTTGAGTTTTATCTTTGATTCTGATATGGATGAGGAAGTCACGGAGCAAGATCTCCAAAATTTAATGGAACAAGATAATTTAGAAAATATCATCTCCGATATGGGTTCAGAGTTTCCTGAAATTGCCCAAATACTTCTTCATGAAAGGGATCAATATTTAGCGTATAAGATTAAAAATGCTCCAGGTAAAAAAATAGTTGCTATTTTAGGTGCTGCTCATGTTCCCGGCGTTGAGAAAGAAATCTTTCTAGATCAAGATATCGAAGAGATCACCAAGATCCCAAAGCCTTCGGTCATCGGTAAAATTTTGCCCTGGATTATTCCCGCGGTAATCTTATTCCTATTGGGATATGGATTTGTTTCAGGTATTCAAAATGGCCTGTCACAGTTAAAATCTTGGGTCCTTTGGAATAGCTTATTTGCAGCTTTGTTTACCCTACTGGCTTTAGGTCATCCCCTCAGTATTTTAACCGCTTTTGTAGTGGCCCCCTTTACTTCTCTCAACCCTTTATTGGCATGTGGTTGGTTTGCTGGATTGGTGGAAGCGACAGTACGAAAGCCGACGGTGAAAGATGTGGACAATGTTCACAACGATATTTTTCATATTAAATCTGTTTTGCAAAATCGATTTTTAAAAGCTCTATTGATCATTATTTTTGCTAATATCGGAAGCACTATCGGTACGATCGTGGCAAGTCTGGATATTGTAAAAAACTTATTTTAATCCCATTGAATATAAGTACAAAAAGATGGTGTTTAAACACCATCTTTTTTTACATATTTTAAGAAGCTAATTCAGCAACCTTCGTATTGTATTCTCGGGTCAATTCTTCTTCTGTAATACTGTTGGCATCAACGTCTAAAACGACATGACCTTCATTTAACATAATAATCCGATCAGAATAATCAATAGCATTTTTTAAATTATGTGTAATCATTAAAGTCGTGATATGCTCTTTTTCGATAAGATTCGCTGTTTTATCCATAATGACTTTTGACGTTTTAGGATCCAAAGCTGCCGTATGTTCGTCCAATAAAAGGAGCTTCGGACATTTGATTGTGGCCATCAATAGACTGAGGGATTGCCGTTGTCCCCCGGATAAAAATCGAACTTGAGTGTTTAGTTTATGTTCCAAACCCAAATCAATTTCTTCCAATTTTTTAATAATCGGCTCTAAATTATGTTTTTTAACCAATCGATGAAAGGTGAACTTTTCTCCTTTTTTTAAGGCCATGGACATATTTTCCAAAATATTTAAACTGGATGACACTCCTTTGGAAGGATCTTGATTGACCTTTCCTATATATATTGCCCTCTTTTGTTCCGGCATTTTGCTGATATTTACGTCTTCCAATATAATTTCGCCACTATCTACTTCCAAAGAGCCACTGATTAAATTGAAAAGGGTGGATTTCCCACAACCATTCGGTCCCAAAATAGTGGTACATTTATTTTTTTCTATTTCCAGAGAAAAATCGTTGAAAATAATATTTTCTTCCGCCGTTCCTCGATAAAAAGCTTTATTTAAATTTTTAATCTGTAGCATTTCTTTTTTCCTTTCTATTTCTGTACTTATTTAAACCAACGGTCGATAAATTATTATATCCAATAAATAAAATAACGATAATTGCTGTAATTCCCTTTAGATCATTCGGCTCCAATCCTAAATGGAGTGCGACACCATAGACCAAGCGATAGACTACGGCTCCTATAATGGCTCTTGTCGTCAGTTTCAACCACTTGGAATGTCGTAATACCGCATCTCCAATAATAATAGATGCCAATGCCGTTACAATCATAGTTTGTCCCATAGTAATATCTGTAAATCCTTGATATTGTGCCATCAGTGAACCACTCAGAGAAGCCAATCCATTAGATAGCATCAATCCGATCATCGTATAGATGTCTGGATTTTTCCCCAAAGCTTTTACCAAAGATTCGTTATCACCGGTAATCAGGAGTAAGTATCCTTGTTCCGTACTCAAGAACCAATCTATAACAAGTTTAATCGCTAATACGATCAATCCTAAAAACAATATCTTGGGAATCCCTTCTGTAAGACTGAAGACCGTATCAAATTCAAAAAATGTGACATTGCTCTTCCCGGTGATCCGTAAATTGACCGAATAAAGTAGGGTCATGGTTAAAATCCCCGCCAAAATGGATTCAATACGTACTTTTTTAAACAAAAGGTATGTGATAAATCCTGCAAAACAACCTGCAAAAAAACTTAAGGTTGTGCCGATAAAAGGATTTAACCCTGTAATTAAAAGTCTTGTCAATACAAATGCTCCAAAAGGGAAAGTTCCTTCTACTGATAAATCCGCAATATCTAATATTTTAAACGTCATCACTACGCCGATGGCTAATAGTGAAAAAATTAATCCGGATTCAATGGATACCAAGATTACAGAATTCATTGCTTACTTACTCCTTCACAATTTCAATATACAATATTTGCATCATTAAAAATCGAATGCATCTTATCAAGCTCTAGTGCTTTTGCTGTCGTTTCGTTGACGGTTATTTCCGTTTTCTGTGAGTAAAAGACGGGAATTGTTGCAGGATCTTCTCCTTCAAAGATCTTTATGGCAATTTTTCCGGCTTCTTTTCCCAAATCTTCAAAATTAACACCATCACTCATTAATAGTCCATTTTCAACCGGACCTGCTTCATAAGCAAAAGAAGGAATTTTTGCTTCTTTTAAACGGTTGGCAATCACTTGAGATGAAGATGAAACCAAATTATCATTAATTCCAATAAAAGCATCCATGTCACTTGCTAAGGAAGACATTGCTGTGGATACGTCATTGACAGAATTTACGGCTTTGATATTTAATTCCAAATCAAGATTTTCTGCTATTTCTTTAAGTTCTTCAATTTGGTACACAGAATTTGCTTCATTGGTGGAGTATAGGACTCCAAGCTTTTTTACCTGGGGAAAAAACTCTAAGAAACTTTCCAACTGGGCTTGAGAGGAGTAGTAATCTGAAACTCCCGTTATATTGCCTCCCGGTTCTTCATTGGAAGCCACCAATTCTGAATCTACAGGATTTGTTACTGCAGAAAATACGATCGGAATATCAGTAATAATATTTTTAGCTCCTTGAGCTGCAGGTGTCGCTATGGCATAGATTAAATCCACTTCATCATCCTTAAATTTATTGACGATAGCAGGTATCTGAGCCAGTTCTCCAGCTGCATTTACATAATCCACTTCTATTTTTACATCGGCATCTTCTAATTCCTGTAAAAATCCTTCCCGGGAACGATCCAATGCGATATGATCAGCGAGTTGAATAATACCGATTTTAATAGGCTCTTTTATTTCTGATACATTCTTTTGTTCCTGGGATTCATTGTTTTTGGCATTATCATTTGTATTTTTTGATCCACAAGCTGATAAAATCAGTGCCAATCCCAATATTAGTGCTAACATTTTCTTTTTCATTTTTTCCATCCTTTCAATAAAAAAAGTCTTCCATCCCCTGAAAGGGACGAAAGACTTGACTTCGCGGTACCACCCAATTTTATAATCCTACTCGGATTACCTCAATTCGAGATCTAACAATCTCTAGCCTACGTTAACGGGGGCATCCGTACTTGTCTACTGCAATTATTTCAACAAATAAGCTTAAGAGTGTATTTATAAATGTTGCATTTTTCGCCTTCCACCACCCGGCGACTCTCTAGGAAATACAGATCATTTTTTTCTCTCTTTCACTGCTTTTCTGAAATTAAAATAATTATAATACAGTATCAAGTCAAAGTCAAGTCTAGAATTATGAAATTTTTTTATTTAATAATTTCGGCCCCTTTAATTGCCTCGTGATCCAAATCCAATCCTAATGATTGAGCCATTTTTTCATTGACCTTCATCACATTGTTCTCATTATATTCCACCGGTATGGTTGAAATTTCTTCTCCCTGTAGAACTTTTAATGCCATACGAGCTGCTTGAGCTCCTTGTTCGTAATAGTCAACGCCTTCACTCATTAAAAGACCATTTTTAACCTGTCCTTCTTCTGCCGAAACGGAAGGAATCTTATGTTCTGTTAAATATTCGGCAACGATAGGTGCTGCAGATGCTACCGTATTATCGGTCAATGCAAAGTAAGCATCGATTTTAGAGGATATACTGGCCATCCCTTGAGGTATGTCGTTAATGTTGGAAATTCCCACCGTGACTAATTCTATTCCCAGATCATCACAGGCTTTTTGAAGTTCTTCCACTTGTATTTGTGAGTTTTGTTCCGATGTGGAATATAGAGTTCCCATGGTTTTAATATCAGGATACAATTCCAAAAATGTCTCAATTTGTGCCTTTGGATCCATATAGTCGGATACACCGGTTACATTTTCCGGTTGTTCTAGATCTGTCACTAAGCCTGCTCCTTGAGGATCTGTAACAGCAGAGAAAATAATATTCTTATTTGCCAAGGCATTCTTTGCACCCTGTGCTGCCGGTGTAGCGATTGCATATACCAAAGAATATTCATCACCTTCGAACTTTTTTGGTATCGTTGAGGTCAGTGAAGGATCCCCTTGTTCATTTTCATACTCTATTTCAACATTTAAGTCGGATTTTTCCAACTCATCGATAAAACCTTCCCTCGCTTGATCCAAACTCACATGATCCATATACTGTATGATACCGACCTTAATCGCTTCTTCCTGTACTTCAGCTTGTTTATTACTTTTGGAAGAACATCCAACCAATAGTAATGACAGCAATAAACTGATTCCTATTATTTTTTTTGTGTTTTTCATATTAAACCTCCATAAATTTTTAGATGCTATGGAAATAAAAAAACCTTCGTCCATATAGGACGAAGGATTATTCGCGGTACCACCTAATTTTGTAGTCAAAATGACCACCTCATTTAAAGATCTGACAATCTCTAGCCTAAATTAACGGGGGCATCCGTGACCGTCTACTATTATTCAACCGTCAAGCTTTAGAGTGAATATTACATACTCTTTCCTTTGCAGGCTCTCACCAATTCCTGCTCTCTTTAAAAGTTCCAAGTATCTTTCTCTCTTTCCTAGCATTTACTTTTGTTATACTATACATAAATATTTTACTTTTGTCAACTAAATTTTTAAATTTTTTTATTTTTTTCGATCAACTTTAAATTGAGGAGCCATTTTTCTCTTGTGAGCGGAAGCTTTATGCATATGGTCGATTCGAGCTTTGACCGCTGGATCCGGTTCTTGAATTCCTAAAATATATTGATCTAATACATCGTAGGAAAAACCCATTTCTTCTTCATCAGTTTGCCCCACCCATAAGCCGGCGGAAGGCTTTTTATCCAAAACAAATTGAGGCAAGCCCAAAGCTTGTGCCAATTCAACAACTTCAGATTTTACCAGTTGAAGAATGGGAAATAAATCCGCTCCCGAGTCCCCATATTTAGTGGAATAGCCCACATACCATTCCGATGCATTGGAAGGACCTACAATCAAATAATTTAATTCCTGCCCATAATAATAGAGGGTGGTCATACGAAGTCTGGGCTTAATATTGCTCTTCGCCAGTTGGCTTTTTCCTTCAAAAGTCACCTTTATCAACTCATGAAAAGTGTCCGTCAAATCTACTTCTTCTACTTTTAAATCGATAGCCTGTGCTATTTTCAAAGCATCTTCCCGATCTTTATCCATACTCTCACAGGGCATAATCAATCCCAATGAATGGTCTGGAAATGCTTTTTTTGAAAGGGCTGCAATAACAGCTGAATCAATTCCACCTGATAGACCGAAGACAAAACCTTCTGTCCCTGCATTTTTAGCATAATCTCTCATCCAGCTTACAATATCTTTTACTAATGTTTGATAATTCATATTACTCCTCAAGAGTTGCGTAAACACAATCCATTACAATATTAAAATTCAATTCTTTGGCCAGCTCAAAAATTTCTTCATCATAGGTTCCCGGTTGAAAGAAAACATTTTTAATGCCCAGTTTATGGGCTTCTCTTAAATAGTCTTTTCCAAATTTAGGAGCCACTACCATGTCAATGGCATCCACGGTCTCCGGCAGTTCCGACAGAGAACTATAAATCTTTTCACCGTCAATGGAATCATATTTCGGGTTGATCCCATAGACATTATAGCCATGCTTTCTCATAGCCACCGGAATTTTGTATCCGTATCGGGATCTATCGTCCGTTACTCCTATGACAGCCCAGTTTTTATTTTCCAACATTTTATATTTATCGTACATTCTACACCTCATAAATTATTTTTTTATTTACCGTGGGAAGTATATCTTCTTTCAAATTTTCTATTTCTACATTCCCTCCGGTCATATCCATCAGTTCTTCCGTCAAGGAAGAATCCTTTTCATCATGAAGATATATTTCTACTTTATCACTATACTCTTCCTTTAAAACTGTATACCCTTTTTTTAATAAATGATTTAATATTTTGCCATGATTGGTATAATCATATTTTAATTTTCGTAATAAAAATGACTTTCGAACCACACGACCGGCTGCATCGATACTGATGGCAGCACCTTTTGAATAAGCTCGAACCAATCCACCGGCACCTAAGAGAGTCCCCCCAAAATATCGGGTAACAATGATCACCGTATTTCGAAGTTCTTCCTTTTTCAACACTTCTAAAATCGGTACTCCTGCCGTGCCTTGAGGTTCTCCATCGTCAGAATAGCGTTGAATCAAACCCTCTTGTCCAATAATATAAGCCCAGCAATTATGAGTGGCATCTCGATGTTTTTCTTTGATCTCATCAATTTTTTGCAACGCTTCTTCTTCAGATTCCACAAAAAAACTATAGCCGATAAATCGAGATCTTTTTTCAATAAATTCATCAATTCCTGCTTTTAAAATGGATTTATACATCTTTTTGAAACCTTTCGTATCGTTTTAGCTCTGTTTTTTCTAAAGTCACTTGTAATTCAACACCATCTTCTTTATATTTTGGGATGGCATCATAATGATCAATCAATGGATACATGGCTTTCGATTCTTCGTAAGGAAATTTTAATACGACATTAAAGTATTCCTGAGGTAAATTATCCTCAATGGCTTGAAGCAATTCGTCCATATTTTCATCATATTTTGCCGAAATATAAATTCGATTTTTGCTTTTGATCTTAATGGGAATTGCCGTATTTTCAATATTGATACGGTCCGACTTATTAAATACCGTTAAAATATTCTTGTCCAGCACCCCTAAGTCCTTCAAAATGGACATAGTGGTATCGTATTGAATTTCAATATCCTGACTGGAAGCATCGATCACATGGACGATCAAATCCGAATATTTGATTTCTTCTAAGGTAGATTTAAAAGCTTCAACCAATTTTGTCGGTAATTTAGAAACGAAACCTACCGTATCGGAAATAATAAATTCTCGACCGCTCAAAAGTCGAGACCGTCTGGAATTAGGATCCAAGGTTGCAAATAGCATATCTTCAACACCTACCGCCCTAGCTTCCGGAGCCTTGATTCGGTTTAAAATGGTGGATTTTCCCGCATTGGTATATCCCACGAGAGACACGACGGGAAGGGACGAATCCACACGCCTTGCCCGTGTAATATCTCGAGTTTTCTTTGCTTTTTTTAATTTTTGTTTGATCGTATCAATTTCTCGTAAAAGCCGCCGACGGTCTGTTTCGATAATTTGCTCTCCCGGTCCTCTCGTCCCGATTCCCCCTCCTGTTCGTGACCAACCGTCAATACCCAAAAGTCTCGGTAGCTCATATTCTAAAGAAGCAAGCTCGACTTGCAATTTCCCCTCATAAGTTGAAGCTCGAAGGGCAAAGATGTCTAAAATCAAATTGGTGCGATCAATGACCTTCTTTTTAATGGCTTTTTCCAAATTTCGAACTTGAACACCGGAAAGTTCGTCATTAAAGACAATGGCATCTGCCTCCATATTTTCCGCCATCTGTTTGATTTCCCGAACCTTTCCTTCTCCAATTAAATATTTGGGATTAAATGTATCTAAATTTTGTGTCGCAGCACCAATCACTTCTGCTCCATCTGCATATACTAATTCTTCCAATTCTTCCATGGAAGTTTCCAAATTGTTGGGATGAGCACCTAGATTGGTACCTACGATAATTACTTTTTCTTTCTTATGATCTTTAATGTATTCCATACTCTATATTATACACCAAGTGGCTCAAAGCCTAAAGTCTTTAACATAGTAATTCATTTTGTAAAATGCTATAATATAACAATGGAGGTTTTCGATGAAAAGACTTGATTTAAATAAAAAACAAAAAATACATATTAGCTTATTAATCGTCTTGTCTTTAATAATTCTTACATTCTCGCTCTTGGTTTCCATCCTTATGGGAATCATAAAGGATACTCCCGTTACAAAGCTGGACAATCTTTCCAACAGTTTCAACCAAACGTCCACTATTTACACAGAAGACGGTAAATTGTTAGAAAAAATTGAATCATTGGAATATCGAACCGTCGTTGATTTAGATAAGATGCCCTTGAGTTTGCGAAATGCTTTTTTAGCAATTGAAGATCATCGTTTCTATCGTCATAAGGGCTTGGATCCTCGAGGAATCGCCGGGGCCCTTATCACCAATTTCAAGACTAAATCATTTGCCCGTGGCGGTTCCACTATTACCCAACAACTGGTAAAAAATGTCTATCTATCCAATACAAAGTCTATCCCTCGAAAGGTCCAAGAAGCGTATTTGGCTTTACGGGTCGAAGATCGATTGTCAAAGGATGAGATCTTGGAGGCCTATTTAAACAGAATTAATTTAGGACAAGGAGCCTATGGTGTTCAAGCGGCAGCCCAAACGTATTTTTCAAAAAATGTTTGGGATTTAAATATAGCTGAATCTGCTTTATTGGCGGGAATTGCAAAATCACCATTGGAATATCCTCCCTTTAAAACGGTTCCCGCTCAGTTCATGAAGGATGAGTTTACCGTTTTAGCTAATCGACAGGTCAATGGAGAAGAGATGTATTTGGTCCTTAACGACAATGCCTTTGAGCGACAACAAATTGTCTTAAAAAGAATGAATGAATTAGGTTATATCAGCGACAAAGAATATAAAACTGCTAAGAATTTCAATATTATCGATGATTTAAATCCAGGTATTAAACGCCATCATAATATGAGTTCCTATTCCACGGATTTTATTAAACAGCAAGCCTCAAAGGAATTGGCCAGATATTTCAACATCTCTTTTGATGAAGGAGAGCATAAATTATTTACCGGTGGATACCGTATCATTTCCTCCATTGATGAAGAGATGCAACGAGATTTAGAAAAAAAATATGAAACGTTTCTGGATTTTGTAAAGTTGGGATCTTCCAAAGGTGGTGCTAAATTATTAAACTTTGAGAAAAATGATGAAGGCAGCATCATATACGAAGATGAAATTCTCTATTTTAAACGACAGGATCATTTCAATGAAGATATGGAATTTGTAATTCCTAAAAAAAATTACAGCCTTTCCCCGCGAGGAGATTTAAAGATCGATAATTCCTATTTCCGTCTAATCGGGGATAAAATCGATATTATCGATCTCTATGATATTGATGAATCTGGATTGTTGAGAACTTATAATATTGGTAATTTAAATTTGCCGAAGGATAGTTTTGAATATAAAAAGAATTATATTATTATCGACGGCTCTTATATCAAAGAGCATGAATCTTTTTATCGATTGGATCAAGAAGAGAACTTGATTCTTTCACCGGAACTTTACAATGCCAATGTCAAGCCCACCTATCAACCTCAGTCGGCAGCTATTATTTCAGACAATGATACTGGATTTGTCAAGGCCATCGTGGGAGGACTGGATATTGAAAATACAGATGCAAAAATTTTAAACCGTGCCACCGATTCCTATCGGATTCCCGGCACTCTAATACGACCGATTACCGTCTATATGCCGGCATTAAAGCATCACTATACCATGGGCTCGGTTATAGACGATGTGCCCATTGAAACCGACGGTATGATGTGGCCGGAAAATGATTATAAGGGATTTCGAGGATTGATGACGCTACGCCAATCCATGGAAAATTCTTCCAATGTTATTGCGGCAGAAATTTTAAAAGATATCGGTATAGAATCTTCAATGGAAGAACTAAAAAAATTCAATATCATTAGAGACAATCCCAAAGAAGATTATTTTGTAACCATTGATGAAAATCCAAAAAGACATGATATGAATTTAGATTCCCTGGCATTAGGAAATATGCAAATCGGAATCACCTTGGATCAAGCCAACGATATGTACTCTACCATTGCCAATTTAGGAGAATTTAAAAAAACCACTGCAATTATCCGTATTGAAGATGCCAATGGTGTCAATATTGTGGACAATCGCAAGGGAAATATACAACTTTACGATGAAAAAATAGCCTATCTATTACGAGATGGACTTCAAGGAAATATGAAGCGTGGTATGGGTAATAAAGTTCATATGAAAGGTGCTACTTTAGGCGGTTATTTGGGAAAAAATCGATTTAATTCCGACTTGTGGTTTTCCGCTTTTTCCGATCACTATACCATCAGTACCTGGATCGGAAGCGATTCGCCAAAGATTACTTTAAACACTGACGACCGTTTTATTGCCAATCACATGAACCGAATTGTCAGCAATATCTCCGATTCTGACGATGAGAAGAAATTACCAGATTATATTGTGGAAAAATATATCAGTTCGAAAAGTGGAAACTTGGGTACTAAATTAACAGAATATGCAAAATCCGGGTATCGTGAAAAATATATAAAGGGGACAGAACCTACAGAATATGATAATCTTTTTAAAAAATATTTGATTTGTAGCGATTCAGGATTGATCGCCACCCAGTTTTGTCCCAGTGAAAGTGTTGAATTTCGAGTTGCATTTGAACGAGAGCCAAAATATGATCCGAAGAAACATTTCGGTCTATATCCTGATGATTATATGACGATTCCCAAATCCTATTGTAATATCCATACAAGAGAATGGTATGAGGAACATGGAGAAAAAGAGGAGGAAAATGAATGAAAAAACCAGTTGTGAAAGTCGGTAAGTTTTTAGTGAAGAGCAAAATTAAAAACTTCGGTAAAGAAAAAAAGGTAAAGGTCGGGCCTCTTTTTAATCCGGTTCGAAATGGAAAAATAGCCTATCGATTGGCACGTATTAAATTTCGAAATAAATTTATGAAATAATAAAAAGCCCCTGGGACAATTGTCCCAAGGGCTTTTTAATCTTACATATCCCGTCTTTTATTCTTGAAGAAGATGGTTTAAATATTCTTCTTCTTCTTTATTTAAGACGGCGATATAAATTTCCATCTCATAATCTTTTAAAAAGTTTTTCATAGTTTCAATTGCTATTTCCATCGCTTCTTTCTTTGGATAACCATAAATTCCTGTAGAAATCAAGGGAAACGCTATTGAATTCAATCCTTCCTGAAAACCCAATTCCAATGAATTTTGATAAGAATCTTGTAGGAGAGCATCTTCATTGTGGGAACCGTCTTGATAAATCGGTCCTGCCGTATGAATAATATATTTGGCCTTTAAATTATATCCATTGGTCATAACAGCTTCTCCTGTTTTAATCGGTGCCAGTTCACTGCACTCTTCATCCAACTTTTTTGAAGCCGCCCCTTGAAATATTGCACCGCAAACACCTCCACCTCTTTGTAGCATGGTATTTGCCGCATTTACAATAGCATCTACTTCCAATTCTACAATATTTTTTCGTATAATATGAATTGCCATAAAATCCCTCCCGTCTTAAAGATACCATATTTTTCAAAAAATAGCTTTCCTTTTTTATAAAATAATAATATTAATTTTAAATCATAAAATTTTTTACTTTTTTAAAGACTTTTTTTTAACACTATGCTATCATAAAAAGCTAAGGAGGTTGTTTATGGTTAAAACTAATAATCTATATCAAAACATAATTACTGGACTTTTAGTCTTGTGGTCCTTATTGCAGATATTATTCAATACAATTTGGACGATTGACGCCATATCACTACGTGGATTTCACGCAATGTTTCTCTTGATCTTTGCTGTGCTTTCCTATTCTTGGAAAAAAGATAAAAAAGACTCTCTACATCTTACAGATGGCATTTTTTTAATCGCTATTTTATTTGTATTTTTTTATTTTTTGACTCAATACAATGTCATTGCACAACAGGGAGGGTTTACCGATCAAAGAGATCTATACATTGCTGCCCTTGGAATGATCCTCGTCTTCGCATTAGGCTTTAAGGTCTCTAAAAATTTATCGATTTTGGCTTTTATCTTTTTTGCCTATCTCTTTTTGGGTAAATTCATTCCCGGCGTATTGGGACATAATGGTTTTTCTTTAAAAAGAGTATTAAACCATATGTTTTGGGGATCTCAAGGAATCTTTGGAGTGGGAATCGGTGTCTCCGCCACCTATATCTTTTTATTCGTTCTCTTTGGTGCCTTTTTAAAATACAGTGGATTTTCAGAACTGATCAATGACCTTGCCCTTACCGCAGTCGGAAAAACACCGGGAGGACCTGCTAAAGTTGCTGTTATCGCTTCTGCTGTAATGGGAATGATCAACGGATCGGCTGTAGCCAATGTGGCTACAACAGGAACCATTACCATTCCCATGATGAAAAAATCAGGATATTCATCGGAGTTTTCCGCTGCCGTGGAAGCTACTTCTTCCACAGGGGGCCAATTTTGTCCTCCGATTATGGGAGCTGTCGGCTTTTTAATGGCGGAGTTTTTAGGAATTCCCTATCAAAAAGTGATGATTGCCGCAATTTTACCTGCTTTTCTCTATTATTTCAGTGTGATGGTCACCGTTCATTTAGAGGCTAAAAAATTGGGCCTTCAAGGAATTTCTTTGGAAAATATGAAATCAGCGGGAATGATTTTAAAAGAGCGGGGAATTTTACTGGCCCCTTTGATCTTACTCCTCTTTATGCTGTTAAAAGGCTATACACCCATTTATGCAGCAGTAGCCGCCATTGGAGTTGCTATAATCTCTTCCTGGTTCGTTAAAGAATATCGTATGACCCCTCAACGCATTGTAGAAGCCATGTGTGAAGGTGCCTTGTCTTCCGTTGCAGTAGGTATCCCTTGCATTTTAATCGGCGTCATTATCGGCACAGTATCTTTAAGTTCTCTAGGTCTCAATTTTGGATATTTAGTGGTAGATACCGCCATCAATAAATATTTGATGGGTGCAGGATTTTTGGTCATGATTATGTCCGTTATCCTCGGAATGGGCGTACCCGGTGTTGCCGCTTATGTCATCGTTGTCGCCGTAGCCGTTCCGATTCTAATCAAAGCCGGAGCTGAACCCATTGCCGCCCATATGTTTTGCCTCATATACGCTTGTCTTTCCAATATTACACCACCGGTGGCAATTTCTTCCTATGTGGCTTCAGGAATTGCCGGTTCCGATATGAATAAAACGTCAATACAGGCAGTGAAAATTGGCATCGTAGGATTTGTCCTTCCCTTTTTCTTTTTAAATAATGAAGCATTACTATTGGGAACTTTACCCTTTGATATTCAAGCCTTTCGATTCATTTTAACTGCAATCTTAGGCGTTTTATCGATTTCTATCGGCTTTGAAGCTTTCTATAAAGAAAAGATACCCGTTTTCTTCCAATTGCTTTTAATTGTAGGAGGACTATTGCTTATTAATGCCAATGGTCTAACGGATATTATCGGACTTTTACCCCTGGTTTATCTTGTTGTGAAAGGAGGACTTTATGAAAAAATGGCTTAGTGTTCTCATCTTTTTATTGTTAACGACCGGTTGCAAAACGTCAGTGGGTAAGATCCCTGTGGATATACCGACAGCCGGTACCACCGGTGCTCTTTATCCACTGGGAGCTTCTTTAGCCTATGTTTGGAATCGAGAAATTGACGAGATCAAAGCTAGTTCTCAATCTTCCAATGGGGGGATTGAAAATTTGAATTTAATATATGAAGGAGAAGCCGATGTCAGTTTAGGTGTCACTTCCATTGTCTATCAAGCCTTTAACGGAACGGATAAATTTGAAGGACGTCAAAATCAAAAACTTCGGATCATCACCGGTCTATATTATAATCCCAATCAAATTGTGGTAAGTAATAAATCAAAGATACAAAGTTTACAAGAATTAAAGGGTCATTCCTTTGCCCCTGGATCTCCCGGTTCCACCACAGAAGATGAAACAAAAATTCATTTTGATGCTTTCGGTATGGATTATCCTCAAGATATTGATGCCGTCTATATTGGACCTAGTGAAGCTTCAGATTTGATCCGAAATCGCAGTTTAGACGGATTATGGGTCATGGCAGGTGTACCGACAGCTTCTGTCAATGAGTTGATTACAACAGCCGACTGTCATTTACTTCCCATTTCCAAAGAAGAAGTAGATATCTTAAAGGAAAAATATCCTTGGTACGCTTCCTATACGATCCCTGCCGATACCTATAAGAATCAGAGTGAAGATATTGAAACCTCGGCGATCAAAATGGTTCTTTACACAACCACGGATATGGATGAAGAGGTAGTCTATCAATTGACCAAAACTTTTTGGGAAAATATTGAAGAGTTAAAATCCACCAATAAATCCCTATCTTCTGTAACCATCGAAGATGCTGTTACAGATATTTCAAATCTCCCCCTCCATAAAGGCTCGGAAAAATATTACCGTGAAATTGGATTGATTCCATAAAAAAAGCCCATGTACAAATTGTACATGGACTTTTTATTTCTAAGCTTCTCCATATTTGTTAATGGTAATTTTTTGTGCAATCTTAATGATGATAAAAAGTGCCACAATTCCTATCGGAAGTCCGTAAATCGGTTTATCTAAAGCCGATCCTACTAAAAATCCGATAATTGCTGCAAGACCAGAAGTGAAGGCATAGGGCAATTGAGATGATACATGGGCAATATGGTCACAACCGGCACCTGCTGAAGACAATATCGTAGTGTCCGATATCGGAGAGCAGTGATCTCCAAATACAGATCCAGAGAATATAGCTGCCAATACGATGGATAAATAATGCATATGATCCGTCTTCATTAGGATCGGTACCAAAATAGGAACTAAAATTCCAAAAGTTCCCCAAGCCGTTCCTGTTGAAAAGGCCAAAAAGCCTGCAACGATAAAGATAATTGTGGGGAAAATCCACATTGGCATCGCTGAACCAGAAAGTTGATCTCCAATAAATCCACCGGTGTTTAAATAGTCAGCACTGGTAATTCCACCAATGGTCCAAGCTAAAGTCAAGATAACGATGGCTGCTATCATGGACTTAATTCCCTCAACAATTCCACTCATAAAGTCATTAAAGGAAAGTAGTTTTCGTGGAATGTACATAATAAAGGCCACGACTAGTGCTGCAACAGAACCGAGAACTAATGAGAGGTTGACATCGGCATCACCAAAAGCTGTGGCTGCACCAATCCCTTCTCCACTAAAGAATCCACCTGTGCGAAGCATCATCAAAACGGTAATTCCAATTAAAATGACAATGGGAAGAATTAGGTCAATGACCTTTCCGTCTTTGGAATGTTTATATCCAACATTTTCATTGGATTCCGATTTTGAAGTATCATTTCTCTCAAACTTTTCCATAATTCCAATTTCCGTTTTTGCAAATGAAAAATATAAAATAGAGATGATCGTTAAAAGTGCATAAAAGTTAAGAGGTATGGTACTTAAAAAGACATTCATGGGATTTTCCACACCGGAATCTCCGATAATTGCCACGACGGAAGCAGCCCAACTGGAGACAGGGGCCAATATACAAATCGGCGCTGCAGAAGAGTCGATAATATGAGCCAATTTAGCCCTTGATATACCGTTCTCATCGGTAATCGGCTTCATAACAGCACCCACTGTTAAACAGTTAAAATAGTCATCGATAAAGATCAACATTCCCAAAATTGCAGAGGCAAATTTAGCCGATTTTTTATTACTGATTCGACTGCCCGCCCATTTTCCATAGGCAAAGGAACCTCCAGCCATATTAATGACCATAACCAGGGAACCCAATAGGGCTAAAAACATAATCATAAGTGCATTATCCCCTAATTTTGTCCCCATTAAAGAAAAAATCTCTTCAAATGTTTGTATTATATTTCCACCGGTAAAAATCAATCCTCCGGCAATAATTCCCAGGAGGAGTGAAGTGATCACTTCTTTCGTAATCAGTGCCAAAACGATGGCAACAATCGGTGGCAATATAGATAACCATCCATAATCCATAAAATACTCCTTTTTTAAAATTTAATACTATTGTATGAGAAAATTTGAAAATTTTCAACTATTTCTCCTACACCATCATAATACTTTTGATTTTACACATTAAAATGTAAAACTATATTTTATTATTATAACATTTTCTCATGAATAATTCATGTAAAAACAAGGGAAAACAAAAGTTTTTCGTCTTGTGAAAAACATTTTCTTATCATTTTACCGTATGAAAAGATCCAATCATTATGGATTGGATCTCTTTTTTCATTCCATCTGTTTTAATTGAGCTAAGGTATTTTCCAGTTGAGCTATGGTATCGTCTATTTTCTCCAGATTCTTTACAGTTTTCGATTGAATAAAAAGATCATAGAAAGGATTGTCAAAAAAATAATCAAAAAAAGCACCTTGACCTTTTAATTTGATCTTATGATCTTGATGATTCGTCAAGTTTTGGACGCTTCGATCAAATGTTTTTAATTCTCGTGAGATTGTCTTCGCCAGTCTTTTTGCCTTTCGAATTTTTCTCCTTTTAAAATAGGTTACCAGTTTTTTCCCCTTTAGAATATCCCAATAACCCCATCGGCGAGCCGATACCAGATACCTTCTTAACTCTTTGAGATGCTTTAAAGCTTGTTCGCCCCATTGAATAGTTTCAGAAGATGTCATCGGTTTTTTTTGAAATATATTCACCGTATCACCCCATTCTTTCTTATTGATACCCTAAGGATTCCAAAATCATCGTCAGATTTTTAGACATTTGGTAGGAATATCCTTTTAAGCTTTAGCTTCTCCATCGCTTCAGATACTAAGATCATTCTGACATTCAAAGTTTAACAGGTCAAAACTTGCTCCATTCCAAGATATGTATTAGACTTAAAATAGGCATATTATCATTATTTATAAAGGAGGAACATCTTTGGGGAAAGTCTATGATTTAATTCATGGCGATTTAAAAGAAGTTTTTTTCAAATATTTGATTCCCAGCATCGGCGGCATGTTAGGCACATCTCTTTATGTGCTAGGGGATACAATGATTGTGGGTCGAGGTCTTGGAGCAGAGGGATTGGCCGCTTTAAATTTATCCATTCCCCTTCTCAATGTATTTAATGGATTGGGTTTGCTTTTCGGTATCGGTGGCTCCACCGCCCTTTCTGTGGATCGTGGTCGAGGAAATCGACAAACAGGTAATCAGATTTTTACCAAATCCATGATTCTTTCGGCCAGTATCGGTATTCTTCTCACCTTGGTTCGGATTTTCTTTCTCGATGAACTATGTTATTTTTTAGGAGCAAAGGGTTCTATTTTTCTCATGAGTCGAGATTATTTAGGTATGCTCATGTCTTTTAGTATCTTTTTTCTATGTAATACTACGCTGATGATTTTTGTACGAAATGACGGATCTCCTAAAGTAGCTATGGCATCCATGTTGGTAGGATCCATTACCAATGTCTTCTTAGACTATCTTTTTATTATGAAATTCCAATGGGGTATGAAGGGAGGAGCTTTTGCAACCGGTCTGTCGCCGGTGATCGGGCTTTTAATATTAAGTGGTCATTTTATCTTTGGAAAAAATTCCATTTATCTGGAAAAGCTGCAAGGTTCTTTCGGACAATTGAAACGCTTGATCTCAAATGGAGTTCCCAGTTTTATTGTGGAGTGTTCTGCCGGTCTGGTCATCTTTTCGTTTAATCAAAGTCTATTGTCCATTGCAGGAGAACAAGGTGTTGCTGCTTACAGTATCATCGCCAATTTGTCCTTAATTGCCACGGCAATTTTTACGGGAGTCGGTCAGGGAATCCAACCCATCGTCTCCGTCAATTATGGAGCGGAAAATTCAAAACGATTTTTAAAAACTGTCTCTATGGGAATATTTACCGCCTTAGGATTGGGAATGGTCTTTTATCTCAGTGGACTATTCTTCCCCGAACAGTTAATTGGAATCTTTTTAAAGAATAATCCTGCCATCCTTGAGATGACTAAGGAAGGAATACGAATTTATTTTTTATCTTTTCTCTTTATGGGAATCAACATTGTATTAACATCTTATATTCAATCCAAGGAAGAGACCAAGGCATCTTTTATAATCTCTCTTTTGAGAGGATTGGTATTAGTGCTTCTTCTCCTTAAAATCCTTCCCAAGTTTATGGGAATACGAGGAGTTTGGTGGACCTTGCCCATAACTGAATTGCTTACCTTGTTTTTATCAATTTTTCTCTTTTCTAAAATTAAAAGAGTTTGGACTTATATAAGAGTTTAAAAAAGACCATGGATATCCATGGTTTTTTTTATTTTTATTTGAAAGATCTTTTTTGAAAAAGTAAGGATCTTATAATTCCATTCTCAAATCCACCTCTTCCCATTTCTTTCACCTTAACAATATGTAATTACATATTACTAAGATAAAAGAATTTTTTCCTTTTCTTTATTAATTCAATGGTAATGGTTGAAATTCTTTCGGGAAACCATGGACCTTTAGATTCTGATCTTCTAAATCTTCATCGTCAAAACTCCATCGATATATTTGAGGATTTTCATATGTCTTAAACAGATAGATTCCTTTCGTAGCATTGATGCAAACGGTATAAGTGGTAATATCCCATTTTCCTTCCGGAGTTTTCACACTGCCCCGAAGCATTTTTACCGAATCTAAAATATGAAAGATTTCCTGCTCCTTAATCTTTTTAGGATTCAAGGCTTCCATTCTCGTTTTATAAAATGCCGATCGAACGAATCGAGACATCGGTGAAGCATCTCCCGGCAAACCTACCCCACCTAAACCTTGACCATAGGGCGTTGATTTGATATCACTTTGGAACAAAAACGAGGGATTTTCCACTTGAAGATTGCCATAATTTTGGAGATTAATCATTTGCTGGGGAAAGGGAGGATTATTGGTAAGGACTCCTATGGGATTTTGATAGATCTTCAGTCCTTCCCTTTCTGGTTCCAAAACGATGCAATCTTCCTCATCCATTAAGATAAAGTGAAGAGGTGCCAAGGGAACTTCTTCTTTGAAGTTTTCATCTACAAGATGGAATCGGTCAATCACCTCCATCACATCAGCTACAGTTTCAAATTTGGTTAAAATATAGGGAATCAATTCAAAAGGTGTAAGATTGATCTTTCCTTTCCTTTTGGGATGATAGGCAGCATTGCCCGGAAAATTTAAACTTGCCATAACCAAACCTTTCTCATTGACAGCTTCCGCGTAGAGAGGATAATTATCCATTACCGTGGCCATTCCCATAATAGCAAAACTCTCTTTGTTCTTTCCTTCTTCCCGCCATTGCCAGGGGTAATTTCTCGGCGTCACCACCAGATTTTCGCCAAAGGAATATTCAATATCCATGTTTCTTCCCACCAATAGATCTTTGCCTTTTACTCGGACACAAGTACACATAAAATCACCTTTCCAACCTTTTTCTATATTGAAGTTAAACTCTCAACAATTTTATAAATATAAAATCAACTACTATACATTTCATTATATCCAATGCCAATGTAAAATAGAATCGCATTCTATTTTAAGACCAAGGATAGAGAGAAAAGATCAGTACATCCTCATACCAAATGATCATTGGATTGACAATAATATTCTTCCATTTTCTTTCATAGATTATCTCATCGATAAGGAATTATCGTTGAAATAATGTTATAATAGATTAAGCTATAATTGTCATGTTATATTATGATTGGAGGTAGTCAATTGAAAAAATTTTTTGTACTTATGATAGGACTTTTCCTATTGCATGCTCCCCCTATCCATGGAAAGGAAGCCATTCACCAACAGCATCAAATTCGTTTGGATCAAGAGGAAGTGATGATTTCTTCCTATAATATCGATGGATATAATTATTTCAAACTAAGGGATATTGCAAAGTCCATGGCCGATTCTTATTCACCTTTTCAAGTAAGTTTTGATTCATCAACTAAGACTGTACTCCTTGAAAAGGGAATTTCCTATACCGGCTCTATGGAATCGAATCCTTCGATGGATAAGAAAAGTCACGCAGAAATAAGTGGTCAACAAGTAAAGATCGATGGACAGAATGTAAATATTGAGGCCTATATCATCCATGGAAATAACTATTTTAAATTGAGAGATTTGGGAAATGCCCTAGGCTTTTATGTCGGTTATAATCCTGACAATCAGCAGATCATTATCGAAAGTACTCGACTGCCGGAGCGAGAGCTGCCAGTAATAAAAAAACCGGTATTCAATGGTCACAATCAAAGAGTTGATTTAGATGAAGGTTTTTATGTCTTTAACTCTTCTACCGGCGCTGATATCAATTTGCCAAAAGGAATCCTTCTTACCTTTAAAAATGATATTATTCAATCGGCTAAAGTTGTAGAAGGAAAAGTGCGAATTCCCAAAGAAGGATTTTGTTTTTTCGAACGGACGGATCAAGGTGACGAATTTAAAAAGGATTATATCCTCAATGCACCGGTAGGAGTCCTTCTCACCTTGCCTATTTCCTTGGAAGGAATTGACTCTTCCATTCGCCCATCTCAAGTTGTAGCTTTTTCATTTATGGGAAATAAGAATTCCTATACGGAATACATCTTTGACATAGATGCTCTTTTCGAACTTTTGGAAAATGAAAACCTATCCATCTATCAAGGAAATAGTGACTTAATTTTTAAGGAGATTCAAAAAGGAAATCGAATTGGCAATCTCTATTGGGCCATTGCTGAATTTAAAGATTTTGCACAGCAAAAAGAAGCTATGATTGCCTATGCCATCAATGCATTGGGAACTCCTTATTCCACCTATGATTGTTCTGGACTAGTCTCTTCTTCTATGGCAGCCGCCGGATTATTAAGAGATGCCTATCTCTACACATGGACCATCGATTATTCTCCTAATTTCGACATCGTACCTATGAGCCAGTTAAAACGGGGTGATATCTTGAGTAAAGCCGGCGAAAACGGTCATATGATGCTCTATCTTGGAAATGGAAAAGTGATAGAATCTCAGCCTCGTGAAGGTGTAGTCATTAAAAATGTTCGAAAACAAGGCTATACCGTCTATCGAATCAAAAGTATTAGTCCATATTAAAGGAATCATCCTATAATTTAAAATCTTCTCAATCAAAAAGAGCGATTCGTCAAATCGCTCTTTTTTTAATCCTAATAAAATCGACTCATCACGACATTTAATATCGAAATGAATGGCCTTATCATGGCAACGAGATCTATTTTTCGATCATGTAAAAGGAAATTACATCTTTCTAATTTTATTAATCTTTTCAATGATCAATGTTGATGGATCAATTCTTGAATTCGTTGAATCAATTCTTCCGGAGCCATCTTTCCTCGTTCACTCATAATAGCAATAGTGGCTTTTGGTATCATCACCCGAGCCAAAGGACTTTTCAGCATCTTAAAATTTTCGTTAAGTTTTGGTAATTCATCTAAAAGATAGGGATACCGATCTAAAAGATCCTTTAATTTCGTATCTGCCGTGATTTGAATTTCTTCCAAGACTTTTTCCTCCGAATCTTTTCCTTCTTGATCGATAAGTGGAGTTTCAATTTCTTTTTCTGTATTTTTCAGATTTTCCTCTTCATGGGACCAGGTTAAAAGTGTTCTGGAGTCCGTCAGGCTTCTAATATGGGTACAATCCTGCATCATTTCCAATACGCCACGAAAATTACCTTCTTCATCTCGTACAGCGACATAATAGATATAGATAAAGAGATTCGGCTTGTTGATCCAAAATTCCACGGAATTTTCTTCTCCACTTCTAAATTTATCTATAATTTCTTCCACCAAATGAACACTGTTTCTCGGATGACAATTTTTTACATCTCGGCCAATAACATTCTTGCTTCGTGGAAAGACCCGATGATCCGTATCAGAATAAAATTTTACGATTTCATTTTCATCCACATAGGAGATATCTACCGGTAAATGTCGATAGATCAAGTTGATTTGTTCCAAAGTCAATTTTCCTGTGGACACATCCATTACTCCCTGTGATTCTGTCATTAACCCGTATTTTGTCATAAGATCTTTTAGTTCCTCGGTTAAATTTGTAGATACAGGAGTTTCCTTTATTTTTTCAGTTTTTGGTTCTTCTACATCAATCCAGGCAAAACCGATTTCCCCATCTCCACTTTTCATATCTTCAAATTCTTCCAAGGTGATCATATCCAAAGAAGTGGGATAGAGGACGGTATTTTCTTTATCCATTAAATCACGAATATCGGCAATTAAAGTTTCTTGGATATTGATAAACTCTTCTTCCTTCCCTTCTTTTAATAATTGATAGGCATCATTGATTTCATCTCGAACAAAATTATCCAAAGTCCACATTGTCGTCGTCGGTCGATCAAAGCCCTTTTGTTCCAATATGGAATACAACTGATTTTGCTTTCGAGACAGGTGAATTTTAAATTGGTCCAATCGTTCATAGATCTCCAACCATTGATTTTTGATCATTGGATACTGGACCAAGTCTTCCATTTCTTTTAAAATTTTTTCCAAAGCTTCATTCTCTCGAAGATAGCAAGAAATGGGATGATCTTTATCCAAGTGATAATCTTCTTTTGTCATCACATCCTCAAAAATAGCCAACATGGTTTGAATATCTTCTTTTTCACATTCATCTTCTTCAAACTCTTTTAAAGTTTGTTCGATATAGGCAATTTCTGACGGAGTAAGAGATATTACCTTTTCCGCCATCTGACTACGGCCTTCCTCCAAAGAAATTTCGCCACGATCATAAGATTTTTTAATAGCAAATGCTGTTTTTATTTTGTTCTCGTCAATATTCTTTAAATGTTTTTTCATTTCTCCCATTGCTTTTCCTCCCTTTTATTTATTATACCATTTGAAGAAAAAGGCTTTTTAAAGAAATGATGATCCTTTTAAAATATTATGATTATATTCTTTTTTAATTCTCCTTTTACCAAATTTTATGATCATCTACAAAATAAACAATATCTCTGGCAATTTATTTACTGATGAATAAGGCCTACTGAGAAATCTTTTTCTTGTGAAAAAAGGATTTTATTTCCGACAATATGATTTGGAGTACCGTACAAATTAATATGAAATCTATGATTCACCCAAAGAATAGAAAAGACTTAAAATTACCGATTTCCAATAGAAAAAGAGAAAAATCCACGGACATATGCCAAAAAATCAAGGCAGCAAAATTTTTAGTTCTCATATAGAAAATGAACGACGATTAGAAGAAGCCTGTAAGGAATATGTCGAAGATTCCTCATTACATTTTTATGATAATGAAAGTAATAAATCACCGGAGATTGCGGTATTAGAAAGAAATATTTTTTAAGACCCTATGGAAACAAAATGGAATTTCTTCCCCTTTTATATTTTTATACCAGCTTAAAAAAAAATTGTACTTTATTCCCTTGGATGCCCTAAGGCATAGGTGGGATCTTATCATTTTGTCCAATGAAAGCTTTTCATCGTTTTTGTGGAAAAGCGAGTATTAATGAGATCCATAAAAGAATGCTATCAACGGAATAAACTTTAATCCCTTGAATTCGTTTTTTAACCTCATCTTCTCGAAAATACATGAAAAGACCTTGAGCACTAATAAAGACTTGTGTTTTTATGGAGTCGATCCATCCATTTTCTATCTAGAGCAAAACATAAAATATGTATATTGACCATCTGAGAAATATTTCGAAATATCAATTGCTTCTTGCAGATCCATCATAACCAAAAGATTATCATTAGGTGGAACTTAAAAGCGATGAGTTTCCCATCCTTCCCCTAAATTTACAATAACAGCTAGAGGGTTCTTTTTCATAAATTCTTCCATTTCACCGTCAAAGATAAGAGATCCAGTAAGGTGAAATAAATTGCTAGCTTTTCCGAATTTGTCTTTATGGGAATAATCGATCTGATCAAAGATTACTTCTTCTTTTTATCTTTTATAATTCCATTGGATTTTTTAATAAGATCATTTTCATTTCGATTTTAAATCTTTGACTTAAGCATTAAATTTCTTAAATCTCAAATAAAAAACCAATTCATTTCTTTAGAAACGAATTGGTCCTATCCTTTTTAATCATCGATTTTTATACCATGAATAATTAATCGTTTGTTTTTGTCACTACAAGTTTGCAAGGTCAAAATTTTATCAAAGTTTGTGGGAAGTTCTTCATTTAAAAGATTTTTGTCTACCATTCTTTGGTAAAATATTGGAAAGTCCTCTTCTCCATAATTCGGTGTTCTAAAATTATCATCTGGATTGGCAATATATGCTGCAAAAATCTTGTAGCGATAAAGGCCCTTTAAATTACTAACTTCAATAATGGGAGCTTTTGTTACAAAATTCGGATCTCTATATTGGTGAAGTGCATGAAAGACTTTTCCACTCCTTACATTGTGACCGTATAAAATGGTATTTTGATCATCAAAATTAGGGCTATTGGCCATTTCCATAAAAACTGTACCGAATACATCGTAATTACCTTTATAATCATGGTCCAAATAAAAAATATTATCTTTTCCTTGAACCACCGGCAAATCGATTCCTGTTTCGGGAATTTTAATCCAAGCAATTATATTGGGATAATCTTTTTTCAAATAAGCAATTTTTGAACTTTCCATCTTGTCAAGATCTTCCTTTGCATTATGACCTTTAAGATTAGGATCTTCGTCTTCCACCCTTTCTTTTTGAACTTCATCTTGCCATTTTTTAACAGTGGATTTAATCTCCACATCCTTTTTTTGGAACTCTTTATTGGCTTTAATATATTCAACAATTTTATAGCTTGAAACAATCACCAAAATAATTAAAAGAAATTGGATTGCTCTTAATATCTTTTTTTTCATGATCTACCCCTTATTTTAATTCCTGGAAGTCTTCAACTTTGAGATTGCTCAAATGGCAATAATAAGTTTTACCACCACAATTCCGATTCTTTTTATAATACTACCCCTATTTTTCAATAATACCCTGCTACTGCTTCTCTTTTCAATACTGTCATCAAGTAAAATAAAACAAGATAGTCCAAAGGATTATCTTGTTTTATTTAAATTATTTCTTTGATTTTTTCTCAATGAAACCAATTCCAAATATAGCCGCTAATATCAAAGCCATATGGGTGGCAATACCACCGTCATAAGTCTTTGGTGGCCCGTCAGGTCTCTGAGGAGGAGTCACTTTTGATTCATCAGGAACTTCCGGCGGTGCTTTTGGTGGTACCAAAGGAGGTTCTTCCGGTGTTTCCGGCGGTGCTTCCGGTGGTAC
>JAUNVJ010000007.1:48711-51088 GCA_030537695.1 Tissierellia bacterium
TTCCGGCTCTTCTGGTTCTTCTGGTTCCTCCGGCTCTTCCGGTGGTTCATAGGTATTGGAAATATTGAAGGATAAAATTTCTGTTAGAGAAAGACCCTTTCGATACGCAATCGTATATGAGCCGTCTCCATTTTCTAGAATCTTTACAAATGCATCTATGTTTTCCTTCGAAAACGCCACATCGTCCGATTCTTCATCTTCAAATACTTCATACCTATAATTTCCACTTTGTAAAATCTTCTTTATTTCTTCATGATTCAATAAAACATGATTTTCTTTTCCTGAATCATCTTTGAATTTTACTTCAATCCCTGATTTTTCTGTTGTAATACTTTCTTTAAAGTTTGGAATTTTTACTTCCGTAATTTGATAATCATAGTTACGAAGAGTTCCTTCCAGCTTTTCCAAAAGTATGGTCCAGTTTTCTTCCCCACTTAACGTTAATTCCTTCTTCAAACCTCTATTATTCGTCAAAATCACCGTGATTTTCTCAGGAATATACTCCTTAGAACTAATCCAATCCTTTATAATTTGGATTTCATGGTTAGGACCATTAAAGTTTTTAATATCATAAAATGGTCTTTCCAAGATATCAGGTGTTATTTTATTAATCTTAGGATAGAGATTATTTATCTTCTCGATTCCTGTAATATTAAACATATTTTGAGGAATTCCCTCGATGGTAAGAAGGGGAACAAATAATTTATATCTACCCTCTTTATCTTGTTCGATATAAAAATTGTATTCGGTCTGACTTGGAGCATATTTTTTATCATAATAGGTTTCTACAATGATATCTTGCCCCTTGGTATCAAGAAGTAATGGAGATTCTTCGTCCAATCCAAAGATTACAGCTTTCTCATTTTTGAATTTCCGGGTTTCAACTTTTTTCCCATTCAAATATAAATTTAAATGTATATCACCTAAAAATTCAGGAAAATGATCATAACTACTGTAAAGATTATAATCGACTCCATTATAGTCTCCATTATACTTAATATAACGTTTATAAGAGTTTGAATATGCTACTCTAAACTTGATTTTTCCTTCGGAGCTAACCAGTTTAATCCTTGGGACAAATTGATCCATAGATTCTTCTTGAATGGAATATTCACCTTTAGCTAGTGCTTTAGGATTTAATTTTTCAAATTTTCCCTTCCAATCATCTGCCTTGGATAAAATGATATGCCTATAGATTGGTTTTCCCTCTTTATCATATCCTTCAATAACTTTTTTATCATTATGAAGTAAATATATTTTTATATCTTCAGGAATTTTGTCCTCTTGGATTTCTTTATCCCAAGTTTTTTCAACTTCCAATTCTCCAAATTTATAATTTTTCAGAGTAAAGGTATGCGTGTTATTTTGGATTCTTTCTTGAATATTTTCCAGTTTTTCAACAGTAAAACCGCTTTTATATTTGTTATCCCATTCTTGAATCCATAAATATGGGACATAAAGCTCTAGTGAACCATCTTCGTTTTCTTCCAACACAAAGGCAAACCCTCGATCTTTAATGTGGTAGCCAAAGGTATCTTCCGCCCAATTTTCACCGTATTCCACAAAAATTCGGTCTTGTCCATAGTATTTATAATCTGTGATTTCCTTTGATAGATAAGGATGAGTAAATGTAGTTGTCCAGGAATTTTCCTCATTAATTTGAGAATATCCTAATTTTTCCAACATTCCAGTCTTTTTATTATGTTTATATAAAAATACGATGGAAGGTCGCTTTACCTCATAACCACTTAAATCTTTACTATGAATTCTAGAAATTTTTAATCTTCCAGATTCAACTTCTTTGTCAAAAGGTTGTACTTCCTTGATTTCTGTATAAAAATCATCCCTTTGTTCAAGGATCAAATACTTTAAACCCTTGGTTTTCAATTCTTCCGCCGTAAATGGCAATCCACGATCGATCTGATTTCCTTCTACGTCTTGAGCCACATCAGCATATTTTGAAGTATTAAATAAACTTTCCCATTGATTCCCTTTATTAAGAGTAATCTCTCCATATTTGTATAGATTTGAGTCTTTTCCATAATTGTTACGGACATAATCAGCATCTGCTTCTTCCGGTACGATAAAGATATCTACAACAATCTCGGTCTTCATATCATCGGTACTAGGATCCCATTCTTTTTTAATTTTTAATTGGTAGTCTCCCTCATCATCAGGAGTTGTCAAATTGGCATTAGAACCGATTCCTCCACCAAGTCTTGCCTCATTACCCATAATAAATGTATTGGCATTCGTCCAAGCTTCTTTTATCAACTCTTCTGAATATTGGGCCTTCAAGTGAGACATCATATTGGAATAAGACATATTATTTGGAATTTCAGAATTGGTCTTTCCCTCTTCCAAAAACTTTATAATA
>JAUNVJ010000030.1 GCA_030537695.1 Tissierellia bacterium
TTTTATCATATTTACTTTTATCTTCAATAAAAAAAGGAAGAGCGTGCTCTTCCTTTTTTAAATTCCATCAAATTCTTCTTCGTCATCTTCGTCATTTGTCTGTTCGAACACATCAATAGCTTCTTTCCCTGCTTCCATGATTTCTTCGACATATTCGTCGATATTTTCTGTATCGGTAATCAGTGCCTGATACAGCATAGCGAAGTTTAAGCCAGATAAGACTCGTACATTCTCATGACTTCCAAGGGTCAGCACAGAACGATTGAAAGGTGTTCCACCTTTTAAATCCGTTAAAATGACGATATTTTGTTTGTCTTTTAGCTCTTCATAGGCTTTTTTTAATGATTGATCAATTATCTCAAAGGTGTCACCGACTACAAAATTTACAGTTCGTAAATTTTCCATTTCACCTGCAATGAGAGAAATTGCACTTTGGATGCCGCTACAAAATTCTCCATGGGCGGTAATAATGACTCCGTTTTTATATTCCATCATATTAGAATACTCCTAAGAATCCGCCAACAAGACCGATAACTAAGATTAATCCGATACATTTAAGCGGTGTCCATTTTCTCTTTGATAGTAAGAAGTATAACATTAAAGTTAATCCCAGTGGGATCATTTTTGGTATAATTCCATCTAAGATACTTTGAATATTTACGGTTACTGGACGTTCTTCGTAACGAGTAAAGTGAATTTCACTTTGGCCATTTTCTAAATCGATAACGGCTGCTCCATCTTGCATTTGTTCAGTATCAAGATTTCCATTTTCATCTACAATATAAAGATAATCTTCATATTTATCTAAATCTTCATTGTCTACGACAGTTGATACTGCTACTGGTTCGTTCGTAATACCATTTGGAATTTCTAACTTTGTTTCTGTAGAACCATAGATACAAGTTAATGCACCAACAACCATTACACCAAGTATGGAGGCAGCACGAGTGAATTCTTTCGCGTTTTGCGTCAACACCGATATGGCGTTGGTTCCCATTTTATAAGACCAATTCATGAGCCAGAAACGTAATACAAATTGCGCCAAGTTAAAGACGATTAAAAATATAAATGGTGCAGCTACTTGACCCTGTAAGGCCATATTCGAAGTCATTCCTGCAACAATTGGTACTAATGTAAACCAGAATAGTGCATCACCAATACCGCCAAGGGGTCCCATGGCAGCAACACGTACGGCACGTATCGTTTGAATGTCCGCTTTGTTCTGCTCTAATGATAAGATAATTCCCATAACGAAGGTTACAAGGAATGGATGAGTATTAAAAAACTCAAGATTATGTGACATAGAAGCTGCTAAATCGTCTTTATCTTTGTGAATCTCTTTTAGACCAGGTAACATTGCATAGAGCCAACCTGCCGCTTGCATTCTTTCGTAGTTAAAAGATGCTTGTAGGAACAAGGATCTCATAACCATTTTATTTAGTACCTTTTTTTCAATCGGTTTACTTGGAGTGGTGTCTTTATATGTGCTTGGAATATTATATGCCATCTTCTTCACCTTCATTCATGATTTGAGATGCCTTGAAGCGAGTTTGAATTTGATAATCCCAATATGCTACGGCAAAGCCAATTAAAGCGATAATAATCAATGCTGAGTCATGTAAGGATTCATTTGCCATAATGATAATTGCTCCGGCAAAACCTGCTAAATAAAACCCCCATAGCTCACGGGATAGCATTACTTTTAATAAGATTGCGAAACCGACAAATTTCATCATTCCACCAGCTGCAGATAACCCGTCCATTAACCATGTTGGGATAGTTTGTACAATTTGTGTTCCAAATTTAGCTCCTGCAAAGAAGAATAATAGAACAATAACACCAAAGATCGTTCCTAGAATTCCCATTGCCAAATAGTTAATTCGTCGAATTCCAGCTGGATTTGCTTCATGGGCATATTTGTCCGCTTTTGTCATAACTGGACTCATGGCTGTAAATAAAATAGTAACGCCATATTGTCCTAATAATGCAAAAGGAATCGCTGCTGCCGCTGCTGCTGATGGTGGTAAATTAGCGGTTATTGCAAATACTGCAGACATAATTCCACCGATAACAGCATTTGGTGGTTGTGCCCCACCAACAGGCATATTACCAATCGTTAATAATTGATACGTACCACCTACAATTAGTCCTGTTTGTAAATCTCCTAATATTAAACCAATGAGAGGTCCCATTACTATGGGCTGATAGAGAGATTCTAGGAAACTAAATTGATCGATCGCTGCAATAAATGTAACGATAAATACTAATGTAATTTGTAGTATACTATAGTCCATAATATCTCCTTTTTAATTATTTAAATAATCTGTCAATGTTCTCTTTACCTTCACTTGGTACTTTCCTGATTTCTAACTCTACACCTTTTTCCTTTAACTTACGAAAGGCTTCTACATCTTTATCATCGACACATACAACACCAGCAACTTGTCTTTTCCCTTCGGCCATATGCATATTGCCGATATTCACTTTATCTATTGGTACACCACCTTCCACGAGAGTTAAAACATCTTCTGGTGTTTCACAGATGATAAAAATCTTTTGGCGATCCGCTGCTTTTCCAATGATATCAATCGTTTTCTTAAGACTGAAATAACGCGTGGCTACTCCATTGGGAGCTGCCATGTCCATGAGACCTTGACGCATTTTGTCATTGGCGACATTATCATTGGCAACAAGGATTAAGTTTGCTCCGATATGATTTGTCCATTGAGTTGCTACTTGTCCATGAATCAAACGATTGTCGATCCGGGTTAATAAAATATTCGGCATAATATCACTCCTTTATAATTTCTTTAATACTATAACGGCTAACTTTTAACTCAACACCCTTTGCCACTTTTAGCATAACATAATCATCTCTAACAAGAGTTAGTACACCGTAAACACCATCTGTTAACATTACTTCCACCCCAGGTTTTAAGGCTTGATGTAATTGTGCAAAATACTCTTTTTGCTTTTTGACAGCACGGTAATTGACGATCTGTAAAATGATGAAACCAATGGCTATGAATAGTAGAAAGACAATGGATGTATTTAGTATATCTCGACTGGACATAAAAACCCCCTAAGTGGTAATTACCTGTTGATTTAATTATATCTTCCTATGATCTATTTGTCAAATGGATTTTACGGAAAAAAGCTCGTTTTCATAATTCATTATAAAAACGTTCTTATCCTGTTATCTACCGATTAGATTAGCAATAAATCACCTTGTTTAATTGACTTTTAATCAAAAAGTAGATATACTTAAACTGGTAGTTACCAGTTAATTGAAAGGAGAAGATAATATGAGTCTGAAAGAATTAAATTGGAAAGAAAATGGTTGCAAATACACAATGTCAGAAATTGAACAACAACCAAAACTGTGGAAAAAGACCTTGGAAATTTACAAAAATCATGAAAATGAATTACGATGTTTTTTAAATGAATTGACAAAAAAACATGAACAAATCAGAGTTATTTTCACTGGAGCTGGTACGTCGGAATATGTCGGAAATATCGTCTCTTCGGATTTAAAAAATCGAGACAATTTTACATTTGAATCCATCGCCACTACAGATCTAGTATCTTGTCCTCGTCAGTATTATCAAAAAGGAGTGCCAACCCTTTTGGTATCCTTTGCCAGAAGCGGAAATAGTCCAGAAAGTATGGCTGCCATTGCATTAGGAGAAAAAATAGTCTCAGATTTCTATAATTTAGCCATTACTTGTGCAGAGGATGGAAAATTAGCAGTGCAGTTAAAAGAAGATGATGATTCTTTCGTTTTATTAATGCCGGAAGGTTCCAATGATAAGGGTTTTGCCATGACTTCCTCCTTTACATGTATGTTACTCATGGCCCTACTGGTATTCGATGAACGAATAAATCGAGAAAATTATGTGGAAGAATTATCCGTACTCGGTGAATATGTGCTTGAACATATGGATGATATAGAAAAATTAACTAATTTTGATTTTAATCGCATCGTTTATCTCGGTTCTGGGAGCTTATACAAATTAACCAATGAATGTCGATTAAAAATATTAGAATTAACAGCAGGCGCCATTGTTACATTAGATGAAAGTAGTATGGGTTTTCGCCATGGACCAAAATCTTTTGTAAACAATAATACCTTTATTATTTCATTACTATCCAATGACGATTACACCGTAAAATACGATAAAGATATTTTAGAAGAAGTTTATCATGATCAAGAAGCTTCGAAGATCCTTTCCATTGGTACAGAAGATATGGAAACGAAGTGGAATCATTTCTCCATAGGTGGCGGAAAAGAATTACCAGATGTTTATCTGTCGTTACCTTATGTGATTATCGCCCAATTAATCTCTGTGATCACTAGTTTACGTGTCAACAATACACCAGATTCGCCCTCTAAAAAAGGGACAGTGAATCGAGTCGTTAAAGGAGTGTGTATCCACGAACTATGATTTTGACAATTACTCCCAATCCCTCCATTGATGTTTCCTACTATTTAGAAGAATTTCAAGTTGGTGGTGTTTATCGTTGTCATAATACGGTAAAAACACCAGGAGGAAAAGGTCTCAATGTTTCAAAAGTACTTCATCTATTAGGTGAAGAAATCATTGCCACTGGTTTTATTGGTGGTCGAAATGGTAATTATATTAAAGATCAATTGGATCAAATGAAAATTAACCATCTTTTTACACCTATTCATGGTGAAACAAGAACTTGTATTGCCATTTCTGCAAGAGGTGAAATCACAGAAGTAAGAGAAAATGGCCCGACCGTCACAGAAGAAGATAAGGAAGCTTTCTTTGAAAGTTTATCTAGGATGAAAAATATCACGACTATTTCCTTGAGCGGATCATTACCAAATGGATTAGAAGTGACTTTCTTACATGAAGTTCTTGCTTATGCAAAAGATAAAAAAGTCATATACGATGTTTCTGGAGACAGCTTAAAATATATCGTAAATGAAAGTACTATTAAACCCTTTGCCATTAAACCAAACATTGATGAATTAGCAGCATTAATGGATAAAAGAGTGAGTGAGATAAATCCTATAGAAGATATTAAGAAAATAGAAGGTATCCCATTAGTTGTCCTTTCATTGGGAAAGGATGGAGCCATCGCTAAATATAAAGATCAGATATACGAATGTCAAGTTCCAACAATTGAAGCTGTTAGTCCTGTAGGATCCGGAGATTCTACTATTGCGGGGATCTCTTATGGTTTGGAGCATGATCTATCTATTCCTGACACTTTAAAACTAGCGATGAGTTTAGGTGTATTGAACACCTTGGAAGAAGAAACGGGCTATGTCGATATCAGTCAATTAGAAAAAACAAAGAAACAAATAATAATAAAGGAACGATAAATATGAAAATATCAGCAAAAAAATATAAACATTTAGAAAAATTATCCAACAAAGACGGTGTCATTGCTGCTTTAGCCATTGATCAACGAGGATCTATGCGAAAAATGGTGGCGATTGATGATCCCGAAAAAAGAGATCGTACCATTAAAGATTTTAAAAAATTAGTTTCAAAAGAATTAACGCCTTACTCCTCATCTATACTATTGGATCCCATTTACGGATTAGAGGCTATTCGCACAATGGATAAAGATTCTGGGCTTATTTTAGCATATGAAGTAACAGGATACCGTGATGCTGAACGTCTTCCCCTGTTACTAGAACAATGGTCTGTTCATCGTCTCGCGGAAAAGGGTGCCGATGGAATTAAAATATTGCTTTATTATGATGTTGATGATAATGATGAAACTAATGAAAAAAAGAAAATATTTGTTGAACGTGTTGGCAATGAATGTCTTGGTGCAGAAGTACCATTCTTCTTAGAAATCATCACCTATGATCGTAATATTGAAGACAGTAAATCGAAGGAATTTGCAAAAGTAAAACCTCACAAGGTTAATAAAGCCGTAAAAGAATTCTCAAAGGACAAATACCATGTCGATGTGTTAAAGTTAGAAGTTCCTGTGAATATGGCTTATGTCGAAGGCTACGGCGAAGATCCTATTTATACAAAAGAAGAAGCCGCTCAATATTTTAAAGAGCAATCTGAAATTTCATCGGTTCCATTTATCTTCCTATCTGCTGGAGTAACAGCTGAAATGTTCCAGAAAACTTTGTGTTTCGCTAAAGATTCGGGGTCCACATTTAACGGCGTTTTATGTGGTCGAGCAACTTGGAAAGACGGCGTTGGCGAATTTGTTGAGGATGAAAAAAGAGGTAAAAAGTGGTTACAGACCCAGGGAATAGAAAATATTCAAGAACTCAATAGTGTATTAGAAACTACCGCAACATCTTGGAAGGTAAAATTTGAGTGCTAAATCGTCACTATATTACCAATTAATCGATTCCCTACGTCAAGAGATTAAATTTATGAAATCCGGTGATAAAATACCATCGGAGCGTCAGCTATGTGATATTTATGGTGTTAGTAGAACGACTGTGCGAAATGCCATTTCTGAACTAGAACTCAATGGTTATTTAAAACGAGTTCAAGGTAAAGGAACTTTTGTCCAAAACCCCTCGGAAAAAAGACATAATCTTTCCGATTATTACAGTTTTACAGAACAAACGAAAAACCTTGGCAAAATCCCTAAGTCTGAAATCTTAGAATACCATATCGAACAAGCTAATTCTATGGTCCAAGAGAAGATGAATCTCGATGAAGACGAATTCATTATTCGTTTTATCCGTCTAAGAAAAGCCGATAATGAAGCCATGATGTTGGAAACAACTTATATTAAATATGAAGATTTTCCTGAAATCACAAAAAAAGCATTGGAAGAAAAAGCCCTTTATGAAATTTTTGAAGAAAACTTCAACCGAAAAATTGTGAAAGTAGAGGAAAGTTTTGGCGTTACTTCATTGAACAAAACCCAGGCCATGATATTGGACTTAATGACCCAGGAGCCTTGTTTGAAAATACAACGTCTCAGTTATGATAAAGATGATCAAGTTATCGAACTGACCATTAGCTACGCAAGAGGCGATAAATTTAAATATCAAACCACTTATTATCCAGAATAAAGTAGAAAACATAATTTCCCATAGAAAAAAACCGAAGA
>JAUNVJ010000031.1 GCA_030537695.1 Tissierellia bacterium
CTAAAGAACCTGCAGCACATAAAAGTCCTACGGTAAATTTCTTGTCATATTTTTTGTCAATCAAACTGGGAATCATAATTCCGCCAACTCCTGCCACCGTTGCCGGGGAAGAACCGGATAGGGCTGCAAAAAACATACAGGATATAATAGCCGTTATAGGTAATCCTCCCGTAATCCACCCAAACATCTGATTGGCAAAGTTCACCAGCCGTTTGGAAGCTCCCCCTTCCAACATGATATCACCGGCAAAGATGAAAAAGGGAATCGCCATTAAACTGAAAGAGTCCACTCCAGCAAACATCTTTTGGGCGGCTGTAATAATCGGCAAACCTTCATTGGCCATAGCGGCAATCGTCACCAAACCGGTGGTAATTGCAATCGGTACTCCGATGACCAGGAGAAGGAAAAATAGAAATAAAATCATTCTTTCACCTCCCTATCTTTAGAGGCAAATAGGCGAATCTTCTCAATGATGATCTTAATATAATTGTAACCCATCAACAGCATCCCTACCGGTATCGCTCCATAGGCGACGAATAAGGGAACCGGTGTCGACGTTCCTGTGAGATTTAAATCGATGGCATTTTTACACATTTTTAATCCTGCAATCAATAGAGTCACACAGAAAAAGAGATTGATCACATTGATAATCAAATCCAAAATAGTTTTCTTTTTTCCTTTGACAAAAATTTCCATGATATCCATACTCACATGGGCATTTTGTTTTACGGCTATACTACTGCCTAAAAAGATAAACCATACAATTAGTATTCTTGCAATTTCTTCCGACCATGAGATGGAATAGTTGAAAAAATATCTACAAATAACTTGACTAAATACCAATAACGAAGTGATGATTAAAAGGAGTGAAGCAATTGCTTCATCTCCTTTTTTCAGCATATTTCTTATAGATTCCATGGCTCCCTCCACGATTAACGAATATAAGCTATTTATTCTTATTGCTTATATTCTTCGGCAATATCCAACAGTTCTTGTGCTCCATCGATTTTCATAAATTCATCATATGCAGCTTGTGTTTTTTCCAGAAACTTCGCCTTTTCATTTTCATCAAATGAATCGATTTCCATTCCACCGTCTTTGATTTCTTGTAGATACTCATCATCTAATTCTTTCGCTTTTTCCCACTCCCATTTGGAAGCGTTTTTAGCTGCTTCTCTGATAATCTCTTGTAGATCTTCCGGCATACCGTCAAATTTTTGTTTGTTGATAATTAAATTATAACCCATAAATCCGTGATCACTCATGGTAAGGTAATCTTGCACCTCATAGAATTTTTTTGTTGCAATATTGGATAGGGGGTTTTCTTGTCCGTCTACCGTCTTGTTTTGTAATGCCGTATATAATTCGTTAAAAGGTACGGAGATTCCGCCGGCATTTAATGCTCGAAATTGGGCGACTAACGCGGGACTTTGACTGGCACGAATTTTTAATCCATCTAAATCTTCCACTGTTTTTACCGGTTTTTTTGAATTCGTCAACTGTTTAAATCCACCGGTCCAATAACCTAAGGATTCAAAACCTTTTTGAGCAATGTATTCATCCAGCTTTTCACCTAATTTTCCTTGAAGAGCTTCAAAGGCACGATCCGAATCCTTAAATAAGTAAGGCAAGTCAAATACTTCATATTGAGGAACAAATGATGTCAATGTTGCCAGAAATGGAGCGTTCATATCTAATGTTCCGTTTAGGATCTGTTCATTGATCTCTTGATCATTTCCCATTTGAGAATCGGGATAGACGGTAATTTGAATTCTGCCATTACTCTTTTCTTCCACTTCTTTCTTAAATTCTTCAACGGCCATTCCCTTTGGATGGGTGGGACGAACCACATGGGCAAGTTTTAATTCATATATTTCGTCATTTCCACCGTCTGTAGCAGTATCAGTAGTGTCTTTTTTTCCACATGCTGTTAGTCCTACGACTGTAATTACTGCAATCATTGCAATGATGATCTTTTTTAATTTTTTTCTAAATAACATTATTTTCCACTCCCTTTAAATATTTCTTTGTTTCGATATTCCTTCCAACCCGTTTCAAACCAAGGATTGGTTCGAGGTATGGGGCGAATTTCTTTCCAATGATGGGTAAATCCATCGCCATTATCGTCTATCGTTGTTTTGCAAATTTGATTTCGTAAATCGTTCTTCAAAGAATAGGACACCTTTTGTCCATGTACATGAATCTTTTGTTCACCATCTTCTCTAACAACCAAATAAGAACCTCTACTACCTCCTTTTTTCCGACCGTATTCGATCATGGCACTTAAACAGGCCATTTGAGTCAGCAACATATCATAGAGTCGAAAGACCCGATAAATCTTTTTCGGTCCGGATACCACTGCCTGATCCCATAAATTATGAAGTTCTTTTTCCAAGGTGGTATAAGTTTTTTTCAACTGACGATCTTCTCGAATAAAAGCACCGCAACGAGACATCTCTCTTTGAGCTTTTTCCCGTATTTGATCTAAGTTTTCTTCCTCTTTGGAACCTAGCGTGATCTGCTGAATCTGACGAATTTTCTTTTGCACTGTCCTTTGAACTTTCTTTCGGAATCGGTCCATATCCATGGCCTTTGTCTCAGTATTGGAAATATATTCCGCCGCTCGATAACTTCCCACTTGAGTAGAATTTAGAGCACTGCCTCCGGGACGATAAATTCCCAAACTTCCATTGGCTTCCCCCACGGGAAAAAGGTTCTTAATATTACTTTCCCACCAGATATTTCCCGCCAAACCTCCATTGTGATGTTGAGCACAAATTTCAATTTCCAAAAGTTCTTTCGTCAAATCAATGCCGTGATTTTTGTATAATTCTAAGGCCAAAGGATTCATTTCCTGCAATCGTTCAAAAGGTTGGCTGCCGGTAACTTGAGAGTTTTCTAGATATTGTCGCACCACCGGAGTCAGAAGATTGTGATTCAATTTTCCTTGATCATCAGCACATTCGGGGTTTTTCGTAAAGTCTAAAAAGACTCGGCGTCCCTTGATCTGAGTTTCCTGGTAGATGAGATAGTCAATCATAGAAGAATTGCCATCCAGTTTTCGAGGATCGAAGGGCCATTGATAGCCTTTTAAAAAAATAGCTTCCAAAAGTTTTGACTTATCCTCATAGTGATCTTCCAAAAATTCTCTTTCATCTTTCCCATTTTTATCAGTAGAGACGTATCGAGGAAGAACTTGTTGATAAGTTCCGGAAAGGTTCCAGCGAAATTTTGTTGAAGCAATCCCATATTGCCATTCTGTTAGATTCTTTGCATCAGCACCAATTTCCAAAGCCATTCCCGTTCCACCCCATTGGCTCTTTGGGTAGACGGAATGATAATATACGCAGGCCGGCCCTCCGGTTCCCAGTATCACATGGTTCCCTTTAAAAATAACCAAACCGTAATGATCTTGATCTCCTTTGGTAAGATCTATGGCAAGGGCACCGATACAACTATTGGAACTTTCGTCCTTTAACAGTCCGATCACCGGATGTTTGTCAAAAATTGGAATTTCTTTCTTCTTCACTTCTTCTTCCAGTTTTTCCGTCATAATTTTTGACGTTAAGGGGCCTACAGACGTAGCTCTCTTACTGGTAGAATGGTCCGTCTGATACCCAATATACTGTCCGAACGCATCATGAGGAAAAGGTACACCGATATCCACCAATTTATAAAAACATTTTAAAGACAAGGTCCCTTCCACCAAGGCAATATCTCCTTCCATAGCACCTCCGTCAAAGAGGGAACGAGCCAATTGGAAAGGACTGTCTTCATCCTCCGCCATTGTCGACTGTTTATAATAGGTCTGTTTGTCGGAACCGGTATTTCTGGAGGTTCCTCTTTTTAACCCGTCGGTTACGATGGCAATATCTTTTTTTCCTCCTTGATAAAGAGCGTCGGCAGCATTGAAACTTGCCGCTCCAGAACCGATAATAATAGTATCGTATTCAAAAATGTCAATTTCTAAATTTTCTACCATCATGGTTTCTCTTTTCACCTTAGAACCTCCTTAAGTGGTACCCTCCGTCAACATTGAGAATGTCTCCTGTGGAATAAGGAAAGCTGTTTGAAACAAAAGCCAATACCGCTTTGGCAATATCTTCCGGATAACCCCATCGAGGAATGGGAAAAGTTCCCTCTTCGATTTGTTTTGTATATTTTTCCGTCACAGCTGCCGTCATATCTGTCTTGATAATGCCAGGACGTATCTCATAGACATAAATTCCTTCTTCTGCCAATCGATGGGCAAAGAGTTTTGTAATCATGCTGATTCCCGCTTTTGAAATACAATACTCTCCTCGATTTAAAGAAGTGGCATAGGCGGAAAGGGAAGAGATATTTATAATATATGAAATACCTTTTCTCTCTTGCGCTATCATTTTTTTTGCCACTTTTTGTGTGAAAAAGTAAGTTCCTTTTAAGTTTCGATTGACGACAAAATCAAAATTTTCTTCCGTTGCCGATAAAATATCATCCCTCGATTTCGGTGCCACTCCTGCATTGTTTACCAATACATCGATTTTTCCCATTTTTTCTAAAATAGCTTCAATACAGGAATCCATCTTGTCAATTTCCGCCAAATCGAAGGAAAAGAATTGGATCATACCTTCCGTTTCTCTTTCCAAAGCTTCGATTTCCGGATATTTCGTTCGACCTAAAGTCGCTACTCGATATCCCGCTTGATATAACTCTTTGCTTACACCCAAGCCGATTCCTCGAGTTCCACCTGTTACAATTGCTACTTTATCCAATGGCCTTCTCCTTTTCCTTCATTTTTAAATAGATTGGTCCATACACCTCATAATCCCTTACTACACATCCACATAATCCAATTTTGGATTTCATTTCGCTACATTTACTGCAAGCGATACAAACTTTGTTCTTTTGGACTTCTCCATCAGCTTTTAAGTCACGAACCATGTAGGGATAGGCGATCATTTCACGACCTAAACCGATCAATTGAATCATCTTATTCTCCAGAGCTCCTGCTGCCACTTGCGGAATCAAATGTCGAAACCAGGAATATCCTACCCCTACAAAATAAATGTCCGGAAATTCACGTTGAAATAATGCTGCTGTCTCCAACAGCCGAGAAGCGCTGACGATAGGCTCCTCCTCAGGAACATAAGCACCCTTGTCATAGGGTTTATTCACATGGGCAAAATGGTAAGGATTGCCCATGGTCAAAGAAATTAAGCGAATATCTCTTTGTTTTAATTTTTCAACCAATTGGAAGGGTTCCTCTAAATCCAAAGCCAAGAATCCGTCTTTTGCCATTCCCCAACCGTTGGGATAGGGAATCCAATCGGCCATATTGATTCTTGTGGTGATTTCCAAGCCTTCACATTGAGGGTCCTTTTGAATCGCATCAATAATTTCAAGATAAAGCCTCACTCGATGGTCAAAATCTCCACCATAAGCTCCTTCACGGTTAAAGCCTGAAAAAAGTTCACTGAGCAAGTATCCATGACAAGCTTTAATATCTACCCCGTCAAAACCTGCCTCCTTAGCAAGTCGCGCCCCTTGAAGAAATTTATCCACCAGGTCCTTTAAGTAGTCGTCAGAAACTGGTATATCCTCTTGTTGAACTCCCGAACCCGGATCCAGCACTTCATTGTGATGAGCGAATATGGGACGGGATTCTAAAAAACCATGGTCGTTAAAGGTCTTGCAATAGCGTCCGGAATGGTTCAACTGTATAATGGTAAAAGGAATATGATCGTCACCGAACTCCTCTTGTGCACTATGGACGATTCGTTGCTTTAACTGTTTAAAATCATCTACGTTTTTTTCCGTCAACATCAATTGTCCAGGATTGGAACGGCCATCTTTTGATACACTAACGGCTTCCAACCATATAATTCCTGCTCCACCTCTGGCGATTTTTTCATATTTTCGAAAGGTCAAATCAGAAGGACTGCCCTCTTTTGCATCACAGCCTTCCATCGGCAAACTAACGAACCGATTGGGAATTTTGTGATTTTTTAAACAAATTGGATTAAATAAAAAATCTGTTCGATCTGACTGAGGAATGGAAAGATGGTATCTCTCCCCTTCTCTTTGTAATTCCTTCATGGTCTTATAATGAAAACCCTTATTTTTATGTAAACTATTTCCCATTACATCTACATACCTCTCCTTCTTGTGCATTATTATATTTTTCATTATAATTAAATTATAAGAAATAAGAGTTTTTATAAATATCAATTTATTGTACAAAATTTGATATTTATTGTGGGAATGTGTTAAGCTAGGGGTTTTTTTATGACAAAAGACTTAATCAGAATGAATTATAAGGAAATGAATACCTTGGATGAGGGATTGACGGAACATTTTCATCAAGGCTATGAAATTATTTTTATCACCGAAGGAAAAGCTCGATTTATCGTCAACGACGAACCTGGAATTTATAGTAAAAACTCCGTCGTCTTTATCAATAATTTAGTCAAACATCGAATGAGTTTGGAACAAGTTCCCTATTCTCGCTATATGATAATCATTGATTCTTCCTTTTTTAATGATTTTATCCAAATTCCCGAAATCCACCTCTTATTTAAGAGTAAACAACAAAATTTTCAAAATGGTGTCTTAATTGAGCCAGAAGATATGGCCTATGTGAAGGATAAGATTGTCCATCTACAAAATATTTACGATCAGAAAAAGCACTATTGGAAATATGAATTTATTGCTAATTTATTCAGTCTTTTAATTTTTATCATACGAGAATATCCCCAAAATTTTCCCACTCAGACCATCGATCGAAACACCCTCTTAATGATTCGGATTCAGCAATTTATTGACAGTCACTTTCGATCGGATATCACTTTGGAAAAATTAGCTGACGAATTTTTTATGAGCAAGTACCATTTGA
>JAUNVJ010000032.1 GCA_030537695.1 Tissierellia bacterium
ATAAAAAGAGAGCCGTTGCCGACTCTCCAAATCTTACATCGCTCCTAGGGATAATAAACTTGTGACAATAAAACCAGAGGCATAATAAGCCATAAACTGAACCCCAGTATGAACTTCGAAAAGATTGTGCAATATTCCTCCGAAAAGACCGATGCAAAGGGCTACGATGATTCCTATAATACCTGCTTCATAAAATGCCAACATAAAGATAAGTCCTAAGAAAGCACCGATTAATGCTTCATGACTGATCATCTTAAACATTTTTTCCGTCCAGGCACGAGCCTTTAAAATACTCATGGGATAGGCCAACAGAGTTCCCCCAAAGATTCCGATAAAACCGAATACGATATATTCCCAAACATCTAAATAATTATGCAAGTTGTGAACGGGATCTACGGTAAATACAGGTGGTGCATTAAATAAAGGAGCTGCCGGACCTAAAGCCACCGGACTTAAGGGAAGTCCAAAGGCCAATAGAGGAATAATAATCCCGCCAATATAAGTGGCATTGCTGACAGCGTCTTGAACACCTAAGGTTGTCGTCACTTTTTCATAGAGTTCCTTGTTTTTTCCTGCTACCAATTCTCCCAATAAGACGGTAGTACCTACCGGAGACAGGGTAAAAGCTGCGGCTCCCACCACTGAAGTCGTATAAATAGATCGTCGCTGTCTTTTACTAAATAATTTAAAGGGATTCGGATAGATGGACATCTTTTCCTTAGAATCCGGCGCTAGCCAAATTTCATTGGGTTTATTTCGACGCTGTTTATATCGCATCGAAGGAATCATCACATTAAAGAGTTCCGAGATCATCGGTCCAATGGTAATTCCCATAAAGATGGAAATAAACAGAGTCTTTCCCACCGATTCCAATGCCAGTCGCTGGAATCCCTGTATCAAAAAAGAATAGGGGATTAAGGCAATAACCGCTGCCCATTTGGCATTAGACATATAGGCGATAATCACTGCTCCGATTGTAAAGATCAAACCGATATAGGGATTGATCTTATCGCCGATCGGTGCCAGTAAATAGGCAAAGACAATGGAGACGGGAACGGCAATCAGGGAACCGATCAAGGATCCTGCGGCCATTTTTCTCATCCCGATATGGGGTATTCCCAAGCGTTTTGCCAAGGAGGAATAAAAGACCATAGGGACGGCCATTGTAGAGCCGGGAAGGGCAGCCATCGATGTGGGAATGGTGTGTGTAATTTGCATGGCTACAATAATTCCCATCGTCCAGGAAAATAAAACCACTGGAGGCAATTTTAAGAGGACCAAGACCAAAGTGATCGGTGCCATTGTTGCCGTCTCATCGGTTCCGGGAATAATACCAATCACCGAATACATTAATCCCCCTACAAAAGCGGCTAAAAATGCTTCTAATATAACGATGATATTCATAACCTTTCACCTCTTTGTACTTTTTCACGATATTCCGGTTTGTAATTTTTACTCGTTTCCGGAATCAATGCCAATAATGGATACAACTCCAAATCCTCCAACTCCTTGATGATTTCCGGATCGGAATTTCCCAGATATTCCCCTTCTTCTTCCATTGATATTCCCGCCGTATTTAAGATGGCGGCAATATCTTCAAATTCAAATTTTTCTTCTACATGACGTTTCGGTTTGAAAAGTTTTGCGGATATAATTCCGGAAAGGATACAACCGCCAACCCCCACCAATAGAGCATATCCATTGGCCAAACTGGGTTCTATTCCCTCCCGACCGGTAAATATCTTTTGTCCCAGAAAAAACATACCCATGGTCAAGACGACTCCAATGACACAAGCGTAGACCAATTCACGTAATACCACAGTATCGCCCCAAACTTCCGTATATTGTCCTGAATCCATATTTTTTTTCATTAATGTCACCTCTATTCTTTGAGTAGAGTTTTTGCATATTCTACATTGATATTGTTCTCTTCAATCATCTTCTTTACGATAGAATCTATTTCTCCTCCCCTTGCTCCGGCTGTAATGGCAACATTTTTAGCATGTAAAGACATGTGTCCCTTTTGGATCCCTTCTGTTGCCAAAGCTTTGACTGCAGCTAAATTTTGTGCTAGTCCTAAAGAAGCAATGACATTACCTAATTCCGTTGCATGTTCTACACCTAAAATTTCAATAGCAGCTTGTGCCGTCGGATGGATCTTGGTGGCTCCTCCTACTAATCCTAGGGCCAAGGGAAGCTCAATACTACCTGATAAATTTCCATCTTTATCTTTTTCCCAAATCGTCAAGGGACGGTATTGGCCTTGTAGTGAAGCATAGGCATGAGCTCCCGATTCAATTGCTCGAGTATCATTACCTGTAGCAAGAACAGCAGCACTGATTCCATTCATGATGCCCTTATTATGAGTGGTAGCACGGAAAGGATCCGCTGCAGCGAATTCATAAGCAGATACGATTTTATCCACCACTTCTTCACCGCCTAAATCTACCTTGGCAATTTTAGTTCGTGCCCGTACCAATCGTTCCACAGCAAGATTTGATAAAATCCTTAAATAGACGGTTCCACCGGTAATTTTTTCTACAAAAGGAGCCACTGCCTCCGCCATGGAATTGACGGCATTTGCCCCCATTGCATCCAAAGTATTGACTTTCAAATGGAGAATCACCATATCTTCCGAAGCCGTTTTAAGAATTCTCACCTCAATATCTTGAGCACCTCCTCCCAGTTTTACCAGTACAGGATCCCGATCATTACATATTTTTAGTATTTCTTCTTTGTTTTCATAAATAATATTTTTAGTATATTGAGGATCTGCAATGTTCGTCACTTGGACTTGTGCAATCATAATGGAACCGGTATTATCGGCATAAAATCCCCCATTTTTCCGTGCTAGCTTGGCGGCATTGCTTGCCGCTGCAACGACGGATGCTTCTTCTGTTACCATGGGGATCAAATAATCCTTTCCATTGACTACAAAATTAAGGGCTACGGAAAGAGGAAGGCTGAATCGTCCGATCACATTTTCAATCATATGGTCGGCACGATCCATATCCAAGGCTTCTCCGTCTTGCAAGCTTTTAATCGTCTCTTCCTTTAAATCGGAAAACTCAACAACTTCTTGTAATCGTTCTTCTACAGATAATTTATAAAATCCGGAATAGGAACTATTCTTCATAATATCCTCCTATCTATTTCAATTCTTCTTGATATTTTTGATATGCATCCAGGTCGATTTCCATTCGCATCAGAGCGGAAGCCATGGATTTGCCCAAACTGTCTAAACGCAAAGATTTTGTCGCTCCGCCGCCTAATGCTTCTTTCATTACGAAATTCATACCCTTTAAAGAATCCACATCGTACCGTTTTACTTCTCCAAAGACCATTCCTTGAAAATGATCCTTAACTCGCTTTTCCGTAAGATATTCTTTTAAAAATTCATAATCTTTTTGTCTTCTCGGATAGACGCATATATTTGAAATATTTCCCTTGTCTCCTGACCGTCCGTGGGCAATGTCTTTTAAATACAATTTTTCCATTACTTCACCTCCAAAATATGAGAACGGAGACGAACCATATCCCGAGGTACAAAAGTCGGCCATAGACCGATCACATTCTGCACACGAGCTCGTCCGCCGAAGAAGGAAGATCCGGGAGGCCCGTTTAATTGTAAGGGGGCAATTTCCGGTATGATTTTTTTAGCTTCTTCCTTCGTCTTTGTCCGTAGGGCAATTCTCATAATAACTTCATTTTGATTGTCAATGACAGAATCACTGAGATTTGCTACATTGAGATGAAGAGCGTTTAATCCCACAAAATCAATGCGAAGATCTTCGGTTTTTAAATTTTTTCTCTTCATTTTTTTCATGATGATATCCGCCGCGTATTGGGCTTTTTCATAAGCGTCAGGCCACGCAAAGTTTAAATAGGTCTCCACCTTATATCCGGCATGGTAACCGATGGTCAGCTTTAAATTTTCCGGTGGTTTTCGTCCCTTGATATTTTTGACTTCCACTCGATCTTTCTTTATTTCTTCCAACTCTACATGGGAAATATCCGCTGTAATATCCGGAGTGATATAACTGGAAGGATCGTGAATTTCATAGAGGAGTTGCTCTTTCAAACTTTCCTCCGTAATGAGACCTCCACTGGTGGATGTCTTGGTAATAAAGGTTTGATCCTTGGTCAATTCCGCAATGGGAAATCCTAAAAAATCCATTTGAGGAACGTCTCGCCAACCGTAATCAAAGTTTCCCCCGGCTGCCTGTCCGCCGCATTCCAGTAAATGGCCGACGATAATGCCTCGGGCAATATTGTCATAGTCCTCATCAGACCATTCGAATTCATATTTTGCCGGGGATAGGAAGAGAGCGGAGTCAGCAGCTCGTCCGGTTACTACGGTATTGGCCCCTTTTTCCAAAGCTTCCACAATCGGCTCATGACCAAAATAGACATTGGCATTGACCACTTGATCAAAATCCAATTCTTTCAATTTGGAACCGTCATCGGAATTGATAAATTCGTACCCTTCCTTCATCAGTCTCGGAAGTTCCGACATCATATCGTCTCCTAGAACATAGCCTATTTTATATTCTTTCAAGCCATGTTTTTCTGCCACCTTTGCCAATTCCTTCACGGCACCTTCTACATGGACACCGCCGGCATTAGAAATGACCGTGATCTTTTTTTCATAGCTTTCCTTTGCAATTTCGTCAAACAGAGAAATAAAATCTCTGGCATAGCCTGCTTTCGGATTTTTATTCTTTTGTCGTTGTAAAATACTCATGGTCAATTCCGCTAAATAATCACAAGCTAAATAATTTAAATTTCCGTTTTTTACCATATCAATGGCTGCGTCAGGACTGTCTCCCCAGAAACCTTGACCGCCACCGATGCGAATAATCTTATCCATATCAACACCTCTTTATTTATATTGAAGCAATTATCATGCCAAGTTTTATAATCCATCTCTTGTGGGAAAAGGTATTCATTTTTACCGTTAAAAAAACAGGTTTCCTTTTCGGTACCTGTTTTTTCTCAATTGTTTTTGTCAAATTCGGCAAATTAAAATTTTATTTTGTCACATTTGGCAAATCAATCTCCAATATTTTTAGTTTTCGATAAAAAGTTCGTTGGGATAGACCTAATTCTTCAATGGTCTTTTTTCGATCGTATCGATTTCGTTCCAAAGTATTTTGAATGATTTCCTTTTCTCTTTGTCGGATCAACTCTTCCAAAGTATATCGATTGTCGGGAATGACTTCCGATTGAATGGTCTCCGGAAGATGATGAAGATAAATAGTACCATTGAAAGCCAAGATCGTAGCATGTTCTATCGCATTTTTCAATTCTCGCACATTTCCCGGCCAAGAATATTGTAGTAGAGCTCGATAAACTTCTTCTGAAATTTCCAACTCTTTTTCATATTTATTGTTGCTCTCCTCTAAAAAATGGTTGGCAAAGTCTATAATATCCAAACCTCTTTCCTTTAAGGTCGGAAGCTTTAAAACCATCACACTGAGTCGATAGTAAAGATCTTGTCGAAAACTACCGTCTTTGATTTTTTCTTCCAAATCTTGATTGGTGGCAGCGATAACTCGAACGTCTACTTTAATCTTTTTTTCTCCTCCGACTTTTTCAATTTCTCCGGTTTCCAAAGTTCTCAAGAGTTTCGTCTGCATAGCCATACTCATATCTCCAATTTCATCGAGAAAGATCGTGCCTTGATGGGCCAATTCAAATTTTCCCATTTTTCCACCTTTTTTGGCACCGGTAAAGGAACCTCCTTCATATCCGAACATTTCCGACTCAATTAAATTTTCGGGAATAGCGGCACAATTTAATAGGATAAAAGGCCGATCCTTTCGTTTAGAGTTTTTATAAATAAATCGACTGAGAATATCTTTTCCTGTTCCGTTTTCTCCCAGTATCAATACGGTGGCGTCGGTTTTTGCTACTGAAAGAGCTTGAGAAGTGGTTTTTAAAAAGACTGGATCTCTTCCGATAATTTTCCCCTTCTCCAACTCTTCTCGGGCTTCCAATCGACGATTGTATTCTTCTGCAACCGAAGTCATTCGCTGAACTTCGTCGGTTAGTTGATTGATTTTAGTCACATCTTCAAAAATGGATACAGCGCCGTAAAATATTTCTTGAAAGTAAAGGGGAAAGATTTTTACATTAACGTATTTTTCAATAGATCGGATCAAAATATTTTTACGATAAAGAGACTGTCGATTTTTTAAAGCTTTCATAATTAACGTTCCCTTTTCAATATCCTCCATATGTTTTCCAATAACTCGGTTTAATGGTACGCCTAGAATCTTGGAGTAATTATCGTTCGCATAAAAAATTCGTCCCTCTTCATCGATAGTTACAACCCCTTCTTCAATATTATCCAAAATTTGCATTAAAATTTGTCTCTTCTCCTTCTTTTGAAGATAGAGAAGAAGTTCCTTTTCCACCCAGCCTTTGATTTCTCCATCTTTTTCAAAATATAGACGGTTTCCCGGTACTTGTTTTAAATCCATTGCCCAAAAAGCATCACTTAAAGGATAGGTATTTTCTCGAGAGACAAGAGATTTTTCTTGTATTTTATGGTGTAATAGTTTTTTTAAATCCATTTCATGCTCACTTTCTGTTTTATAATTTTAATACTTTTATGGATAAAATTTCCCATTTTTATCGGATGCGAAAATGGCTTTGATGAAAAACAGCGTAATCTTCAATCTTTTTACCAATCTCAATCCATTTAGCTTCTATTCTTCCTCATACCCCATTCTTCATT
>JAUNVJ010000008.1 GCA_030537695.1 Tissierellia bacterium
GTTAAAACTACTTATTTAATTTTAAAATTATAACAAAAATATGCCTTGTTCTTTGCAATATTGAATCGTTTCATCATCCCACACACCGACTTGAACTTCCCCGATATGCTTTTTTTCAAGAAAAAACATACAGAGTCTGGATTGACCAATACCTCCCCCTACTGTATAGGGTAAACGACGATGAATAATATCTTGATGGTAGGGTAAATCCAAGCGATCTATATTACCGGTTTTTTCACATTGTTCGATGATTGTCTTTTCATCGACTCGTATTCCCATACTGGATAGTTCCAATGCATCTTCTAATACAGGATTCCAAAAAATAATATCTCCATTTAAAGACCAATCGTCATAATCAGGACTTCGAAGATCATGAGGCCTTCCAGATTTTAATTTTTCTCCAATTCCTTGAATAAATACGGCTTTTTTTTCTTTAGCAATTGCATGTTCTCTCTCCGTTGGCGAAAGATCAGGATATCGATCTTCTAATTCTTGAGACTTTATAAAGAAAATTTCATCAGGAAGCTTTTTACTCAGTACATAAGGATAAAGCTGATTGATATAATCTTCCGACCGTTTAAAGACGGAATAAATTTTTTTCACTACGAGTTTGAGATACTCATCATTTCGATCTTCTTTCGTAATGATTTTTTCCCAATCCCATTGATCCACATAAGAAGAATGAATTTCATCTAAAACTTCTTCGGCTCGAATTGCATTCATATCTGCATAAATTCCTTCATAAGTATTAAATCCGTATTCCCGAAGGGCATTTCTTTTCCATTTTGCCAGAGATTGTACAACTTCAACCCGTATATCGTAATGACGATACCCGAAATGAACAGCCTGTTCTCCCGTTAAATTATCGTTTAAACCTGTTTCAGGACGGACAAATAAAGGAGCGGATACCCGTGCCAAATTTAAAGTATTGGATAATTCCCGTTGAAAATAATCTTTCAGGGATTTAATCGCTATTTGTGTTTCTCTTAAATCTAATTGTTTTACATTTGAATCATTTCTCATGTTTCCTCCAATATAAAAATTCTCTCATCTTTAGATGAAAGAATTTATAATTACTTAATTAAATTGAACTTCTAAATCTTCCCGATATAACATAATGGATTCGATTACAAAATAAGCGATCCTTGTATTCAAATCTACAGCAAAGTTCATATCTCGATCAAAGCTTGCTTCTTCGGACATATATTCATCTACAATATCATCGATATAATTCATAACTCGTGTTTTTAATTTTATATCGATCTCTTCATACAGATTAAGATCTTTTCGTCCAATCACATTCTGATATTGTTTTTCTTCAAACTTGTGTTGAAGGACAAAGATATTTAATTCCGATTCATATTTAATATGATTTTTCATATTACCGATAAATGTTAAACGATGAGCATGTGGATAACAGACAAAATCGGCAAGATAATGGGATATAATTCCCAGTTTTTTACTGATATGATCCATTAGTACAGGACTGGCTGCATTTTTTAAATTTGCATATCGACAAAAAAGAATCAAATTTACGATTTCTTTGGCAATATATTCTAAACTTTCGTCTTTATAATGTCTTTTTAATCTATAATATGGTAATACATCAGGTGCAATAGCACCCCATTGTAATTTTTCTAAATTTAAATCTAAATCATAGTCATCTTTGATCCGATTATGGATAATTTTAGCTATGATTTTATGTGTATCTGATAGAATCTTAAACACTTCCTTACACTAAAGATCAATAAACTTCATTTTTAATTTTAAATCAAAAAAAATTAAAAGTCAATAAAAATTACCGATTCTTCCGATAAGAAAGCTGTTTGTCGATCGCCTTCCAGATATCTTGTGTTTCAAAACCTTTTCGCCAAGTACCTACTCCTGCTAAATTATATTTATTGACCAAAGAAGATTTATGTTCTATGGATTTATAATCTTCGATCCATACTTTATATATTTTTCCATTTTCTCTATATTCAATATAGTATTGAGAGGATTCTTCATCCCATTCAGGCTCTAGTTTTTTTTCTTCTATTAAACGATTTACTTCACTCATAGAAATAGTGCTAGAGCTTACCTTATCATTATCTTCTACCCAAAGTCGTGAATATAGAGGTATTCCTAAAACCATTTTATCATTGGGAATATTGCGAAATAATACATTGATGCTTCCCTCCACCCATTTATATTGGGCAACAGAACCGGCAGTGTCTGAAGAACCCCAATGTTGGTCATAAGTCATGACAATGACATAATCACATATATTGGCCAAAGCCTTACGATCATAAGGTTCTTTTGTCACGTCAGGGGAAATTTGAGGGGTTACATCTACGGAAACGATCAAATTTTCTTTTTTAAACTCTGAAGCCAATTCCCGCACAAATTGCGTAATAAGGTCTCGATCGTCGATATAGGTATCTTCAAAGTCGATATTGATGCCGGTCATCTTATATTTTTTACATAATTCCAATGTCTTTGCAATTATTTTTTTACGAGTTGTAGGAGATTTTAAGGCTTCATGGGTGATATCTTTATCAAAGGAGTTGTCTAGATATCCCCATACATCCACATTCATATCCTGATACTTTTCCACATAATTTAAATTTCCCCGATCAATGAGATCTCCCTGATTATTTCGAATGGAAAACCAGGTGGGACAGATCACATTCAATCCCGGAATTTTTTTAATTTTTGTTACGGATTCATCCGATTGATTTCCATAGGTATAATCCCATGTTAAATTAAGAGGCTCCAAGGCCTCTTTTTGTTTTTCTTCTATAATTGTTCTTTCGAATTTGTTCTGTGGAAAATCGACTTTAATATCGTCTTTTTTGACATAACCGGCAAGACCTTCGATCTGTCGTACTCGATAATATTTTCCCTCTTCTCCATAGACATAAAGTTTTTCTCCTTTTTCCAATTTTTTCACAATGGGACTGGATTTTTGATGTTCTTCCCGCAATATCACATTGGTTTTTCCAATACCTTCGGCATATTCACGATCGGTACGATCCAATAATAAAAGTTGTCGATCTTGATCATAGCGTAAATTCACATCATAATCGTATATGAAAGCTTCTATAGGAAGCATAATTTTCCCATTTTTTTCTATCACCGGACTTCGAAGATCCACCTTACCCCCATTGAAAGTTGCAGTCTTTTCTTCGAAAGGCAAATATTTTGTCCCTGCCTGATTCGTCAATATGACAACTTTTTCATTCTCGTCATAAACTACATCTTTATCGATATGATCTTTAATGTATTCTAGGGACAGATAAAATTGTCCATCGATACGATCAAAATCTGTCGGATCAATGTCTTCTCCTTCACTTATGAAGGAAAAACCGTCATATTTTTTTGATATTGTATTTGAGTCTCTATTTTCAACAAAGAAAAAGACCCCTATGGCTAATAATAAAATTATTAGTATCCCGATAAAAAATTTTTTCATAAAATCATCCCATCCTTTGGTAATTATCCTTGTTCAAAATAGAAGAATATACTAAAAATAGGACTGTAAAAGTCCCATAATTAGTAATTCGTTTTTTCTTTGACTTTAGCAGATTTGCCTTGTCGTTGTCTAATATAGAATAATTTTGCTCTACGAACGCGTCCTTTACGAGTGACTACTAATTTTGCAATTCTAGGAGAGTTTAGCATAAATGTCCTTTCCACTCCTACTCCGTATGAAATTCTTCGTACCGTAAAGGTCTTGCGAGCTCCTTTGCCTTGAATTTTAATTACAGTACCTTCAAAAACTTGTACTCTTTCTCTTGTACCTTCAATAATGCGATAATGTACCTGTACAGTATCTCCTGTATTAAATTCCGGTAGTTCTTTATTTATTTGTTCTTCTTCAATTGCTCTAATAATATCCATTTAATTACCTCCTTTCATTATTTCGTCTAGGAATTGTTGTTCTTCTTCATTTAATTCCTTCGTATTTATTAAATCAGGTCTTTTATTTAAAGTAGTTCGAATGGATTCTCGTAATCTATATTTTCTTATTTCTTCATGATTTCCTGAAAGTAAGATGTCAGGAACTTCTAAATTTCGAAACACTCGCGGTCTTGTATATTGAGGATGTTCCAATAAACCATGGTAGTGAGATTCCGACATATAAGATTCTTCAGATGTCAAAACACCCGGTAATAATCGTGTAATTCCATCGATTAAAACCATCGTAGGAATTTCCCCACCAGTTAATACATAATCCCCAATTGAAATTTCTTCATCGACATAATACTCTACGACACGATGATCAATTCCTTCATAATGACCATTTAATAAAATAATATGATCCTGACCGACAATTTCTTTTAGTTTTTCTTGATTTAATACTTTCCCTTGAGGTGACAAATAATATACCTTGGCATTTTGATCGCCAACACTTTCAATGGCCTCGACAATTGGTCCCGGTTGCATCAGCATTCCCGGCCCACCTCCATAGGGATAATCATCTACTTGCAAATACCGATTGGTTGCAAAATCGCGTATATCGATTACATTTAAATCTATTATCTTATCACCAATGGCGCGACCGATGATACTATAATTTCGTAAAGCATTTATAAATTCAGGAAAAAGTGTCAGTACAGATATTTTCATAAAAACATTCCTTCAATCGGTTCTATTATAATATCTTTGTCAATGGATTTAATAAAAGCTCTTACAAATGGAATATAAGCCATATTTTCATTATCGTCCTTAATGACTAGAATAGAATTAGCAGGATTTTCTATGATATCCGTCACATATCCAATAAAATTTTCTTGAGGATCCATAACTCTTTTACCGATTAAATGATCTTGATAGAATAAATTATCAGGTAATTTTAATCGCTTGGATTCCTGAATATAAACTTTTTTATTTTTAAAGCTGACTACATCATTAATATTGTCATAGCCTTTCAGTTTCAAGTAAATAAATCGATTGTCATGACGAGTCGACTCGGGTAAAACTGTTACTAAATTTTCTCCTATCATAATTTCATCTAAATAGGAAATGCGATCCAAATCAAAAGTTAAAGGTTCCACTTTTAATTCTCCCCGAATTCCGTGAGTGTTAATAATAATACCGATACAGATATTGTCATTCTTTAAGTTCTTCAATTTCTAAATTAACCTTTGTATTTTCTTTTAATGAAACGGCTTTTAAAATTGATCGTATTGCTTTGGCAATTTTTCCTTGCCTACCTATGATTTTACCCATATCGTCTGGAGCAACTTTCAGTAATATATTAAAACTGTCTTTTTCTTGCTTTGTTTCTATTTTTAAGGACTCCGGATGATCGATAAGAGACTTTGCAATATATTCAACTAATTCAACCATTTAGATCCTCCAAACCGGTTTATTCAACCTCGTTAGCTTCCGCCTCATCCTTTTCTGCATTGTCATCCACTACTGGTTCTTCCGTAGTTTCTACAGTCTCTTTATTCTCATAAACTGAATGTTCTCTGAAAAGTCGATCTACTGTATCGGTCGGTTTTGCACCATTAGCAATCCATTTATTTGCCTTTTCAGCATCGACCACAACTTTTTTAGGTTGTTTTAATGGATCATAATATCCAATTTCCTCAATGAATCTACCATCTCTTTGTCTGCGAGAATCGGCAACGACAATACGATAAAAGGGTTTTTTCTTAGCACCCATTCTTCTCAATCTAATCTTAACTGCCATACTATTCACCTCCATCAATAATAAAATAATAAATTTATATAAAATAAATTTTAACAATTAAAAAGGAAACGGCAACTTAAATTTTTTATTTTTCATTGACTTATTCATGTTGCCAAATTGTTTCATCATTTTTCTTAAATCTTTAAACTGTTTTAACAATTTATTTACTTCTGCCGGAGTCGTTCCAGATCCTTGAGCAATTCTTTTGCGTCTTGACGAATCAATAATTTCAGGTTTTATTCTTTCTTTTTTTGTCATGGATTTAATAATCGCTTCTACATGGGCAAACTCTTTTTCATCGATGTTGATATTTTTTAAAGCTTTATTGTTCATTCCGGGAATCATTCCCAGGAGATCTTCCAAGGGACCCAAATTTCTCATCTGCTCCATCTGATCTAAGAAATCATCGAAGGTAAAAGTTTGTGTGCGAATTTTTTGTTCTAACTCGAGAGCTTTTTTCTCATCAACTGCTTGTTGGGCTTTTTCTATTAAACTTAAAATATCGCCCATTCCCAAAATTCGAGAAGCCATTCTCTCTGGATAAAATATTTCCAGTTGATCCATCTTTTCTCCCATAGCAATAAATTTAATGGGAACTTCTGTTACAGCTCGAATGGATAAGGCTGCCCCTCCTCGAGCATCTCCGTCAAGTTTCGTTAAAATAACACCTGTTAACTTTAGCATATCGTCAAAGGTGTCTGCCACATTGACAGCATCCTGACCGGTCATTGCATCTAGAACCAATAGAACCTCGGAAGGCTCCACTGCTTGATAAATATTTTTTAATTCTTCCATAAGAACTTCATCTATATGAAGACGACCGGCGGTATCAATGATCACCACATCATTATTATTCTTTTTAGCATGTTCCAACGCTGCTTTGGATATGTCTACCGGTGAAATTTTATCACCCATCGTAAAAACAGGTGTATCTACAGATTCTCCAACCACTTGTAATTGTTTAATTGCAGCCGGGCGGTATACATCACATGCCACCAGCAAAGGTCTTTTATTTTTCTTTTTCAACAAGCTTGCCAATTTACCACTGGTGGTTGTCTTACCGGCTCCTTGAAGACCACACATCATGATGACCGTCGGTTTTTTTGTAAAATCAATTTTAGATTCTCCCGTACCCATAAGCTCCGTCAGTTCTTCATTGACGATTTTAATGACTTGTTGTCCAGGAGTCAATGACTCCATAACATTAGCTCCTATGGAACGTTCTTTTACCTTTTTAATAAAAGATTTTACCACTTTAAAGTTAACATCCGCTTCCAATAGAGCCAATTTTACTTCTCTCATCGCTGCATCGATATCTTTTTCCGACAGCTTTCCCTTACCGGTTAATTTAGATAGTGTATTTTGTAATTTATCCGAAAGATTTTCAAAAACCACTAATACACCTCCTCATTTGTAAAAATTATGGTTTCGATAGTCGTTAAAATTTCTTGATTGATACCATTGGATGTTTGTCTTAATTTGGAAAATAATTCATGTAATGTTTTTAACTTTTTAACACGTAACTTTTCTTGTCTCCACAAACCCAATTTCTCTTCATATTCTTGAAGTTTAATTTCTCCCCGCTTTATATTGTCAGAAACTGCTTGTTTGGAAATATGAATTTCATCTGCAATTTCATTGATGGAACAATCGAAATTATAATACATAATAATTGCTTTATATTGTTTTTCCGATAGCAGGGATCCGTAAAAATCTAGAAGAATATTAATCTCCATAAACTTCTCAATCAATTTAAATCACCATGTTTCATCGGTCAATGTTTTTCCTTGACCTCAATCATTATATCCTTAAACGAAAAGAGAGTCAACTATAAATTAAAAAAATACAAATCTTTTAAAAGATTTGTATTTCTATTTCATTCGTCAAAAATTGCATTGACAAAAGATTCCATATTAAAATCTTGTAAATCTTCAATTCCTTCTCCTACCCCGACTAATTTAATAGGAATTTGAAGCTCCGATTGCAAGGCGATTACAACTCCACCTTTTGCAGTTCCATCTAGTTTCGTCAAAGCTATTCCGGTGATATCACATGCTTCTTTAAATGTTTTTGCTTGATTCATGGCATTTTGGCCCGTAGTTGCGTCCAAGACTAGGATTGTCTCACGATGCGCATCTCCATATTCACGATTGATGATACGATTGATCTTTTCCAGCTCTTTCATGAGATTAGCTTTATTGTGAAGTCTACCTGCAGTATCGCAGATCAAAATATCGGCATTTCGAGATTTAGCTGCTGCTATTCCGTCAAAAATTACTGCTGCCGGATCTGCTCCTTCACTGTGGGAAATCACATTGACCTGTGCTCGATCTCCCCATTCTTTTAATTGATCGATGGCAGCTGCTCGGAAAGTGTCTCCCGCTGCAATCAACACGGATTTGCCCTCTTTTTTTAGTCTTGCAGCTAATTTGCCGATCGTTGTCGTCTTTCCAACTCCGTTTACACCTACTACTAAATAAATTGATGGTGCTTCTGTAATTAGTTCTGATGATAAATCTTCATTCATCAACTTCTTAGTCTCTTCTTTTAAAAGACTTTTTACTTGAGTGGGATCATTGATTTTATCCCTTATGATACGTTCCCGTAAGTTGTCAATGAGCTTCATGGTTGTATCCATTCCAATGTCGGCAGATATTAAAATATCTTCTAAATCTTCCAACATGTCATCATCAATTTTCACATAGGATCCTAAGACGGTATTAATTTTGATGCCGACTTCTTTACGAGTTTTGGTCAAACCCTCTTTTAGTCTTTGCAAAAGATTAGGTTTCGAGTTTTCCTTTTCTTGGGAATCATTTGATGTCGATTCCAAGGAAAATTCAATATTCCCATTTTTTGAATGATCTATTGAATCTTCTATTTTATCGGCATCTGATTCTTCTTTTTCTATCGTAAGATCTAGGTTATTTTCAGATTTTAAAGTTCCCTCGACCTCTTCCGGCAAGGATCTTGTTGCAGTTGAATTTTCTTCCTTAGACTCATCTTTCAAAGGTTTTTCCATACGCTCCGATGAAACTGATCCCAATCCATTTTGATTTTCTGTTTGGACATCAGCTTGTTGTAATTCTTCTTCAGTTAAATTCTCCTTCGAATTCGATTCAAAATCTTCTGCTGTGTTTCTGTCCTCTTTAATCATATTGTCTTCTTTTGAAAATTTTTCTTTAAACCATTTAAACATTTATAACTCCTATTCATTTAATTCTACAGAAAAAATTTTACTGATTCCCTTTTCTTCCATGGTGATTCCATACATTACATTGGCAATCTCCATTGTCAGTTTTCGATGTGTTATAATAATAAATTGAATGTCTTTAATTAATTGTAAATATTCCACATACCGTTTGATATTGGCATCGTCCAATGCCGCATCAATTTCGTCCAGGATACAAAAAGGTGCCGGTCTTGCTTTTAAAAGAGCAAATAGAAGAGCCACTGCCGTCAACGACCGTTCACCGCCTGATAACAGGGACAGAGATTGGAATCTTTTGCCCGGGGGCTGTGCTTTTATTTCAATTCCCCCTTCCAATACATTACCTTCTATTTCTATGGAAGCTTTACCACCATGAAATAAGATGGCAAATATCTCATTAAAATACGCGTCAATCTCGTGAAAGGATTTTTTAAAATTTCTTTTCATTTCTAAATCCAATTCTTTTAATATATTTAAGATTTCTTCTCGAGAAGTCATCAAATCGTCTCTTTGTTTTCGATTAAATTCCAAACGCTCCGAAATTTTTTTATATTCATCAATGGAAGACAAGTTTACATTCCCTAGATGATTGAGTTGGGATTTAAGTTTCTTCACTTCTCCTTCTGTAGTTTTTTCATATTGCTTTTCAATATAATCTGATATCTCCACTCGATAGACATGATACTCCGTATACAATTTATGGTACGAATCTGAGATGAATTCCTCCTTCCGCTCAATCTTATTTTTAAGTTTTTCAAAAGATCCTGACTTTTCCATCAGCTGATCACGCAGTCGATTGTTTTGGTCTCTAAGATCTTTTAGTTCATTGATTAAATCTCCACGGGTGTTTTGTTCTTGCTTTATTTTTTTTCTACTGTCTTCTATTATGATCTGATGCTTGGAATATTTACTTTTCAGTACTTCTACTTTTTCTTCATTCGCTCTTTCTTGGTCTTGATGGCTCTTAATCTCATCCAGCCAATTTTCCATTTCCAGTTTACGGGTATCAACTTCACTTTTCACTCTGTTTTTTTCTTGGATGGAATAATTTTTCTTTTCCGATAATTCTTTCAGACTGAATCCGATATTTATAATTTCCTGTTGTAAGATTTTAACTTTGTCTTTCTTGTTTTCTAAATCCTCATTCGTATCAGGAGTATCCGAAGCTTTTATCTGATTGGAAATACGAGTCATCTCTTCCTCATAAACTCTCATTTTTGAAGCATCTTCATGAAGACTTCTTTGAAGCGATTCACTCTCTTTTTGATACCGGTTTAAATATTCAGTATTTATTGTAATAGATTGCTTTATACCGTCGATTGACTGATTGAGTTCAATCAATTTATTTTTGTCTCTATTTATGATCGTTAGAAGTGATTCTTTTTCAATATGATATTCTTTCAATTTATTTTCGCATTCCGTGAGATAACGCAGAGTTTCATTATATTCCGCGGTTGTCGTGGATACTTCTACCTTCAACTGTTCGATTTCTTTCTGTCTTTTTAAAAGTTCAACACCCCCCTGATAGATGCTTCCCCCGGTGATGGAGCCGGAAATGTGGAATAAATCTCCCTTTAAGGTCACTAAGCGAAACTTATTCCATCTTTGAGCAGAAAGACGACTTGCATTTTCAAAGGTATCAACAATCAGTATTCTTCCCAACAGGTTTGAAAAAACATCTTTAAATATTGGATCAAAATGAATCAAATCATCAGCACGACCAATGACTCCTTTATCTTTATACTTTTCCAGATTCAAATCGAGGGAAGATCCTTTTACACGGTTTATCGGTAAAAAGGTCACCCTTCCTAATTTTTCCCGTTCCAGTATATGGATCATTTCTTTAGCATCCTTATCAGTGCCGACTATAATATTTTGAGACGCTCCCCCCAAAGCCACGGAAATAGCTTGTTCAAATTCTTTGGGAACCTCCAATTTCGTAGCCACAGGTCCAAATAAAGACTGTTCAAATAATTTTCTTTTTTTACAATAATTCATAAAACTTTTAACGGATTTGTTAAAACCTTCATAATTATTTGCAAGATTTTGTTCCAAATTTAATTTTGTCTTTAATGTTTCCATCTTCCGTTGGATTTGAAGCATTTGATTTCTTTTTGCTTCTTCCAACTTGCCCACTTTGTCTTCTTCAATGACTATACTCTGCAATTTCGATTCTAATTTTTTTACCATGTTGATTCGATTAAAACATTTATCAGATAGTTTTTTTTCCGTCTTTTTATAATCTTCTTCATTTTGCAACAGTTGGTCGATATGACTTTGTAAACTGATGGAACGTTCTTTTTTTTCAGCGAGAATATTACGCAATGTCTCTTTTTTAAAGGTTATATTTTCTATGACAGCCCTTAAATTCATTTGTTCTTTTTGATACTCTTGATGATTTTTTTCATAAATTTCAATTTCTTTTTGAAGTTTTTCTAATACATGTTCTTTTTGTTTGCGATCGAAGGCTAATTTTTGAGAGTCTTCCTCTAATTCCTCTACTTGTTTTTCTAATTTTTTTAAATGGTCTTTAGAAAGGGAAATAAAATGCTCATTCTTTTCCCTTTGTTGTTGCAAGCGAGAGATATCTCTTGATAAGCTACGATTTTTTTCTAAAAATATTTCTATACTTGATGAGTTGTGATTTGTTTTTTGTTGATAGAAGTCGGATCTTTCTTTTAATTTTTCAATTTCTTTTTCCTTCTCTTCCAATAAGAGATCCATGCGATTTTCCAGTCGCTGATTTTCCGCTATTTCTTCTTGTAAAACATAGATAGTATTCTCAATTCGATGGATCTCATCTCTGGATTGGTCTAATTCCCATCTTGTATTCTTCGTCTTATTATATAGATAATTTACTTCTTTCTTTTTTAATTCATTATAAATTTCTAAATATTTATTGGCGATTTGGGATTGTTCCCGTAATCGATCTGCTTGTTGTTCAATCTCCAGTATAATATCATTGAGTCGTATTAAATTTTCCTCTGTTTTCAATAGCTTTTTTTGAGACTGATTTTTTTTATATTTGAACTTTGAAATTCCAGCCGCTTCTTCAAAAACAGCTCTTCGATCTTCCGGCCGATCACTTAAAATGCTCTCAACTTTACCTTGTCCGATAAGAGAATATCCGTCTTTTCCAATTCCTGTATCCATAAATAAACTTTTGATATCTTTAAGGCGACATTTGGTATTATTGATGAGAAATTCGCTTTCTAAGGATCGATACATTCTACGAGTTACCGATACCTCACTATAGTCTAAGTCCAATTGCCGGTCAGTATTGTCAAAAACAATGACAACTTCAGCAAAACCCAAGGGGCGACGTTTATCAGTACCTGAAAAAATAACATCTTCCATTTTGCTCCCTCGCAAGGATTTAGCACTAGTTTCCCCTAAAACCCACATTATGGCATCGGTAATGTTACTCTTCCCACTTCCATTAGGACCAACGATGGCTGTAATCGATTGATTAAATTCAATTGTAGTTTTCGTTGCAAAGGATTTAAAACCCTGCAAAGTTACCGACTTTAAATGCATATATTCTCCATTATTATATAATCCAATATATTGATTTCATCTTTCTCTCCATCGACCTCCACTATGAGATGATAAGAGGGCAAGGATAAGCCATGTACTTTTAATTGTGAAAGTTTAAAAGTATTGATTAATTTTTGTTTCGTTTGTTTTTTATACCCCACGATATTGGATATCTCTTTGGAGGGGGCATAAATTGACACATTCCTAGTTAGAATATCATGTTTTGTAAAATATTCATAGAGGCCTTTATAATAAAGAAATTGCCAAACAAATTGACCAAAAGATTCGTGGAATGGACCGGATACAATATCTCCTCCCCATCGAATACTATCCGTGGTCTGTAGACCCATTCGAATCACGGGAATTTCATGATTTATATATTGTATAAGTAGAGCAGCAGTAATTTTTATACCTTCCAAAAGTGTCAAAGGAATATAATTGCCTTTCTTATACTCTTTTTCCAGTGGCGTTTCCTTAATCACGATTGTGGGATAAATTCGTACGAAATCCGGTTCCAAATCTATAATCCTTTGTGTCGTTTCAAAACTCTTTAAAAAGGTATCTTTCGGCAAACCAATCATTTGTTGCAAACCTAATGAAAAGTGATGCTTTTTTATTAAATCTACGCTTTGATAGACGGCTTTTGCATCATGGCCTCTCTCAGATGCCGCTAATACATCAGTTGCTAAACTTTGTACACCAAGTTCTATTATATCCACACCGTATTTTTCTAAATTATTTAAGATGCGATCATCGATGGCATCAGGGCGAGTTGAAATTCTTATTTTATGAATAAAACCCTTCTTTTTATATTGAAATGCTACTTCTAAAAGTTCATTTTGCAAATTAGGATCTATCGCTGTAAAGCTTCCTCCATAAAACGCGACTTCAATATGACTTTTATTCCTAAAATAAGACAGATATTTCATGATCGTTTCTTCGACGATATCTTTTGAAATATCTGTTGATTTACCCGTTATCTTTTTTTGGTTACAAAATATACAATCATGAGGACAACCTAGATGAGGAACAAAAATAGGTATGATATTAATTTTTCCCAAAAATTTCACCCATCCTTTCCAATGCCATCTTTGCAGCATTTTGTTCAGATTTCTTTTTGGTCTTACCTATTCCCCATCCCAGTTTTTTCTTATTGATCTTAACATCTGTATAAAATGTCCGATCATTATCCGGACCAAGGGTTTTTGTCAATTGATATTCTGGTATCATCCCTTTTTCTTGCAACGCTTCTTGAAGAGCCGATTTATAATCATTATTAAAGTGATAGGAATCTAATTTTAAAAATACTTCTCGATATAAATGTAACACAACCTGTCTTGTTTCCTCATAAGAGCTGTCGAGATAGACAGCTCCTATTAAAGCCTCCAAGGCATCTGCCAATATCGAACTTCGGTAGCTTCCTCCACTTTTTGCCTCTCCTCGTCCAAAACGGATGAATTTTCCCAATCCAATTTTATTGGCTAATAGTGAGAGAGTATGCTCATTGACTAATTGAGCTCTGATCTTTGATAATAATCCCTCTCGATTCTCCTTCATCTCCAAAAAGAGATACTCTGCAATGACAAAGCCGATAATGGAATCCCCTAAAAATTCCAATCGTTCATTGCTCTGGGAATACTTCATATTATGTTCATTGACATAAGAACTGTGAGTCAGTGCAATATCCAAAAACTTTTGATTTTTAAATGTATAATTTAACTGCTTTAGAAAGGAGTCTCTAGATTTTGACACATCTTTCATTTTTCTTATTCCTCTTCTTCAATAAAGTTTATCACATCGCCAATTGTCTTTATACTCTCCAGTTTTTCATCGTCTAATTCAAGATCAAACTCATCTTCAATAGACATCACCAGTTCTACTAATTCGATGGAATCAGCATTTAAATCTTCTTCAAATGACATTTCTTCATTTAAATCATCTATGTCCATATTAAACTGTTCTGCGATTAACTGTAAAATTTTATCCTTCATTTTATGCTCCCTTCATTTCATTTTCAAGATTTTTTTCAATTTCTTCAATGATGTTTTTATGCACCATTTCAATGGCAATTTTGGCTGCATTCATAATTGCACGATCATTGGAATTGCCATGGGCTTTAATGACTAAGTTTTGAATACCCAATAAAATGGTTCCACCAATTTCAGATGCATCTAATTTTTTAGTAAATTGAGAGAATGTATTTTTTATCTCTCCTTGTACTGTATTGGGCAAATCAGAATTTTTCAATGTTTCAAATAAGCCTTTTAATATATATCCTGCCGTTCCTTCTACTGATTTTAATAAGATATTGCCGTCAAAACCGTCACATACAACGACATCTGATTTTGTAACGGAAATATGACTAGCTTCTACATTTCCAATAAAATTCAAAGAGGAGTTTTCCAGTATTTGATAGGCTTCTTTGGATAATTGATTTCCTTTTCCCGGTTCTTGTCCAACATTCAAAAGTCCTACCTTTGGATTTTGAATTCCTTTACATACCTTTAAATAAGCAGAACCTAATTGCGCAAATTGCATAAGTAAATCCCCATCGCAATCCATATTGGCCCCGGAGTCTATAATCATGGTTTCGCCATGTATCCCCGGCAAAAAAGTTGGTAATACAGCTCTTTTTACTCCTTTTATTCTACCGATGAGAAAAAGTCCTCCTGCAAGCAAGGCTCCCGTGCTTCCCGCTGAAATAAAAGCGTCTCCCTTTCCTTCTTTTAATGCTTTTAATCCAATCACAATACTTGAATTTTTTTTCTTACGAATGGCAAAGGCCGGTTCTTCATCATTTTCAATTTTTTCTTCCGCCGGAATAATTTCCACTTTCGACTCATCATATGATAAATCTTCCAGTACTTTTTTTATTTCTTCTTCTTTTCCTATCAGTCCGATTTCTACATCAAATTTGTTGGATGCATCAATAGCTCCTTTTACAATAGAAAAGGGAGCATTGTCTCCTCCATTTGTATCAAATAATAATTTCATAATACCTCCATAATCTTATTTTAATATATCTGAAATAATTAAAAAAATCAATCATTTTACCACAAGTTCTACATTGATGAGAAATAGAAAAAAGGACCCGAAAAAGGTCCTTTTTTATTGCTATTTTACGTATAATGAATTAATCAATGGATTGATTTTCCATGTTTAAATAAGATTCGTACCGATCTTTAGCATGTTGTTCCGCTTCTTCATAAAGTCTTTCCGCTCTTTCAGGGAATAGCTTCTTCAGTGAAGTGTAACGAACTTCCCCATCTAAGAATTCTCTGAAAGGTTTGGTCGGTTCTTTAGAGTCTAATGAGAAAGGATTCTTTCCTTCTGCTTTCAACTCCGGATTAAAGCGATACAAGTGCCAATATCCCGTTTCAACTGCTTTCTTTTCTTCTTCAATGGACTGTCCCATACCTGCCCGAATTCCATGGTTAATACATGGTGCATAGGCGATGATTAAAGATGGTCCATCATATGCTTCCGCTTCTTTAATAGCTTTCAACGCTTGATTTTTATCTGCTCCAAGGGCAATTTGAGCCACATAGACATATCCATAAGTGGTTGCCATTAAGCCTAAATCTTTCTTTTTAGTCGTTTTACCTGCTGCGGCAAATTGAGCAACGGCAGCCGTCGGTGTCGCTTTGGAGGATTGACCACCGGTGTTGGAATATACCTCTGTATCCACTACCAAGACATTAATATCTTCTCCGGAAGCTAGAACATGATCCAGTCCACCGTATCCGATATCATAGGCCCAACCGTCTCCACCTAAGATCCATTGACTCTTTTTAATCAAGAATTTCTTCAAACTGTCTAATTCGGAAATAACATGATCCGCTTCTTTATTGTCAAATTTCTTTTCCAGGAGGGGTAATACTTTTGCTGTTGCAGCTTTAGATGTCTTGTATTCCTTCATTCCGTCAATCCATTCTTGGAATGCTTCATTTACTTGGCTATCAATATTTAATTCAATAAACTCTTCCATGAGTAACTTGATACGGTCTCTGGTTTGAGTTTGAGAGATGGCCATTCCATAACCGAATTCAGCATTGTCCTCAAACAGTGAGTTAGCCCAAGACGGTCCCTTGCCACAAGAATCCGTACAGTATGGCATACTGGGAGCAGAGCCTCCCCAGATAGAAGTACATCCGGTAGCATTGGCAATACTCATATGATCTCCAAATAGTTGAGTGACAAGTTTCACATAGGGAGTTTCACCACAACCTGCACAGGCACCTGAAAATTCCAAATATGGCATAAAGAATTGTGAATTTTTCACATTGTTCGGCTCTAATTCATCTTGTTTTGAAGTTACACTGTCAGTCGCGTAATCCCAATTAATGGCTTGTTCCGCATATTCTTCTTCGAAGGGAACCATAACCAAGGCTTTTTTCTTAGCAGGACAAACTTGAGCACAATTTCCGCATCCAGTACAATCCAATGGTGAAACTTGGATACGATATTGATATTTATCCAAACCTCTTCCCATTGCTTTCTTCGTCTCAAATGTTTCCGGAGCGTTTTCCTTCTCTTCTTCATCTAGTAAGAAAGGACGGATAACCGCATGGGGACATACAAAGGAACATTGGTTACACTGAATACAATTTTCAATTTTCCATTGGGGAATATTTACGGCAATGCCTCGTTTTTCGTATTTACTCGTTCCTGATGGGAAGGTTCCATCAATCATATCCATCTCTACGAAAGTAGATACCGGAAGATCATTACCTTCTTGTCGATTGACAGGAACTAGGATCTTATTGATAAATGCCGGTGCATCTTCAATGCTGTAATCATCGATTCCATCACAGGAAGACCAGCTTTTTGGAACTTCCACTTCATGCAATGCGTCAATTCCTCGATCAACTGCTTTATAGTTCATTTGAACAATATCATCACCTTTAGCTCCGTAATCTCTTACGATGGCTTCTTTGAGTAAGGTGACCGCTTGATCGATCGGTAAAACTTCAGATAGTTTAAAGAATGCAGATTGCATAACCATATTTGTTCTTCCGCCAAGACCCACTTCAGCAGCTATTTTTGTTGCATTGATCGTATAGAATTTAATTTCATTATCGGCAATATATTTCTTTAAGCTATCTGGTAAATGCTCATCTAACGCTTCATCATCCCAAGTGGTATTTAATAAGAATGTACCGCCTTTTTTCAACCCTCTCAATAAATTATATTGATAGACATAGGATTGTTTGGAACAGGAGATAAAGTCAGCTTCCGACAATAGATAAGTGGAAGTGATTCGATGGTCTCCAAATCGAAGGTGAGACATTGTAACTCCACCGGATTTTTTCGAGTCATAGTCGAAATAACCTTGTGCATACATGTCTGTGTTGTCACCGATAATTTTAATAGCAGATTTATTTGCTCCAACCGTACCGTCAGATCCAAATCCCCAGAATTTACAGCGAATGGTTCCTTCCGGTTCTGTAGAGATATGTTCTTCTTCCGGTAGAGAAAGATGTGTGACATCATCAACAATTCCAATTGTAAAGTTTGTCATTGGTTTTTCCGCTTTTAAGTTTGTGAATACGGATAATAAATCCGTCGGATTGGTATCCTTTGATCCTAATCCATAGCGACCACCTACGATGAGGGGCTTATTTTCCACATCATAATACATGTCCCGAACATCCAGATACAGAGGTTCTCCAGATGCACCTTTTTCTTTGGTTCGATCCAAGACTGCAATTCTTTCTACCGTTTCTGGAATGGCATCAAAGAAATGACGTTTTGAGAAAGGACGGTATAAGTGAACTTTGAGAAGTCCCGTCTTTTCACCCTTATTATTTAGATAGTCAACAACTTCTTCCAATGCTTCTGTTACTGAACCCATGGCGATAACAACGTCTTTTGCATCTTCTGCCCCGTAATAAGTAAATAGGTTATAGTTTCTACCAGTCAGTTCAGAAATATCCTTCATATATTTTTCCGTAATATCAATAATATTGGTATAATAATTATTAGATGCTTCTACGGATTGGAAATAGATATCCGGGTTTTGAGCAGTCCCTCTAATTTGTGGTTCATCAGGATTTAAAGCTCGATCTTTAAATTCTTTTACAGCATCTTGATCCACTAATTTTGCCAAATCGTCATATTCTAAAACTTCGATCTTTTGTACTTCGTGGGATGTTCTAAACCCATCAAAAAAGTGAACGAAAGGAACTCGTCCTTCCAATGATGCTAAATGTGCAACCGCTCCCAAATCCATTGCTTCTTGTACGGAACCGGAAGCCAATAGAGCACAACCTGTTGCTCTTGCTGCCATAACGTCTTGATGATCACCGAAAATACTCAGTGCATGAGTTGCTAAAGCTCTTGCCGCCACATGGAATACTCCCGGCAAAAGTTCTCCTGCAATCTTATACATATTTGGCAACATAAGTAAAAGGCCTTGTGACGCTGTATACGTTGAAGTATAAGAGCCGGCTTGTAAGGACCCATGCATGGCTCCAGCTGCTCCCGCTTCTGACTGAAGTTCTTTTACTAACACTTCTTGGCCAAAAATATTTTTTCTTCCATGTGATGCCCAAGCATCAATATGTTCCGCCATCGGGGAAGACGGTGTAATCGGATAGATACAAGCGATATCACTGAATGCATATGCAACATGAGCGGCCGCTTCATTACCATCCATTGTTTTAAATGTTTTTCCCATATATACCTCCCATTTATTAAAAATATTAATATAACTTAACTATACTTATACTTATTATAGGACGCAGCATTTTATTTTGCAACGATTTCCGACAACTTTTTTTAGAAAAAATATAGTAATTTAAGGAAAAATCATGAAATATATTCCATATTGTGGAATATCGGAAATTTTTAAAACTTTTTTCTATAGGTTTTCATTTAACTTTTACAAAAATATCTATAGTCATTATACTATCTATAATGTATGCATGACCTCATTCTCCATTTTTCCGATTTTCAATCTCAGCTACAATTCGATCATTTAAAGCCAATGCCGGATTGTATCCCAATTCTTTTTGTTTAAAATTTTTTGTTGCTACTTCAATGATCAATGCCGTATGTCGACCAGGCTTTACCGGAACATCAAATTTTACAATATCAATTCCCAACATATTTTCATAATGGTTTTGAATTCCCAATCGATCATATTCTTTACTTTGATCCCATTCTTCCAAATTGGCAATCAGTTCAATCTTTTTTTCTTCCATTACATATCCGATGCCAAACATCTTTTGCACATCTATAATTCCTACTCCTCGGATTTCCATAAAGTATTTGGTAATATTAGGACTTCGTCCCATGAGACGTTCATCAATTCTTTTAATTATTATAGAGTCGTCAGATATGAGGCGCGCCCCATTAGATATCAAATCGAGAGCCGTTTCGGATTTCCCAATTCCTGACGGACCGGTAATTAAAACACCTACACCGTATACATCCAGTAAAACACCATGAATTCTTATGGAAGGCGCCAATTCCTCATCGATAAAAGAAATAATTTTCGTCGTAATTTTTGCCGTAGGTTCTTTGCTTTTTAACACGGTAATTCCATAAAGTACCCCTAATTGAATGGCTTCATCAAATACCTTATTGTCCCTGGTAAAAATTATACAGGGAATATCAAATTGAAATAACAATTCTAGAGATTGATACCTTTCTTTCGGATTTAATTCATTGAGATAACACCACTCTTGAGTTCCAATAATTTGAATTCGAGACACAACGAACTTATTAAAATAACCACATAATTGTAATCCCGGTCGATTGACCTCACTGGAATCAATTATAATTTCATTGTAATTTTTTGATAGATATATTTTTTCTAAATTAAATTTTTCGACAATTGTTTTTAATTTTACAGACATTATTTTTCTCCATGAAAATGATTATATAATGAGTTTGTACTTCTACGATCCATTCCTTCTACTTCTTTTAATTCATCTAATGTTGCTTTTTTAATCTTTTCAATCGATTTGAAATGACGCATTAAATTTCTTTTTCGAGTAGGCCCAATATAGGGAATATCATCTAACTCAGAATGGAACATGGTCTTGGTTCGCAGTGATCGATGATAATTAATGGCAAAACGATGAGCCTCTTCCTGTATTTTATAAATCATCTTATATCCTTTGGAATTAAAATCTAAGTCATACTCTTCATTATTATATATTATACCCCTGGTTGTGTGGAAGTCGTCTTTTACGAGTCCACAAACCGCCACTTTAACTCCCAGCTCCCTTAAGACTTGTCGGGCCACATTAACTTGACCCTTTCCTCCATCCATCATAATTAAATCGGGAAATTTTGAAAAAGAGGATACCTTGTCTATATTTTGCTCTTCAATTCCTCGTAAAAATCGACGTTGTAATACTTCTTTCATACTTTGATAATCATCTGGCCCCTGCACAGTTTTAATCCGAAACTTTCGATAATCGGATTTTTTCATTTCTCCTTTTTCAAATACTACCATGGAACCGACAGATTCCACTCCGGATATATTGGAAATATCGTAAGCTTCAATTCGATCGGGAAAATGGTCCAATTGTAAAGTATCCTGAATTTCTTCCAAGGCCAGTTGGTTTCTCTTTTGTCTTTTAGCAAATTTATCCCCATATTTGTCAATCATGTCAATGGCATTATTTTTAACCATGCGGACTAAATCTTTCTTTCCCCCGATTTTAGGTACGACTATACTAACTTTATTTCCTCTTTTACCACTTAACCATTTTTCCAGTGTGTTTAAGTCCTCCGGTATTTCTTCTACAATAATTTCTTTGGGAATATATGAAGAAGCGTTATAAAATTGTTTGATAAAAGCATTAAATATCTCTTCCAAGGGATCATTATAATAGTCATTCATCAAATAATGTTCTCGCCCGATAATTTTTCCTTTTCTCATAAAAAAGATTTGAATCAATACCTCATCCATTCCCTTAGCCAGTGCTATAATATCTCGATCGTCAATGGAACCGGCATCAGCCATTAATTGTTTTTCATTGAGTATTTCCAGTGCTTTTAAATCATCTCGTAAACCTGCTGCTTTTTCAAACTCCAATTTTTCAGAAGCTTGTAACATTTCCTTTTTTAATCGATTTGGAATGGTTTCTTTATCTTTTCCCGATAGATAATTCAATATTTCATCAATCATCTTCAAGTACTCTTCTTCATCTACTTTCCCAATACAAGGACCTAAGCATTTACCGATAAAATAATTTAGGCAAGGTCGATAATTGCCTAAGTTTTTATTGAGATTCAACGAACAAGTTCTCAAAGGATAGAGGCGTTCAAAGGTGTCGATGGAATCATTTACGGCTACCGCTGCAGGATAGGGGCCAAAATATTTTGCCCCATCTCTTAACCGTCTTCTGGTTTTTAAGACTCTGGGAAATCTTTCGTTGACAGTTACTTTAATATAGGGGTATTGTTTATCATCTCGTAGTAATATATTATACTTTGGATGATTATCTTTAATGAGATTGCTTTCAAGGATCAAAGACTCTACTTCATTTTCTACAATAATATATTCAAAATCAGCAATTTTTGATACCATGGATTTCACTTTGCGAGAAGAATTGCCGTATGAACCAAAATATTGTCGTACTCTTTTTCGTAAAGACTTTGCTTTTCCTACATATATAATATTATCCAATGAGTCCTTCATGATATAAACTCCCGGTTTATCCGGGAGTTTTTTCAGACGCTCTTCAATATTAATCAAGTGATCACCTTTCCAAAGGTTTTGTAACCTCTTCCAACCAATCTTTTTCTTCAGAGCTTAAATATTTTTCCAATCGATCGTATACCAATCGATGATATCCGTTTAATTGTTGTATTTCTTTATCAGAAAGTAATTGGATATCAATGGCATCCAGGTCGATTGGTGCAAGAGACAGTACATCAAAGGATAAAAAGGTTCCATCCTCATTGGTCTTATCTCTTACTACTTCCATGATGTTTTCTAATCGTATCCCATACTTGCCACCTTTATAAATTCCAGGTTCATTGGATACAATCATACCTTCCTTCATTTCTACAGGAGAAGTTCTCGGGTCCAGTTTTTGAGGTCCTTCATGACAGGATAAAAAGTAACCTACACCATGACCGGTTCCACATTTATAATCCGAATATTGCTGCCAGACATGGTATCGAGTTATAGCATCCAAAGAAGTGTCAGAGGTGCCTTTTAAAAAAATACAATGTAATAGAGCCAAATGACTTTTTAATACGACTGTAAAATCGTGAATTTCTTCTTCCGTCAAAGGACCTAAAGCAATGGTTCTTGTTATATCTGTCGTTCCGGAATAGTATTGACCTCCCGAATCTACCAAGTAGAATCCTTTTGCCTCCAAATCACTTTGAGATTGTTCTGTGGCTGAATAATGCATCATTGCTCCATTTTCACCATAAGCTGAAATTGTGCCAAAAGAATTACTTACATAAAGTGGATCCTGTTTGCGATAAGAATCCAATTTTTCTGCAGCTTCTACTTCACTAATTTTCCTTTTTTTAATTTCTTTTTTTAACCAATGGATAAATTTTGTCAAATAGACACCGTCTCGAACATAGGTATCTCTTTGATGTTCCAGTTCTGTTTTATTTTTAATGGCCTTTAAGGGTAAAGTGATATTTTGACCTTCTATTATCCTATTCTTGGTACTTACGGAAGAATATAATTTATGATTGACCCTTTCAGGATCCAGATAAATTCTTTCTCCTTCAATCATTGACAAATCGTCGTAAAATTCATCATAGTTGCAGATTGTTACAAAGTCTTTTATTTCTTTTTTTATTTTTTGGACTTTAGCCGGCGAAGCATAAAAACGAACTTGTTTTTCCGTAATAATTAAATAGGATAATAAAACAGGTGTATACTCAATATCATTGCCTCGAATATTCAATGTCCAAGCAATATCTTCTAAGCTAGATATAATGGTCATCGTCGCCTTGCGTTCTTTGAGGATTTTACGAATGGTATCAATTTTCTCTTCTCTGGTTCGTCCGGTATAAGTAATATCATGTAGATAGGCTTGATCATTGGGAAGAGATGCTCGATCCATCCATAGATCTTTTATCAGATCAATGTCAACAATCTTTCCCTGTTTTTTTTCCACTTGTTTTTGTAAATTTTGATAATTCTTTTCAATATAATATTTACCATTTAATCCCACCGTATTTCCTGTAGAAATATGGTCATAAATCCATTGATCATAATTGGGAACTCCTTCTAAACCTTGTTTTTGAAGAGTAAATCCATAGTCCTCAATTTCTCGCTTTGCTTGGATATAGTATCGACCATCCGTCCATAAATACGCATCTTCTTGAGAGATGACGGCAGTTCCTGCAGAACCGCTAAATCCTGTTACAAAAAAACGTTCTTGATAATACTCAGGCAAATATTCCGATCCGTGAGGATCTAAAGAAGGTATTATATAATAGTCAATTTTATTTTCTTTCATCAATCTTCTTAATTTATTTAAAATCATTATTTCACCTCAAACTATGCTAACATCTCGACCTGACAAGGTCCCAAAAATTGTAAATACTACCGATATTCCAATTAATATCAAGATGGCAATGCTCCAACTATTTGTAAAGCGATAGACAAAACCTAATCCCACCGGTCCAATGGCCGCTAAAATATTTCCGATTATTTGGGCTATTGCAGAAACTTGTGCTGAAATTGCAGGCGTTTCTGAACGGAAGGTGATAAAAGCAAAACATAGGGATAGCGTAGAACAAGAGCCTAGTCCCAAAACGATAATGGCAATTATGGCCATGGTCATAGAGTTTGCAAAATAAAATAATATCAAACCACCGACAAAAAAACTGGAAGTGACCAAACCATAAATTCTTTGATCTTTTGCTTTTTCCGCCATTGTCGGAATCAAAAAGTTGACGGGTACTCCGATAAATTGAAAGAGCATTCCCAGTAATCCTGTACTTTCCAAAGGGATTCCTCGACCATGCAAAATTGTGGGAAACCATGTGACAAAGGAAAAATACAATAGTGCTTGTAATCCGAAAAACATGGAGACATATATGGTCATAGGGTTTTTTAATACGCCTCGTAAATTGGCGTCTTCACTTCGAATTTTGTCATTTTTTGTAAACATCCATAACAATAAAGTGATCAGTGCAAAATAGATCCAAAAAAAGAGAGCACCTCGCCAAGAGCTTTTCAAAGTCATCGCCAATTTGGGAGTAATGGCAAAACAAATACCTGAAGAAATCGTAATCATCATAGTATAAAGTCCTGTAATCATTCCGACCTTATGGGGAAATTCATTTTTTATAATACTAGGTAATAATACATTGTAAAAAGTAATTCCTATCCCCATCAATCCCGTTCCTAAAAATAAAGTGGAAAGACTCCCGAAAGATCGAATGGAAATTCCTAAAATCACAATAACTGTCGCTCCAACCATAGTGGTTTTTGTTCCAACTATATCATTTAATGTATTGACAATAACCGGAAAAAGAAAAAATATAATAAGAGGTAATGTAGATATCATACCGCTTATGGATTCATCAAGTTGTAAATCTTGAGAAATGATGGGAATAATACTGCCGATCCCCGTAAAACTAGCCCTCATTACAATTGACGTTAAAAGAATTGCTAAAACGATAAGTTTTTTATTTTTATATTCCATAATGCCTCCTTCTTTACCATTTACCATTTTACCATATTTAGACAAATACTGAAAAAATATCTTCTTTCTTTTCTTTTTTTTCAATGTTAAAATAATTTAAAAAGAGGAATATGTTATGACAAATTTTATGAACAGCTTAACAGAAAATACAGTATTCGTAATCTTTTTAGCTCTTAGTCTTGGGTATCTCTTTGAGCGTATTTCTTTTGGAGGTCTTAAGTTCGGGACTTCCGGAGTACTCATTATGGCTTTGATTTTGGGGCATTTCGGTTTGGAAGTTCCAAAAATTGTAGGCGGCATAGGTTTGGTGTTATTTTTATCCTGTGTCGGTCTATCTGCCGGCCCGGTTTTTATATCCAATTTAAAGACGAATATTATTGCTTTTTTAGTCACTTCCGCCACTGTCGTTATCTCGGCTGGTATTGTAATTATAATGGCAACGAAATTTATTGGCATCCCTAGGGATTTAGCTTTGGGAATTTCCGCAGGAGCCTTGACCTGTACTGCTTCTTTGGCTTCTACCATCGAAGCAACCGGGTCCACGATCGCTTCCGTTGGATATGGTTTGGCTTATGTATCCGGAATTGTTGGAATCGTAATGTTTGTACAAATTATCCCTAAGCTTTTAAAAGTTAATATTGAAGAAGAAAATAAAAAACTTCAAATACCGGAAGAATCTCAACGATTGAAAGAAATGGATCATTTAAAAGTGATTAAAATAGATGGGCCAGGTATTTTTGTCCTTTGTCTTGCCATTACACTTGGCGTCATTTTAGGTTCTATTGAAATACCGATTGGCAGAGGAGCCGTATTTTCTTTAGGTAATTCCGGAGGTTCATTAATTGCCGGATTACTGATTGCTCATTTTGGCCATCTTGGTAAAATTTCTTTTCAAGCACCTAAGACTACCTTAATTTCTATGCGAGATTTTGTTATTTCTCTATTCTTACTCCAAAACGGAGCAACTGCCGGTCAAGGATTTGTGGATACTTTGGCTCAATACGGTGTTAAACTTTTCGTAACCGGATTGCTTATGACTGCTGTTGCAATTATCTTTGCATTTTTTATATCCTATGTAATCTTTAAGATGCCTTTATTTGCCGCTTTAGGTGCTACGACAGGTGCAATGACTTCTGCACCGGCTTTAAATGCTTTAATTGCAGTTTCCGGTGAAGATCAAGTTGCTGCCTTTTATGCGGCATGTCAACCGGTGGCCACAGTAGGCCTTGTATTACTACCTCAAATTATCCTTTCTATTTTAAAATAATAAAAAAAACCTTACATTTGTAAGGTTTTTTTATATTCCTCGTTCCGTTAAACGCAAAGTAAAAACATAATCCTTCACATCAATATGAGAATCCATAGATAAATTATCTCCATTCGCTTTAATAATAGATAGACCAATCCCCGAAGCATTTTTACGAGACGAATCCAAGACTTTTGTTCGTTCAAAAAGATCATCATAATTTCCATCCGGTAGATCCGTTACATTGGAAAAAATAATTTCTAAAGGGTCTTTAGTAACTTGCACCCAATGATCCCCTTTGGAATACTTTAACATATTATCCAAAGCATTTGTCGTGATAGACAAAATTCCTTCTTTCGAAGAATAAATATTGAAATCCTCCGGAATATCTATGGTTAAATTCTGACCCTTTTCTTGAATTTGATCATAATATAAAAAGATTCGTTCCATCATCAATTCCTTGATATTAAAATATTCACTTTTAATATCTTTTCCTTCAACCGTCAAAGAGAGTTCATAAAACTTTTCAATAAGATTCTTTAGATAATTTGCTTTTCCCTTGATAATGTTTAAATACTTTTCATTTTGAGACGATTGATCCTTCAATAAATCTAAATAACCTAGCATAGCGGTAAGAGGAGTCCGTAGATCATGACTAATATTACTCATTAGCTCCCGATACTCCTTTGATAATTCATCTCTTTCATGTTTCAATTGAAGATTTTCCTGACACAGTTGATCCATTTTTTCATATATTTTGTGAATAGACCCTTGATCATTTAGTGGAGGAATACTTCTAGACGGAAATTTATTTTGAAACTCTATATTTTCCTGAAGGATTTGAATGGCTTTTTTTAGTTTCCAATAGAGAATTCCCAAATAGATCAACAGACATAATAAAAGAAATGCTAATATTGTCATTTCGTAAAATCCTTTTTTTGAAATAGAATAACACCAAATATTGTACATAAAATCGTGAAACCAAGACTGACAATGATTCGAAGAAGTAAACTTTGATCGAAAAATTGAGTCGAATCATAATGAATTGAATCTAAGCCCATTTTTATCACAATGGCTATTTTAAACTTTTCCAATAATGCGGAAGGTAAATAGCCAATGTACTCTGTCCATGAAGATAAATGAAAAAATTCAAAGATATGATTGATTATTTTATGGAAATAAAGAGCTATTATATACAAAAAAGTATAAACAAATCCTCGAGAAACCGGTATTACCAGATAAAATAGGGAATACAGCGCTAAAAAGAAGCTCAATATTAAAATCAATATCCCAAAAAATTTTATACTGATTATAATATTTGTCCAAGCAATTACAAAGTCGGGAAATAGAATCTTATGGGCTACGATAGCAAGTATAATCGTTGCAAAAAGGGTCATTAAGGATGTTATATAAACGGTCACTGTCTTCATAAAATAAATTTCAGTTCTAGTATAAGAAGCTTCAATTCCACGAACGACAGTATTCTTTTTGAGTTCATCTCCAAAGGAATAATCAACGAATCCCATCAACATAAAAGGTGCTACTAATTGCATAAAAACAATAAAGACGGGAATTATTTCCCCACCCATGAATAATGTCCCTGTTTCCATATAAAATTTATACCCAACGAAAAAATAAAGACTTTCACAAATAAAGATTAAGAGACATAGAATTCGGAAACTACTTAGTTTTGAAATTCGAAATAATTCTCCTTTAATATAATTAATCATGGGCTTTACCCCCCAACAGATTTAAATAATAATCTTCCAAAGAAGAATTTTTATTTTTAATTGAAAGTGTATAGATTTCATGTTTTATTAAAAGTTTTTGAATGTCCAATACATTCAAGGATTCATAAATTCGTAGTTCACCCTTCGGTAAGATTCGATACTCATTCATATTAAAATATTCTTCCAGCAAGACAATGGTCTTCTTTAAATCATCAGGCTCCAAATGGATTTCTATAAATTGGCGAGATTTATCGAGCAGTTCTTCTTGGCTGATTTCTTCCAATAGGACACCATTTTTTATAAAACCGTATCGAGTGGCAATCAGTGAAAGTTCATTTAAAAGATGGGACGAAAGTACAATGGTTGTATTCCACTCTCGATTGATCTTTAAAAGAAGATTTCTTAAGTCGACGATTCGTTCCGGATCTAATCCATTTACCGGTTCATCTAAAACTAAAATATTAGGCCGATTCATCATTGCTACTGCCAATCCTAAGGATTTTCGATAACCGGTGGAATAGGTCTTTACTTTTTTCTTCATCTGATCGTCAATCCGAAATTCCCGAACTATTTCCATGGCAAGATCCGGTTTAATGTTTTTTATTTTTCCTAAGTACTTGATATTGTCCTTGCCTGTTAGATAATCATAAAAAACTGGTTCTTCAATTAAAAATCCCATTTTCTCCAAGGCCTTGTAACTTTCATTGTTTGAATAATCAAAAAGTTCGATGCTACCACGATCCGGTCGGATCCAATGGGCTATTAATTTTAAAATGGTGGACTTCCCCGAGCCGTTAGGGCCCACCAAACCATAGATATCATTTTCGTAAACCGTCATATTGACATCTCTTAATGCCTTTACAGAGCCGAACTTCTTATTGATTTGAGTGCATTTTATTATTGGTTTCATAATTACCTCCTACAAAAATTGTAGAATATATTTTTTAAAAGCTTCTTAACCAATTCTAAATAGATTCTAAAAGCTATTTCTTTAAACGATATCCCATTCCCCATATGGTTTCAATATAGTCTTCCGGATCAATTTTTTTCAGTTTATTCCTCAAATTGGAAATATGGACATTAATCGTATCCGCTTCATAAAAATAATCTTCTTTCCAAGCGGATCGATACAAATTTTCCTTGGTAAAAATTTTATTGGGATTTTCTAATAGGGTCTTTAATATTTCCATTTCAATAGGTGTTAATTTTAATTCAATATTATTTAAGAGGATTCTGTTGTCTTCTCGATCATAGACCATTTTTTTAAATGTTATGACATCTTTTTGGTTCTTTTGTTGCGCAAAATCACGGTAACGGCGAATATTTGCCTTAATACGGTATAAGACATCCAAACGATCGAAGGGTTTCGATATAAAATCATCTGCACCAATGTCTAAAATCCTGTACCTGGTTTCGGTATCAATTTTAGCCGATAGGACAATAATAGGTTCTGTATAACCATCTTCCCTCATTTTTAAGATCATCGTCTCACCATCAATAATTGGCATCATCAGATCCAAAAGAATCAAGTCAAAATTTTCTTCTAAACGCTGCAGTCCGTCAGCACCTGTATAAGCTTGAGTCACTTGATATCCTTCCGCTGTTAAAATATCGCGTAGTAAATTATTAATATCCAGATCATCTTCAACGATCAATATTTTATTCATAATATCACCCTATTTATTATATCGAATTATTCTAAAAGAAACCTTAAGAATAAAAAAAGAATGTCCTTTAGGACATTCTTTTATCCTTTTAGTTAAAATTGTATTCGGTTACAATCTTCTCACGATGTAATCGCTGATCATTGTAATATTCATAAAGACAAATTCCTAAATAAGATCCTGCCACATTGTATACATTGGTCCAACCTAGTTTCGTTAATTCATTGGTTACAAAATATGATCTTTGTCCCGATCTACAGTGAAGATATACCGGTTCATCTTTCGGAATTTCATCTAATCGCTCTCTAAATTCGCTTAATGGGATATTTTCGACCCCTTTAATATGGGATTGTTCATATTCTCCTGGTTCCCGAACGTCGATAATTGTGGCACCTTTTTCCCAAAGTTTTCTTACTTGATCCACATGAACTTGTTTAAATTCACCTTGTAATAGATTCTCGGCTACGATGGCAGCCATATTTACAGGATCTTTTGCGGTACTAAATGGTGGAGCATAGCAAAGTTCCAATTCCTTTAAATCTTCAATATCTGCTCCCATGGTGATCATAGCAGCTACTACGTCAATGCGTTTTTCTACATTTCCCTTTCCAATGGCCTGGGCTCCCAATATCTTTCCAGTAGGAACTTGAAAAATTAACTTTAAGAAAATCGGATTTTTATCCGGCATTAAACCCACTTTATCCATAGGGATTACATAAGAAAAGTCATATTCTATTCCTTCTTTTTGGATTTCTTTTTCATTGAGTCCGGTGCGAGCCGCATTTAAGCTGAAGCACTGCACCACCGAAGAACCAATGACCCCCTTATTGATGGTTCTCTTACCGTAAATATGGTCTGCAGCGGCCCTAGCTTGTCGTTGAGCAGGTCCTGCCAATGCTAATTTGGTCTTTTTTTGTGTTTGAAGATGTGTCACTTCAATCGCGTCCCCTACTGCATAAATATGAGGATCGGATGTTTGATAATGGTGATTGACCAAAATTCCTCCGGTTTCTCCAATTTCCAAACCAGCTTTTTTTGCCAAAGCCGTATCAGGACTAACTCCAATCGCCAATACGACAGCTTCCGCTTCTAATTCTTTTCCTGATTGGAGAATTATCTTCTTATCTTCAATTTTTTCCAGTCCATCTTCCACCACAAGTTCAACACCATGATCAACTAATTCTTTATGCAAAATTTGTACCATATCATAGTCAAAGGGACCCATCACTTGGTTCGACGCTTCAATCATGGAAACTTCAAAATTTCCTTCTACCAAGTTTTCACAAGCTTCAATTCCAATAAAACCGCCACCGATTACAGCAACTTTTTTTATATTTTGTGTTTCCAAATACTGTTTTAGAGCATCAATATCCACCACATTGCGAATGGTAAATACATTGTCTCCATGAATTCCTTCAATACTTTGGGGTTTAATGGGTTTTGCGCCGGGTGAAAGGATCAAATAGTCATAGGATTCTTTGGACTCTTCTCCTTTTACTGTATCTTTTACCGTAATTTTCTTTGCTTTTGGATCAATATCTATTACTTCTGAATTTGTAAATACATTTAAATTATATTGTGCCTTTAATTTTTCCGGAGTCATTAAAATCAATTTTTCAGCCGGTTCAATTAGGCCACTTAAATGGTAGGGTAAACAACAGTTGGAATAAGATACATGGGGACCCTTTTCATAGACGATCACTTCCGCCTTTGGATCCAATCGTTTAATACGTGCTGCAGTTGACATTCCACCTGCAACACCGCCAACTACTAAATATTTACTCATAATTCCTCCTTTGTATGAAAATACTTTCCTGCTATTATTTTAACATATATTTGGTGTTTAAAACATAGTGGTTTAGTATTGTTTAAAAAAACACAACCTTTATAGAAAGGCTGTGTTTTTATTGATCAAAAATATATTTTTGTTTTAAATAGATCTCCATCAATTTCAATATCAAAAGTTCCATTTTGTGCTTCGACAAGGGATTCTGCAATGGAAAGACCCAAACCGGCACCTTCCGTCGTCCTGGAAATATCCCCTCGGATAAATCGTTCCTTGAGTTCATCTGCTGAAATATTCAAAGGATATTTGGACATATTTTTAATTTCCAATTTTACTTGAGAATTGTCTTCTTCCAAATCGATATAGACTCGAGAACCTTCCATCGCATATTTTTCAATATTGGAAAAGATATTATCTAGTACTCGTGACATCTTTGATCCATCTAAACGGAGAATAATAGGATCTTCCACCATATTTGATATTAGTTGAATGGATTTTTCTTCCAGTTTGTCCTCCCACTCACCTGTCACTTGCAGGAGAAGGGACTTAAAGTCAATATCTTCCAATTCCAATACGATATTTCGGCTCGTCACTTTTGAAATTTCAAAAAGGTCTTCAATTAATGTTTTTAACTTTTGAGATTTTTCATAGATGATTTGCGAATATTCCCGATATTCTTCCTCTGACAATTCTTTGTCCTGTAAAAGATCAGAATAATTGATAATAGAAGTTAGAGGAGTTTTTAAATCGTGACTGACATTGGTCACAAGCTCCGATTTCATACGTTCCGACTTCACCGCTTCATCTATTGCCAGATTTAGATTTTCACCGATATTGTTGAAATTGTCGGCTATTTTTTGATAGATTGGAAAATTATTATCCACCTTGGCTTGGTAATTACCCTTTGCAATTTCCGAGGAAGATCGGTTAATTGTGGCAATCTCATTAATTAGCCGTATCATAAATCGATAACTGATAACCAATAAGATGGTGAATATGATAATGGATAGGAATGGATTTCGAATATGAAATACTAAGAAATAGATAATACTTAGTAAGAATAATCCGATTTCAACCATTAATACACGGCTTTTTGCTTTTTGAACCGTATGTTCCGTTTCCGCCTCTCCAACAGATGTTGTAACACCTTGGATCACACCGGTTATTAGCCGATAAATAATACTTCGCTGAATAATAAAGGCATTCTTCCCTTCATAAATCAACGATTTTCCACTAATCATAGCATAGAAAATACATAGACCGGAAATAAAATTCCCTACGATAAGGCATAGGATAAAGATACTATAGAAAACCTGTAAGAAATTTTCCGGTAAGCCACGATAAAATCTTTCGTAATTACTTAATCCCACCAGCCCAAAGAAAACGTAGAAAAAGATAAGAATCAAAATGATTTCGATAGGTAGACGAAACAAGATGGGAATACCATTTGTTTTTTTCCATTCTTTATATCGAAGTAAAAAAGCACCGATTGCTACTACGATAATATTTAGAACAAAGGAACTGAGAACAACAGGAAACATCGTTCCTTGATAAAATACATTTGCTTTAATGTCTTGAAAAACTTGAGAGTCTAAATCCAAAGTATAACAAAATTTAATGTTTTTAATTTGATTTTCTTCCGCTGCTTTGCTGATCAAATTTTTTGTATTGTTAACAAATCCGTTAACAATAACGTCTTTTAAAGGATTGGATTCCAATCGTCCTGAAGTCTCAATCAGTTCAATTGCTACATTTCCATTGGTTGCCACTCCCTTAATTAAAAAGTCATTGCTTCCAAACTCCACATCTTCCGGGTCAATCTCCATTCTTTTATCATTAATGAAAAATATTTCATTTTTCTTAATTACTTTTTTTGCCAACTCCTCAGAATAGGCCAATGGATCCAGTCCTTTTTGTCGAAGCTCTTCTTGTTTCATGTACTTATCATACATTTTTTTTCCATCCACATCCGGAATTTTTGTTCCATCTTCCAAGTAATACTTGGTCTTAAAACTCTTTACATAGTATGGGAATTTGGGATAGACATAATAATCATTCAAGGAAGCTCGAATCGTTTCTCGTTGGACATTTTCGATCTCATTGATATAGTACTGATTTGCTTCCCCGCGTTTCATATTATTGGTGAAATAAATAAAAGATCCCAAAGAAATAATCGTAGATATGAATAATAGTATGAGAATATTGTTTCGAAATTTGTAACATTTATTATCTTCCATATTAACTTCTCCTTTTTTGATCAACGAATTTATACCCCAAACCCCATGCTACTTTTAAATACATTGGCTTTTTGGGATCTACTTCTATTTTCTCTCGAATTCGACGAATGTGTACCGTCACGGTCTTCGATTCAATCGCCGGTTCATTCCATACTTTTTCGTAAATTTCATCAATGGAAAAAACCACATTCGGATGATTCATCAATAATTCCAATATCTTATATTCAATCGAGGTTAAGTTGACTCTGTTTTCATTGACATAGACCGTCTTTTCCAAAGTGTTCAATCGGACCGATCCAATCTCAATATTGTCCCCATCATTTTTTTGTCCATAATTATAGTATCTGCGTAAATTACTTTTAATTCTGGCACTAAGTTCCAAAGGATTAAAGGGTTTTGTAATATAATCATCAGCACCGATGTTTAGTCCGATTACCTTATCGTAATCTTCTGATTTTGCAGAAAGTATAATAATTGGGACATAGGAAATCTCACGAAGCTTTAAAATCGCTTCTTCGCCTGAAAGTTTCGGCATCATTAAATCCATAATCACAAGATCCACCTTATTCTCTTTAAATACTTCCACAGCCTCTAATCCATCATAGGCAAATAGAGGTATGAAATTTTCGTTTTTTAAATAAATACCAATAGATTGAGCGATGGCACGATCGTCTTCCGCTACTAAAATCGTATACTGTTTCATAAGTACCTCCTGGGATTATAATACCAAAAACTTTCAACGAATCTTTTATGTAAATCTTACAAATTTCTTAATTTATCACTACTAATTCTAACATAGTCTATCACAATAAAATTCCTTCTCTTCTATTTCTCTTGTTTCTTATAAATTTTAAAAGATGTATAAAGCTTTTGAGAAGATAAAAAAAGACCTTAGGCTTTCCTAAGGTCTTCGTCAACTTTATTTTGTCATAAAATAATAGGGTTTTTGTTCTTTAATCGCTTGATAAACTTCCTGTAAAGGTTCCGGAAGTTCTCCTTCCCCCACTTTACCTTGGTATCGGTAATAAAAACTCTGATCTTCTTTTTTGAAAAAACCATTATTCGTAGAGTTGTCCAAGTCTTCTTTGGAACTAAAGAGAGTAATGCGATCACGGTAGGGAAGACAGGGTTCTACACAATAAAATTGACAGTTTCCACATTCATTACAAATATCGTCAATATGAAGAATAATAGAATCTTCCGACAATTTAATCACATCATTGGTTCGGTTCGGACACACTCTTACACAAGATTTACATAGGACACGACAATAGTAGTCATCGTCTCGCTCCCAATTTTCATAGGACTTGTGCAGATCATATTTTTTCCGTTTTGCGGAAGATTTTACATAATGTTTATCCTCTGTAGCGCCTGTGGCGATAGCCTTTAGTTTCTCCGTATCGGTTGTCTTATTATTTGAAAACTCACAGTCTTCTAGAATTTCCGCCAATTTTTTAATATTGTCCAATCCTGTCGGTTGAAGTAAAATGGTACATATTGTAATGGGCCACATTCCCGATTCATAGAGTGCTTTAATATTGTTTCGATCAGCTCCACCACAATAGGAGATCGGCAATTTTCCATCAAAAGCTGCCGACAGTTTATATGCTACTGCTGTTGCCAAGGGATATAATGCCTTTCCTGACATATACATATCTTCTCCCGGCAATTCATTATTTTTAATTTTACACTGGAAAGTATTGGTCAATTTAACACCAAATTCCAAGTCCAACTCTTTTGCTAATTCTTGTAGACGAGTCAGCATCGGAACAGCGTCTTCCATTTGTAAATCATGTTCAAATTGTTCATGACCGAAAGTCAAATAATCGTAACCCATTTTGTCAAAAGTTTCTCTGACATAGTCATATCCCAATAATGTCGGGTTACATTTTATATAAGTATTGATACTTTTCTCTTCCAGCAAATATTTACCGATGGCTTCAATTTCTTTCGGTGGGCATCCATGCATGGTTGACAAGGTGATGGATCTACATACATTAGGTGAAATAGAATCAATATAATCACGATCTATATTTTTAAATCGAGGCAAGAGTTCATAGAGATCTTGTTTACATTGCTCAAATACTTTCGTATCCGAAGCATCCATTAAAGTATCAATAAATTCATCAACTAACGGTTGCTTAATTCCTTCCAAATTATAACCGCAGCTCATATTAAAGATAAATCCATCGGGATCTCCAAATTCAAATTCTTTTGCTAAAACTTTACAGCCAAACCAAGCTTTGACATATTCGTCTCTTGCGTCGGTTGCTTTAAATTCACTGGACCACTCCGTATTATAGGCTTCGTCTTCAGCACGTATACATGGTCTTGGAATTCCCAATTCCTCACCATACAAAGCTTGTACTGTCTTTAGCTCCATATATCGAGCGCCACCTGCATAATTTGCCAATATATTATGTGCAAGTTGTGTATGAGGCCCTGCAGCAATCCCTAACGGGTTTTCCAGTTTTTCTCCAAAAATAGATAAAACGTTCTCATTAGATTTTTTAAAAATATTCTTAACATTATAGATCGTCTGATAATTTTCATATTCTTCCAGGACATGAATTATCATTTGTTTGAAGTTTACCGGATACATTAAATCGCTCATGTTTTCCCCCTTATACCAGAAACAAGAATAACCTAAGCAGAATTTGTTCTGCTTAGGGACTATTCTTTTTAATTATTGTTGATTAAAAACTAGGATCTTTTCCATCCCAAACGGTTTTACGATAATTCACTTGGTCTGTATCTCCTTCTGTAGAAAAACAGAGAACAACGGAATTTTCATCTAATCCTATTTTTTCTTTCAATTCTTTTAAATCTTCATCCGTCATAAGTTTTGATACGACACCGGGAGTTACAGCACCGGATTCTCCGGATACAACCTTTGGATCATCTCCCAATGTATTTCCTAGTAATCTCATACCATGTGCAGCGTAAATATCATCAACGGATAGGAAGTATTTCGCATAGCCTTGTAAAATCGGCCAACCGACAGTCACAGGTTCTCCACAGTTAAGACCGGCCATAATCGAATCCAGATCACCGGTTACCGGGTGAAGATCTCCATCATCTGCAGCAGCGGTTTGATATAGACAAGCTGCTTTATGAGGTTCAACAATGGTTATGATCGGAAGATTATCCTTCATGACATTGGCAAAAAACCCGGTGACAGCGGATGCAAAGGAACCTACTCCCGCTTGCAAAAAGATATGAGTCGGCTCTTTTCCTTGTTCTTTTAATTGATTATAGGCTTCATAAGCCATGGTCATATATCCTTGCATGATCCAGCGTGGAATATCTTCGTATCCTTCCCAGGATGTATCTTGTACTAAAATACCATTATGCTCTTTCGCATATTTATCAGCAAGACGAACACAATCATCATAATTATAATCATAGATATCTGCTTCCGCATTTTCTTTGCGAATATTTTCCAAACGTTCTGCAGCTGTGCCTTTTGGCATGTAAATACGGCATTTTTGTTTTAATTGATTCGCAGTCCAAGCTACTCCACGACCATGGTTTCCATCTGTTGCAGAAGCAAAGGTAATCTCTCCCAATTGTTCCCGAACTTCATCGGAAATCATCTTTTCATAGGGAACTTCTGATAAATCCTTACCAAGTCGATCAGCGATATAATTTCCAATGGCATAGGAGCCTCCAAGAACTTTAAAAGCATTCAAACCGAATCGATAGGATTCGTCTTTTACAAAAAGACCTTTAATGCCCAGCTCTTTCGATAAGTTTTTTAAATTTGCCAAGGGCGTCGGTTCATATTGAGGGAAGCTTTTATGAAAAGCAGATGCTTTTTTTGCCACCTCTTCATTTAAAAAACTGGTATCTACATTTTTATCCTGATGTTTCAACGAAGCAATTTTCATTTTTTCCATTTCCTTCACCTTATAATCCTTTCCATATTTTAGGAACTAATTGTTGCGTTTCCGCAAATATTCTTTCCTCATCTACTGTTTGTATTTCACGCTCTTTCATGACAAATTTACCATTAATTATCGTATCCACAGTCATTCGACCACTAAATCCAAATAATATATGTCCTCCGATATTATCCTTTGTAATGGGCGTGTAATTATTATAATCCAATGTAATAATATCTGCGTAGGCACCCTTTTCAATAATACCGAGTTTCTTGTCAAAAAATCGAGAGGCAATGTCTCTGTTATTGACCATTTGTAATTGTAAACTCTCGTTAAATCCTACAGTAGGATCTGCATGCGTATGGGACTGCAAAATTTTTGCCACTTTCATGGATTCAAACATATCATTCGTATACGCATCTGTTCCTAATCCCAATCGTACTCCTTGGTTAAGCATATAGAGTACCGGCGTCACTCCCACAGCATTGCCCATATTCGATTCAGGGTTATGCACCACATTGGTATTGGTGTCCCTTAAAATTTTAACTTCATAATTGTTCACATTACAACAATGGATGGCTAGTGTTTTTTCTCCAAGCATATCCCATCCTTGAAAACGTTCAATAACTCGTTGGCCATATTTTTCCAATGAATCGTATTCATCTTCGATACCTTCGGCACAATGAATATGATATCCAGCATCGACACCTTCCATGGCCTCTTTGATTAACTCCATCGTTTCATTGGATATTGTAAAAGATGCATGAAGGCCAAAATGGCCATGTATCAGATCCTGTTTTGAAGTATTATACGCTTTAATGAAGTCAATATTTTCTTTAATTCCTGCTTTTGTAATTTCTAATCCGTCTCGATCGGAAACTTCATAACAAAGATCTGCTCTCATTCCCACATCTTCACAGGCTTTTGCTATTCTAAATAAGCTTTCTTCAATATGGTAGGGACTGGCATGATGGTCAAATACTGTGGTGACACCGTTGCGAACGGATTCGATCAAAGTACCGTAAGCACTTTTTTCCGACGCTTCCAATGTCAATTTTTTATCTAATGCCCACCATTGATTTTCCAATATTTCAATAAAGTCCCGTGTGGGTTTTGATACACTCATACCACGTCCAAAAGCCGAATAAATGTGGGTATGACAGTTAATCATTCCCGGCATAATAACCCGACCCTCTACATCATGAAATTCTTTTTCGGCAAATTTTTTCCGCATATCTTTTGTTGGGCCAAAATCGATTATTTCATTTTTATCAATAACGACAGCTCCATTTTCGATCAAAGGTTGTTCTTCGTTATTGGTGATGAGTTTTCCGTTTCCAATAATCATTAAATCACCTTAATTTATTATTCTAGTACCGGTTTTACCTGCAATACCATCCTTTGCTTTTTCCAAAGATGTAATGAGAGATTCTCTTCCTTCTTTTGCTTTGACAAAACCAATGGCCGCTTCAACCTTGGGAAGCATGGATCCCGCTGCAAATTCACCGTCATTGATGTATTTTTCAGCTTCTTCCAAAGATAAATCGGACAACCACTCTTCGTTTTCTTTGCCAAAGTGAATCGCAACTTTTTCAACAGCTGTTAAGATTACTAAGACGTCAGCATCTAAAGCACCGGCAAGTCGAGCTGTTGTAAAATCCTTGTCGATAACAGCCGGAACGCCTTCTAAAACGCCATTTTTTTCGATAACGGGAATTCCACCACCGCCACCGGCAATTACAACATGACCGGCTTCTACTAATGCATTGATCGATTCCTTTTCTACAATATCTACTGGTTTTGGAGAGGCAACGACACGACGAAATCCTCGGCCGGCATCTTCTTTAAACTGATATCCTTTCACACGAGCGATTTCTTTTGCCTCTTCTTCTGTATAAAATCCACCAATTGGTTTCGTAGGATCTTCAAATGCAGGATCTTTTTCATCGACAATGACTTGTGTGACTAATGTGACAACAGGTTTGTCAATATTTCTTTGTGCTAATTCATTTTCAATGGCATTTTGTAAATGATATCCGATATAACCTTGACTCATCGCTCCACATTCTGGAAATGGCATTTCAGGTGTTTTTTCCGGAGAATTATGGGCTGTATCCATGGCAAGATTAATCATTCCTACTTGAGGTCCATTGCCGTGGGAAATTACCACTTGATTTCCTTGTTCGATCAAATCTACAATGGATTTTGAAGTGTCCTTAACGGCGGATTTTTGCTCTTCGGGGGTGTTTCCCAAGGCGTTGCCACCAAGTGCTAATACAATTTTTTTCATTTTCTTACCTCTTTTATTTCGACTTAATATTAAGAAAACCGAATATAAATAAATATATTCGGTTTTCGATTTTTTCTATTAATTTGTGCAGATTATGAATTAATCTTCAACATACATTGTTGGGAGAGCAGCATAAACTGCAGCACAAGTTACTAGGTCTTGTTTCCAAGTTACTTCATTGGGAGCATGGGCTTGATCTTCTGCACCAGGACCAAATCCGATACATGGAATTTCATGTCTACCCATAATGGCTACACCGTTTGTAGAGAATGTCCATTTGTCGGTAAGAGGTCTTTCCGCTCTCTTCTTTTGTTCTTTTTCTACCGGTGGTGCAATTCTTTCATCTCCATATAAGCCTTTATATGCTTTTTCTAGAGATTTTGTGACCTTATGATCTTCAGGAATTACCCATGTTGGGAAATAGCAGTCTTGCTCATAAGATAAGCCTGTCCAGGAAGGTCTGGAATATTTATACATTGTAACTTTTGCATTGTGTTTTTTTGCAGATGGTAGGTCTTCAATTTCTTTAATACAGGATTCCCAAGTTTCTCCTGCCGTCATTCTTCTATCTAGAGATATCGCACAGGAATCTGCTACTGCACAACGGGAGGGAGATGTAAAGAATATTTCAGACGTTGTTACAGTACCGCGTCCAAGGAAGTTAGCTTCTTTATATTCCGGATTGTATTTTTCGTCCAACATTTTAACAAGACCTTTAATTTCAACACTGTCATCAGCCGGATTTTCGTTTAATTGTTCTACTTCTTTTAGGATATCCGCCATCTTGTAAATTGCGTTATCTCCTCTTTCCGGTGCGGAACCGTGACAGGAAACTCCTTGTACTTCAACTCGAATTTCCATACGTCCTCTTTGTCCTCGATAGATTCCACCATCTGTCGGTTCGGTGGATACGACAAATTCAGGTTTAATTCCACCTTGCTCAATGATGTATAACCAGCAGTTACCGTCACAGTCTTCTTCTTGTACTGTGCCTGTTACCAATACACGGTATTTATCATTCAAAAGACCTAAGTCCTTCATAATTTTTGCTCCGTATACAGCAGATACCGGTCCACCTAATTGGTCAGAAGTTCCACGTCCACCAATTGTAGTTTCCGTTTCAAATCCATCATAGGGATCAAATTCCCAGTTATCGATATTACCAATACCTACCGTATCAATATGACCATCGAAAGCAATCAGTTTTTCACCTGTTCCCATTTCACCAAGAACATTACCTTGCTCGTCAATCCATGCTTTATCAAATCCGACTTTTTCCATCTCTTCTTTGATTCTTTTCGCTTTATCTCCCTCTTCACAGGATTCGCCCTTTAGAAGAACAAGATCTCTAAGAAATTTAACCATATCGGCTTCATAACCGGCTGCTGCCTTTTTGATAGCTTCAAAATCTAAGTTTACACTCATTAAAATACCTCCTACTTTTATTCCATATCTATATATTGTGAAAGTGACCTTAAAGGGAGAAATATTCTCCCTTTAAAGATTGATTAGTCATTTAATCTTTCTGTATCTGCTTCCCAAAGCTCTTTTAATTTTGCTTTTGGATCTTTAACTTTTTGTAAGAAAATCATAGCGGCAATAATATAGGGTTTATAGCTTGCCTCTTGATATAATTCTTTACGATATCTATCAAATACAGATGCATCTACTTCCCCTTCTTCACAGCTTACGCCGGTGATATCTGCCGGAAGTGGATGACCATAAAGAGCTTTGCCGTCTTTTGTTGTCGCCATTAGTTCTTCCGTTACGGTCCAGTCTTTATGCTTTGCATTTTGTTCCAATAATCTTTGCTCTAATGCATCGATTCCATCGAAATCGCCATTTCCATATAGTTCTGTTCTCTCTTCCATTGCTGCAAAAGGAGCCCAGGATTTTGGATAGACAATGTCTGCATCTTTAAATGCTTCTTCCATAGAGTTTGTAATTTCAAAAGATCCGCCGTATTTTTCCGCATTTTTCTTCGCCACTTCAATGGTTTCATCCATCACTTCATATCCTTCCGGATGAGCTAGTACTACATCCATGCCAAAGCGAGTCCAAAGTCCAATTCCGCCTTGTGGAACAGATAGTGGTTTTCCATAGGATGGGGAGTATGCCCAAGTGAGTGCAACTTTTTTACCTTTTAAGTTTTCAATACCGTCAAAGTAGTGAGCAAAATGTAATGTATCTGCTAACATTTGTGTTGGGTGATCGATATCACATTGTAAGGAAATGACAGTAGGTCTTTGTTCCAAAATACCGTCTTCATATCCTCTTTGTACGGATTCAGCAAATTCTTTTTGATAAGCATGGCCTTTTCCAATATACATATCGTCACGAATACCGATAACATCTGCCATAAATGAAACCATATTGGCCGTTTCAAGAAGAGTTTCTCCGTGTGCGATTTGAGATTTACTTTCATCAAGATCTTGAATTTCAAGTCCTAATAAGTTACAAGCAGATGCAAAAGAAAATCTGGTTCTTGTCGAGTTATCTCTAAAAATGGAAATGCCAAGTCCGGAATCAAAAATCTTTACACTCTTATTATTTTCTCTCAATTCACGGATCGCATCTGCCACTGTGAATACAGCATCTAATTCTTCTTGAGATTTGTCCCAAGTTAAGAAAAAGTCATCGCCGTATAGATCACCAAAGTTAAGCTCGTCAAGATGGTTTAACAGTTTTTCAAAATTCATTAAAAATCCTCCCCCAAAATTAAATTTAAAACTATCTATTTATCAAAAGGCAGCAATATTTTCCTTTTGTAAATCTAATTTAATTACTTTCTTCCAATGAAGTTTCTATTTCTTTAATGTAGCGGTAAATCGTTTGCGTAGAAATATCCAACAACTCGGCTACTCGGTTTACCGATCCTTTGTATTTAAAAATATTCAGTTTGTACAGCTGTCGAATCGGATTTCCTTCCACTTCAATCTTGTTTACAGGAATCGAGCGATCCCAATAGATGAAAACATTTTTTATCATGCCTTCAAGAATCTTATCCATCGATTCATCGAAATATTCTCTCGGTTGTTGTATCCCTTCTTCAAATCCGTAAAGAACTTCATCATTATAGAAGTCTCTAAACTTCAAGTATTTTGTTAAATCATAGTTGACACATAACATACCGACAAGTTCATTGTCTTGTTTTATGTAATACGTCGATGAGCGAAAGATTTTTTGATTCGATTCATTGATAATAATATAGTTGGCTACGAAATCATTTTCATGATAATCACTACGCATGATTTTCTCCAAGGGATAACCGGAAATTTCTTCCCCCACCTTTCGGCCGGAAATGCGTCCGTTTACAATATAGACGATTTTACTATATCCATTATCATAATCTCTGAGAACAACTTCGCAATTGCTTCCAGCTACGATTGAAATAAAATTTGCCATGGGCATGTACTCCATTAGCTTTTCAGTTTTTTCATGTCTGTTGATCTCAATCACCTCTCGCATCTTTAATATATAATAAATTTTTATTAAAGTCAAGTGTTTTCGAGATTTTTTTCTTAAAAAAATATTTTACATTTAAAAGATGAAATCCCACAATATACACAAGTAAATCATTCCCAGTCCATGTATTTTGATTTTAAACTAGTGTTCTATTTCGGAATAAAAAACAGACTCTTCAGAGTCTGCTTCTCATTGTCGATCCATTTCTTCTCGTTCTTTTCTCTCTTGCTCAATTGTTTTTTCCGGTAATATAATATTCAGGAAGAATACTACTAAAGTTGCAATTACCACCGGTGAAGATGTAAATATCATCTTTAAAGTAGGATCCATTGCTTCAGTGGCTGCAGGTACGGAAGTAATTCCCATCCCCAAAGCCAGTCCAAGACCGACTACGGTAGAATTTCGAATCGATAGCTCTTCACTGGTGATCAGTTTAATCCCATTCATAGTGATTTGTGCAAAGACGGAAATAGTGGCTCCACCAATGACGCATTGGGGAATACTCATCATCAATCCACCAAATTTAGGTATAAATCCTGCAATCGCAATAAGAACTGCAGTAACTGCCAATACTTTTCGAGCAACTACTTTTGTCATGGAAACGATACCAACATTTTGTGAATATGTCGCCGTTGGAAGTGCTCCAATAAATCCTCCAATAATCGAAGCCACTCCATTACATTTAATACCGCCTGAAATTTCTTCATCCGTTGCTTCTCGATCCAGACCTCCTACCGTCGTAGAAGAGATATCCCCCACTGCCTGCACAGAGTTTACTATATACATAATGGCCATGGTAATCACTGCACCAACGGGAAACTCCGGTTTAAATAATAAAAGACGAGGATATGTAAAGAAATCGGCATTTTGAATATTACTAAAATTTACAAATCCAGGTGCTACCGTAGAGTTAATAATAATCGACAAAACATAACCCACGATAATTCCAATTAAGATTGCTGCTAATTTGATTAAACCCTTACCAAACATATTACAGATTAAAACAGTAATTAATGTGATAATTGCTACAATCCATTGATATTTCGATCCATACATTGGGTTTCCATTTCCTCCGGCCATATAGCCGATTGCCACTGGATAAAGGGACAGACCGATGGTTAACACAACAGTTCCTGACACGATGGGTGGAAAGTATTTTCGAATTTTCCCAATGAGAATTCCTACAATAAATGCAACCACTCCACCTATTATTTGTGCTCCGAATACAGCCCCATAGCCATATGTGGTACCTATTTGAATTAAAATAGGGATATAGGCAAATGATACACCCATAATGACCGGAAGCTTTGCTCCCACCTTCAATACCGGATATAATTGCAAAAATGTGGCAATCGCCGCAATAAACATTCCCGCTTGAATGATATAAATAGCATCTCCGGATGGAATTTCAAACTGCGTACCCTTGACTGCATTCGTAAGAACCAGAGCTGGAAGGGTATTTCCTATTATCATCGCCAATAGATGTTGTACTGCGATGGGAAAAGATTTTCCGATACTAGGTTTACCGTCAATATGAAATAATGATTCGTTTATGTTTACATTATTAGTATTTGGCATAAAAAGTCCTCCTTTTGATAATATATTATGAAAACCTTCTCATCACGATAAAAGATTAACACTGCTCTCAGAATATCATAATCCTTTATATTTATCTACCGTTTTTTCAAATTTTTACGATGAGAAGATAATATCATTTATATTGACTTTTTAAAAAAAATTCTATACCATATAAAAAAGATGCGACTAAATTCTTTCCAATAAAGATTTTAGCCAATAAATGATAGAAGGAGTTTTTTATGGATACAAAACGCTTTCTAGGTTATATGGCTGCATTGGGTTATGCCGCAATTATTGGTTTTTCCTTTATATTTGTAAAGGGGATTGTCAATTACACAAGTGTTATCGACGTTTTGATGTTTCGATTTGCACTGGCTTTTATTCCCTTACTCATAGCCTATGCCTGGATGAAAAAAGAATGTAATTACAGTAAAGAACGTTTAAAAACGCTTTTAAAAATAGGAATTTTTTATCCTCTGTGTTTTTTCGGCTTTCAAACGATGGCTTTAAATATTTCCTCATCCATTGAGGTGGGAGCAGTTCAAGCAACAGCTCCTATTTTTACGCTGATCTTAGCCAGTATATTTTTAAAAGAGAGAACGAATTGGTTGCAAAAGGGTTCCATCATCATCTGTGTTTCCGGTGTGATGTATATTATGATTATGAAATTCATAAAAAATGTAGCACCGGATTTTCGAGGGATCGGCATCGCTTTCATTGCAACCCTTGCTTTTTCTATTTATACTGTATTGACAAAGAAACATAAAAAGAATTTTTCTAATTATGAAATGTTATTTATCATCGTTGGAGAATCTTTCATCATCACCCTTATCCTTTCTCTAGGTACTCATATTTCTCAAGGCACATTAAATACCCTATTCGCACCTTGGAAACACCAAGAGTTTATTATCGGGATGATTTATTTGTCCATCTTGTCCACCTTATTAAGTGGGTTTTTAATAAACTTTGCACTTTCTAATATCGATGCTTCCAAAATGATTGTCTTCAATAACTTGGGAACGGTAATTCAGATACTGGCAGGAGTCGTTATTTTAAAGGAAACCTTGTTTCCTTCCCATATCATCGGTTCCATTCTAATTATTTTAGGAATTTTAGGAGTGAACTTACTAGGTCAAGTTGATGATATGAAAAATTATGTTCCCGTCATGTGGGTTATTTTATCTTGCATCAGTTTTATTACAGCTGTCTTTACTTTCTTTATGGGAACTCAAAATCTATCTCATTATTATATAGGATCTCAGGAAATTCAGGTTATTCCTGAAAATATGATTCATATCGTTGAATTGGGAAATTCCTATGCAATGAGTTTTTATATGCTGACTTTGATTTTTGCTATTTTGGGGATTGGTTTTGCCATTTTATATTATTGGGCTTCAAAGCGATTAGCTGCCATAAAGAGAAACGAAAGAGAAGGACAAATTTCATATCCTAATATTCAAAATATTTAAAAAGGGAGCTTTTCAGCTCCTTTTTTTATACTCTTTCATTTTAAAATGTTTTACTTTTCGTAATTGAAAATCCAAGTATCGAATCTTTTAACAGTATTTTATCCTTGCTCTCTTTCTTTTGATAATTCTTCCTAGGTCACCAAGGCATAAAAAGGGCTGTTAAGATACATCTTAACAGCCTATGGTGGAGATAAGCGGG
>JAUNVJ010000033.1 GCA_030537695.1 Tissierellia bacterium
ACCGCTGATGGTACTTGGTTGGTAACGACCTGGGAGAGTAGGTTATTGCCGGTTTTAGTCTATTGACGTATTCCTTGGAATCGTTGATAGACTTTTATTTTTGCCTTATTTTATTTGAAAAGCCTTTCGTAAGAGAGGCTTTTTGAATCATTATTTATGAAAGAGAATAAAAGTATTTTCGTCGAAAACATTTACATATGCTATAATAAAGATCACCAATTTGAGAGAGGTGTTTATGATGTTAAGTCAAGAAGAAATAAAAAAACGCCTACAGGAGGCGATCCATCGCACAAAGAGCAATCAAGGCGAAATTGCAACTTATATTCCTGAACTTGCCACAGTAGATCCGGATAACTTCGGCATGGCATTGATCCGAGTCAATGGAGAAGAGTACATATTCGGCGATGAGACCATTCGATTCTCCATGCAATCCATCTCTAAAGTCATTTCTCTAATCTTGGCATTGATGGATCAAGGGTTGGAAAAAGTCTATGAAAAAGTAGGGACTGAACCGACAAAATATGAATTCAATTCCCTGATCCCAATCGATGATCGGGCATCCAATCCGATGATCAATGCAGGGGCGATTACTACCAGTTCGCTTATAGCAGGAAATTCATCAGAAGAACAATTTGATCGTATTCTTCGATTTGTGAGAATATTAAGTCATAGTGACAAAGTAAGACTTATGGAAAAGGTCTATCAATCGGAATTAAAAACGACGGATCGGAATCGAGCCATTGCTTATTATTTACGGAGCAAGGGCATCTTTACTGAAGAAGCTGAAGAGGTATTGGATCTCTATGTGAAAAATTGTTCCATCGGTGTCAATATTCGGGAACTGGCAACGATCGCTGCCATCCTGGCCAATCGGGGTAGAGATTTAAAAACCGGCAAAGAATTAATACCTCGAGAGATCGTAAAAATAGCCATTGCTCAAATGGCCTCCTGCGGAATGTACGAAGACAGTGGACGGTATCTCATGGAAGTAGGGCTTCCTGCTAAAAGTGGGGTCAGTGGAGCCATTATGGCCATTGCTCCCGGCAAATGCGGCATATGTACCTATTCTCCTCGATTAGATTCTTCGGGAAATAGTGTACGAGGTATCAAAATTTTAAAAGAAATTTCAAAAACATTGGATATTAATATTTTTCTATAAGAAAGACCCAAGTTTAAACTTGGGTCTTTTCATATTATTTTTCCTGGATTTCTTTTTCCATAACTTTGTTGGAGATCCACCCTTCAAAGATTTCTTCTGTCTTACTGTTTTTAGCCTCCACTTGGCACCAAATGCGAACAGAGCCTTCGATTTTAGTCTCTTTAATATAGAGATCCGAATCTCGAGGCAATACTGTGACAATACTGGAGTCGACATCGGGATCACTCCGTAAATTGGCTTTTTCCGTGACGACTTTTTGGTAAGAATGAAGCAAATTTTTTGCCTTTTCACTCATCTTCGCCCGATCATCATCTTTTGGAGATTCTTCCTCATATTCTTCTGTCGACTTATGGGAATTAATTTGACGATTTTCTTCGATATTTTTTTGCAAAGCCAATGCATTGGCGGATTCCGGAACGATTTGTAGATATTGTCCCACTAAACGCAAAGCCTTTTGGCTGTCTTGTTCTCTAAAATAGGTTTCCACTTCATCTAAGATAATCGTCTCCAAATTGGCGATATTTTCTTCTGCCTTAGAATAGTTGATCTTATCTTCTGGAATGACCTGTTTAAAAAATGTTACCGCTTCCAAATATTGATCTTTTAGAATGGATTGATTTCCCCGTTCAAACATTTTTTGAGAGGTCATCAAATTTTTTATCTGTTGAATTTCTTGACTTAAATCAACATCGTCATGGTGAGCTACATTTTCATATTTTTTCAAAGCTGCTTCGTACTGTCCTTCTTGAAGGAGTTGTTCTGCTTTTTTGAGATCTCGGTTATTTTTTGCCGTCTTAGATAGGTTGAAAAGGATCAAAAGAAAAAAACAAGCCAAAAGGATCATTATAAAAACAAAAAAACCGCGAAAACTTCGTTTTAAATGATCTTTTTTCATCACGGGAGTTTGGTTGATCCTTTTACGAAGAAGGCGATCTTTCGGTGGTGCAATTTTAGTTAAATGAGTTTGTGTTAAATTCGGCTTTAAATTTGAGTTATCTTCATTCGTTTCTTTCGTATGTTCCAATAAATTTAATAGCTTCGCATTGATGAGAGGTTCTGTGAGATTATTCAAAACAAAATTTTTATTTCGCTTGCAATTTCGACATTCTTGATCTTTTTTGGGATTGATGGCACCACAGACACAGCGCCAGGAGTCCATCAAATTTTCGCCATAGGTTTTAATTTCAGGACCCAAAGCAGATTGAATCTTCTCCTGTTTTGCCTCCGGTATGATGGGCAGAGAAAAAGGTTTTTCCTGGTCGGTAGAATAGGAGTGTTTACCACCGTCAGTTACATATTCCAAAATTCGAATTTCTATGCCATGGGCTCCTTGAAATCGTTCATCCAATGAAAAAGGTTGAACGTAATAAAACCCATGGGGTACAAGATCAATGGAGGCACTAAAATAAAATTCACTGCCATTGAACAAGTAATGCTCTTCTGCATCGATAAATTTGACGGCAAAGGTCACTTTTTTAACCGGATGATCGCTCATATTGAGTAGATCAACGGCGAGTGAAAAGTCCACTGCTGTCAATTCTGCTTTGGTAATTTGAAGTTGTTCTTCAGGGTGTAAATAGACAACGGTGGGCAAAGTTTGAAAAAACCGATCCATAGGAGCCTCCTTTCACATGTATCACTATTATAATATAAGAAAAAATTATTTTCAATAAAGGGGAGTGGTGATAATAGTCACAAAAAATAGAAGAGAAAACTCTTAGGAACACCAAAAAGATGGTGGCAATAGAAAAAATATCAGAGGAGGCATAATGGAAGCAAATTGCTAAAAGAGTGATTAAAAATGATCATCCATGGGCAGGGGAGATAAAATCGCCTTTAGTGGAAAATATGGTACAATAGAAAAGAATAGAAAGATGCTGATCGAGTGGCAAAGCCTTCCACTGAAAAAATTCTTGAAAAGGACTTCAAAAGATTTTAAGATGAGAGGAAGGAATAAGGAGAAGGATTGTTTTGATATATGACAATCCCTTAAAAAGAATCTTCTACGGATTATTAAATGTGAAATAAATATCCCTAAGGAGGAATATATGAACAACAAAAGAAAAAACAGGCAGGCAAAAATCGTGTTCCGTTACCAAGAGGAAATAATGACTCTTTATAATAAATCGGTAAAAAGATTTATCAAAACCATCTGGTTTGTATCATTAATGGCTTCCGTAGCCTATTTTATGTTGGACCGAAAAAAATTTATGGATGATTTTTTATGGACGATGATGGGATTTTTAATCCTTATTTTATTTTGTGCCTATATTTGGAAAAAAACGGTTCACTTTCGCAATAAAGTAGCTGAATTTTACCATCATGGTAAAAAAACTCGAGGGCGAATCCTTCGAAGTATGGTTCGACAAAAAGATCAAAAGCTTTGTTTGGAAGTGGAATATACGATCCCTGGATCCAAAGAAAAAAAGACTTTTATGACATCACCGGTTACCGGTGAACCTTCCATGCTTTTGAAATCCCCAGAAGTGGATGTATATATTTTGGGAGATGAAAAATTTGCTACGAATTTCAAACTGGCTTTAGAGGATGAAAAACCCTATGGACTGAAGAAGGGATTTCAATGAGGATTAAAATCAATGGAGAAGAAATATATTACCGACGGCAAGGAAAAGGAAAGACCTTTTTATTGCTCCATGGCAATATGAGCTCCTCCCTCTTTTTCAAACGGACGATGGAAGAAATTGACGATTTTGATTTTGTAGCTCCCGATATGAGAGGGTTCGGAAATTCAAGCTATCGCCAAAAAAGTGACAGAATAGAAGACTATGTATCAGATATGAAAGAATTGATTTTGTATTTGGATCTGCAACACTTCCACATTCTCGGGTGGTCCTTTGGTGGTGGTGTGGTTATGAAGCTTCTGGAAGATCGAGAGATGGCCTCGCGTATTGATGAGGTAGTCTTTTTGTCTTCTATGGGCAATGTTGGCATCACGAAAGCGAGACGAGATGAGGATTATTTTAATTTTCTTTTACCTCTTCACAAGATGAGTCTTTACGAACCTTCTTCCATGAAAGGATTTTTTAATTCCATGAACCTTCCTTTTGCGAAAGAGTGGACGTCAAAGATCCCTTTTTTTTGGAAAGAACTGGAATTTTATTCCAAGGAAGAAATCGAAAAAAGATTGATTGAAAATGTATTTCGAAAATATCTCTATGATAGAAAACTTCCTTCAAAAACGGAATACGACCGAAATATTAAAGAAGCGTTGAAACAACGAAATTTTTATGAAGTCAATCAAATGATTGGACATTTTTCTGAAAAGACAAAAAAGTTGCCACAAAAAATATACCATATTTTACATGGCACGGAAGATATCGTCATCAGACCAGAAATTGCAAAACATTTAGCAGCAGAACTTCGAGGGAAGTTGATTTTATTTCCCTATTGCGGTCATTCTCTAATGACCGATGATTTTGAACATTATCGTCTTTATCTGGACAAATTAAGGAGGTCCTTATGAAAATAATATGCAGTGAACAAAGTAAACGTCGTTATGGTGCACAAATAGAACCTTTGAATTATGATATCTTGACCTATTCCAAAGAGGATCTCGAAAAGGGAAGCTATCCGAAAGAAGGGGATATTCTTATTGGCGCATTGGACCTACAAAAAATAGATCTTTCTGAAATAAAAGGGCTACAATATATTTTCCTGACATCCGTCGGTGTAGATTATTTAGACCGAGACCTGTTAATGGAAAAAAATATTACAGTGACCAATGCCCACGGTGCTTACGATGATCCCATTGGCGAGTGGATCCTTTACGGATTACTGCAGATGGAAAAAAGAGATCGATTTAATTTAGCATTGGAACGGGAAAAAAACTGGAAAAGGCGAAGTCATTCCGGCAATATATACGGGAAAAAAGCTTTATTTTTAGGAACGGGAACCATAGCACAAGAAGGTGCTAAAAGACTTCAAGCCTTTAAATGTGAAACCGTCGGTTATAACACGGATGGACGAAAGTTGGAAGGGTTTGACCGCTGTATTTCCCAAAAGGAATTGGATCAAGTCCTTCCGGAGATGGACTATGTGATCATGTGCTTACCGGAGACGGATAAGACCTACCATTTTATCGACAAAAAAAGAATCGATCAAATGAAGTCAGGCGTCAAGTTTGTAAATATTTCTCGGGGAAGTACTGTCAACGAAAAAGATCTGATCCAAGGACTTCAAGAAGGAAAAATTGCAGGGGCTGCTTTAGACGTCTTTGAAACGGAACCCTTGCCCCAAGACTCTCCCCTATGGGAGATGGAAGAAGTCTATGTCTATCCCCATATTTCTTTTTCTTGTGAAGATGTAAAAACTCGCGAAGCACGAGCTGTTATTCATAATTTAAAAGCCCTCTTGGGAGAGGGAGAATTGATTAATGTAGTGGATTTTGATAAGGGCTATTGATGTTGGGAAAAGGAGATAAGAAATAGTTTAATATGAGGAAATTGAGAGCATAATCAAAAACAGCTCTTGATCCAGATCATGATCTTGTTGACCTCTTTTATTTTAAACAGCATCAAAAGTCGTTAAAAAGGAAAGAATATTGCAACTATAGGTATTTCATTTTGATAGAAAGTCAAATGATCAATTTCATTAGACGGTGACCATTTATGATAGGTGAAATTTTTATTTATAGTTTCGAAACCGATAAAAATGTCAAGATAAAATAATTACTCTATTTTTCCCAATGGTTAAAGGTAAAAAAAAGAGCATCGGGATCAATCATCAAAACAAGGTATAAATTTATCTTTATACTTTGACCTTCGAGATCAAATCTCCACTACTTTTGAATTATATATAAGGATTTCTCTATTGAATCCATATGCATAATTAATGTAAACTTTAAAGCCGTATTTTAAGAGTTTTGTCAATTAGTTTGACGGCATCATCAAAATTTTCAATATTTCTTGACCTTTCCAAATTTACAAGTGGGAAGGATTCTTCTTGGGATCATCATAAAAGATATGAAATGAATCAAAAATCAGTTGAATCTTATGGTTTTCATCATGAAAATGAATCATTTTTGAATTTGAATGTTCGAGGTACCTCCTTCTTTTTTCAAAAAATAAGGAGAAAGTATGAAATTTTCAAATGGAGAAGTTTTTTAAAATAGAAAACTCTATATAAAAGCAATGGTTCACTTTTACATGAACCATTGCTTTTATATTTATTATTTATTATTCAAAGTCGTCGCTTGATGAAACAACAGGAATTCAAGGCTTCAGTAATTTCCAAATAGAAAATTCCCAATGACTTTTGACATAGGAAATTTCAAGGGTAAATTAAATATTTGATCGTCAATTTAACAACCTTATGAACCATTAAAAAATAAAATTGATCAAAATCCCCAAA
>JAUNVJ010000009.1 GCA_030537695.1 Tissierellia bacterium
ATGACCGGTCGTGCTTGGGGAGCTTTAATTTCCGCATTGATTATGCTCATCGTTCAAATTATATCCAAATCCTTGCCACTATCTGCATTAATTGGCGTGATCTTCCTTATTATAACCGGCAGTATTCGCTGGAAGGAAATTGATGAAATGGTAAATGGAGGTTTGGACATGATGGCCTTTATCGCCATTGTCATGTTAATTGCCGGAGGGTATGCCACAGTAATTCGCGCCGGTGGTGGTGTTGAGACCTTGGTAGAATCCGTTGCAGGTCAACTAAGTGGCGGAAGCTTATTCGTAGCGGCCGGTGCCATGCTATTAATTGGACTATTGATTACCATCGGTATCGGAACTTCCTTTGGAACGATTCCGATTATAGCAGCCATCTATTGTCCCCTATGTGCTCAGCTGGGTTTTAGCGTTCCGGCGACGATTTTACTAATCGGTGTTGCAGCAGCCTTAGGAGATGCGGGATCACCTGCATCCGATTCCACATTAGGCCCAACTTCCGGTTTGAACGCCGATGGACAACATGATCATATTTGGGATACTTGTGTTCCTACTTTTATCGCCTATGATATCTTTTTGGTGATTGGTGGAATCATTGGAGCCGTCATTTTATCGTAAAAATAAAAGGAAAAAGGAGATTAATTCATGAAAGTAATATTAACAGGTAATGATCTAACATTAGATCAACTAATTGAAGTTGCTCGACATGGGGCAAAAGCTTCTATTGATCCAAAAAGTGTTGAAGCCGTCAATAAGAGCCGAAAATTTGTTGAGGAAATTGTAGAAGAACAAAGGGTTGTCTATGGTGTGACCACCGGATTTGGATCCCTATGTAATGTGAGCATTTCCAAAGAGGACAATTCCAAACTTCAAGAAAATTTAATCCGAACCCATGCCAGCGGTTATGGGAATCCTATGGAAGAAGATGCCGTTCGTGCTACAATTTTAATTCGTATCAACTCTCTACTAAAAGGAGTTTCCGGTATTCGTTACTCCACTGTGGAGACATTATTGGAAATGCTCAATAAAAATGTCATCCCCTTCATTCCGGAAAAAGGCTCCCTCGGTGCTTCAGGAGACTTAGCACCTCTTGCCCATATGGTGCTGCCCATGCTAGGGCTTGGAAAAGCCTATTATGAGGGAGAGCTTCTATCTGGAAAAGAAGCGATGGATCGTGCCGGTATTGAAATAGTGGAACTGGAAGCCAAGGAAGGCTTGGCATTGATTAACGGTACTTCCGTACTGACTGCCATCGGTGCCTTAGCAACTTATGATGCCATTGCTCTTGCTAAAATTGCTGATATAGTCGGTGCGATGAGCATCGAATCTCATCGGGGTATTATCGATGCATTTTATGAAGAACTTCACGTTATTCGCCCCCATCAAGGATCATTGGCGACGGCGAAAAACTTGAGAAATCTGTTAAAAGATTCCACTTATATCACCCATACGGCACAATTACGTGTTCAAGATCCCTATACCTATCGTTGCATGCCTCAAATTCACGGAGCCAGCAAGGATTCCATTGAATACGTAAAAGGGAAAGTAGAGATTGAAATTAATGCAGCAACGGATAATCCTATTATCACGGAAAATGGAGAGGTTATTTCAGGAGGAAATTTCCATGGTGAGTTAATGGCACAGCCCTTTGATCTATTGAGCATTGCCATAGCGGAATTGGGAAATACGGCAGAACGAAGAATTGAACGATTAGTCAATGCTTCTCTTTCCGAAATGCCATCTTTCCTGGTTAAACATCCGGGCTTAAATTCAGGTTTTATGATCACCCAATACGCTGCTGCCGCCTTGGCATCGGAAAATAAAGTATTGGCACATCCCGCCAGCGTCGATTCCATTCCATCTTGTGAGAATCAAGAGGATTTTGTTTCCATGGGGCAACATGCAGCCCGAAAAGCAGGAGAAATTTTAAAGAATTCTCAACGTATCATAGCCACAGAACTTATGATTGCAGCACAAGCCATTGATTTTCGTCGCGAAATGGAAGACAATAAACTCCATTTAGGAAAGGGGACGGAAGTAGCTTACCAAGTGGTACGTGAATTTGTGAAATTTATGGAAGAAGATAAGGATATTGAAATGTATGAAGAGCTGGAAAAATCTCAAGATGCCATTCGTACAGGTAAATTATTGGAAGAAGTTGAAAAAGTTGTCTCTCTGGATATGTAATAATAAAGAGAGATGATTTTATTATTAAATGATAGGAAGAAGTAGTTATTTATATCTAATATTTGGAGGTTTTTATATTGAAAAGAGTAATGTGTATTCCAAATTTTTCCGAAGGAAGAAATTTGGATGTAGTGGAAAAAATTGCTGATTGTTTCCGAGGAAAGGAAAATGTAAAATTATTGGACTATCAACCGGACAAAGATCACAATCGTACGGTAGTCGAAGTGATTGGAGAGCCGGAAGCGGTAATTGATGCCGTCATCCAATCGGTAAAAGTTGCAACGGATCTAATCGATATGACAAAACACGAAGGAGCTCATCCCAGAATGGGAGCTGTAGATGTAGTACCCTTTGTTCCAGTATCGGAAGTTACAACAGAAGATTGTGTCGAATTTGCAAACAAGGTTGGAAAGGCCATAGGAGATATGGGAATTCCCGTATATCTCTATGAAGATGCAGCAACGACTCCCGCTCGTCAAAATCTGGCGAAAGTTCGTAAAGGACAATATGAAGGATTCTTTGAAAAGATCAAAGAGCAAGAGTGGAAACCGGATTACGGTCCTCAAGAAATGAATGCAAAAAGTGGAGCAACTGCAGTGGCCGCACGATTTCATCTGGTAGCTTTCAATGTTAATTTGAATACGAATAATCTGGAAATTGCCGATACCATTGCAAAAAAAGTTCGCCATATAGGGGGAGGACTGCGCTATGTAAAAGCCATTGGCCTTGCCTTGGAAGAAAAGGATATGACTCAAGTGTCCATGAACTTGGTAAACTTTGAAAAGACAGCTATTTATCAAGCTTTGGAAATGATTAAATCCGAAGCCAAACGATATGGTGTAACAGTTGGCAATACGGAATTAATCGGATTACTTCCCATTCAAGCCTTGATCGATTCCGCGGCATATTATATGCAAATAGATAATTTTAAACAAGAACAAGTAATAGAAATGCTATTATTAGATGAATAAAAAGGTGGTAGGATATATGACTTATAAGACAGATATTGAAATTGCAGAAGCAGCAAACCTGGAATATATTGATAATGTGGCGGCAAAAATCGGTATTGATAGTGAAGAGCTGGAACATTATGGAAAATACAAAGCAAAAATTTCTTGGGAGGCAATTCGTCAATCCAAAGAAAAGAAGGATGGCAAGCTGGTTCTGGTTACTGCAATCAGTCCTACACCGGCAGGAGAAGGTAAATCCACAGTATCCATTGGATTGTCTCAAGGATTAAATCGTATTGGGAAAAAATCAGTAGTGGCTTTACGAGAACCTTCCTTAGGACCGGTTTTCGGCATTAAAGGAGGAGCTGCCGGAGGTGGTCATGCTCAAGTCATCCCCATGGAGGATATCAACCTCCATTTTACCGGCGATCTTCATGCAATGACAGCGGCAAACAATCTGATTTCCGCTTGTATCGACAATCACATTCACCATGGAAATGAATTGGATATTGATATCCGAGATATTACCTGGAAACGTGTATTGGATATGAATGATCGTGCCTTGCGAAATGTAGTAATAGCTCTTGGCACCAAAGCAGAAGGATTCCCCCGGGAAGATCATTTTATGATCACTGTAGCGTCTGAAATAATGGCTGTACTTTGTCTTGCCGACGATATAGAAGATTTAAAACGGCGAATAGCAAAAATTATCGTAGCTTACAATAAATCTGGTCAACCGGTTACGGTAAAAGATCTCAATATTGAAGGTGCTGTCACCATGTTATTAAAAGATGCGATTAAACCGAATTTAGTACAGACCTTAGAAAACACTCCCGCAATCGTCCACGGAGGCCCCTTTGCCAATATTGCCCATGGTTGTAACTCAGTCATTGCAACGAAATTGGCCTTAAAGACTTCAGATATCGCTGTTACGGAAGCAGGTTTTGGCGCTGATTTAGGTGCTGAAAAATTTATGGATATTAAATGCCGAAAAGCTGGTATTGCTCCTGATGCTGTGGTTATCGTCGCAACGATTAAAGCATTAAAGATGCATGGTGGAATTCCAAAGACGGAATTAAAAGAGGAAAATGTGGAAGCCTTAGAAAAGGGATTTGCCAATCTTCGCCGCCATATAGAAAATATGAAGAAGTTCGGTGTTCCTGTTATCGTTGCAGTCAATGAATTCGTAGCAGATACGGAAAATGAAATTAAAAAATTACAAGAACTTTGTCAAGAGATGGATATTCGGGTATCCCTTTGTAAATGCTGGGAACTTGGCGGTGAAGGAGCCGAAGATCTGGCACATCAATTAGTGGATCTTATGGAAGAAGAAAAAACTCAATTTAAACCTCTTTACGATGAAAAAGATTCCATTGAAAATAAACTCAATACCATCGTTCGTGAAATTTATCGTGGACGGCAAGCAATATTGACGAAGAAAGCGAAAAAACAGGTGGAAAAATTGGAAGAGTTAGGTTTGGATAAACTTCCCATTTGTGTTGCAAAAACTCAATTTTCGTTTTCCGATGATCCCACGGTTTACGGTGCACCTGAAAACTTTGATATCGAAGTTCGAGATGTGAGAATATCCGCCGGTGCAGAATTTATCGTTGCCCAAACTTCTAATATTATGGTAATGCCCGGTCTGTCCAAAAAACCGGCTGCTGAAAATATGGATATTGACAGTGAAGGTCATATTAGCGGATTGTTCTAAGAAGGAGAGAAATAGATGTTAAAAGACTTAAGTATCGAAAATTTTGCAAAGGAAACAGCTAGTGATTCCCCTGCTCCCGGTGGCGGCTCCATTGCAGCACTGAATGCTTCTATGGCTGCATCTCTTTTGGCAATGGTTGCCAGTTTAACCATTGGTAAAAAACGCTTTGTGGATGTGGAAGAAGAAATGAAAGATTTGCTGATTCGATGTAATGAATATCGTGACGAATTTGTAAATACCATTGATCGAGACGCTAATTCTTTTAACGGTGTCATTGACGCATTTAAAATGCCAAAAGATACGGAAGAAGAAAAGAAAGCTCGTTCAGAGAAAATTCAAGAAGGGTATAAAGAAGCTATTTCCGTACCCTTGGGATTGGGAATAAAAGTCGTTGAACTTTACGATATTGCTCGAATCTTGGCGGAAAAAGGTAATGAAAATGCCATTACTGACGTTGCGGTAGCTTTGATTAATATCAAGGCAGCCGTGGAGGGGGCTTTTCTCAATGTGGACATCAACCTGAACTCTTTAAAAGATGAAGGGTATCGCAAAGAACTGGAATCGAAAAAAGAACAAGTTCACCAAGTGATTGAAAATAATCATGCGGATATCATGAAGATCGTTCACGAAAAGCTTGCATGAACTATTTATTAGTAGATATCGGTTCCACATACACAAAACTGAATTTAGTAGATTTAAAAAATCGAATGCTCTTAGGCAGTGCTAAAGCATATACCACTGTGGAAAAAGATGTGGGGATCGGTTATCAAAAAGCTTTGGAAGCTTTAATGGAACAAAATAACTTCACAATAGACAGGACCCTTGGTTGCTCTTCAGCAGCCGGGGGCCTTGCCATTTCCGTTATCGGTTTTTCAAGAAATCTGACGACGGAAGCAGCAAGATTGGCAAGTTTAAGTTCCGGTGCTCGAATTTTAAAAGTCTATTCCTATGAGTTAAACGATACCGATTTAAAAGAACTTTCTTCCAATCCCGGTGATATGGTGATTCTTTGTGGAGGAACGGAAGGGGGCAATGAAGAAAATATTATTTATAATGCAACGAAAATTGCCCAATACGGATTGCAAGTACCAGTGGTAGTGGCAGGAAATTCCAAGGCCAATGGACGAATCAGAGAAATTTTTGAACATGGGGGCGTGTATCATCAATTTACGGAAAATGTCATGCCGGCTACCAATGTAGTCAATTATAAGCCTTTGCGAGAGACCATCGGCCGTATTTTTATTGAAAATATTGCAAAAGCAAAGGGAATTGACAGCTTAAGTCGACATTTTGATATTTTCTTACCGACTCCTATTGCCGTTCAACGAGCCGTATCAAATTTTTCCAAACAGATTGGCGAAGAAGTGATGTCTATTGATATCGGTGGAGCCACTACCGATGTTATGTCCATTGCAACAGCCTATAAAGGAGAGGAACATATCCTTCCTCCTTCTTTGGACGAACCGTATGAAAAACGGTCTGTAGAAGGTGATATGGGAATGCGCTACTCTGCCATGGCTATGTATGAATCTGTTGGAAAAGAGATGTTTCAACAGTGGAAGGGTCAAGATATTCTCGAAAACATCAACCATCGATGGCAAAATCCAGATTTTATCCCTGTAACTTCCAGAGATTTTGCTTTTGATAATATGATGGCAAAAATTGCTGCAAAAACTTCATTACAAAGGCATATTGGCTATGTAAAAAAAAGGTTTACTGGAACTCGTTATATTTATGAGCAACAGGGCAAGGACTTGCGACATGTACATTATCTCTTGGGAACGGGTGGGGTATTGATTCACAGTAAGAATCCTCTTGAAATCCTCCAGGAAATTGAAACATTGGACAACTCTTATTTAGCGCCGGAGGAAATACAGTATTATATTGATGATCAGTATATTTTATCTTCGGCGGGATTATTGGCAACGGTGGATGCTAAAGCATCTTATGAATTTTTAAAAAAATATTTAAAAAAGGTTAAAAGACGATGAGTTAATCTTCATCGTCTTTTTTTTCCTGTAATAATAGTTGTAATAAATCTTTGTAAATGATCTGAGGATTATTTTTAAAATTTTGACAAATTTTTTCTGCCATATTTCGGTTGGATGTTTCCAATCGGAGATGCAACACTTTTACGTTGCCGTCTATAATTTCCAGCAGAGCATAATAATTTTCGTCTTTTTCTTCCACCTTTGCAATAATCGAATTTCGACGTTTTAAATCCAAGGAAAAATGATCCATTTCTTCATCTAAAAGTGTCGTTGTCTCTTGGGGAAGGGTTTCTAAAAAAAGCTCCAAGGCTTCTTCACCATCCGATGAGAGATAATACTTATGTTCGTCGTCGAATAAAATTAAGCCTGAACTTTCCAATTCCCGGATATACTGTTTAAAATAAAAATAATTAAAAAGTTCCATATTTAAAACGAAATAAGACAAGTCATTTTCGTGGAGCTGATGATTAAACTTCTTAACAATATATAATATCAACAGTTTATTTTGTGCTAATTCAAAAAGATTTGCATCCATGCAATCACCTTCTTATCTGTTATTATAATAAAAAAACATAAACTTGGCAATTTCTCAACCATAGATTTTATTCCTTGTTTTGATATAATAAGAAGTAGAATAATATTTGGGAGGTATATTATGGATAAAAAAGAACAAATACTCTTTTCAGCTGATGAAATTTCCCATAGAGTTCAAGAGTTGGGGGAAGAACTGCAAAGAGAATATCAAGATAGAGATCTTGTTGTGATTGCTCTGCTACGGGGTGCTTTTGTCTTCGCAGCAGATTTGGTTCGAGCTATGGACACAAAACTTGAAGTGGACTTTTTAACCACCGCATCCTATGGCAATCGAGAAGAAACCAGTGGTTGTGTAGAGTTTTTGACTAAACTTCGATCAATAATAACGGATCGAGATGTATTGATTGTGGATGATATCATGGATTCAGGACATACTTTAAAATGTGTCGTTGAAAAATTAGAAGAACAAAATCCCAAAAGCATTAAAACCTGTGTCCTGTTAAATAAACCTTCACGACGGGAAGTAAAAATTGAACCGGATTATATCGGTTTTACCATTGACGATCTTTTTGTGGTGGGATACGGTTTAAACTATGGAAATTACTGCCGCAATATTCCCTATATCTATACGTATACAAAAGAATGAAAAAATACAAGAAGACAAATTTAAATGTGATCAGTATTAACACTTTGACCTTAATATTGGCCATACTATTTTTAACCATCGGTTTTGATATTCAAAAGAAATCATTTTTTTCCGGAACTATTTTTAATGAAATCTTTATCATTCTATTGCCGGCATTATTGATGGCACAGACAGGAAAGGTTAAAGAAATTTTAAAACTGAATAAAATTTCAATTAAAACGACTTTTCTTACCATGGTCTTGGTCATATTGGCATACCCTTTAATTTTATTGCTCAATGGGATCTTTTTAACCTTTCTATCCAATATTGTGGAGTTCAAAAATTATCCCCAAGAATTATTTTTACAAAATATTCCCTTGAGTACGTATTTAATCTTTATGTGTATTATACCTGCCATTTGTGAAGAAGTTTTTTTTCGAGGGGCCTTGATGAATTCCTATTCTATTTACGGGAACCGTTTTGCCATTATTATGAGTTCGATGGTCTTTGCACTTTTTCATTTTGATATTCAAAATTTTATTGCCCCTTTGTTATTGGGTATCCTCTTTGCCAATGTCATTGATATGACCGGTTCTATTTACGCCGCGATGATTGCTCATCTGACGAATAATGTGGTGGCGGTTATCAGTGCCCGTTATTTAAATGATACCGTCTTTATGTATTTGCGGCAGACGAATCTAGCAAAACAAATTGGTTCATTACAATTGTCCGTTATTATTTTATTGAGTTTTATTTCGATTCTATCCGTCTTTTTGATGAATTTCATCATTAAGTTGATAAAGAAAGATAGATCAAAGGGAAAAGAAGCTATTCGGATTCGATATCGAGATATCGAGGCCATTGATCTTTTTAACTTTGTACCGATTATAGCGCTTGTAATACTGTATTTTATTTACTATTACATTGTATTTTAAGGAGAAATTATGGATAAGATTAAAAAAGCAGCAGAACTTATTGTAAATTCCAGAAAAGTGATGGTTTTAACAGGTGCAGGTATCTCTACCGAGTCGGGGATTCCGGATTTTCGTTCCGCTGAAGGATATTATTCCAAAATGGATCCGACTCTTGCTCTTTCCAAGGATCGCCTCTTAAATCAACCGGAACTTTTTTATAAAGAAGGATACATGATTTTATTGGATTTAAACGATAAAGAACCGAATAAAGGTCACAGAGCTTTGGCAGAACTGGAAAAGATCGGGGCAATTGATGGAATCATCACACAAAATATCGACAATCTACATTTTAAAGCTGGAAATAAAAAAGTCTATGAAGTCCATGGTGAAACTCGAGGTGTTCACTGTTTAAACTGTCAAGAGCCCTATGATTTTTCTGTGATGAAAGAAAAAGTGGATCGAGGAGAAATCCCCCCTCATTGTGATAATTGTCAAGAGGGCGTGCTACGGCCCAATGTCGTCATGTTCGGTGATATGATGCCCACTGACTTTTCTATGGCAATGGATGAATTGGAAGGGACGGAAACTCTAATCGTCGTAGGATCTTCTCTAACTGTGGCACCGGTTAATTTCATGCCCCGGTATGTGGACCATTTGATTATTATCAATAAGGATCAAACGCCGGAAGACCGTCGTGCGGACTTCGTCTTCCATGAAAGTTGTTCTGGTGTTTTAGAACAACTTGCACATGAGGTTAAAGCTCTTCAATGATATATAATAATTTTGCCCTATACTATGATCAATTGATGTATGATTTTGATTATGACGCTCTGTATTCCTTCGTGGTACAAATCTTATCTATGGAGGAAGTGAAAGTGCAGAAGATTTTAGAGATGGCTTGTGGTACCGGAAGCATTACGGAAAAGTTTGCTAAGGACTACTATATCGATGCCTTTGACAATTCAGAACAAATGCTTAGTTTGGCAGAAGAAAAGCTCAGGGGATCAAAAGCTCGTTTATTTAAACAGGATATGCGAGATTTTATCCCTATGGATACCTACAATGTCTGTCTTTGCCTTTGTGATTCTCTGAACTATATTTTAGAAGAAGAGGAGTTGGCCGAAATCTTCCATCGAGTCTATGGTTCGCTGGAAGAAGGAGGTATCTTTATCTTCGATTTAAATACGGAAGAAAAATTTCTCAACATGGATCGCCTTTATGTCGATGAAGTGGAGGATATCGTCTATATTTGGGAAAATGAATTTGGACGAACCTGTAAAAAGAATGTCTATGGCGTAAACTTCTTCAGACTTCGGAAAGACGGCCTTTACGAGAGATGGTATGAGGAGCATATTGAAAGGGCCTATGACAGCAAATTGATTTTAAAATTTTTAAAAGACAGTGGATTTCATGGGATAAAAGTATATAACGGATATAAATTTGATCCGAATTATCAAAAGGCCTATCGCCAGGTCTATATTGCAAGGAGGTAAAAGTTTGGGATATTTAATCCGAGCCATTGACAGCAGAGAAAGGATAAAACTTACAGTAGCCATTACCACTGATGTCGTCAACGAAGCAGCAAAAACACATAAATTGTCAAAAACCGCTTCAGCAGCTCTAGGTAGGACATTGACCGCCACCGCCATTATGGGATCATGGCTTAAAAATCCTCAAGATGCCATTACCGTAAATATCAAGGGAAACGGTCCTTTGGGACGAATGATCACTACTTGTAAAAATGATGGCTATATTAAAGGATATGTGGATCATCCCGATGCCGACCTTCCCACAAGAAAATCTGATGGCAAATTGGACGTAGGAAGCTTGGTGGGTCAAGGAATAATGACGGTGGTTATGGATTTAGGCCTAAAGGAACCTTACACGGGACAAGTCCCCTTAGTGAGTGGAGAAATCGGTGAAGATTTTGCCCATTACTTCTTTACATCTGAGCAAATTCCCTCTGCCGTGGGGCTAGGCGTATTGGTAGATGTGGATTATTCTATTCGAGCAGCGGGAGGATTTATACTTCAATTGATGCCCGATGCCACAGAGGAAATCATTGCTCAAGTGGAAAAAAATTTAGAAGCATTTTCATCAGTGACCGAATATATTGACAAAGGATATTCGGCAGAGGATATTGCCAAAAAATTGCTGTCCGGCTTTGACATCAAGATACTGGAAACCGGGGATATTTCCTATCAATGTGATTGCAGTCGAAAAAAAGTAGAGGAAGCTCTGTCTTCCATTCACCCCGATGAAATCATCGCCATGATCGAAGAAGATGGGCAGGCGGAAGTCAATTGTTATTTCTGTCATAAAAATTATTATTTTAATCAAGAAGAGTTAGAAAAAATGTTAGAAATGGCAAAATCAGAATGATTCCTTTAAAATCCGAAGCAGGCTATGGTCTACTTCGGATTTTAAGGATCAGTGGAATAAAAACCTCCTACAAATTTAAAAAGATCAAGACGATGCTCGTTGCCAGAAAATATAAAAACCGATTTCAAGCATCTATCTAAAGCATCAAGAAATATTAATATGCCATTGGATAAAAATTGATAATTTCGAGTGAAAGTAAGAAAAGATGGAAAGAAATCAAATTTTTGCAATGAACTCTTTGAGGATATTGCCTTTAACCATTATGTAGGACATGGAAATCAAATCGTGACAGGACTTTGGAAAGTCAGCGGCGGATCATATACCTAATATCATGGTAAAAGATTCCTAATTATGATTTTTTTATTTTAAAAAATACTTAAAAGGATGAAAAAGATACATTCATCAAAACTTTCTAGAGTGAAATGAGTTTTGTTTTTTGCAATCCACCATGGATCGTTTAAAAAACAAAGTAGTATTGAATGAAGCCTTTGATGGATTCGATAGAAATTCAAATGATACGACTTAAAATGAGCTTTTAAATCCCGTGGACGATTTACAAGGAAGGAAAATATTCATCTACAAAAAGAGGTTGAAATTAGTGATAGGATCTGTTATACTTTGAAGAGTACCTGAGGTGATATAGCCAAGTGGTAAGGCACGGGTCTGCAACACCCTCACCGCCGGTTCAAATCCGGCTATCACCTCCATAGTTACCGGAAGCATAGCTTCCGGTTTTTTATTGGAAAAATTTCTGAAGTCAAATATAAAGATGGACTGTAAAAATTCAAGAGTATCGATTATTCTAAAAACATTGTCGATTTAAAATCTACCATCAAAATTATAGAAAAAATAAAAAGAGGTTGAGAAAAAAACTTTAAAAAAATGGATTTATCAGCCCAAAATGAAAATGATATTTTGAATGGAGTTGAAAATGAAAGAAGTAAATAATTCTTCCCGAAAGAAACAATTACATAAGGAAATGATGATTTCTTTGTTATTTTATGCAGCCTATTTTTTATGGTGGTATATCACCGGGTACGGTATGGCGGATAAAGATCCCCAGGATTATCAATATATCTTAGGGCTTCCTCGATGGTTTTTCTTTAGCTCTATTTTAGGGTATCTGTGGTTTTCTCTAGGAACTGTCTTTTTGACAAAATGGGTATTCAAGGAAGTTTCTTTGGAGGAGGAAGAGGATGAGTTATAATTTTATCTTATTGACGGTCATTGTAATCTACATGGTGCTCAACCTAGCTTTAGGCATCTACTTAAGCAGGAGAAAAAAAAGAGAAAATTTCATCGATGAATATTTCATTGGCGATAAGACGATGGGTGGATTTGTTCTTGCTATGACCTTGGTGGCAACCTTTACCTCAGCATCTAGTTTTATCGGTGGGCCGGGAATTGCCTATCAGCAAGGTCTTTCTTGGGTGTATTTGTCGATGATTCAAGTACCGACTGCCTTTTTTATATTAGCCATACTGGGAAAGAGATTTGCCATTGTCGGCCGTCGAATACAAGCGGTTACAGTGGTGGACTTTTTAAAAAGCCGCTATGAATCCATGGGTGTCGTTTTTATCTTGAGTTTTTGGTTGATCATCTTTTCTTTGGCTCAAATGATGAGCCAATTTATTGGAGGAGCCGTATTGTTAGAAACAGTAACAGGCCTTCCCTATATCGTTGGTTTAACGATTTTTGGAGGAATCGTGATTTTATATACTTCCGTTGGTGGTTTTAAAGCAGTGGTCGCAACCGATACGATTCAAGGAGTGGTCATGCTCGTCGGTAGCATCATTTTTTTAATCACTGTCCTTTATTATGGTGGTGGCATTGATTCCATTACTGCAAAATTAGATTTGATTAATCCCCATTGGAAGACCATTGACGCGGGAGGAGATGTTCCCAAAGCATATTTAATGAGCTTTTGGATTCTTGTCGGTGTGGCAACTTTAGGACTGCCACAGACAGCAGTGCGGAGCATGGCTTTTCGCAATTCCAAGTCCCTCCATCATGCCATGGTCTATGGGACGGTCTTGATCGGAGCCTTGATGTTGATTATGCATATTTCCGGCGTATTTGCCCCCGCTGTTTTAGATCCTTCAGAAATTGTCAGTACCGATTATGTGGTGCCACGAATTATATTAAAATATCTGCATCCCGTTTTAGCCGGTCTTTTTATTGCTGCCCCTTTAGCTGCAGTTATGTCCACCGTGTCGTCTCTATTGATTATGACTTCTTCTTCCATCATCAAGGATTTATATTTGAATTATTTTGATAAGAGAAAAATTTCACAAAAGAAAATTGCTCGAGGTTCTATGATTACCACTTCGGTCTTGGGAATAATTGTATTTATATTAACTATAGCTCCTCCGGATTTAATTGTGTGGATCAATCTATTTGCCCTAGGGGGTATGGAATCCGCTTTTTTATGGGGGATCGTACTGGGCTTATATTGGCCAGGTGCCAATTCCACCGGTGCTCTTTTGTCCGCAATACTGGGTCCTCTACTTTTTATTTATTTAAGTTATCAAGAGATCAGCCTGTGGGGAACGAATCCGATTATCCTGACTTTGATAATTACCTTGATTATTTTTGTCGTCGGTTCCTTAATTGGAAAGAAAACCGATGAAAAGACGATAAAACAAATTTTCGACATTTGATCCTAAGACTGTCTTTCCTGAAGAATCCACCGACAAAGAGCGATTATATTATTAAAAATAAAATCATCCAAATAGAGAATGATGATGGCTTTGGGCATGGGAATGGAAGATTGATTGGATAGTCGGGGAAAGTCTTTTGTCAAGACAAAATAGCAATTTCGTTCATCATAAGGAGCCTTATTCAAAGGGATCCTTATGGTAAAGTTTTTGTCGATGGTCAATGTATATCGATGGTCGGACGAAAAATAGGGGGAGACATTTTTCGCCCGTCCCTCCACTTCTAAATCCTGTCCCTGTCGGTGGATCTTCTCAATGGTGAAGAGCTCTTCATTAAAGAACAGAGACATTTTTTCCTGTTGATGGTCAGAAAATTTTTTATCCAGCTGAACTAAAGATGTCATATTCTTTAAATTGTGCTCAAAGATCAAGTCCAATTCTTCCCGATCCCTAGATTTTAGATAGTGACGAAAAGCAGAAACCACTTCTCGGCCTGAATAAGAGCTTCCTGTAATGTGAAAATAATTTTCCATTTGAGAACGGTTAAATGTTGTAAAAGGGAAAAGATAGGACTGGTCGCGAATTTTTTGAGAAAGATTTAAAAGAATAAAATTTCTATAAAAACCGTAATGCCTTTCCTTTTCCTTTAAAAAGCGGTGGATAAAATTCTGTCCTTCCCAAGTAGTAAATGTAGATCCTTTCCCTAGAGAATATAAATTTTCCAATAAAATAGGCTCTTCTTTTAAATCTTCAATCATATATTGGGTCAAAAGTTGAGTTTCTTTTTGAAGGATGGAGATTAGAAGAATTGAATTTTTCCCTGGAGAAAGACCATCGGTTTCGATACTTAAAAAATTTCTATGGCATAATAAGGGTGTCTTTTTTAAAATCATAATATCACCTATTATGATTTTACCAAATATTCGACAATAGAATTGTCAATAATTTGGAAATATTATAAAATAATGGTAATGGGGAGGTGTAAGATGATTAATTTAATGCGCACAAAGAGTGCTTTAATAAAAAATGGTTTTATCTGCGAGCTTTTTGAGACCAAAAAAGAATGTTTGGAATATTTTAGACATTTTGTTCGAAAGGGAACTTCTGTGGGAATCGGTGGCTCTATGACGATTGAAGATTTGGGAATCTATGAGGATCTCACCCAAAGAGGAATTGAAACCTATTGGCATTGGAAGGGTCAGTGGAATGATGAATTGGCAAAGGCAAAAAATTCCGATTATTATCTTTGTTCTGCCAATGCCGTTACGGAAGATGGGTTAATTTATTTTGTCGATCGATTTGGCAATCGTATTTCTTCCGTTTGTTATGGACATGAAAAAGTATTTTTATTTATTGGAAGAAATAAAATTGTAAAATCCAAGGATGAGGCATTTTTACGAGCAGAAAATATTGCAGTTCCTTTAAATACAAGAAGAATTAACTGGGATATTATTAGTGGAAAGAGAGATTCCGACATTGTTTCCGACGAGGAGACGATGAATTTGGAGCTGATATTACGAGCCAATCCTGAAGGACAAGATATTTATGTATTTTTAATCAATGAAGATTTAGGCTATTGATACATAGAAGAAAGGAGGAGTTCGGAAGACGATGATATATTTAGATAACTGTGCTACGACCAAACCGGATCCACAAGTGGTAAAAGCCATGGTGGAAGCTTTGGAACAAAATTTTGCAAATCCTTCCTCCCTTCACAGCTTTGGTCATAAAATTGAAAAAGAGATGGAGACAATGCGAGGATCCCTCGCTTCTTTACTGGGAGCTGAAGAGGATGAAATTTATTTTACATCAGGAGGAACGGAAAGCAATAATATTGCCATCCACGGATTAATCGATAAAAATAAAAGAAAGGGCCGTAAAATAATTACCACTTCCATTGAACATTCTTCGATTTTAGATCAATTTCGTCATTATGAACAGCAAGGATATGAAGTGGTCTACCTATCGGTGGATGGACAGGGAAGGATCGATCGAAAACAATTATTAGATGAAATCGATGATCAGACTATTGTAGTCTCATTATTTCACGTGCATAATGAATTGGGAACGATCAATCCTCTCAAAGAAATTATCAATGAAATTCGACAAAAAAATAAAGATCTTTTGATCCATGGCGACGGTGTCCAAGCTTGTGGAAAGATAAAAATTGATCTGCATGAACTAGGGATAGACACCTATTCCGTCAGTTCTCATAAAATTTACGGTCCCAAGGGAATCGGTGGGCTGTACTTACGGCGAGGATTGGACATTTCATCTTTAGTCATCGGAGGAGGTCAAGAGAAAGGTCTCCGCTCGGGAACGGAAAATATACCGGGAATTTTTGGATTTGGTCGAGCTTGTCAATTGGCGCAAAAGGATTTTAAAAAGCGTTATGATCATGCGGTAACATTGCGTCATCATCTTCTTGAGCTATTGAAGAGACATTTGGATCGGTACCAAATCAATAGCCCGGAGGAGGGATCTCCTTACATTATCTCAATATCCATTGAGGACACTCGAGGGGAAGTACTCCTGCACTATTTGGAAGGCGATGAAATTTACATCTCTACAGCTTCTGCTTGTAGTTCCCATGGAACGAAAAGATCTAATACTTTGGATCATATTGGGCTTTCCGATAACTTAGCCGACGGCACCATTCGAATTTGTACTTGCAAGGACACGACAACTGATGATTTAGACCAATTTGTAAAAGCTTTGGCAAATTATGTATATGATATCCGTCAAATTATGGGGAGGTGAGAAAATGGAAACAGTGATGAGTTTAAGTTTAGGGGAAGTAATTTTAAAAGGCAAAAATAAAAGACAATTTATAGATAAACTCTTAGGTCAAATTCGAAAAAGTATTCGAGACTTTCAGCATGGAAAAATTTACCATCTGATGGGTAAGATTTACATTCCTTATGAAAAAGAGGAAGAAGATGCACTTATAAGTCGATTGCAACATATTTTCGGGATCGTCTATATTTCCCCTTGTTTAAAAGTGGATAGCAATTTAGAAGCCATTGAAGAAGCTGTCCTTACCATGGTGAAAGAGAAAATGGATCGGGAACCGGGACTTGAAACATTTAAAGCTCATACGAAGCGGGGAGATAAGAGTTTTTATTTAAATTCCATGGAAGTCAACAATAAAATCGGAGGCATGGTGTTAAAAAACTTTGATGTTAAGGTCGACGTTCACCATCCGGATTTTTATGTTTATTGCGATATAAAAAAGGATAGCTATATATATATCGATCGCTATAAAGCCTTTGGTGGAATGCCTGCAGGAACCAATGGAAGAGGCTTACTCCTACTTTCTGGAGGAATCGACTCTCCCGTAGCCGGATTTTTGATGGCAAAAAGAGGAGTTGCTATCGATTGTCTCCATTTTCACTCCTATCCCTTTACTTCGGAGCGGGGAGAAGAAAAAGTTGTGAAATTGGCGGAACAAGTATCTTCCTATTCGGGGAAAATGACCTTTTATTCCGTCAATATACTTCCGATTCAAAAAGAAATCAATAAAAATTGTCCGGAAGATGAAATGACATTGATCTCACGCCGATTCATGATGCGCATTGCTGAAAGGCTTTGTCACATAAAAGGATATGATTCCATTATTACCGGTGAAAGTTTGGGACAAGTGGCCTCTCAAACCATCGACGGTTTAAAAGTGACCAATGATATTACAAGACGATTGATCTTTCGACCTTTAATCGGCATGGATAAGGTCAATATAATGGATTTGGCAAAAAAAATAGGAACCTATGAAACGTCCATTTTGCCCTTTGACGATTGTTGTACGGTGTTTTTGCCGAAACACCCTTCGTTACGTCCTACTATTGAAGAAATGGAACAGTCAGAGAAAGGATTGCCCATTGAACAATTGGTGGAGGATGCCATTACTAATATGAAAATAGTCAAAATCAAGGAGGAACTATGAGAAAAAAACAAGGTGGCGGAATTATTGTCATCATAGCTATTATTGCAGTGATCGCAATATTTTTCGGAAGTCAATATAACAAGCTGGTAACGATGGAAGCAGATGTGGATAATTCTTGGGCACAGGTCCAAAATCAAGTAAAACGTCGGGCTGATTTAATCCCCAATTTAGCCAACACTGTTAAAGGCTATGCCGATCATGAGTCCGAAACCTTTGTAGACTTGGCACAAGCTCGTTCTGGGGTAGATAATGCCCAGTCCCCACAAGAGTTGGCAGAAGCCAATGATCAATTGACCAATGCCGTATCCCGTTTAAATTTAGTCGTTGAAGCTTATCCGGAATTAAAGGCCAACACGAACTTCTTGGATTTACAAGCTCAATTGGAAGGAACGGAAAATCGAATTGCTACAGAACGTCAACGGTACAATGAACAGGTGACGAAATTCAATAAAAAGGTGAAGAGATTTCCAACTAATATTATTGCCGGAATCTTAGGTTTTCACGGGAAGGAATACTTTGAAGTCAGTGCTCAGGATCAAGAGGTGCCAGAAGTTAAGTTTTAAATGAACCCGTTAGGTGTGGTAACTTATGAAAAAGAAATTTTTCATCCTATTTTTTATAATAAGCTGTCTTTTTTCCACCACATTTGCAAAGGGAAAAGACGATCTGCCTTCAGTAGCGGATTTCGATTATAATATCTATGATGAATTAAATGTGTTGACCCCTGAAACGAAGGAATACTTAAAAAGAGTAAATTTGGACTTAAAGGATAAAACCGGGGGAGAAATAGCTGTAGTCACCGTGAAAAATCTTCACGGGATGATGCCGATCGAATATGGCACGGCCCTATTTGAAAAAATAGGAATCGGAGATGAGAAAAAAGATAATGGGACATTGATCCTTCTCGCCATATGGGAAGAAGGAGGAAAGATGGTTCGCGAAATCCGTATCGAAAGTGGTTACGGTACGGAAGGTTTTATTCCCGATGCCATTGCTTCTCGAATCTTTCGAAATATGGTCGACATTATAAAAGAAAATGAAAGTCAGAATCGAAGGGCATATGACCCCGCCTTGAAAGAAGGATTTAACGAACTGATTAGTTATTATGAAAAAGAATATCAAGTAGATATTGAAGGGAAAGCCCCCTATCATAATGTCAATGAAGAAGGGGAAGATTCCTTAGGTTGGAAATCCATAATAAGTTTAATTATTTTGATTTATTTGCTCAGTCTTTTCTTCGGTAAAAAAGGAGGGGGTGGAGGTTCAAGCGGTGGCACTCGACGTAGACCACCTACGATCTTCTTTGGTCCCACTTATCGAGGAGGAGGATTTGGCGGCTCCTCTGGTGGGGGATTCGGCGGCGGCTTCGGCGGATTCGGCGGCGGAGGCTCCTCCGGTGGTGGCGGTGCCGGAGGTCGTTTTTAAGAAAATCCTAAATATAAGAGGGCCATCAATAACGGTTGATGGACAAGATAGACGAAAAGAGAATGTCGTCCCAAAACACAAAAGATGTTTTGGGACTTTTCTTTTGCCGAAAATGAAATAAAATAATGAAGATAATAGCCGATAAAAAACAAAAAGATCCATGGCATCAAAGGAAAATAATCAGCGGACTGAAAAGAATCTGCTGGAAACCCAATTATAAAAGCTCCCGGAACATATAGAAACTCAGGAAGGGAAAATTTTCCAAACCAAAGAGATCCCTGAGGAAGAGTTTTTGTCAGCAAGAATAAAAATCCATTGAGAAAAAGTCCTACCCTTGGGGGGAGAAAGAGTCGGAATTTTTTTAGGATGACAAAAATAAGATTTGTCAAAGCGAAGAAATGGATAATGCCAAATAAAATCCTTTCCTCTGGCAATATAAAAGTCGTGACTTCAGTAATAAAAAAGGCTGTTGCTGTCAATATCAACAGTCTTTTTTTCCAATGGTGGACGAGGGATGCAGAATAACCGGCAATCAAAATAAAAGACCAACAAATATACTGTTGATAGTAGTAAAGATGAGGAGAAAAGCGATAGCCATAAAAATTCTCTAAATTATAGATGAAATGATAGATCACCATATGCACCAATGTAAATCCTCGTAAAAAATCCAATCGATTATATCTTTTCATAATCAATCCCTCCCCTTTCATTGTAGGTAAGAAAGAGATGGAGAACAAGATAAAAATTAAAATAACAATATTTTAAAATATAAGTTTAATTTATTGACATTTATAAAAGAGACTTTTATAATGATAATACGTTTAATACTTTAAGATTATTGTTTAATATTATAGATGAAGGTGGATTATGGAAATTGGAAATAAAATTAAAGAATTACGCATTGCCGTAGGGTTGACACAAGAAGAATTAGCCCAACGTTCCGAGCTGACCAAGGGATTTATTTCTCAAGTGGAACGAGATTTAACCTCCCCTTCTCTAGAGAGTTTTGGAGATATATTGGAAGCTTTGGGAACGGATCCACAACATTTTTTTGCAGAAGCAGGAGATGAGACCATCGTTTTCGGACCGGAGGATTATTTTGAAATGGCAGATGATGCTTTAGGTTACAACTTGTCCTGGATCGTTCCCAATGCTCAAAAAAACTCCATGGAACCCACTCTTATCACCTTGCAAAAAGGAGGATCTTCCAAAGAAATTTCTCCATATGAAGGGGAGGAATTGGGATATGTCATTCAAGGAGAAATAGAACTTCATGTGGGAGTACGAATCGAAGTTGTAAGAGAAGGAGAAACTTTTTATTTTCATGGAAATAAAACCCATTTTTTAAAAAATAAAAAGGAGACTGTGGCAAAAGTTTTATGGGTCAGCTCCCCGCCAAATTTTTAGGAGGTCATTATGGCAAATTTAATTGAACTGAAAAATATATCAAAAGCCTATGGGGATAATGTGATCTTGAATCATTTTAATATGGAAGTCAAAAAAAATGAATTTTTAACCCTTCTAGGGCCCAGTGGTTGCGGAAAGACTACCACCCTTCGAGTGATCGGCGGTTTTGAAAGCCCAGATGAAGGACAAGTTTTATTTGAGGGAAAAGATATTACCGACAAGGAAGCTTATGAACGTCCGATCAATACGGTTTTTCAACGGTATGCATTATTTCCTCACTTAAATGTCTATGAAAATATTGCCTTCGGTTTAAAAATAAAAAAAATCGAGAAAAAAGAAATTGATCGGCGAGTCAAAGAGGTGTTGGAACTTGTCAATCTTTCCCATTATGAAAATCGTGAAATTGAATCTCTTTCCGGAGGGCAACAACAGCGGATTGCCATTGCACGGGCCTTGGTCAATCGACCGAAGCTGATCCTTTTGGATGAACCCTTGGGAGCTTTGGATTTAAAACTTCGTCAAGGAATGCAAGTAGAGTTGAAAAAGATTCAGGAAGAAGTGGGAATTACTTTTATTTATGTTACCCATGATCAGGAAGAAGCTCTGTCCATGAGTGATAAGATCATTGTATTAAATGAAGGAGAAATTCAACAAGTCGGCAGCCCCATTGAAATTTACAATGAACCGAAGAATGCTTTCGTAGCCGATTTTATCGGAGAGAGTAATATCTTGGAAGGAATCATGCACGAAGATTTTAAAGTTGAATTTTCAAATCATGTCTTTGACTGTGTCGATCAGGGATTTGCTCCACAGGAAAATGTGGAAGTGGTGATTCGGCCGGAAGATGTCCTCTTGGTGGAACAGGGAGGCCAAATTAAAGGTCTCGTAAAAAGTGAAATCTTTCGAGGAGTCCACTATGAAATGATTGTGGAAGTGCAAGGGAAGGATTGGATCGTTCAGTCTACCGTAAATAAACCGGTGGGTTCCCATGTACAACTTTATATTGCACCGGATTTAATCCATGTTATGAAGGTGAGATCATGAAAAAATTTTCTTATATTTATCTACTATGGGCTTTACTTTTCATTGTATTCCCACTGGTTCTGATTTTAGTCTATTCCGTCAACGGCTACGGAAAAATGGGATTATATGACTTTTCTTTTACACTGGAAAATTACCAGGAGTTTTTTGAACCGATCTATATTAAGATCCTGGTGGTATCTTTATTATTTGCCCTGGCTTCTACAGTACTATGCATTCTTATCGGTTATCCTGTGGCCTATATTATTTCTCGTATGGAAGAGCGTAAAAGAAACAATGCCATTTTACTTTTCGTCGTTCCCATGTGGATGAATTTTTTGCTCCGAACCTATGCTTGGTTGACTTTATTGGGAAATAATGGACTCATCAACAAATTTTTTGAAATCTTCGGTTGGGGCCCCTTTAGCTTAATGTATAATCGACGGGCTATTATGATCGGGATGGTCTATAACTTTTTACCTTTTATGGTTCTGCCGATCTACACGATGTTATTAAAAATCGACCCTATGTTAATCCAAGCGGCTAAAGATTTAGGTGCCAATGATCGAGAAGTCTTTACGAAAGTGGTTTTTCCTCTATCACTGCCCGGCGTCTATACAGGTATTACCATGGTTTTTATACCGGCAATCTCCACTTTCGTCATAACCAATCTGCTAGGTGGAAATAATTTCTACTTAATCGGAAATCTTATAGAACAACAATTTACATTTACAGGAAACTGGTCCTTTGGATCGGCTATTTCCATGATATTGATTCTCTTAATGTTTATTCTCCTATTGATTCCTAAATTATTCCGTAAAAAAGGAGTCCGTGGAAAAAGAAAGGGGATGGTATTGTAATGAAAAAATGGATCGACCGTCTTTATCTTGCTCTGATTTTTATTTTTTTATACGCACCGATTGGGGTTTTAATCATCTTCAGTTTTAATGACTCGAAACTTCGAGGCTCTTGGGCGGGTTTTACCTTTAAATGGTATCAAAATTTGATCCATGATCCGCAAATTTTGACATCTCTGTACACCACCTTGATTGTAGCCCTTGTGGCGACAACAATTTCGACAGTCATCGGTACTTTGGCAGCCATTGGAATTCATGATTTAAGGGGTAAGAAAAAGAATTTTTTATTAAATATCAATTATTTGCCGGTTTTAAACCCTGATATTGTAACAGCCATAGCCTTAATGGGTTTTTTCAGTTTGTTTCATGTTCCCATGGGATATACTACCATGATTTTATCCCATATTGTCTTTTGTATTCCCTATGTGATTTTGTCCATTTTACCAAAACTCAATCAAATGGATCCCAATATGATGGAAGCGGCCTTGGACTTGGGAGCAACGCCTGCCTATGCCATAACTCAAGTGATGATCCCTCAAATCAAGCCGGGAATCGTCACCGGAGCATTAATGGCCTTTACCCTTTCCATCGACGACTTTGTCATTTCCTTTTTCAATACGGGACAGGGAGTATCCAATCTATCCATCACCATCTATTCCATGGCACGAAAGGGGATTAATCCGTCAATCAATGCCATATCCACCATAATGCTTATGGCAGTTTTGATCCTATTGGTCATTATCAATAAAAGAAGTGTTCGACAAAAGACGGAATTGACTTATTAGGAGGTATTTATGAAAAAACAGATAATTTTTATTCTTTTTCTGATGCTATTTCTTTTGACCGCTTGTGGCAAAAAAAATACAGCCAATACCATTAATGTCTATAACTGGGGGGAATATATCGATACGGAAATTCTTAAAGAATTTGAAGAGGAAACGGGAATAAAAGTCAATTACAGCACTTACGCTTCCAATGAAGATCTTTATATCAAATTGGCACAGTCTTCTGATTCCTATGATGTAGTCATTCCCTCAGACTATATGATTGAGCGATTGATCCGGGAAGATTTGTTGGAGGAAATAGATCTATCCAAATTAAAACACTGGAATTTAATTGAAGATGCTTTAAAAAATCCCTCCTTCGATCCGGAAAACAAATACTCAGTTCCTTATTTTTGGGGAACCGTTGGAATCGTGTACAATCATAAAAATATCGGTGAAAAGATCGATTCTTGGAACGCTCTATGGGATCCTAAATATAAGGATAAGATCATTATGTATAATTCTCAACGAGATTCCATTGGCATTGCCTTAAAGCGACTAGGCTACTCATTAAACTCTACAGATCCTAGAGAATTGGAAGAAGCCAAGGAATCCCTGATTCAACAAAAACCTCTAGTTTATGCATATTTAACCGATGATGGTCGAGACGTTATCTTACAGGAAGATGCGGATATGGCATTGATGTATTCGGGAGATGCGGCTATGATGATGGAAGAGAATGAGTATCTTTCCTATGTAGTGCCGAAAGAAGGCTCCAATCTCTGGTACGATTCCATGGTAATTCCAAAAAGTGCTAAAAATATAGAAGGGGCCCATCTATTTATCGACTTTATGTGTCGACCGGATATTGCAGCAAAAAATGCACTATATTCCGTTGGATATACTTCTCCTGTACGAGGGGTAAAAGAAATGCTACCTAAAGAAATACAAGAATCAAAAGTAGCTTATCCTGATTTTGATTCCCTCCCTCCGTTGGAAGTTTTTGTAGATTTAGGAAAAGATTTAAAATTATATGACCGAGTCTGGACGGAAGTCAATGCGACCTTTTAGTTTAGCAATGTAAAAACTTGTTTATAAAAGTATGGGGCTATGGTATTATATAGTTAATGAAGAGAATGTTTTCATTCAATGGAGGTTTACAATGAGTAAGAGATTAAAAAATGTAATATTTTTTGCAATATTTGTCTTAATCTTGTTCCTCTTTACATTGACTTCTCTATTCAGCAAAGAAATTCTATGGCCCGATACAGGTAGTTTCCGACAATTTACGGGAATTATTTTCCAAAATCCGGCTAATGTTGAAAATCTGGTAGTAAAGAGAAGTGTTGTAGAGGACAGAGGAGAGGAATTGGTCCATGTAGATGTAGAATTTACATATACGGGAGAGGATTCCGTAGCTCGGATTTTAGGTACACCGGTGCGTCCCCTTTTCTTTCAAAGTGATGTGGCACCGATTTATTCCAGGGTTAAACTGAAGGGAGATTTTGACAAAGTTAACAATACTTTGTTTCAAGAAAAATTAAAACTGCGAGATTTTTATAACAAGTCGGACAACTCCGATTTTAAAGCGAACTCCATGGTTAAATTACCATTGAGTTCTGAAAATGGCAATTATAAATTTACTTTATACTATCCCTTTGAAGAATTGATCTACTCCGATGATCGTGTCGTGGAACAAGCCTCGGTATTCCTTACCAATGCCCGCGTAGACGATTGGCAAGAGAGTACGAAGAAAAAAGAAAGTTCCAAGGAAGCCTTTAGCAAATCTGGTTACTATGTCAATCGATTGGAAATTGCCAAGGATCGACTGGTGACTCGAATTACGGCAGTCAATACGATCAGCACCGTGTTATTTATTTTATCCACAATCGTTGTGCTGGCCATGATCTGGTTCGGGAAAAATAAATTTTTCTTCTATTTCATTCCAATGCTGATTATCATCCCCAGTTTCTATCGATTCCTGGACTTTGGAGCCTCATCCACGGGTGTTTTACTGATCTATCCCCTTATGGCATTTATTGCATCGATCGGTGCGAAGATGATGAGTAAACCGGAGGATAAGCCCTTGGATAAAAAAGATGCCAAACAGTCCTTGGCCTTTACTTTTATCTATTTGATCCTGTCTTTGATTATTTTTATCCTACCCCGTGCTTTTTAAAAAGAAAAATGTGTCTGGTTTCAGACACATTTTTTTATTTTATTATAAAATGGAGAAGGGGAGGATACCATTTCCATGAAAATCTTAAAAAATAAGACAGATGATAATCTTTCTATCCACGAAAAAGAGATTGAGAAGAATTATGATATCGTTACCAAATATAATTGAATTATTTTTTTGTATCATATATAATGGGTTTATAATCATTATAGGAGGATGAAAATGAAAACAAAAAAATCACTAATTGCAATCTTGCTGGTTATGGCAATGACATTAGTAGCTTGTGGCGGAGGAAACAATGCCAAGACTAATAACAATGCTTCAGCGGATACAAGTGAAGATGGACTGAAAGTAGGTTTCGTTACTGATGAAGGTGGAGTCAATGACCAATCCTTTAACCAAGGAGTAGATGAAGGTCTTAACAAAGCCAAAGACGAATTGGGAGTCGACTATTCTTATGTAGAATCCCATGATCCTAACGACTACAGCCCCAATATGGAAACTCTTTTAGATCAAGAAAAAGATTTAATCGTAGGTGCCGGATTTAAAATGGGTGAGACTATTTTAACGACTGCGGAAAACAATCCTGATATAAAATTTGGAATCGTTGACGTTGATGTAACGGTAGATCCTGATGGAGAAGAAGTGGAAGCTCCGGATAATATTGTCGGAATTATGTTTAGAGCTCAAGAACCTTCTTTCTTAGTAGGTTATATTGCCGGATTGACTACAGAAACCAACAAAGTTGGATTTGTCGGTGGACAAGAAGGTAATATTATTTGGGGATTTGACTATGGATACCGTGCAGGTGTTGACTATGCAGCAAAAGAAAAAGGCGAAGATATTGCAGTAGAAGTTCAATATGTTGGAAACTTTTCCGATGCACAAAAAGGAAAATCCATTGCCACAACCATGTACCAACAAGGATGTGACGTGGTATTTCATGCAGCCGGTGGAGCAGGTGACGGTGTAATTGAAGCAGCAAAAGAACAGGGTAAATGGGTTATCGGAGTCGATAAAGACCAATATGAAGTAGCACCTGAAAATGTATTGACCTCTGCCATGAAAAATGCGGACGTTGCAGTTTATGATTTAGTTAAGGCAACTTTGGAAGGAAATTTTGAAGGTGGAAAGACCATTGAATTAGGCTTATCCGATGATGGAGCTGTAGGTATTGCACCAACTTCCGATAAAAACGTTGCTCAAGAAATTCTTGATAAGATTCCCGAAATTGAAGAAAAAATTATTAACGGAGAAATCAAAGTTCCTTACAATCAAGAAACCTATAACGAATATCAAAACTAAGAAGCATGTAAAAGAACTTTAGGCTTTTGCTTAAAGTTCTTTTTTTATTCATGTTCATTTTTCAGGGGATTTGATATAATAGAGGGCAGAAAGAAATGAGAAGGAGGGCAATTGGTGAATGATAAGTCCAACGGTACATTAGCCGTTAAAATGAAAAATATCACCAAGAAATTTGGTGACTTTACCGCGAATAAAAGCATTGACTTGGAAGTAAAACATGGAGAAATACACGCTCTTCTTGGAGAAAACGGAGCCGGGAAGAGTACCTTGATGAATATGCTTTATGGCATGTACAGTCCAACCGAAGGTGAAATATTTATAGAAGGTAAGAAAGTTCAGTTTAGAGATCCCAATGACGCCATTAAGGTGGGCCTTGGAATGGTTCATCAACATTTTATGCTGATTCAGCCTTTTACCGTATTACAAAATATTATTCTAGGTATGGAACCGACCAAAGGAATGGTCTTAGATACGGAAAAAGCAGGAAAAGAAATACAAGAATTGTCGAAAAAATACGGGATGTCCATTGATCTGGATGAAAAGATCGAAAATATTTCCGTCGGAATGCAACAGCGGGTGGAAATCCTAAAAGTATTGTATCGAGGAGCAGATATTTTGATCTTTGATGAGCCGACTGCCGTATTGACACCCCAAGAAATTGATGACTTCGGAAAGATTATGAAAAACCTAACGGAACAAGGCAAAACCATTATTTTAATTACCCATAAACTTCATGAGATCAAGGAAATGGCAGATCGCTGTACCATTATTCGCCGTGGCGAAAAAATCGATACCGTAACGGTAAAAGACGTTACAAAAGCGGAACTTGCCGATATGATGGTGGGTCGTTCCGTTTTGTTGAATGTTCAGAAAGAAGATAAAGAACCGGGTGAAGTTATTTTGGAAATCGATAACCTGGTAGTAAGAGATTTTAGGAATGTTGCAAAAGTGGACGGTCTGAACTTAAAATTATGTCGTGGAGAAATTTTAGGAATTGCTGGAATTGACGGCAATGGACAGTCGGAACTTTTGGAAGCGATTACAGGCCTTGCAACGATAGAAAGTGGAAAAGTCATCTTGGGAGAAAAGAATATTACCAACTTGACGCCACGAGAAATTCAAGAAGCGGGAATGAGTAATATTCCTGAGGATCGACAACGACGAGGCTTAGTTTTAGACTTTACCATCGCAGAAAATATGATCCTTGAAAATTTCTATAAGACACCTTTTTCAGAAAAGGGAATCTTGCAGAAACATGCGATCGATGAATTTGCGGAAAAACTGGTGAAAAAATTTGATGTTCGACCGGACAATATTCAATACAAAGCCGGCGAATTATCCGGTGGAAACCAACAAAAGGTTATATTAGCACGGGAAATTACCAATGATCCGGATGTGTTAATTGCAGCACAACCGACTCGAGGCTTGGACGTAGGAGCCATTGAATTTATCCATCAATACTTAGTAGATCAACGGGATAAAGGAAAAGCCGTTTTACTGATTTCCTTTGAATTGGAAGAAGTCTTGTCTCTATCCGATCGGATAGCCGTTATTTACGATGGTAAGATTTCAAAAGTGCTTCAACGAAAAAATACGGATGAGCGAGAGATTGGACTTTTAATGGCCGGAGGTGGAATTGATGAAGCATAAGAGTAGATTATTTTATATTCTAATTGCTATTATTATAGGAATTTTATTGGGATCCGTGGTATTATTGTTCAATGGGATCAGTCCCATCCAAGCTTATAAAGTTATTTTTCTGGGAGCTTTCGGAAAACCCAAATACATCTCGTGGACCATTGTACGAGCAGTGCCAATATTGTTGACTGGAGTTTCAGTCGCCTTTGCTTTCCAAACGGGTCTTTTTAATATCGGAGCAGAAGGACAGTATATTGTTGGATCCATAGGGGCTTTATTGGCAGGACTACTTTTACCGCTACCTCCAATCATTCATCCTATCGTAGCATTGTTATGTGGTGCTTTACTCGGTGCTCTATGGGGAGGATTGGTAGGACTATTTAAAGCGAAATTTAAAGTCAATGAGGTTATTTCATCCATTATGATGAACTGGATTGCTTTTTATTTTTCCAATTACCTATTGAGTTTTCGAAAAATAAAATCCATTGAATCGGATAACTCGTATCAGATACTAAAAACGGCCAGCATTCGATTTTTAGGAAACTGGAAGACCAGTGAAGCCGGTCGTGCTGTTTTAAAAAACAATAAATTTTTACGGGAAATTTTAAATCCGCCGGTAAACTGGGGGATTATTATAGCGATTATAGCTGCCATCGTTATTTGGTATATTTTGAAAAAGACAACTTTGGGATATCAATTGAAAGCCGTCGGCTTTAACCCAGATGCCGCTGAGTATGGTGGAATTAATATTTCAAGGAATGTAATTACATCTATGAGTATTGCAGGTCTTCTTTCCGGTTTGGCCGGAGCCATTACCGTTTTGGGAGTAGCCGGAAATATTTCCATGATGGCTTCTCAACAAGGATACGGTTTTGACGGACTAGCAGTTTCACTTATTGCCGGAAACTCTCCTTTGGGCTGTATTGCAGCTGCCTTTTTCTATGCGGGATTGACTTATGGAGGAGGAAAACTTACGACGATTGGGGCTTATTCTGAAATTGTCAATATCGTTATCGGTATTATTATTTTATTTATTGCCATGCCAAAACTATTAGACATTATTTCCGGAATCGTCCGCCGCAGCCAAAAACAAAAAGGAGGAAACCATGAATAATATCGCTTTAAATATTGCAAGTATCATCAGTATTACCCTTCTTTACTCTGCTCCTTTAATCTATACGGCACTTGGCGGTGTCATTAGTGAAAATAGTGGAGTGATCAATATTGGTTTGGAGGGGATGATGACCATCGGAGCTATTGTAGGAGCAACCGTCGGTTATTATGCAGGAAATCCTTGGTTGGCTTTTTTATGTGGCGGTCTAGGAGGAATGGCCTTGGCCTTACTTCATGCTGTAGCTACAATTCATTTTGCCGCGGATCATGTTGTATCCGGTATTGCCATTAATTTAATCGGACCGGGACTTGCCATTTATATCTCACGGCTCTTCTTTGATGGAGCAGCAATGACTAAATCCATTCCATTTACCAATAAATTACCTCAATTATTTAATGGAATATTTACAACGGAACAATTAAAAGCCAATTCATGGATGCGAATATTCGACATTATATTTAAACAATATGTGGTTATTTACTTAGCTTTTCTCCTTGTATTGGTGATGTGGTTTGTTCTATATAAAACGAAATTAGGTCTTCGAATACGTGCAGTGGGAGAACATCCTAAGGCAGCGGAAACCTTGGGTGTCGATGCGTATCGAATCAAATACATTGCCGTATTGACTTCCGGATTTTTAGCCGGTCTGGGAGGAGCCAGTATGTCCCTTGCCGTCGTATCCAATTTCCGTGAGACATTGATATCCGGTCAAGGTTATATCGCCCTTGCTGCGATGATCTTTGGAGGTTGGCGACCTCAAGGAGCCATGTGGGCTTGTCTCTTATTCGGATTTGCTCAAGGAATTTCAGTATTTTTAGGAGCTCAAGGGATCAAAATTGACACGAATTTATTGGCGATGATACCCTATGTCATTACTCTCGTTGTATTAATCGTATTTGTCAAAGGAGTAAAAGGACCCTCAGCTGATGGAATACCCTATGAAAGAAATAAATAATTGTATTTAAAGAGAACGTGACTTTAGTCATGTTCTCTTATTTTTTATAAATAATTCATAATCATAGTTTCTTTTTGTGAATAATTTAGCGAAACTTTATCATTGGAAGAGAAGGGGAATGTCTTGAAATTTCAAGGATATATGAAATAATAAATCTTACGATTTGAAAAATGTAATAAAAATCGATAGGGTTTTTACATTATATTCAATTCACATTCTAAAAATTTAATGTTATAATTGTAACCAAGATGAAAATAAATTTGGTATTATTCATAATTTAGTTAAGAGGTGAAGTTTTAATGAGTTCAAGAAATCTTACTTTTTCTGTTGGTGGAGTTCATATGGACGAACACAAAACTTTAACTGAGAAATTACCAATTGATAGGATGCCTGATCCTAAAATTGTATACATACCGATGTCACAACATATTGGTGCTCCTTGCACCCCTGTTGTGTCAAAGGGAGACGAAGTTAAAGTTGGACAGATAGTAGGCAATTCTGAAGCATTCATTTCAGCAGCTGTGCATTCCAGTGTGTCCGGGAAAGTAACCGGCATAGAAAAAATGTACACTGCAGATGGAAGATATTGTGATTGTGTCATAATTGAAAGTGACGGAAAATCTGAAAAAATGGAAGGTTTGCGTAATTTTAAAGATTATAAAAACCATTCCATTGATGAGATTATTCCCTTTGTCAAAGAGTACGGCCTTGTTGGAATGGGAGGAGCCGGTTTTCCTCTTCATGCAAAATTAAAAAATGAAGATCCGGTATTGGATGAATGTATTATTAACGGAGCGGAATGCGAACCCTTTTTAACCTGCGACCATCGTATTATGTTGGAGCGTACGGAAGAAATTTTAAAAGGGTTAGAAATCTTTTCCGATTTTTATAATAAGGAAGTTTCTTATATGGCCATTGAGGAAAATAAACCTGACGCCATTGATAAAATGGAAGAAGTGATTAAGCAACATCCTGAATGGAGCCATTTAAAAGTAGTGGGATGTCAAACGAAATATCCTCAAGGAGATTCTAAACGATTGTCGGAAGCAGTGATCGGTCGAATCGTCCCTCAAAACGGTGTCACCAATGATGTTGGTTGTTTTCTGACGAATGTGGGCACGACTTTGGCTTTTTATGAAGCGATGATCGAAGGAAAACCTTCCTATGAACGGGTGATTACTGTCAGCGGTTCAGGAATTGTTCAACCCAAGAATATCCTTGTCAAGATTGGAACTCCCGTGGGAGATATTATTGACTTTTGCGGCGGACTAAAAGATGATTTCGTGGAAATTGTCTGTGGAGGTCCGATGACCGGAAAGTCTGTTTTCGATTTAAAAAGTCCTATCACAAAGACAACCTCCGGCATATTGGTATTTACCGACCAAGAGGTTCAAAATGTGGATGAAAGTCCTTGTATTCGCTGTTCTCGTTGTGTGGACCACTGTCCGGCCAATATTAATCCAACGGATATCAATCAAGCGATTTTACGAGGCCATGTAGATATATGTGTGGAACTTCACGCGGATCAATGCATGGAATGTGGGATCTGCTCTTTTGTCTGTCCGGCAAAAAGGCTACTGACTCCTTCCATTAAATTGGCCAAACGTGAAATTAGAGCACAAGCCAAGAAATAGGAGGGATAAAAATGGAAAAGAATGTATTAAAAACAGATTCCCGCTCTATGAATGGTCATGAGTATTATGTATCGATGGCTCCTCACATACGTTCCAATGATTCTGTCACAAAGATCATGAGAGACGTTATAATCGCTTTAATTCCTGCGATGATTGGTGCCATCTATTATTTCGGCTATCGTGCGGCGATCCTGATGGCAGTCAGTATTGTAACCTGTGTAGGAACGGAATACTTATATCAAAAATTGACGCATCGACCGATACGTATTGGAGACTTGTCCTCATTGGTGACAGGTATATTGATTGCATTTAACGTACCGGCATCGATGCCCTGGTGGATGGTCGCATTAGGTGGAATCTTTGCCATACTTGTAGTTAAAGAATGTTTTGGTGGAATTGGATTTAACTTTATGAATCCGGCATTGGCAGCCCGTATTGTCATGATGGCATCCTGGGCACAAAATATGACCTATTATGTCACACCGGAAGAGATGAAAAACTGGAGCTCGACATTGGAATATACGGCTAGCGCTGCTACCGATGCTGTCACAACAGCTACTCCTCTTCAGATGATAGCTGCCGGCAACTTTCAAAACTTACCGCCTTTAAAAGATATGGCCTTGGGAAATATCGGTGGTGTATTAGGAGAAACATCGGCAATTTTACTACTTATCGGTTTTATATACCTGGTTGTACGAAAAGTAGTGACCATTGAAATCCCTGTGGTCTATATAGCTGTTACGGCAATTTTTTTGGTGATTTTAGGGGTTCCCGTCAATATAATACCCTATGAAATTTTAGGTGGAGGCTTAATATTAGGAGCTTGTTTTATGGCGACGGATTATGCCACCAATCCCATTAATAAAAAAGGTAAGATTATTTTTGCCATTGGCTGCGGGATTATAACTGCGGTCATACGTACGAAAGCGTCTTTACCGGAAGGTGTATCTTATGCTATTTGCCTTATGAATGTGGCTACACCTTTAATTGATAAATTGACGAGGACAAGTGCATATGGGGAGGCGAAATAATGAAAGAATCAATTAAATTCGGCTTTATTTTACTTTTATTTTGTGCCATATCAGCTGGTCTGTTGTCTTTGGTAAACAGTTTTACAGCCCCTGTGATTGCTGAAACACAATTAAAAGAAACATTAAAGAGCTACGAAGAAATATTTGGAGAAGAAGTGGAAAGTTTTGAAGAATTGGATTCTGATACTTTGGACAAAGTCAAGGAAGCTCATCCAAATATTGCGAAAGTTTTTATTGCTCAAAAAGAAGGAAAGACCATTGGATATGGCATTAACGTATTTTCTAACGGTTTTGGCGGTCAAATGGAAAATGCTATTGGCTTCTTAAATGAAGGAGATCGGATTGCCGGTTTCCGCAATATCTCTCATCAAGAGACCAAGGGCTTCGGTTCAAAAATTGAAGAACCGGATTACTACAACTCTTATGAAGATAAAAATGCTGCAGGAGAATTGGAATGTAATACGAATCCAGATGCTGATAATCAAATCATGTTACTTAGTGGTGCTACGGTTTCATCAGAAGCAGTATTGGTAGGAGCCAATGAAGCAGTAGAGGCCTTTCAAATGTTAAAGGCAATGGAATAGGGGGAGTTCAATATGAAATTACGTAAGATACTTACCAATGGAATTTTGAAAAACAACCCCGTATTTATCCAATTGATCGGCCTATGTTCTGTCTTGGCCATCACCAACAATGTTACCAACTCCATAGCCATGGGGATTGCTGTTACTTTTGTTTTATTTATGAGTAACGGTGTTGTTTCACTTTTACGACATGTCATTCCTGAAAAAATTAGGATTCCATGTTTTATCGTTGTTATCGCTTCATTTGTTACTTTAGTACAGATGATTTTACATGCTTATGTACCCTCCATTTACGGCGCACTGGGAATCTTTTTACCATTGATCGTTGTAAACTGTGCAATCCTTGGAGAAGCGGAAGGTTTTGCCTATAAAAATCGTCTTATTCCTTCTCTAGTAGATGGAATCGGTGCCGGTATCGGTTATACGATCTCGGTCTGTGCCATGGGGCTTTTCCGTGAATTTTTCGGATACGGTACTATTTTGGATTTCCAAATTTTACCGGAAAGTTATCCGGGAATCGGCTTGATGGGTGCTCCCGCCGGAGCTTTTATACTATTGGGTTTTTTAATTGCAGGATTTCGCATGTTATTAAATAGGAAGGGAGAATAATAATGATTGAAAATATTATTACCATATTAATTTCAACCATTCTAGTCAATAACTATGTGTTTGCACAATTTTTGGGTATTTGTCCCTTTTTAGGTGTTTCTTCCAAGACGGAAACTTCAATGGGGATGGGAGTTGCAGTAACCTTCGTTGTGGTTTTAGCATCCATTATCACATGGTGTATTCAAACCTTTATTCTAGACCCCTTCGGTTTGGGATATCTTCAGACGATTGCTTTTATTTTGGTTATTGCATCTTTAGTGCAATTTGTAGAAATGGTTATTAAAAAGACATCCCCGGCTCTTTATACGGCTATGGGTGTGTTTCTTCCCTTGATTACCACGAACTGTATGGTACTGGGAGTTACAGTATTGAATGTTCAAAACGATTATAATTTAATCGAAACGATTTTTAGTGGTTTAGGTGCTTCCATCGGTTTTACATTGGCCTTGATCTTTATCGCCACATTACGTGAAAGATTGGCCCTTTCCGATGTACCCAAACCATTACAAGGAGTGCCAATTGCACTGATCAGTGCAGGATTGATGGCATTGGCATTTTCCGGTTTCCAAGGATTAGTGTAGGAGGTAGACTATGGATTTAAATGCGATTTTACTTCCTGTTATAATATTAGGTGTGATCGGCGGTATTTTTGGCGTGGTATTATCCATTGCTTCTAGAGTATTTGCAGTAGAAGTAGATCCCAAGGTGATTGAAGTACGTAATGCTTTACCCGGTGCCAACTGTGGAGCTTGCGGATTTCCCGGCTGTGACGGATTAGCCGAGGCAATTGTAGGCGGGTCAGCCGGTGTTACTGCTTGCGTTATCGGAGGCAGCGAAACAGCTGAAGCCGTGGCGGAGGCCATGGGAGTCAATGCGGAAAATGTGGATCGCAACGTTGCTGTCGTCTTATGTCAGGGAACTTGTGAAAAGGCAAAAGATAAATACAATTACAATGATTTAATGGATTGTCGTTTAATTTCCGATTTTCAAAAAGGATCAAAAGCTTGTAATTATGGATGTGTAGGCGGTGGAACCTGTGTATCCGTCTGTGAATTTGATGCAATACATATTGTAGACGGTATTGCAAAAGTAGATAAAGAAAAATGCGTCGCTTGTATGAAATGCATCAATATCTGTCCGAAAAATATTATTGACTTGGTTCCCTATAAGGCAAAGACGGTGGTGGAATGTTATTCCAATGACAATGCTAAAACAGTTCGTTCTGCTTGTTCCGTCGGATGTATTTCTTGTAGATTATGTGAAAAAAATTGTCCCAAAGATGCCATCCATGTCAATGACAATTTGGCAAAAATTGATTATGAGAAATGTATCAATTGTGGAATTTGTGTTTCCAAATGTCCAACCGGTGCTATTTTCTGCGAATATCCTGAGCGTGTTGAAAAGATGAAACAAAGAGCTAAGGAGCAACAGGCGAAGAAAAGACAAGAAGCGTTAAAAGCCAAAGAGCAGAAAGCAAAAGAACCATCGGTTAAAGAAAAGGAAAAAGTAAAAGTTCAAACCAAAGAAAAGATGAAACAGGAAAAAGAATAAAATAAAAGAGTTACTCCTAGGAGTAACTCTTTTATTTTAAAAAAGGTTGCACTTTTCCTTAAAAATTCATATGATGGTAGGTATAAAATAAACGAAGAATCGATTGAGGGCATCAAGAGGAGTATGTAGATCTTTATGATTTGCTGTGATGAAGGAAATTGTCATAGATTAGAAATTATGACCATGATATTTTCATAATGGTAAAGGGATTGCAACCAGCCTCAATAGGGCCTTTATAGAGAGCTATGGGAATGGACCCTATAATTTTTCAACTTTTCTTATAGATATCATGTCAACTAAGTTGGTTATCATCAAGAATTTCTTATCGTTTTAAAAACCATTTTCTGGGAGGTAAAAGGATCTTCCTGAAAAAGGTAGAATCGATCATTAATATAGGATACATTCCTTACTATAGAGGAGACAAATACATTGGAAGAACATTCCTAAAATAGCACATTTTTACCATATCCTTGAAAGAACTTTTTCTGTGGATACTCCTTCAGTGTTATCCAAAGATCTTTTGAGTTTAGATTATAGCATATGGAAATTCAAGAAGTTTTTTTGTCTACATTTTTTACAAAGATGATCCATTGCCACTTTTGAATGGCATAGATAAAACTTGACCGAATATAAGTAATATTTTATCATGGTCTTCGTCAATATTCTTTGATGACATGGATAAATTCTAATGTTGTGACAAAACAAAAACTGCCACAGCAAAGGAGATCATTTTTATTGTGACAATATGATAATTTTTGGATCTGTCCAGAAAATAAGGAAGATTGCAATATCTATTTAAAAAAAGGTAAAGTTGGGGATTCTTGAAATACCAAAATCTCAAGGTTTAAAAGTTCTTCAAGGCTTTTCAAGAAGGGCTCAAAGTTTGATTCATCCCAATGGGCAATCCCTATCATTACTCTTTAGTAAAGATTGTTATTTACCCTTTTTTGACAGATGGGTTGTAAAGTTTTTTAAGATATGTCTTAGTGATATTTAAAATACATGATCTTTAGATTTCGTTTATTGAGGGATAAGGAACAAGTAGAGCCAATACCTAGTATCTGTTGTTCTCATTTTGAAATCCCTCGAATCCCTTGTTCATGGGATATCATTTTTTAACCAGTTTTTATCACAGGGTATTTCTGTCTGAAATACAAAGGACATCGAGAGAAAGAGAGGATTAAAATGAAAGCATTAAAAGGTTTTTTTGTCATCAGTCTTTGTCTGATGGTGGGCGTCTGGCTACAATCCAAAATTCCCTTTCCAATTCCTGAAGCCGTCTATGGAATGATTATTTTCTTTATTCTTTTACGACTTCAATGGGTTCAGGTGAAGGAGATGGAGAAAGCCGGTTTGGGATTATTAGAGTATTTGGCTTTTTTCTTCGTTCCGGCAGGAGTCAATATTATGACGGAATTTGACAATATAAAAAGTCATAGTGTAAAAATTGTCTCCGTTATTTTACTGTCTATGGTCATTACTTTGGTAGTGACGGGAAGAACGGTTCAATGGCTACAAAGGAGGAATAAATAATGACACAGAGCCCTTATTTTGGTATTATGCTCACATTATGTACTTATCTGATCGGCATGAAAATTAAAAAGAAAATGCCTCATCCATTGGTCAATCCATTATTAATCAGTATTTTACTTTCCATTGCTCTATTAAAGATATTTCAGATACCTTATGCCCATTATGCAATAGGAGGTCAATATATAACCTTCTTTATCGGACCTGCAACTGTGGCTTTGGTAATCCCTTTGTATCACAATATGGAGAAATTAAGAGAAAATATTCTTCCTGTCCTGGGAGGTACCCTTGTAGGTGCATTTACAGCCCTTGTGAGTATTTTCTTTTTATCTCGACTTTTTGGCTTAACTGAATTTATTTCCATTTCTGTGATGCCACAATCAATTACCACAGCTATTGCCATGCCCTTAGCGGAAGAATACGGGGGAAGTGGAAGCATAGCAGCATTGAGTGTAATTATACGAGGAATCAGTGGTGCAGTGATTGGACCTGCGGTTCTTCAAATGTTTAAAATTCATTCACCCATTGCTAAAGGTGTCGCCATGGGTACAACTTCCCATGCTGTAGGTACGTCGAGAGCTTTGGAATTGGGAGAAGTGGAAGGCGGAATGAGTGGTCTATCTGTGGCCTTGGCAGGGATAATCACAGTTTTTTTACTTCCTTTATTTGAACTACTATATTAAAATTAAAATAAGAAAAAAGATATTTGAACAAAAGATTATCTTTTAGTATAATAAGAAGACAGCATCTATTTCTTTGCATTCCAATGATTGTAGAGAATAAAATGATGTAAATTGATCTTGAATTTGCAAAATAGAGGTTGACTTTATGTTATCTCTCATGTAGAATAATAAAGGTAGTCACAAGGAATGTTTGCGAATTCAGACTTTAGGAGAAATACTCAAGAGGCTGAAGAGGCTCCCCTGCTAAGGGAGTAGGTCCCATTAGGGGCGCGAGGGTTCAAATCCCTCTTTCTCCGCCAATGGTGAGGGCCTTTAGCTCAGTTGGTTAGAGCGCCCGGCTCATAACCGGTAGGTCTTGGGTTCGAGTCCCTGAAGGCCCACCATTACGCCCAGATAGCTCAGTCGGTAGAGCAGAGGACTGAAAATCCTCGTGTCGCTGGTTCGATTCCGGCTCTGGGCACCATAAAATGGTAGATGGATTACTTTTAATTGGAATTAAAGGTAATCCATATTTTTTTATCTTAAAAAAGTTCATTGCACTATAAATTCAGTAGCGATATATGATATCATTAATCCATAATCAAATGATAAAGTGAATATAGAAGATATTATTTTTATAACTGAAATAAAAATAGAAGGGAGTATAACAATGATTCGAGAAATAATTCATGTAGGAATAACCGTCTCTGATATTGACAAATCCGTTGAATTTTATCGAGATATTGTCGGTTTAAAATATATTGGAGAAATGGTGATGGAAGGTCCTGAAACAGATGCTCTGTTTAATAAAAAAGATTGTGTAGCCAGAGTCGCTTATCTCAATGGGAGTGACCATGTTATGGCTCCGCCTTTGGAAATCATACAATTTACATCCCATGACGCAAGTAAAGACTCTTGTGATTTGCATAAGACATCTATTTCTGAAATTTGTTTTAGAGTGGATGATATTGATAAAAGTTATAAAGAAATGTTGGCAAAAGGTGTGGAATTTATTTCCCCTCCTCAGTATTTTGATTTTACAAAAGATGGCTTTGGCAAAAGTAAGGCTTTATATTTTAAAGATCCTGATGGAATCATTTTGGAATTAATTGAAGAAATAGAATAAAAAGAACCCTATGGTCTTGTAAAAATAAGTCCATAGGGTTTTTGTATTATGTGAAAATTTTCCATATAAGCAAAGGAAAAAAGAAACAAAACTCTGCTATATTGAAACCTGCACCATTGAAAAGAGGTTTTCCTGGATAGGGTAGCCTTCGTAAAAGTTCGAAGAGAGGATAGATCAGCACAGGTGAAAAGATTCCCATCCAGAAAGGGAGAAGGGTCTTTCCCATAAAAATTAAGATCGTATATCCCAACCAGGCTATGGCACAAATTAAGATGGCCGGAGTCCAGGCATAAGTTTGCATCTTTTTGTACCCTCGAATCACTTTCTTTAATTCTTCTTCCCCTTCTCCTTGTTGAAATTTTTTAAAGGCATAGTTTGAAATTGTGCCGACATAATAAAAAGAAGCATGGGCCAAGGGATAAAGAGTGGATGAAATAAAAAAGAGTATCGAAAAAAATGTTGCTATTTTGAAGGGTGAAGCTAAAAGATATAGGGCAAAATATCGAAAAACCACCAAGGGAGTGGATAAACTGGCAATAAGAGCTCCCAATCGCAATCTCTTTTCACTCCCTTTTAAATAGTAAGAACTTTGAGGATCCCCATCCATCCACTGATGAAAGGATTCATACTTATGGGTATCCGTATCAAAACCAACTAATAGAATATCTCCTATCACCCATAGTAAAGTGGATAAAATTCCCGAGAGAATAAAAAACATCAACATCAAATCACCTCTTTTGAATCCCTACAATTCTCAATTTTTTTCGTTCTATATGATACATATATAGTAAATAGACAGTGACCATGATCGCAAGCATCGTACCCGGTATTAGAAGGGGATAGAGTAAATCCGCCAACGGTTGATAGATCAAAGCCAAGATATAATAAAACATCATTCCCATTAAGGGATTTAAAAGACAAAACCAAGGTGGAAAGATGCTTTTTTTACGAAGGATTCCAAAGAAAAAAATAAGCGACAGTAGGATGAGACCTATAAAGTACATGGTTCCCAAAACATCTTTTAAACGATCAAAATCTTTTAAAATTTCTTTAATCATCGGCGAATCATCAAGACGCCGAGAAACATGATAATAATAATAAAAAGCTGTATGGATGCTGACAGTAACAGTAGTTGAAAAATAAAATACAAAAGGTGCCAACCAAGGATAAGCGGTTTGCTCCAAGATCTTTTTTAATCCCCAGGCAATGATGGGAAAGGTGAAAAACATCAAAGTAATATAATATATTTGTCCGATGGAGCTATTGGCAATCGGCATATAAAATGCATTACCGTACATGTTTTTAATAGGAACGATAAGATCAGAAACGGCAAGAAGCCAAACACAAAATAGGACAATTACCATTTCAAAAAAGTTGATTTTCCCCGTTTTTGCACTCATTATAACACCTCCATGTGATTACTATTTTAAATCATAGACGATTCTTTTTTTTAAAAAAATAAATGAAATTATTAAAAAGAAAGTCGATTAGGGGATTAAAAACAGCCAAGGCATTTTAAATCCAAAAAGACATTTTGTTTTACCAATAATCATATTTTATTTTTTGAGAGAAAACAATAATGAGCTTTAGATGAAAAAATTCGGGTAATAATAAAAAGATCTAAATGTATGGAAAAAGAACAAGGATTTAAGAGTATAGCAAGTAAAAAACTATAAATGATCGAAAAATACCATAGAATAGGAAGAGATAAAGATGAAAAAAATTTTATTATTAGGCCTTCTTCTCATGATTTTTTTAACAGCTTGTACAAAGTTGGGATCAATGGAAGTGAAAGAAGGACTTTCGCAAAATCATAAAAATGAAGAAGAAAAACAAAAGGAGAAATTATCGACTTTAAAGAAAAATGAAAGTACCATCTATTTAGCCGGTGGTTGTTTTTGGGGCGTCGAAGGCTATTTTAAGGAACTAAACGGTGTTTTAACCACAGAGGTAGGCTATGCCAACGGGAAGACGTCTCAGACCCGTTATGAAGATATTAAAAGAACAGATCATGCTGAAGCCGTTGAGGTAATCTATGATAAAAATGTGATTTCTCTAGAAGAGATTCTATTACATTATTTTCGCATCATTGATCCATTGTCAGTCAATCAGCAGGGGAATGATCGAGGTAGACAGTATCGAACGGGAGTCTACTATACGGACGATTCCGATCGAGAAATTATTGATCGAATTTTCACCTATGAAGAAAGAATTCACGGGAAACTGGCGGTGGAACGGCAAAGATTAAAAAATTTCATTCCCGGCGAAGAATATCATCAAGATTACTTGGAAAAAAACCCTGGAGGATATTGTCATATTGATTTAAGTAGAGCCAAAGATCCCCTTTTTAATGACGAATATCCCTTACCGGATGAAGAAAACTTAAAAAAAATTTTAGATGAACAAAGCTACAAAATTTTACGCCAATCTGATACAGAATTACCCCATTCCTCAAAATTGAACGAAGAATATCGACGAGGCATTTATGTGGATAAAGCAACAGGGGAACCCCTCTTTGTTTCTCAAGACAAATTTGACAGTGGTTGTGGTTGGCCCTCCTTTTCAAAACCGATTTTAAATGATACTTTACAATATCGAAAGGATCAATCACTAGGAATGTCAAGAGTGGAAGTTCGATCCAAGGGCGGTCATTTAGGTCATGTGTTTGAAGACGGTCCCCAAGACAAAGGTGGACTTCGATACTGTATAAACGGTTCCGCATTGGAGTTTATTCCCTATGAGGAAATGGAAGAAAAAGGATATGGTAATTATAAGATTTTATGCCACTAAAAAGAGATGTAATCGTTAAAAGATTATGATTTATGAACCAATAGTAATATTATTTTCTGAAAGGATCTTAATCCCTTGG
>JAUNVJ010000034.1 GCA_030537695.1 Tissierellia bacterium
AAACATTGTTGTGGACGATAAGAAAAAACCGGATAGAACCCTATCCGGTTCTTTTGCGATATGAGGTGATGAAATGGATTATGTATTAAATGAGACCATAGAGTCTTTTGTTAAAAATCTAAATGAAATAAAGGAGTCTCTTTGACATCTCAGGACTGAAAGATGAGATACAAGAACTGGAAAAATCCACACTGGAAGCAGATTTTTGGGATGATTCGGAAAAAGCTCAAAAAATTTTCCAAGTCCTAAATCAGAAAAAAGAAAAAGTTCGATATTTCGAAGAAGTACAAGATCAAGTAGAAGAGATTCTCTTAATGAAAGAACTAACCGAGATGGAAGATGAAGATTATACGGAAGAAATCACAAAACGTCTGCCGAAACTGGAAAAAAGAATCCATCGATTTAAAATAGAGACTTTATTAAAAGGTCCTTATGATAAAAATGATGCCATTCTGCAAATCCATGCCGGTGCAGGTGGTTTAGAAGCACAAGATTGGGCGGAGATGTTACTTCGGATGTATACCCGTTGGATTGAGAGTAAAGGCTATAGATACCAGATCACCGATTATAATCAAGACACAGAAGGCGGGATCAAATCCGTTACTCTATTTATTCAAGGAGAAAATGTCTATGGATTTTTGAAAGGAGAAAAAGGCGTTCACCGACTCGTAAGGATATCGCCTTTTGATTCCAATCATAAACGACACACATCGTTTGCATCCGTCGATGTTTTTCCAAAGATCGAAACCGAGAATATTGAAATTGACGATAAAGATCTAAAGATTGATACGTACCGAGCATCTGGAGCTGGAGGACAACATGTGAATAAAACCGACTCTGCTGTACGAATTACCCATATTCCAACGGGAATTACAGTACAAAGTCAGGCAGAACGATCTCAGATCAGTAATCGGAAAACGGCAATGGCCACATTAATGGCGAAGTTAATCCAAATTAAAGAAGAAGAACGAGCGGAAAAAATCGAAGATATCCAAGGAAAATACACAGAAACGGCCTTCGGTTCTCAAATTCGTTCATATGTCTTTCATCCCTATCGGATGGTGAAAGATCATCGCACATCAATGGAAATTGGCGACACAGACAAGGTAATGGATGGGGGAATTGACCCCTTTATCGATGAATATTTAAAACAGGAGTAGAAGATGGATATCATTAGAGAATTAGCATCACAATTAAATATTAAAACAAGTCAAGTAGAAAAGACCGTAGAATTAATCGATGAAGGCAACACGATTCCCTTTATTTCAAGATATCGAAAGGAAGTTACGGGGAATTTAACCGATGAAGAATTACGAAATCTTGATGGAGAATTAAAACGTCTACGTGCATTGCAACAACGGAAGGAAGAAGTTATTCGTCTTGTAAAAGAACAAGAACAATGGACAGAAGAATTTCAAAAAGCCATTGAAGAGGCGACGAAATTACAAGAAGTCGAAGATTTATACTTGCCTTATCGACCGAAAAGAAGAACGCGGGCTACTATGGCGAAAGAAAAAGGAGCAGAACCTTTAGCGCAATTACTATTAGCCCTCGCGCCAATGGAGCAATTAGAAGAAGAAGCGAATCGAATAATCGATCCAGAAAATGATATCAATAGCACGACAGATAGTTTTCAACTCGCCATGGATATCATCGCTGAAATCATGAGTGAAGATATCGATGTTCGAAACATCGTTCGAAATGATGGGTGGAAAGGCGACTTAATTGCGACGGGAAAAGAGGAAGAGGATCCCGATGGAGTCTATAAAATCTACTATGATTTTTCAGGAAAAGTCAAAGACTTAAAATCCTACCAAATCCTCGCTCTATTCCGTGGGGAGAAAGAAAACGTCTTAAAACTATCCTTCCAATTAAAAGATGATTATAATATTTTTAAAATCACGAGAAAATTTTGCAAGGAGAATAACTACGAAGCCCTGGAGTATATCGAAAAGGCCGCCAAGGATTCCTACAAGCGACTCATCCTTCCTTCCATTGAAACAGAAATTCGAAATGAATTAAAAGAAAGGGCCGATGATCAGTCCATAGAGGTATTCCAACAAAATCTCAAACCATATATCATGCAACCGCCTCTAAGAGATAGCCGAATCATTGGACTCGATCCCGGCTTTCGTACGGGTTGTAAAGTCGCCGTTATTTCTGCCTATGGTGATTATCTAGATCACGATCAAATCTTCCCGACGGAACCGAAAAATGATGTAGAAGGTTCGATTGCCACATTGAAAAAGTTAATTGAAAAATATGATGTGGATTTAATCGCTATTGGAAACGGAACGGCATCTCGTGAAACGGAAAAAGTCGTGGTCCAATTGATTAAAGAAATGGATGATCGAAAACTCTACTACACCATTGTCAATGAAGCCGGCGCGTCCATTTATTCAGCATCCGACTTGGCAAGAGAAGAGTTTCCAGATTTAGATGTAACAATTCGTGGCGCCATATCCATCGCTCGTCGTATTCAAGACCCGATGGCAGAGCTCGTAAAAATTGAACCACAGCATATTGGTGTCGGTCAATATCAACACGATGTAAATCAGAAGAAATTAGGAGAATCCCTTGAAAATGTTGTGGAGGATTGCGTCAATGGAGTCGGCGTCGATATTAACACGGCATCGACGGCGCTATTATCCTATGTCGCCGGTATTACAAAAACTACGGCAAAAAACATATTATCCTATCGTCAAGAAGAAGGCCCTTTTGTCAATCGAAAGCAAATTCTAAAAGTGAAAGGAATCGGCCCGAAATCTTTCGAACAATGTGCTGGATTCCTTAGAATTCCCGAAGGAGAAAATGTCCTCGATCGAACAGCAGTCCATCCAGAATCCTACGAAATCGCCTCTTTACTACTTGAGGAAGATCTCGATAAGATTCAATTGGACGAGTTCTCTAAGAAACACGAAATTGGAATTCCGACATTAAAGGATATTATTAATGAATTGAAAAAACCAGGACGTGATCCCCGTGAAGAAATGCCACAACCCATATTGAAATCCGATGTACTAAGCATGGATGATCTAGAAGAAGGAATGGAATTAAAGGGAACGGTGCGAAATGTCGTCGACTTTGGGGCATTTATTGATATCGGTTTGGAGAAAGACGCTCTATGCCATATTTCTCATTTATCCAACAAATTCATCAAACATCCATCTGAAGTAGTGGAAGTCTCAGACATCGTCGATGTGAGAGTTTTGAGTATTGATCGCGAGCGAGGAAGAATTAATTTAACTATGAAAAATTAATCCTTGTATTGAAAAGTGATGTCATTTATAATAAAAACAAAGTGAAAAGAATGGAGTGGTCCGATGAAAATCATTAAATGTGAAAACTATCAAGAAATGTCTGAAAAAGCATTGGAAGTAATTCAAGAATTATTAAAAGATGTGGAGAAACCTGTACTCGGTTTGGCGACAGGCTCAACACCAGAAGGATTGTACCAAGAAATGATTAAAGCCAATGAAAAAGGAGAAATGGACTTTTCCGATATTTGCTCTGTCAATCTCGATGAATATGTAGGGATTGATCCTGAGAATGAACAATCCTATCATTACTATATGAAGGATCATCTTTTTGACCATGTCAATATCAAAGAAGAAAACTATAATATCCCCAAAGCGGATGGAGATGATTTAGATAAAGCCGTAGAGGAATACAATCAATTACTAGATGAGATCGGTCGAAGAAATGTGCAGATTCTTGGCATTGGAAATAATGGGCATATTGCCTTTAACGAACCGGATAAAACTTTATCAATCGGAACGAGAATTGTGCAATTAACGGATGATACCATTGAAGCAAATTCTAGATTTTTCGACTCTCCAGAGGAAGTACCGAAAAAGGCAATCTCCATGGGAATTGGCGATATCCTCAATGCTGATCACATTGTCTTATTAGCAAATGGAAAAGGAAAACAAAAAGCCATTCATCAATTAATTCACACAGAAGAATTGGATCCCATGTTTCCGGCATCTTTCTTAAAAGTACATCCATCTGTTTTTATTATTGCAGACAAAGAAGCTTTAGCATAATTAAAAGCCGAGCATTGCTCGGCTTTTTTTACAGTAATTTTTCTTTCAAAAATGCGATGATATCCGATGATTCATACATGGGTTCATCGTCAACGAACAAACAAGGAACTTGTCGTTTCCCGCCTTTTTCTTCTAATTCATCGCCTATCGATAAATCTTCTAGAATATCTTTGCGTTCTACTTGCTCCTCACCGATTTCATGTTTATCTAAAAACCTTAAAACTTTTTGGCTGTATGGGCAAGTGTCTTTATAATATAATTGAAGTTTCATAGAGACCTCCTTTATCTTCTCTTTATTTACATACCCTCAAAAAGATGAATTAAACGAAAATCGAAGAAAATACAGAATTTACTTCTCCTCGATAATGTGGTAATATAACATATATTTACATATATAAATTCAATCAATAATAGAGGAGGGAATTATGAATAAAAAATTAAAAGATATTATGATTGTAGGTTTTGCTTTGTTTTCGATGTTTTTTGGAGCAGGCAATCTTATTTTTCCGCCCAGTTTAGGATTAATAACGGGAGAAAAATGGTTATTGGGTGGCATTGGCTTTATTGTTACAGGTGTCGGATTGACGATGTTGGGAGTTATAGTTACATCTAAAGCAGGAGGTAGAATTGATGCATTGGGACATAAAATTTCACCTTTTTTCGGTCATCTTTTAGGATTTATTATCATCTTAGCGATAGGCCCAGGATTGGCCATTCCGCGAACGGCTGCGACAACTTATGAAATTGGATTTGCAACAACGATGCCCTTTATGAATCCGGTAATTGGGACGGTGGTATTTTTTGCCATTATATTATTCTTTGCATTATCACCAACGAATATCGTCGACCGATTAGGGAAAATACTAACACCACTTCTGATTTTGATCATGGCATTCATCATTGTAAAAGGAGTGATTGCTCCCGTAGGAACCATTAAAAATCAAGGATTGGACCATGTATTTCAATTGGGATTTGAAGAAGGTTATCAGACCATGGATGCTTTGGCATCGGTCATCTTCACATCTATCGTGGTAGGATTTATACAATCGAGAGGCTATCGCGGAAAAAATCAAATAGTTTCAATGGCTACATGGACAGGTATTGTCGCAGGTTTTTTCCTGAGTATCATGTACTTAGGCCTAGTATTCATTGGTGCCAGTGCCACATCAGTCGTTTCTGACGAAATTTCAAGAGTCGAATTATTAACCTTAATAACCGATCGCTTGTATGGATCGGTTGGGAAGTACACATTAGCCATTGCCATCTCCCTTGCGTGTATTACAACAGCAGTAGGACTTACAGCAACGGCGGCAGAATACTTCTCATCTCTAACAAAGGGCAAAGTATCTTACTCGATATTCGCCATATTAATTGCAGTCGTATCGGGAGCCTTTGCTATAACAGGTGTTGACGCGATCGTTGAAGTATCGGCACCAATCTTGTCTTTAATATATCTCGTCGTCATCGTATTGATGGTATTCCATCTCGTCGATTCATGGATCCCTACCAGGGGGTATTATCGAGGCGCAGCAATGGGAGCAGTTATCACCTCGCTACTAGAAGAAATTGTCAAAAACCAAGAAGCTTTAATGAGTTTATATGAAAAATTAACGAATAATACCAATATTATGAAAGATTTTCTTCTTTGT
>JAUNVJ010000035.1 GCA_030537695.1 Tissierellia bacterium
TATGTTGATAAACTTCTTCTGGAACCATGAAATCTTCTTCGTATTTCCATTGTAAGTTTTCTTTTAATGCCGGTATGTTTTCTTTTCCAAGAGGTGCCCCGTGACTGTCGGCACTGCCTTCTTTCACTGAACCATAACCAATTTTTGTTTTAATCTCAATAAAAGCAGGGCGATCTGTCTTTTTCGCTTCTGCAATGGCGTCACGAATGGCTTCAATATCATTGCCATCTTCGACAAAGAAAGTGTCCCAGTGTAATGCCTCAAATCTCTTTCTCACATCTTCACTGAAACTATTTTCAGTATTTCCCTCAATGGTAATATTATTAGAATCGTAGAGCACGATTAATTTTTCAAGAGCTAAAGCTCCCGCTAAAGATGCTGCCTCATTGGTAATTCCTTCTTGCATGTCTCCATCGCCAACAAGGGCGTAGGTATAATGATCTACAATTTCCAAATCATCTTTATTAAAACGAGCCGCTAAATTAGCTTCCGCAATCGCCATTCCGACTGCCATGGCCATTCCTTGACCCAATGGCCCCGTCGTAGCTTCGATACCTTTTGCATGACCATATTCTGGATGTCCTGCTGTCTTACTTCCCAATTGACGGAAATTTTTAATATCCTCCATACTAATACCATATTCAAATAGATGAAGCAGAGAATATAGCATGGCGGAACCATGACCTGCCGATAAAATAAAGCGATCGCGATCGAACCAATCACTATTTTTTGGATTATGTTTCATGATATCGTGGAATAATGTGAAAGCCATTGGCGCTGCTCCCAAAGGTAAACCGGGATGGCCAGAATTTGCTTTCTCAATCATATCCACTGATAGCAATCGGACGGTATTGATCGCTTCTTGTTTGATCTCATTCATTGAACACACCTCTTTAATTTTTTTCTTCCATTGTCCATTATAACACAGTTCATTTAATAACGTTCTGCTAGAGCTTTTCGTAGTTCTGTTATAGAATACGGTGGTTTTACACCGACAAGATCGATGCCCATGCCTTCGTCAAATTTTACAGTTTCGTCCTCATCAACGAAAACTATATCGTATTGATTTCCGCAAATCGTACCTTCCTCGACAGAAACAAGATCGAGTTCATCAATTGTGATCTCTTCTTCTTGAAAGGCTTGTTTCACCTTATGATTTAATAAATCACAAGAGCTATTTTTTTCTTTACAACAAATTAGTACTTTCACTGATATCGCCTCCCTTGTTAATTCTATTATATCCTATATCTTAAATTCTCCCAATAAAATAAGACCTTCCTTGAGAAAGATCTTATTCTAAGCCTAATTGATTAATGGCGTATTCTAATATTTCATTGGCAATCGGTGCTGCCGTTACGGATCCAGAGGAATTATCATCTTCAAGAATGACTGCAACTGCAAATTTTGGATCATCATATGGTGCTGCTGCTACAAACCAGGAGTGGGTTGATTCTTTATCTTTGATTTCTGCAGTTCCCGATTTCCCCACGACTTCAATTCCTCTGATATTAATTCGCTGATAGGAGTCTGCTGTCGCTTTTAAATCTTCCATCAACTCATGGGCAAGAGCCGGTTCTAAAATCTCTTCCATGACTTGTGGCTGTGTCGTTTGCTTCACATCTCCCGATGGATCGATGATTTGTGAGATGAGATATGGTTGCATGAGATTCCCATCATTGGCAATTGCCCCCATGACCATCGCCATATTGAGAGGCGAGACCAGGGTCGAGCCTTGTCCAAAACAAGTTGTTGCCAACGCCGCTTTGTCTTTTGCTTCTTCAAATCCATTGACAGATTTCCCCAAGGGTAAATCGAAATCAAAAGATCGTCCAATATAGTATTTATCAGCGACTTCAGACAACACGGCTTTTCCAAGATCTGTCCCCAATTTTGCAAAATACACATTGGAAGAATTGACCAAGGCTTTTTTCAAATCTGTTTCACCATAGGCTTCCCCTTTATAATTTGAAAGAGTGTAGCCGTCAATGGTAATTTTTCCTTCATCATCTTGAACCGTCGTATCTAAATCGGATTTATGTTTTAAGATCGCCGTAGAAGTGACTAATTTAAATACCGATCCCGGTGTATATTGTCCCTGAGTTGCTCTGTTAATAAGTGGTGAATTTTCACTATTGACTAAGGCTTCCCAATCCGATGTGACAGAATTAGGATTAAAAGTTGGCCGTGAGCTCATGGCGTAAATTTCTCCTGTTTTCGGATTTAAAAGTACGACAGAACCCTTTTTGCCCTCCAATAGATCATAGGCTTTTTGTTGAAGTCTCGATTGAACCGTTAATATGAGAGAATTCCCCATATCCGATGTAGAAACTAAATCTTTTAACTCCGATAATGGTGTTTTCTCATTAATATTTAATAGTACTTTCCCATAGGATTTTTCCAATCCTGCTGTTCCATAGATTTTGGAATGATAGCCTGTAATATTGGAATAAGATTGGCCCATTGGGAAAGAACGGTAATTATTTCCTTCTTCATCTTTTTTTGTGACTACAACTTCATTACCGTCTCGATCATAAATTGTTCCTCGGCGAATGCTGTTTTCGTCCACCCATAATCTCTTATTGTACTCATTATCGGCGATTTCTTTCGCTTTTGCCGATTGAAAATAAGTCATATATAAGACGAGAATCACAAATAGCACAAGGAACATAGATAAAACGAGGATGATTCTCTTATTTGTTTTTTCCATCTTGCTCCGCCTTTCTACTGTATTCGGAAGAACAAAATTGCAATACCCCTAAAGCAATACATGATGATACCATCGACGATCCCCCATAGGATACAAAGGGAATGGTAATCCCTGTTAGAGGAATTAACTTCAACACTCCTCCAAATATGACGATGGCTTGAATCGCAAACATCATGGAAATACCAAAGGCTAAATACTTGTAAAACACATCTTGCTGTTCCAAAGTAATTTTAAATCCACGATAAACAAGGATTAAAAAGAGCATGATCAGACCCATTCCCGTAAACACGCCCATTTCTTCGCAAATTGCTGCGAAGATAAAATCACTAGTCACAACAGGGATTAATTCTGGCATTCCCAAACCAATCCCTGTTCCAAAAAAGCCTCCTGAACTAATGGCAAAGAGAGCTTGGGTAATTTGATAGCCTTTGTCGTTGATGTGACTCCATGGATCAATCCAAATCGTGAAGCGAATTCGGATATGATTGAAGAGTAGATAGGCGAGAATCGCTCCAAAGGTAGACAATAACAAATTTAATATTATAAATTTTTTATCACTACCGGAAACAAATAAATAAAGGAGATACGATCCAAAGAAGATCAGTGCTGTCCCCAATTCCTTTTGCAAGAAAAACATGGCAATGAAAAGATACACTGAGCCCATTAAAATAAAGGGTCGATATTTTTCATATTTCCCTAAAAATCCTTTGTTTAAATGAAAAGATGCTAAGTAAAAGACAAAAATTACTTTATTTAATTCTGATAATTGAATCGTACGTCCAAAAAAACTCACCCAGTTCGTGGCGCCTTCACCAAAACCAAAAATCAATGTAATTATAAAGAAAATCATCATAATTACAAAATAGAAGACGGTTAATTCGTGCCAAAATGGAAAAATTTTCATGGCAAAAAACACGAAAAATATGATGCCGATGCCAATAAAGAACCAGATAATCTGATTGGCTCCTGAAATAGGATTTAGACGATAAATCATCACGACTCCTATGGAGAACATCATAGATACTGTTAAAAATAAATAGGGATCTCCTTTTGTAATCCTCGGTAATATTAAATTCACCGCCAGTATTACAAAAATGGCAGCGATGAATAATGTGAAATCCTTCGAAGAAACTTCTTCCTTCGTATAGATAGCCAATAGAAATGCGAACACCTGATATAGAATCAAAAGGGTCCGAGGGCTTCTGAAATTTCGCCCGACATTCATCGGCTTAATATTCATAATTCGTTCTTTGATGGTTAATTTTTCCATTAGGAATCCTCTCCATCGCCATTGACAAATAGAAATTCAATTTGTCCAATATCTATTAAATCTTTATCTTTCAATTCGATGACTTCGAAAATTTGCTCCCCATTCAAGAAAGTACCATTGGCAGAATGAAGATCTTCGATGAAGTAAATCCCTTGATCTTTTATAATTCGTGCATGGCGCTTTGATACGAAACGATCCTTTAATACAATATCACACTTATCATCTCGTCCGATCAAAGTTTTATCACCGATGAAATAATGTTCTTGCACTTTAAAAGCCAATTTTTCTTTACGATTGATGAGTTTCAAATACGTATTGGTCACATAATTCATATTGCTTGTTCCACGAATATCGAGATAAATCATTTTTATAATATTGAAAATGAAATAATAAATAATTATCACGAATAAGTATTTCAGAATCATCGATACGATATCATATATATTTAAATTGGAGCTCACTTGAATCGAGAAAAATGAATCCAGCAAATCCAGTATAAATTTCATTTTTATGTCCTTTCCTATTGAAATTTCATCTTTATTATATCTCATTTGCTTTTATATTGAAATACTACAAAGAGATTGTTACTTTATTGTAAGAATGAAAATCCCTCGGCTAAGCCGAGGGCATAATTAATCAAAAATAATTTCTCCATTTTTAAATTCTCTTATTTTTGCGAGGGAGTGAACATCATAGCCCATCTCTTTAATACGATCTCCCCCACCTTGAAAGCTTTTTTCAATAAATACGCCGATTCCTTGAATATCGACTTTCGCTTGTTCACATAGTTCAATTAAACCTCGCAGCGCCTTCCCTTTCGCTAAAAAGTCATCGATTATAAGTACTTTTTCTCCTTCTTTTAGTAGCTCTTTACTAATCATGACATCATAGGTCGTTTTCTTTGTGAACGAATGGACTTGTGTTTTGTACACATCGTCTCCCAACGTTTTTGATACCGTCTTCTTCGCAAAAAGTACCGGCTTTTCAAATACAGCCCCACAGGCAAATGCCGGTGCGATCCCCGATACTTCCATGGTAACAATTTTATCAATCTCTTTATCTGCAAATATATTTTTAAATTCTCGGGCTAATTCCATGAAAAGAATGGGATCGACCATATGATTGATAAAAGAATCGACTTTTAAAATATTTCCGGGCAATAATACGCCGTCTTCTAATATTCTCTGTTCCAGTATTTTCAAAATAACACTCTCTTTCTATTAGATCTTTACTTGTTCAAACCCCTTACCTTTGACTTCATGAGCTTCCACTAAAGTCATGAAGGCTTTATCATCGATGACAGATATTAATTGTTTTAACCGTGGAATTTGTCTCGTATTTAATACACAAAATAAAATCTCCTGTCTTTGTTTCGTAAAGGCTCCTTCGCCATGGAGAATCGTTACTCCACGATGGATTTTATTTAAAATTGCGTTGGATACTTCATCAGGTTTCGATGTAATAATGACGGCTTGTTTCATTTCACCGAGTTTCAGTTCAAGTCGATCCAATAATCGATAACCGACGACCATGGAACAAATGGTATAAAGCCCCTTATCAAGGCCAAATATCACCGATGCAATG
>JAUNVJ010000036.1:0-3953 GCA_030537695.1 Tissierellia bacterium
TCATAAGCACCTCCTGGTAAAATTATATCACAGCACTATAATAAATTATTATGTTATTTTGTTTTATTCCCAATTTACGCTACACTTAGCACTAGAAAGTTACCATTCCAAGTATCATAGTGAGGTGACATATGAAAGCCCACATCGATAGACATAAACTTTTCAAGCAATAACCTATTCCACGGTGACATCCCTCTTCATTTTGATCTATTGGTTTTATAAAATAATTTAGTTTTGTTTTTACGAAAATTATAATGGAATGCCTTTGAATATTATTATAGAGTTCTTTTTTAGTCTCTTTTTTATGGGAATCAAACTCTGGATTATGAACATGAAAGATTTGGACTATACTACAAAATCTTCCACTGCCAAAATCAGAAGCATCCTCCTTTGTATCCTTTTTATCCTCTTTCTCTTCGTAAAAGAACTGAGGAATACGAGCTTTTATTTGATTTCCCTGTGCGACAGCTTTTGGTTGGCAAATCTGTTGCTCCTTATCTATACACAAGAGATTTGGAAAAAAATAGTATGCCCATCTTTTATAAGAACTTTCTCCTATTAAAAAATCCACTTTTGGTACTTTTAGCTTTCCATTTTATCCCTATTCCATATTCATACCGATTGATAAAAAACCACCTAAGCTTAGATCTACTGCCATAGCTTAAGGTTGAGCATGGGTTCCACCCTATTTTATCCAAATTTTTAGAAAAAATACATGCTTTGATCTTCCAAGAATTAAAAATATACGCTATCTTATCGAAATTCAATTCATTATTATTTTAAATATAAAGATGTGAATTGTATCCCAATATTTGTAAAAACTCATCGATAAGCAAAGAAAAGAACTTCCGAAGAAGTTCTTTTTATTTTGATTATTTTTTCCACACATCACTGACATCTCCCAGATCCAGTTTTTCCGGTTCAAAGATGGGCACTTCTCCCCGTTTTTCCTGCTCCTCATAATCCTGGAAGATCTTTACTGCTTGATTTCCGATTAAGATTAATGTAAAGACATTAATCCACGCCATCATACCATGAGCCATATCCCCCATGGTCCATACGGTATCCACCGATGCCAGAGATCCGAAGAAAATGGAAATGACAAAAGCAATTTTTAAAATTAAAATCGGTTTCTTTTTGTCACCGACTAAAAAGATCAAGTCACTTTCTGCATAGATATAGTAAGCTAGTAGAGCGACGGAAGAAAAACATAGAACGGAGATGGCGATAAAAGCTTCTCCGAATCCTGGTAATACGGAATTAATCGCTGCAATTACATAGGCATTTCCATATTCTACACCGGGGAGATGTTCCACAATAATATTTCCCCCTTTATCCACCACATTGTAGGAATTGGTGATTAAGATCATAACCGCTGATGTGGTACAGATAAAGAATGTTCCCATAAATACTGACAAAGCACCGATAAAGCCTTGAGTTACTGGATGACCCACTTCCGCCGAAGCCGAAGTAATCGCCGAAGAACCGACCCCTACTTCATTGGCAAAAACTCCCCTTTTAATTCCCCATACTACCGCTTGACCCATAATGGCCCCCATCACCGCATCTTTTCCGAAGGCGGAACGAACAATGAGAGAAATGGTCCCCGGGAATTTATCAATATTAAAAGCGATAACAACGAGAGACATAATAAAATAAGCAATTGCCATAAAGGGAGAAACTCGTTGAGCCACATTTCCGATTCGTTTCAATCCCCCAATGATAACCAGTCCCAAAAATGCGGCAAAAACAAATCCTGCCACTGCCATATTAAATCCGAAGGCCAAATTCAGTCCCTTAACGATATTATAAGTTTGAACGCCCGGCATTAGAAAGGTGACAGCCACTACGCCGACACAAGCATAGAACATGGCAAAGCTGTGACCGATTTTTTTATTTTTAAAACCTTTTTCCATATAATAGGCCGGCCCACCCCGATACTCCCCATGAACTTCCAATTTATAGGTCTGAGCCATAATTCCTTCGATCATGGCAATGGGAGAACCGAAAATGGCCAAAATCCAAAGCCAAAAGATAGCTCCCGGGCCACCGAAATATAGTCCTGTTGCCATACCGGCAATATTTCCCACTCCAACGGTTCTTGCTGCAGTAAAGATAAATGATTGTAACGGATTGAGGCCCTTTTGTGCCACATCGGCTTTAGAAGAAGCCCTAACCAATGATTTAAATCGACGTACTTGAGGAAATTTCATTCGTATGGAGTAATATAAACCTGTCAATAACACAAGGAGAACCAAACCCATACTCCACACGATATCATTTAATTTAAATAATAAGTTTGCCATATTTCCTCCTTATAAAATCTCTTGACGATCTTCTTCTGAATACAAGGGGAATTGTCCAATCAATTCTGTAGCTTCTTCCCGTAGTTTATCCAATTCTTCTGTATTGTCAATGTTCTCTGCCACTCGATTCATAATGCTTGCAATTTGTTTGATTTCCTTTTCTCTCAATCCTCTTTGAGTAGTAGAAGTTAAACCGATACGAACACCACTGGTCACCATTGGCCCTTGAGGATCAAAGGGAATTTGATTCATGTTGACTGTAATACCGATACTGTCTAAAGCGTGGTCAAAATCCTTTCCTGTAATATTTTTCGGACGCAAATCCACTAATACAATATGAGTATCCGTTCCTCCCGAAACGATACGAAAACCGTAATGTTCCAGTTCCTCTGCCAGCACCTTGGCATTTTTAGGAATTTGTTCCATAATTTCTTTAAATTTACTACTTGCAGCGTATTCGAATAACCAACATTTTGCCGCCATTGTCGTCAAGTGCATTGAGCCCAGGGAACCGGGGAACACACCTCGATCTAAAATTTTTGCATATTTTTCCTTACACATGATAAAACCGGCACGAGGACCTCCAAAGGTCTTAGTTGTAGAAGAAGTGACAAAATCAGCATGAGGGACCGGAGATGGAATGACCTTGGCTGCTACCAAGCCGGCGATATGAGCCATATCTACCATAAAATAGGCTCCTACTTCTTTGGCTATTTCCGCGATTCGTTCAAAGTCGATAAGTCGTGGGTAAGCGGATCCTCCTGCAATAATCAGCTTCGGCTTTAATTCCCTGGCTTGTTTTTCTAAACCTTCGTAATCAATTTGCTCCGTCTCTTTATGGATGGAGTAATGTTCAAAATTATAAAATCCGCTCATAAAATTGGCCTTGGATCCATGGGATAAATGACCTCCTTGGTCCAATTTCATGGAAAGTATTGTATCCCCCGGTTCCAATATTGCAGCATAGACAGCATAATTGGCGGAGGAACCGGAATAAGGTTGGATATTGATATGATCGCAACCGAAAAGTTCCTTGCCTCTTTCATTGGCTAGAATCTCTAATTCATCCGCAACATGAGAGCCTGCTTGAAAGCGTTTCCCTGGATATCCTTCTAAAGTTTTGTTGGTGAAAATAGATCCAGATAATTCCATGATCTCCACAGGAACCGTACTTTCCGAAGCAATCATCTCAATATTACGAGCTTGTCGCTCATATTCCTTCACCATAATTTCATATAATTTTGGATCAGACTGTTTTGTTTTATTTAACATAGCTCTCCTCCTCTTCATTAATCAGATCTACTTGACTCTATTCTATCTGGAAAGAGAACTTATGCTTTATTAAAAATTATCTCTTCTTTTATAATTGTTATCTAAATATTTTTTATACTCCATTGGGGTCATATGGTAGCGTAATTTAAATTGACGATAGAAAACCGCCGGTTCTTCTGTACAAACTTTGGAAATGATTTCTAGTATTGGATCTTTCCCTTCACCTATCAACTTCGTTGCTTTTTTCAACCGAAGTTCCCATAAATATTCATTGAAAGTTCGGCCCGTCTTTTGTTTAAACAATCGGGCAAAATTGGAGCTTTGCATAAAATATCGTTTTGCCATTTCTTGCAACAGAATCTTTTCATTATAGTG
>JAUNVJ010000036.1:3963-5561 GCA_030537695.1 Tissierellia bacterium
TAAAAATATGAAAAACCCGTTCTACGGCTTGGATAAATTCCAAAGGGTCCAAAGGTTTTAATAAAATATCCACAACGCCTAATCGCAAGGCCCATTGTGCATATTTGAAATAATCATATTGAGTAATGAGAATATAATTTTTATGAGGATGATCTTCAATCCATTGGAAGATATTTAATCCTCCAATATCCAATGATAAAAAGACTAGTGAATAGTCGCGACCTTTCCTTTTTAAATAGGACAAATCTCCGGCTCTGGTTTCCAAGGGAAGACCTTGAAATGTAATGATATTGTCGATGATTTTTTTTGTCAATAAATCGTCGTCTATTATTAGTATTTTATGCAAAATAATCACCTATTACCAATTGAGCGTTTAAATAATTAGATTCCATTCGATAAGAGTATTTAAAATTCTCATAGTGTTTCTTTAATTTATAATAAATTAAAGAAACGGTAGAATAGTGATCCTCTTTCAAATGGTCATTTAATCGTTTCAAAGAGTTGAGATCTAGGAGATTCCCATTATTTAATATCTCTATTACCATATCTCTTCCCTTCCGTTGGATGCGAATTTCTAAAATTTTGTTGCCACGATAACCTGAAAACCCGTGTTCAAAGGAGTTTTCCACTAATGGAGCTAAAATATTTCCAGGTAAAGAACAGTGATATAAAAGGGGATCCACTTTTATTTGGTAACTAAAATCACGGACATATCTTTTTTGCTGAAAGTGGATATACTCCCGTACAAAATCCACTTGCATTCCAACAGTTTCCATTTCCCGATCTTTATTTGAAATATTGGAAACCAAACGAGAAAGATGTACCACCATCTTATAGAGGTTTGAATCCACTTTAGAAGCCTCATACGCCAAAACATTTAATGCATTGATCAAAAAGATACTGCTAACCTTACTATTCAAAAGATTTTCTTTTTTCTCCAAAATATCTTTTCGAGCTTTCTTCAACTCTTCCTCTTGTAAGGAAACTTCCCCAGTTAAAAGAGACAGTTCACGGTTTAATTTACTGTAAGAAAAATAAGATTCAATGGATTTGACAATATCGTTCAGTATTTCTTTCATGCTATCAATAGATCCTTTAAAAATTTGATCAATTTCGTGATTTCTTCTTTTTTCAAAATATCCCACTCGAACTTCTCCATGGAAAGAATCATTCCCGATTCTCAAAGAATAAAATACGACATCCTTTTCTTCAACTCTTTCCACCTCTTTTACTGCCGGATCTTTTCGAAAATGAATGATATAAGGTTCATCGTCCATCTTTTCATGATAAAGGTAATTTCCATAGATCAGGTTTCCCCTCTCATCAAAAACCGCCAGAGGAAAGTTTAAATAATCCATCGAAATTTCTTCTTTTAGAGCTAATACTGCACGATTTAAATCGGAGAAAGTATCCTGATTTCCAGATTGAAAATAATATTTTTGTGGAACAGAAATGCAAATGTCCACCAATTCTTTATCCAATAGGTTAAGTGTACTATGAGTGGCATTTAAGGGAAAGTAAATCCCCATACCTTTAGTTAAAATATGTTTTTTGCCGTTGACTTCGTATTCTCCCTTTCCGTCTAAGACATAAATATA